>DASQIZ010000027.1:0-2377 GCA_035631315.1 Gemmatimonadales bacterium
GTTCATGCTGGCCGGCGGCCACTGCGCGCCGACGTGTTACGCGCTGTGGATGATCCAGGGCCAAGCCATGTATCGCAAGCATCAGGCTACGGGCGACCCTCGTTACCGCGTCGCCCCCGACCTCGCCATGCTGCCCGTCGACGCGCTCGGCTTTCGCCGCGGGGCCGGCGCCCTGAAGACTCTCCTCGCAGACCAGGGCCTCACCGATCATCCCCTCTTCGCCCAGGCCAAGGGACGCGGCATCCGCGCCCTCCAGGGGCATATCGAGTCCACCGATGTTACCAACGACGTGAACGGTGGCCCGTCCGGCGTGGGCATTGCCACGGCGGCGGGCAAGGCCGCCTTCTGGGACGTTGTCGGCGCTCCCATGGGCACGCCAAAGGTCATCGCCTTCGAGGGCGAGTTCGCCATGACCGAGGGACACGCCCAGGAACTCAAGACCCAGGCGATGGCTTTCCAGGTCGGCAAGCGGCTCCGGATCTTCCTTTCCGACAACAACGCCGGCATCGACGACTCGCTCATCGGCGGCGTGGTGGCGCAAAAGTTCACCGGCTACCGGCTGGTCGACCAGTGGACGTCGTACGGCTGGAACGTCTTCACCCTGCCCGACGGCAACGACTACGATCAGATCGTGAACGTCCTCAAGACCATGGAGACGTGGGATCCGGCGGATCGCCGGCCCATGATCGTGATCGGCAAGACCACGAAGGGCTACTGGCCCGGCGCGGTCAACGGCAAGATCCCCGCCGGCGGCGACCAGGTCGTGGGCTATCCGAGCCATCCCTACGCGATGAAGATGAACTCGGAGTACTTCGTCTCCCTCGCCCAGACCTTCGAGAAACGCTACGGGGTGGAGTTCGCGGGCATCCGGAATGGGCCGGTGACCGATCCCGCCGAGCGGTTGATCCAGTTCAAGACCAACATCGACGTGGTGATGTCCGTGCTCGAGCAGAACGGGCTCGGGGACTGGTTGGCTCAGCGTCTCGTCGAGATCGGCGATTCGCTCACGGACGACCTCCCCCTCCGGATCGACGTCAAGCACGATCCCTTCCTGGACGAGCGCCTTCGCGTCGCCAATCTTCCCGAGGAGCCGCAGACCCTCACGGTGCGGAACCCGATCTCTGGCGCGGAGAAGCAGCTCAAGATCGCCCTCTTCCGGAAACCCGGCGAGGCGGCGGGCGCACGCCGCGGCATCTCGGAGATGGTGAAGTGGCTGAATCACGTGACCGGCAATCGCATGCTCACTCTCGCCGCCGACCTCTCCGAATCGATCAACCTCGAGCACGGCAGCATCTGGGGGCACTACGATCCGGAGACCAACCCGGCCGGCTCGCGTCTGAAGGCGGCGATCCAGGAAGCGGGCAACGTATCGAGCGCCATCGGGCTGGTGGGCCAGAACGCCTCGCTGGATCCCGACACGTTCGCTGGGGTGTGGGCGGTGAGCGGAACGTACGGGGCTTTCACGCCGCTCATGTACCTGCCCGCTCGCGTGTGGAGCCAGCAGAATCAGGACAGCAAGTTCCGCACGGGCGTGCTACACATCCTGGCCGGGCACTCCGGCCCGGAGACGGCCGCGGATGCCCGCACGCACTTCGGCATCTTCGCACCCCAGGTATGGAAGCTCTTCCCCCGCGACCAGACCATCAGCCTGAGCTTCTGGGACTACAACGACGTCGCCCCCGGCTACTTCGCGGCCGCGGAGATCGCAGCCCGCGAGAAGAAGGTGGGCATCATCGTGATCGAAGTGGCGCGCCCCGACTTCCGCGTGGCCGACCGCAGCACGTTTGCCGACACGGACCTCCGCGCCGCCGCCAAGGGCCTCTACGTGATCCGCGACTTCGCCCCGGGCAAGCCGAAGCACGGCTTCGTGGTCGCCCAGGGATCGAGCTCGACGTTCAACCTGGTGAGCGTGCTGCCACGTCTCGAGCAGGCCGGCATCAACGTGAAGGTGATCGCCGCCATCAGCGAGGAGCTGTTCGACCGCCAGCCTGAGACCTACCGGAACGCGGTGCTCCCGCCCGAGGCCCGGCAGGACCTCATGTTCGTGAGTAGCGGCACCCGCCGCATGTGGCCGCTCCGCAACGTAGGTTCGCTCACCGACGCCTACTCGCTCACCGCCGACTGGGACAACCAGTGGCTGACGGGGGGACTCGAGGCCGACGTCATCGCCGAGGCGCACCTGGACGCGAACGCGATCTTCGCGGGGGTGCAGCGCTTCGCCCAGGATCGGTCGAAGCGTCTTGGCCAGCAGCGCGCCCTGCTGGATGCGCTCGGGTAGCCGCCGCGCAGCGGGGCTCCGATCTCTCTCCATCTCCGGAGCGATCGCCCTTCCGCGCGATCAGAGCGAGGCCGACATTGCCTCGAGGCGCGCGGGAAC
>DASQIZ010000028.1:0-51020 GCA_035631315.1 Gemmatimonadales bacterium
GCTCCTCGCGGATCTGTACCTTGAGAGCCCCGCGCACCTGAGCAAGAAGGCGCGGACCCAGCGTGGCGAAGGGCGGATGCTACGCCAAGTGGTGCGCTTCCTCGGCCCCACCCGGCGCGTCGAGACCCTCTCCGAATCTGATGTCACGCGGTACACCATGGCTCGGCGCCAGGGCGCGGTCGCACCGCCTGGAGCTGACCATGGGCGCGCTGTAGGGGATCGCACGATTCACGCGGAGCTGGACGTCCTGATGCGCTCACTCCGCTGGGCCATGCCAGAACGGCAGGCGAACGGACGGCGGGTGCTACAGGAAAACCCGCTCTACGGCGTCCGCCTCCCCCGGGAAAAGAACCCCAAACGGCCGGTGATGCTGCACGACACCTATCTCCGGCTGCTGGACGTCGCGGAACGGGTCCATCCGTTGTTCCGGCTGGCCCTCATCGTGGCGGAAGGCACGGGGCGTAGACTCTCGGCCTGGCGAAACCTGCTCTGGGGTGACGTCGACCTCGACGCCGGGACCATTCGGTGGCGCGCAGAGCACGACAAGAAGGGGTACGAGCAGACAGTGCCGATGAGCGAGGCCGTCAGGACAGCGCTCGCGGCTGCTCGGAGGGCGCAGGGGGCCATTGGCAATACGCCGGTGTTTCCGGCGCCGAAGAATCCAGCGCAAGCCTGTGGTCGCGAATTGATGGACCAATGGCTGCGCCGAGCCTTTCAACTTGCAGAGCTGACCCCACCGCCGCAGGGGTTGTGGCACTCGATCAGGCGGAAGTGGGCGAGCGAGCGGAAGGGCTACCCCGTGAAGGACGTCGCCGCGGCCGGCGGCTGGCGGGACACGGAGACGTTGCTCCGGTCCTACCTGCAGGTGGACGCGGAGACTGTGCGACAGGTGGTGCTGCATCCGACGCAACGGATGGTGAGCCGCTAAGCTGCACGAGAAACTCACACCGTTACTCACACCACCAGGACCGGCGAAGAAAAAGCCCGACACCAGAAGTCGATGTCAGGCTTGGTCTTCAATCAGTCGGGGCGAGAGGATTTGAACCTCCGACCTCCTGGTCCCGAACCAGGCGCGCTAACCGGACTGCGCCACGCCCCGTTGTAAGGCTCGTCTGTAGGCTACAGTCACAGACGCATCAGACGCACAGATGGGTTGTAGCCATTAGACGCACAGTTGGGTCGCAGGTTCCGCAAACCACATCCCGTTTTCCATCTGTGCGTCTACGCGTCTGCTCACGAGTCGTACAGTGCGCCCAGGAGGAGTCGAACCCCCAACCTCTTGATCCGTAGTCAAGCGCTCTATCCAGTTGAGCTATGGGCGCGGACTCGAATGCGGAGTGGCAAGTGCGGAGCGCGGAATGACTGCTGGACCAGTTCCGCACTCCGCATTCCGGCTTCCGCACTTGGTCATGGGCGGTACAAGACTCGAACTTGTGACCTCCACGATGTCAACGTGGCGCTCTAACCAACTGAGCTAACCGCCCGTTTCGAGTGCGAAGTGACGAGTGCGGAGTGCGGAGTGTCTGACGCGCGATGCCGCAGTCCGCACTTCACACTCCGCATTTAAAACAGATGCGGATCACGGGCGGAAGAACGCATTCCGCATTCCGCAATCCGCATTGGCCTTCAATAGCGGGGGTGGGATTTGAACCCACGACCTCCGGGTTATGAGCCCGGCGAGCTACCAGACTGCTCCACCCCGCGACGATTCAAATGTGAAGTGTGAAATGCGGAGTGCGGAGTGAGTCCGCTGCCTCGCACACTTCGCACTTCGAATTCCGCATTCCGCACTTCCCAGAGCGGGAAACGGGACTCGAACCCGCGACCCCAACCTTGGCAAGGTTGTGCTCTACCAACTGAGCTATTCCCGCAGTAAATCTAGACGCACAGACGCTTAGACGCGCAGACGCACAGGCCCAGCAAACCCCACCTAAACCTAGTCCCTGCTCCCCGCCTGTGCGTCGGTAACGGTAAACCGTTAACCGTGCCCTAGCCTTACAGTGGAGGCGAGGGGGATCGAACCCCTGACCTCGTGAATGCCATTCACGCGCTCTCCCAACTGAGCTACGCCCCCCTTATATTTGCGGCCCTTTCCAGGGCCCCCTGGGCGGGAACACGGCATCTTATCGGGGCGTTAATGCAGTGTCAAGCGATCTTGGGCCTTCGGTGAACTTTCCGGGCCCTCAGGCGTACTAGAGGCTCGACCGAGACCAATCTCATGGCAAAGCACGAAAACAACACCAAAAAGAAGGTGAAGGCCAAGGCCCCCGCAAAGGCCAAGGCCGTCGCCAAGCCCGCACCCGCTCCTGCCGCCGCCCCGGCCCCCAAGGCCAAGGCGACCAAGAAGCGGGGGCGCCGCCGCGGCCTGCTCACCGGCCTCGGCCACCACGAGCACGAGCGCGACATCCTCGATCAGTACCTGCACGAGGTCTCCAAGACTCCGCTGCTCACGCAGAAGGAGGAGATCGCCCTCGCCCGGAAGGTCCGCGCCGGCGATCAGGAGGCGATGCAGGAGCTGGTCAAGCGCAACCTGCGCTTCGTCATCTCCGTGGCCAAGAAGTATCAGAACCGGGGTCTCCCGCTCACCGATCTCATCGGCGAGGGGAACGTCGGGCTGCTCACCGCCGCCCGGAAATTCGATCCCGACCAGGGCGTGAAGTTCATCTCCTACGCCGTGTGGTGGATCCGCCAGGCGATCCTCGCCTCGCTGGCCCGCCAGGGGCGTACCGTGCGCGTGCCGCTGAACCGCACCGCCGACCTCTCCCGCATCGTCCGCACCGCCGAGTACCTGCGGCAGACGCTGCGCCGGGAGCCGACCCCCGAGGAGATCGCCGACGCCACCAAGCTGTCGCTCGAGGTGGTGCAGTCCCTCGCCGCCCTCAACACGGGCGACGTGCGGCTCGATGCGCCGCTGGATCCCGACGGTGACCGCTCGCTCATCGAGCGCTTCATCGCCGAGGATCTGCCGGACACCGAGGACCAGGCGATGGACCGGTTCCTCTCGGACGAAGTGGAAAACGCGCTGAACACCCTGCAGCGCCGCGATGCCAAGGTCCTGCGCCTGTACTTCGGGCTGGACGGCGGCCGCGAGCACACCCTCGAAGAGATCGGCGGCCTCCTCGGCGTCACTCGCGAGCGGGTCCGGCAGCTTCGCGATCGCGCTCTCAAGCGGCTGCGGGACGGAGACGTAGGCAAGGCGCTCGGAAGCTTCGCTGCATAAGTCGCGAAGACGCTAAGTCGCTAAGGGGCTAAGGAGAACCAATCCTTGGCCCCTTTTTGCATTTACTTAGCGACTTAGCGACTTAGCGACTTAGCCACTTAGCGTCTATTTTTTTCGCCGTGATTACGGCCCTTGGGCACAAGACCGTCGGCGCGATCAAGGCCGTCGGCCGCTTCGGCCAGTTCCTGGGTGACACCGTCCGGGCCCTCCCCGACTTCAAGATCTGGTTTCCCCTCACCATCACCCAGATGCGCCGCGTGGGAGTCGACTCCCTACCCGTCGCGCTCTTCATCGCCGCGTTCACCGGTGTCGTGCTGGCACTCCAGGCCTCCTACACGTTCACCGGCGCCGTTCCTCTTTATTTCGTCGGCACCCTGGTCGGCAAGACGATGATGCTGGAGCTGGGGCCCGTCCTCGCCGGACTCGCGCTCGCGGGGCGAGTGGGCGCCAGCATGGCCGCTGAGCTGGGCACCATGCGGGTCACCGAACAGGTGGACGCGCTCGAAACGCTGGCGTATGACCCGCACAGCTTCCTGGTCATTCCGCGGATTGCCGCGGGGACGACCATGTTCCCGGTGATCGTCGCGTTCGCCATTGCCGTCGGCATCACCACCGGCTGGCTCACATCCCTCGGCCTCCTCGGCCTCTCGACCCCCGACTTCATGAAGGGTCTCAAGCTCTTCTACGCCTTCAAAGACGTGTGGTACGGGCTCTTCAAGAGCGCCACCTTCGGCTTCACCATCACTCTCGTCGGCTGCGTCGTCGGGCTCGGCACTCGCGGGGGCGCGGAGGGAGTCGGCTTGAGTACCACGCGCGCCGTGGTCTACTCGGCGGTCCTGCTCCTCGTGCTGGACGCGTTCTGGGCGATGACCCTGCTGTGATCGAGTTCAAAGGGGTGCGGAAGGCGTTCGGCGAGCACGTGGTGCTCGACGACCTCACGCTCACGGTACGCGACCGGGAAACGCTCGTGGTCATCGGGTACTCCGGGACCGGCAAGAGCGTGCTCTTGAAACACGTCGTCGGGTTGTTGCAGCCCGACCTCGGGCAGGTCATTGTTGACGGGCAATCGGTGCCCGACCTGGAGCGCGAGGAATTGTCGGCCCTGCGCGCCCAGATCGGCTACGTCTTCCAGTTCGCGGCGCTCTTCGATTCGATGACCGTGGCCGAGAACGTCGCGCTGGGACTCCGGCGCCGGGCCCTGGATGAGGAAGAGATCGCCGAGCGGGTGTCGGAGGCCCTGGCGCTGGTAGACCTGACCGGGAACGACGACAAGCTGCCCGCCGAGCTGTCCGGCGGCATGCGGAAACGGGTCGGGATTGCGCGCGCCATCGCGCTTCGGCCCCGCTACATCCTCTATGATGAACCGACCACCGGCCTCGATCCGGTCACCTCGGCGGTGATCGATCAGCTCATGGTGCGGACCCGCGAGCACCTGGGGGTCACCGGCATCGTGGTCACGCACGACATGCGGAGCGCCTATACGGTGGGGGACCGGATCGCGATGTTGTACGAAGGAAGGATCCGGCAGGTCGGCTCGGTCGCGGAGATTCAGGCGACCCAGGATCCGCTGGTGCGACAGTTCATCGAAGGGATTCCTTCGTGAAGCGCGAAAACGAGTTCGCGGTCGGGCTGGCGGTGATTGCCGCCCTCACCCTCGTCGTGGGTGGGGCGCTCTGGCTGTCGGGGGCCCACCTCGGCAAGACCGAGACGATGTACACCGCGCGCTTCCGGACCGTCGGCGGGCTCGGCGTCGGCAACCCCGTCGTGCTCCGCGGCGTCCGGATCGGCCGGGTCGAAGCGATCCGCCTCGCGTCCGGCAATTGGGTCGAGGCCGACCTGAAGGTCTACACGGGCGTGTCGCTGCCGCCGCGTCCCGCCGCGATCGCCGCCTCCGCCTCGCTGTTCGGGGAGTGGGCTGTCACCGTCACCTCGCAGGATCAATTGCCGGACGATCCCAACGTGCGTTCCGCCATCGCCGAGGCGTCGGCAGGCGGGGGCGGGCGGTGGCCCGGAGCGACGTTGCCGGACATCGGGCAGCTCACGGCGCAGGCGTCGCGCATCGCGACCGATATCGGCACCGTCGCGAACCGGATTCAGACCGCGTTCGACACGAACGCGGTGAACGAGCTGCGACGCTCGATTCGCGACTTCGGCCAGATCGCCGACCGCCTGGTGAAGGTCACGGACGAGCAGGCGACCGTCATCGGCAATGTCGGTTCGAACCTCCAGACGGGCTCGAAAGCGCTGGCCGACGCGGCGACGCGACTGCAGACGACGGTGGGTCGCGTGGACAGCGCCACCAGCGGGGGGCAGGTATCCTCTATCCTGAACAACACCGCGGCCGCGAGCCAGGACATCCGCACCGCCGGCGCCGACCTTCGGGATTTGGCGGATGCCGCGCACAAGAACCAGGAGAGTTTGGTGCGGGTACTGGTGAATGCGGACACCGTGATGTCCCGGATCGCCAACAAGACCGGCACACTGGGCCTTCTCGTGGCCGATTCGTCGCTCTACAAGGAAACGACCTTTACGATGATCCAGCTTCGTCAGCTGCTGGCCGACATCCAGGCCAATCCGCGGAAGTACTTCACGTTCAGCGTCTTTTAGGCTCGATGTCGAAGCCGGCGAAGAAGGCGCAACGCGAAACGAGCGCAGGTGGCGTGGTGTTCCGGCGGGAGGATGGAGTCACCCGGTACCTCCTCATCCGGGATTCCTACAAAAACTGGGGCTTTCCGAAGGGTCACCTGAAGACCGCGGAACCTCCCGCCGACGCGGCCCGCCGGGAAGTCGAGGAAGAAACCGGTCTGACGGATCTGGTGCTGCACGGCCCCATCCGCGTCATCGACTGGTACTTCCGGTTCAAGGGCAAGACCATCCACAAGTACTGCCACTTCTTCCTCTTCGAGTCGCGCCAGGGCGATCCGACGCCGCAGCTCGAAGAAGGCATTTCCGCGTGCTCGTGGCACCCGTTGGATGACGCGGTCTCGACCATTTCGTACGACAATGCGCGAGGCGTGCTTCGTCGCGGCGCCGAGATGGTGCGGGCTCTTCAGGAGGTGCCGGAGCCACCGCGATGACGGCGGTGGTCCTCGTGTATCACCCCCGCGCCGACGCGCGCCGGGCGGTGCGACGCGGAATTCCGGATAGTTCCGGTGGCGGCGTTCGCGTGTGCCGGAGCGCGGAGCAGCTGCGGCGCCTGATGGTTCAGCGACTCATCGGTGCAGTGGTGGTCGATGTGAAGTCCGCGCCGGCGGACGTCTTCAATTTTCCCGCGCGCTTCCCGCGCATCCCGTTCTACGCACTCTCGGCGTTCAAGCCCGAGGATGGTGCCATCCTCGCCCGCTGCCGGGAGGTCGGGTTCGCCGGGGTGCTGGTCGAGGGCGTGGACAATGCCGTGGCGGGGGAGTGGATCGCGTCACGCACCGCGGAGTCGGCCCGCCGTGACGCATTGGCGGAAGCGCCCCGACTGCTGCGCCTTTCCGAGCCCATCCAGCGTCGCGCGTGGACCGAGGTGCTCGGTCGCGCGGGCCGGCCGACCACAACCGCGCAGGTCGCACAGGCCCTCGATGTCACGCGTGAGTACCTCTCCCGCCAATTCGGGGCGGGGGGTGCACCGAACCTCAAGCGGGTGATCGACCTGGCGCGCGTGGCCTGGGCCGCGGACCTCTTGGGCAATCCCGGATACCCGGTGGGCGTCGTGGCCCGCATGCTCGCCTACGCCTCTTCGGGGCATCTGGCGGCGGCAGCCAGGCGGGTGGCGGGGGTGCCCCCCGGTCTGCTCGCGGGGCTCGGGGCGAAAGGGGTCCTGGGTCGGTTCGTCCGGGGTCACACCCGCTCGCGGGAATAGGTCCGAACGGCGAGCTTTTCCGGCTTCCGGGGCTGGCTTGCCGAGGGCCCCTTCCTTGTGATATTTTTCACAATCTCTCAAACGACGGCTTATGGCGACCGATTCCATCCTGCGACCTGGTGAGCTGAAAGACATCCTTCTCAAGGAAATTCAGGCGGCCGACCTGTCGGACATCGACGTCCGCGAGGTCGGAACCGTGCTGGAGGTGAAGGACGGCATCGCTCGCATCTATGGTCTGACCTCCGTGATGGCCGGCGAGATGCTCGAGGTGACGGCATCCGGCACCGGCGAGAAGATCACCGGCCTGGCGCTGAACCTCGAAGAGGACAACATCGGCGCGGTGATTCTGGGGGACTACCTCCAGCTCCGCGAAGGCGACGAGGTGCGGCGCACCGCCCGCGTGCTCGAGGTGCCGGTCGGTCCGGGGCTCGTCGGCCGCGTGGTCAACCCGCTGGGCCAGCCGGTCGACGGCCTGGGCCCCATCAAGGCGACGACGACCCGGAAGGTCGAAATCGTGGCCCCGGGCATCATCAAGCGCCAGCCGGTGAAGGAGCCCCTGCAGACCGGCGTGAAGGCGATCGACGCGATGATCCCGATCGGCCGCGGTCAGCGCGAGCTGATCATCGGTGACCGTGGCACCGGCAAGACCGCCATCGCGATCGACACCATCATCAATCAAAAGGGCCAGGGCGTCGTCTGCGTGTACGTCGCCATCGGCCAGAAGAACTCGACGGTGGCGTCGGTGGTGGAGCGGCTCAAGGAGCATGGCGCGATGGCCTACACCATCGTCGTCGTGGCGTCGGCGTCCGAGCCCGCCCCGCTGCAGTACATCGCCCCGTACGCCGGCTGCACGATGGCCGAGTACTTCATGTACAACGAGAAGAAGGCGACGCTGTGCGTGTACGACGACCTGTCCAAGCAGGCCGCCGCGTACCGCCAGCTCTCCCTGGTGCTCCGCCGGCCTCCGGGCCGTGAGGCGTATCCGGGCGACGTCTTCTATCTCCACAGCCGTCTGCTCGAGCGTGCCGCGAAGCTCTCCGATGAAATGGGGGGCGGGTCGCTCACCGCGCTGCCGATCATCGAAACGCAGGCCGGTGACGTCTCGGCGTACATCCCGACCAACGTCATTTCGATCACCGACGGCCAGATCTTCCTCGAAACGGATCTGTTCTATTCGAACGTCCGTCCCGCCGTGAACGCCGGCATCTCCGTGTCACGCGTGGGCGGAAACGCGCAGATCAAGGCGATGAAGCAGGTCGCGGGCCGTCTCCGGCTCGACCTGGCGCAGTACCGCGAGCTGGAGGCCTTCGCGCAGTTCGGCTCCGACCTCGATGCGGCGACCCAGCGCCAGCTGGCCCGCGGTGTCCGGACCGTCGAAGTCCTCAAGCAGCCGCAGTACGAGCCGATGCCGGTGGAACAGCAGATCATGATCATCTACGCCGTCACGAACGGGCTTCTGGACGACGTGGACGTGAAGGAAATCCGCGCCTGGGAGAAGGGCTTCCATGAGTTCATGAGGGCCCAGCATCCCGAGATCGGCGACGAGATCCGGACCAAGAAGGCGATGTCCGACGACTGCCAGAACCGGCTCAAGAAGGCGATCGATCAGTACAAGGCGGTCGGCGCCCGCTAATGGCTCAGGCCCGGGAGCTTCGCCGCCGCATCAAGTCGGTCCAGAGCACGCGCCAGATCACGCGGACGATGGAGATGGTGGCCACGTCCAAGCTGAAGCGCGCGCAGGACCGCGTCGTCGCGGCCCGTCCGTACGCCAACGCGCTCGCCGAAGTGATCGGGGATCTCTACGCGCCCGATCTGGCCGAGCGGTTCCCGCTGCTGCGCCAGCCGGGAGCCAAAGGCGTCAGGCGGGTGGCCCTCATCGGGGTCACCGCGAACCGCGGGCTTTGCGGAGCCTTCAATACCAATCTGATCCGCGAAATGCGCCGCCGGGTGGCGGAGCTCGAGGGGCAGGGAGTACAGGTCGACTTGCACCTGATTGGTCGCAAGGGCGCCTCGTTCTTCCGGTTCACCAAGCGGCCGGTGGCATCGCAGCGTACGGACATCGGCGAGCGGCCGACGGCCGAGCACGCGCAGGAAATCATCACGCCGGTGCTCGAGCAATTCGCCGCCGGGACGCTGGATGCGGTGGAGATCGTGTACGCGAAGTTCAACAGCGCGATCTCGACGCCGGCAACCACCCAGCGGATTCTGCCGGTCGCCCCGCCCGAGCCAAAAGCCGGCGGCGTGAAGGCCGACTATCTGCTCAAGCCCTCGGCCGAAGCCATTCTTGAAGAGCTGCTCCCCTTGTACGTACGGAACCAGGTGTACCGGGCGCTGGTGGAAACGACGGCCGGATTCTACGGCTCCCAGCGGACCGCGATGAAGAACGCGACCGATAACGCCGGTGAGATGCTCGACATCCTCAAGCGGACGTATAACCGGGCGCGGCAGGGCCAGATCACGCAGGAGCTCGCCGAAATCGTCGGCGGTGCCGAAGCACTCAACGGATAGGAACCCAATGGCGACGAAGTCCAAGGCTGCTCCCAAGAAATCGAACGTCGACAAGAAGGCGACGGGCCGCGTGGTGCAGGTGATCGGTCCGGTGCTTGACGTCGAGTTCGAGCCCGAGTCCATCCCCGAGCTCTACAACGCCGTGGTGGTCGAGCACGACGGGGGCAGGCTGGTGGCCGAGGTGCAGCAGCACATCGGGCGGAATCAGGCGCGCGCGGTGGCGATGAGCTCCACCGACGGGATTGTGCGGGGCATGCCGGTCATCGACACGGGCAAATCCATCACGGTGCCGGTCGGCAAGGCCGCGCTGGGCCGGATCCTGAACGTGCTGGGGGAGCCGGTGGACGAGGGCGCGCCGATTCCGGAGAGCGCCGAGCGGTGGCCCATCCATCGGGAAACCCCGAAGTTCGTCGATCTCGAGCCCAAGACCGAAGTCTTCGAGACGGGCATCAAGGTCGTCGACCTGATCGCCCCCTTCGTGAAGGGCGGCAAGATCGGGCTGTTCGGCGGCGCCGGCGTGGGCAAGACCGTCATCATTCAGGAGCTCATCCACAACGTGGCCATGGGTCACGGCGGCCGGTCGGTGTTCTGCGGCGTGGGCGAGCGGACCCGTGAAGGGAACGACCTGTTTCTGGAAATGAAGGAGTCGGGCGTCATCGACTCCTGCTCCCTGATCTACGGCCAGATGAACGAGCCCCCCGGGGCCCGTCTCCGCGTCGGTCTTACGGGTCTGACCGTCGCCGAGTATTTCCGTGACGTCGAAGGCCAGGACGTGCTCGTCTTCATCGACAATATCTTCCGGTTCACGCAGGCCGGCTCCGAGGTGTCCGCGCTCCTCGGCCGTATGCCCTCGGCGGTGGGCTATCAGCCGACGCTGGCGACCGAGATGGGAGCCCTGCAGGAGCGGATCACGTCGACCAAGAAGGGGTCGATCACGTCGGTGCAGGCCATTTACGTGCCTGCCGACGATCTGACCGATCCTGCGCCGGCCACCGCGTTCTCGCATCTGGACGCGACGGTCGTGCTCTCGCGGCAGATCGTGGAGCTCGGCATCTATCCCGCCGTCGACCCGCTGGCGTCGTCGTCGCGAATCCTCGACGCGCAGTACCTGGGTGAGCGGCACTACACGGTGGCGACCGAAGTCCAGCGGATTCTGCAGCGCTACAAGGATCTGCAGGACATCATCGCGATTCTCGGCATGGACGAGCTGTCCGAAGAGGACAAGACGTTGGTGGCGCGCGCCCGCCGGGTGCAGCGCTTCCTGTCGCAGCCCTTCTTCGTAGCCTCGCAGTTCACGGGTCTCGAGGGCAAGTACGTGAAGCTCGAGGAGACCGTGTCGAGCTTCGAGCGCGTCGTATCCGGCGAGTTCGATTCCCTGCCCGAGCAGGCGTTCTACATGCAGGGTGGCATCGACGACGTCGTCGCGCAGGCGAAGAAGCTGGCGTCGGCCTGATGCGCGTCGTCGTCATTTCTCCGGAGCAGTCGGTGTTCGACGGCGAGGCCGATCAAATGGTCGCGCCCGCCTTCGACGGGGAAGTGGGAATTCTGCCGCGGCATGCCCCGTTCATGACGTTGCTGGGACGGGGCGTGCTGACGGTGCGTCACGGCAACACTTCCAGTCGCTTCGACGTTTCAGGTGGATTCCTTCAGGTCCTGAACGACGTTGTCCGGGTCGTTGCCGGGAGCGCAAGAGCCGCTTGACCCGCTGAACCAGCCCCGCTAACCGTTCTACGCCGTTCCCTAACTCCTCTGGAGGGAGAACGTTTATGCGTAGAACTCTCAGTTTCGCCCTGGCTGTCGCAGCGTTGATGCTCGCCCCGGCGCTGGCTGCGGCGCAGCACAATATGGGCGCCCCGGCTCACGAGATCGGGGTCGATCTTGGTCTCGCGTATTGGCACCCGTCTGGTGGCTCCGGTTACGTCACGCTCGGATCACCAATCGATGCGCGCCTTGGCTTCGTCATGCATAGTGGCTGGACACTTGAGCCGCGAGTCATTCTCCAGATACAATCCGGCCCCGCGGCTGGCCACAACATTGATCTCGACGTCAACGCCCTGTTCCCCGTCGGCACCGGCAGCAACTACCGGAAGGGCATGTACCTGACTGCCGGTGGTGGCCTCGACTTCATCGGCGACGGGACCAGTGGCACCCTCCTGCAGATCAATGGCGGTATCGGCACCCGGGTACCGTATGAGTCCGGGGCGATCCGGATGGAGGCGTACGTGAAGTATCATTTCCAGGACACCGGGCTGTTGTTCCCCAACACGTTTGAGCTCGGAGGCCGAGTGGGCCTCTCGCTCTGGCATTAGACGGCACGTATCGAGAACGCTTGCGGCCCGCCGGGGAACCCCTGACGGGCCGCACGTGTATCCGGGGTGATCGCAAAAGTGCACAAACTGCCTTTTCGTCAACTACGGAGGTGCGCACATGCGTTGCTCGTTCGGTGGTGTCTTGCTGATTGCCGGGTTCATGCTGGTTCCGGCGACTGTTGTGGCGCAACAGGATGAGGCGATGCACGAGGTCGGTGTCGATCTGGGAATGTTCTACCAGAAACCTTCGAGCAACCGAGGGGTCTTCAACGTCGGCACACCCATTGATGTGCGACTCGGCATCCCCATTCACGGTTGGACCCTCGAACCGCGGGTCGGCTTTACGTTTCAATCGTCCAGCATCGGGAGCGCTCACGATGTCAATCTGGACCTCAACGCCGTATTGCCAGTGGGTTCCGGCAGCAGCTACCGGAAGGGGATGTATCTCACCGCGGGAGGTGGACTCGATTTCAAGGGAGGCAACGTTCAAGGGTTCCCGAGTCCCGACGCAACGCTGGCCCAGCTGAACGCGGGAATCGGGACGCGCGTGCCATATGGGCCGGCGGCGATCCGTTTTGAGACCTATATGAAGTATCACTTCCGGGACCGGAACATCGGCTACACAAATACATTCGACATCGGGGTCCGGGTGGGCTTGTCGCTCTGGCATTAAGGCGCTTTCATAGGGTTTTTCAAGGGTCCGGCGAGGTTCGCCGGGCCCTTTTTATTGACTTCTCGAGAGGGATTTCCCATTTAGTAACGGCCGTCTCGGGGCTCTTCTCACCACTCCTGGAGGGGGAATCCATGAAGCGGACAATGCGGTGGCTCGTCGTAACGGTGCTGATGTTCGGCGCCGGCAGACTCAGCGCGCAGCGGATCATGGTCGGCGGCGGTCTGCTCCTGCCGATGGGCGATTACAAGAACTTCGACAAGTCGGGCTTCATTGGTCAGGCCGGTGTCGGATTCCCGGCGGGGCCGATCGGCATCCGGGTCGAAGGCGATTATGGGCAGACAAGCCATAAGAGTCCCACGAGTGGCAACACGAAGATCATCGGCGGCATGGCCGCCGCGGTCTATCACATCAAGACACCGGCCGGTGTTACGCCGTACGTGCTCGGTGGCGTGGGCATGTACAACGTGAAGATCACGGGCAGTGTCGACACCTCACAGACGAAGTTCGCCTTCGGCCTCGGCGCCGGTCTGGAGATGAAGATGACGGCGATGAGCCTCTATCTCGAGGCCAAGTACATGAACATCGCGACGAGTGGCAGCGCGACGACCTTCATACCGATCACCGTGGGACTGCGCTTCGGGATGTAGAACTGCTAGAGGCTAAGTCGCTAAGTCGCCAAGTAGCTAAGACAACAACCGCCGTCCGGCCTCCAGGTCGGGCGGCGGTTGGCTTTTGGCGATGGGGGAACCCCGAGACCGCATACCGTGTATTCGGTTAGCGCTGGTCGGTTAGTTGTTAGTCGGTTGGTTGGTTGGTGCTCCCCCTCGCTGGAGTTACTAACCAACTAACCGTCTAACCGACCGGCGTTGCTTTTCCGGAAGCGACTTCCTACCCTTGGTCGGGTCAAAGACTTACTCACCCGAGCGGAGGGCACTCATGAAGGGCTCCTGGATCTTGGTAGCATTGGCCATTGGCGGCGCGGCTCCCGCGTCAGCTCAGCTCCTTGGTATGCCAGTCTGGAATAGTCCGTCGGGCGGTTCCGGTTTGACGATCAGCGGCGACTATGGAAAACCGAACAACAGCGCCGGCGGCGGTAACGCCTTCGGCGGCCGTGCCACCCTTGGTTTCGGCATGCTCTCGGTCACGGCCGGGGTCGACAACTACAAGCCGAGCGGGGCAGGCGCGACGAGCGCCACGAGCTTCGGTGGAGACGTCGCCTTCGGTGTGATCGGAGGGCCGCTGGTGCCGGTCAAGGTCAATATCCAGGGCGGTGCGGCACACTCGTCGACCGGCGGCGGGCTGACGCAAGTCACCGGCGCAGTCGGAATCGGCGTGACGCTCCCGATGCCGGGCATCAGCATCGAGCCGTACATTTCTCCGGGTATTCGCTATACCAAGATCGGTCCTGTCGGTCCCGGTCCCTCCACCACCGGCACCAACTTCGGCTTTGCCATCGGTGCCAACGTTGGCTTCGGGATGCTGGGCGTGCACATCGCGTATGACCACAGCAAGTTCGGCGGCGTCAGTCAGGGCATCTTCGGCATCGGTGCCCATCTGGCGTTGAAGGTGCCGCTGGGCATGTAAGCCCGTTCACATACACCAGCGCCGTCGATAACTTTGGGGCGCGTCCTGCCAGCTCTACGGGCGCGCCCCAAACACATTCGGGAGACCCGTTGCGACCCCTCAGGACCCTTGCCGCGCTGACCCTGCTGTTGGGCACCGGCGCATGCGCCGCCACGTACGACGCCACGCATCTCGGTGTACCCATCTCGCTCGCGGACGTCACCGGCGGTCCCGCGAACGGAACGCCGTTCTCGGTCACCAAGCACCCGGTCTACGTGATGTGGGGCCTCATGTCGGCGAGTGAGCCGAACCTGGATGACCTGCTCTCCGGCCAGCTCGGCCCCGGGGCGGGACTCGCACAGGTCAGAATTCACTCCCGCATGCGGTTGACGGACCTGTTCGTCACCGTGATCAGCGCGGGCTTTCTGTCTCCCCGGTCGGTCACCTTCGAAGGTGTGATCGTCGCGCCCGGCGCCGCACCGAGCGCCACTCACTAAGACAACAGATCCCCGACCAGGTCGGCGGTCCGCTCCGCGGCCCCCCGGCCTTCTTCCACCACCCGCCGCGCCGCGAGCCCAGCCGCTCGCCGCGCGGCGGTGTCGTGATGCCACACCGACCACCGTGCGAGCATAGCGTGGCGCCCGTCTTCGGGGAGTGCCACCGCACCTCCCGCCTCGAGCAATAACCCGGCGTCCCGGCTCATCCCCCACCGCGGGCCCACCATCACCGGCACCGCGAACGCCGCCGGCTCGAGCACCGAGTGGAGGCCCGCGCGGTGGTACCCACCGCCGACGTACGCGACGTCTCCCGCCGCATACAAATCCGCGAGCAGTCCAACCCGGTCGACGACGATCAGCGGCACACCGCCACCAGGGGACAGCTGCGAGAGTCGCACGGGCCTCGGCAGTCCGGCGCGGGTGGCGGCCGTCGCGATCCCGGCGAGGTGGTCGGGATTCGGCTCGTGCGGGGCGAGGACCAGCCGCGCGGCCGGCACTTGCGCCCGGAGATCGGCGAATGCCGGAATCAGCACCGCCTCGTCGGCGGGCCAGGTCGACCCCGCGATGATGGTGAAGGCTCCACCCTTGGGCACCTCGAGACGGATGAGCGCGTCGATGGTCGGATCGAGGCGTCCGGCCCGCTCGAGCACGCTGTCGTATCGCGTGTCTCCCGTCACCGACATCGCCGAGCGGCGGGCGCCAAGCAGCTCGAGCCGTGCCGCGTCGTCCTCGGAGATGGCGCCGATCCGGTCGATGGCCTCGTACGCGGTGCGTGACCAGCCGCGCGCGGGCCAGTTGAGGCGCGAGCTGGTGGGGGACACCGTGGCAGAGACCAGGCCGAGCCTCACCCCGCGGCCCGCGGCGCCGAGGGTCAGCTCGGGCCAGACGTCGAGCTTGGAGTAGATGAGGGCGGCGGGCTTCAGCGCGTCGAGCGCGCCCCGCACCGCACCGGGCCGGTCCCACGGCAGGTAGTCCGCGACATCCACCGGCAGCGAGCGGGCCAGGCGTTCCGCCGACGGGGAGAAGAAGGTGTACGCGATCTGCCAGTCTGGATGCGCGGAGCGCAGCATCTCGATCACGGGTTTGGCCTGCAGCCCTTCACCCACGGAGGGCGCGTGCATCCAGATGAGCGGGCGGCGGTGGTCCCGGTAGGTCTCACCCCAGGCGGACAGCCGGTCCTGGAGCTGCCGGCGGCCTTCGAGCCCCTTCGCCAGCTTCGGATTGAATCGCGCCGCGAGCGGGGCGGCAGACCCCGCCAACCGCATCCCCAGCCGGTACCAGAGGGGCGGCCGCCGGGCCATCAACTGCCGGGGTGGCGGGTCTTCGCGGTGTAAATCGAGTCGAGGATGTTGCGGAATTCCGAATACGGGGCGGCCCCTTCAAGGAGTCCCCCTTCGATATAGAACGTCGGTGTTGCGTGGGCACCGGCGCGGACGGCACCTTCGGCGTCGGCGTCGATGGCGGCCCGAGTGGCGTGGGTCTGCACGCAGGTGTTGAAGGAGGACTTGGATAGGTGGAGCGAATCCCCGAGGCCCATCAGGTAGGGCAGCGGGGTGTCGAGGTTTTCCCACTCATCCTGGTGGTGATAGAGCAGGTCGTGCATGGGCCAGAACTTCCCCTGCCGGGCGGCGCACATCGCGACTTCGGCGGCGGGAATCGTGTTCTTATGGATCGAGATGAGCGGGTAATTGACGAAGACCCACCGGACCTTGCCGGTCTTGATGTAGTCCTGCTCCACCGAGGGCAGGACGGTGAGGGCGAAATACCGGCACGCCGGACACTGGAAATCGGCCATTTCGTAGACCGTCACGGGGGCCGTGGCCGGCCCCTGCGAGCGGGCGGTCGCGCCGTCGGTGTCTTGGGCGCGAAGTGGGGCGCCCGAGGCACTCAGTAATAAGATGAAAGAGAGCCTGGTCGCTTTAGGCAACATGTCTAGCCCCTGGGACATTGCAGAAACCTGACTTCCGACCGCTCTTGCCACCTCGGCAATTGAGCGGCACGATAGCAGTACGCTAGAACCATAGCGGACCCCGGAGCGTGACACCAGTCACGCCCCGCGTGGCCTGAGCCGTCATGCGTTGGCGCGTTCACCCCAGGCCGTTGGGCGACGCCGGACGCTGGAAACCTTGCCGGAAGGATGTGCCGCGCTTGGTCCCGTCACCGTCGACGGGCTCGCGGTGTTGTGTGGACCCCCGACGCGGGAGGGCGTTGGTGGCACCGTCTGTTGTGTGGTCACTGTATCCGCTGCAGCGGCGGCTGGCGCCGTGTCACGACCGATGTACGCGCCGGCCCGGGCCGAGGGTGGTCCGGGCTCTACCGACACTCGGTGCGCGCGTTGTCGGGCCGTGGCTACGGCCGGCGCGGCATCTCTCACATCACGATACGAGGGAGCTATGACGTTCAACCACATTCGGAGGCAGGTGCGCGGTGCGGCACTGGGGTTCGCGTTCCTGCTCGGCGGTGCTCCTTTGGCCGCGCAGGGAGTGGTCACCGGTCGGGTCACCGACGCCGCGACCAAGCAGCCCCTGCAGCAGGCCCAGGTCACGCTGGTCGGAGCGACCACGCGGGTCCTGACCAACGCGGATGGCCAATACCGGCTGCCCAACGTCCCCAACGGGACGGCCCAGATTCGGGTGGCGTTCATCGGATACAAGTCGATGACGCAGTCGGTGGATGTGTCCGGTGGATCCGCCACGCTCGACTTCGCCCTGACGTCGGCGCCGGTCGGCCTTGACGCGGTGACGGTGACCGCGACCGGGAACGAAGCCAAGCGTGAGCAGGGGACGGCCACGCCGCAGATCGACATGACCAAGGTGGCACAGACCGCGCCCATCACCGACATGGCCAACGCGCTGAACTCGCGGGTGCCGGGCGTCGTGGTGCAGGAGGCGGGTGGCACCACCGGATCGGGCACCCGGATCCGCATCCGCGGCTCCAACAGCGTGTCTCTCTCCAATGACCCGGTCATCCTGGTGGACGGGATCCGGGTGGACGGCACCGCTTCGTCGAATTCCGTTGGTGTCGGCGGGCAGGTTCCTTCCAGGATCAACGACTACAACGCCGATGACCTGGAGTCGATTCAAGTGGCCGAGGGTCCATCGGCAGGCGTGCTGTACGGTACGGACGCCGCCAACGGCGTGATCGCGATGCAGACCAAGAAGGGTCATCCCGGCCCGACCGAGTGGCACGTGAGCACGGAAGGCGGGCTTTCCAACGACATCGGGAACTACCCGACGAACTACCTGGGCGTGACGAGCGGCGGCACGTCCTGCCGGTTGACGCAGATGGCCGAAGGCAAGTGCACCATCGCCAGCGTCCGGACGCTGAATCCGCTCGTGCAATTCAGCCCGTTCCGCCAGGGCAACCTGAGCAACATCGGCGTCTCGGCCGAGGGCGGCAACGAGCAGACGACATACTACGTCTCGAGCCATTACAACTTTGAGAACGGCGTCTACGCGGTCGACTACCAGAAGCAGGTGTTCCTGCGCGGCAATCTGCACCAGCAGGCGTCCTCGAACCTGGTGTTCGATGTCTCGACAGGGTACGTGAACAGCCGGCTGCGTCTGCCGCAGAATGACAACAACACCTTCGGCGTCCTGTCCTCGGGCTTCCTCGGCACGACCAATGCCGCGGTGAACGATGGCTACGGCTTCCTCACGCCTCAGCAAAGCTTCAGCGTGCAAGCGTACCAGTACATCGACCACTTCACGGGCAGCTTCCAGGCCAAATACACGCCGTACAGCTGGCTGGCCGTCAATGCGGTGCTCGGAAACGATTTCGTCAGCCGTCAGGACCAGAATACCGACGTCCCGGGCTTGATTCCGCAATCGTTCTCGAACAACGCGTTCATCGGCTCCCGGAACTCCAATCCGTTCCAGATCTACAACTGGACCGCGAATTTCTACGGGTCCGGCTCGTTCCTGGTCGCGCCGAACGTCTCCTCCGTCACGTCCGCCGGGATCCAGTATGTGCGGACGGCACTGCACGGCGTCACCGCGAGCGTGCTCGGCCTGACCGCCGGCTCGGGCTCCCTGGCGGGCGGCGTGATCCCGACCGTGAGCGAGCAGACCTCTCAGAGCGCGACGGTCGGCAAGTTCGCCGAGGAGCGCGTGGGCATCAACAACCGGCTGTTCATGAGCGCGGCGGCCCGGTCGGACAACAACTCCGCCTTCGGTCGCTCGTTCGGCAACGTGTTCTATCCCAAGTTCGACGCTTCGTGGGTCATGTCCGAAGAGCCGTTCTTCCCGCAGATCTCCTGGCTCAACTCGCTCCGCGTGCGCGGCGCGATCGGGAAGTCGGGTCTCCACCCGAATCCCACGGACGCCCTGCAGTTCGACAACCCTGTGCCCGTGGACATTCAGGGCTCGGACGTCACCGGGATCACGGTCGGTAATCTCGGGAACTCGACGCTGAAGCCCGAGACGGACAATGAGATCGAAGGTGGGTTCGACGCCACGCTGCTCGATCAGCGGGTAAACCTCACCGTCACGGGATACTCCAAGGCATCGCATGACGCCCTGGTGTCCGTTCCGCTGCCGCTGTCCTGCGGTCTCTGCAGCATCAATCAGGTCCAGAACCTCGGCGAAATCGACAACAAGGGAATCGAGATCTCGCTGTTCACCAATGTGATCCGGTCCAACAACTTGTCCGTCGACCTGACGGTGGGGGCGTGGGGCAACCGCAATCGCGTCGCCACCCTGGGCAAGACTGTGCCGTTCATCGCCTTCGGTCTCGGAGGCGCGACGCAGCGCTTCGAGCCCGGCTATCAGGCGGGGGCGTATTTCCAGCGGTCGTACACGTTCGCCGATGCGAACCACGACGGCATCATCGACACGAACGAAGTCCATCTGGCCTCTACCACCACGTTCCAGGGCAATGCGTTCCCCGACCATGGGGCCAGCCTGGGCGCGGACATCACCTTCATGCAGCGCTGGCACCTGAGCGGCCTGTTTGACGGCCGCTTCGGCAACAAGCTGTTCAACAGCACAGAGCAGTTCCGGTGCGGGCTCTCGAACTGCCAGGGCCGGAACGATCCCAAGGCCTCCCTGGCCGACCAGGCCGCCGCCGTCGCGAACATCAAGGGGTCCCAGGCCGGTTACATGCAGGACGCCAACTTCGTCAAGCTCCGGGAGCTGTCATTGACGTATGACGCGCCGGACAACTGGGCGCACCGGGTGGGGGCGAAGGCCATGAGCATCACGGTGGCGGGCCGGAATCTGATCACCTGGACCAGCTACCCGGGTCTCGACCCCGAGCTCAACGAGGCGGGGCAGTCGCAGTTCACGACCGCCGACTTCCTGACTCAGCCGCCGATCCGCTACTGGACGGCCAAGATCAACTTCACCTTCTAACTCGGGGCGCGGAGCCATGACTGTTCTGACCAAGCTCTTTCAGATGCCGCGACCCCGGGCAACCGGTCGTCGCATCATTCGCACGGCGGCGCTGACCGCCGGCGCCGTCGTCGTGTTCGGCGGGTGTCACCTGCTGGACGTCACCAATCCGGACGTCGTGCCGACGTCGGTGCTGACCACCGCCGCGTCGCTGCCGACCATTCGCGCCGGTGCCATCGGCGACTTCGATCTCGCCTACGTGGGGTCGGGAGCGTCGGGGTCCAGCGGGACGGTCGAAGGACAGGTTCTCGCCTCCGGGATGATGAGCGACGAGCTCATCAACACGGAGACATTCCCCGACCGGGTGCAGGCGGATGCCCGCCAGACCGATCCGGCCAGCGGCACCTTCCTCACGGTGTTCCAGAACCTCTCCCGCGCGCGCGGCTCCACGGAAGGCGCGGCGGCGAAGTTCCGGGCCCTGTCGGACACGACTCTCAACTCGGGATTGTCCGAGATGCTGTCGCTGGCCGGCTTCGCGTACACGATGTTCGGAGAGAACTACTGCTCCGGCGTCCCGATCTCGAACCTCGATCCGTCCGGGAAGGTCATCTACGGCGTGCCGCTGACCACAGTGCAGATCCTGGACACGGCGTTGAACCGCTTCACGCAGGCGCTGAATGCGGCCAGTGCCCTGACGTCGGCGTCGGCGAACGCGCAGTTCACGAATCTGGCCAACATCGGCATCGCCCGGGTGAATCTCGATCTGGGCAACCTGGCGACCGCCGCGACGGCGGCGGCGACGGTGCCGGATGGGTTCGTGTACCAGCTGGCGTTCGACAAGAACACCACACGTGAGAACAACGGGGTGTTCGCCGGCATGCGGCTGTACAAGCGGTATGGCGTCGCGGACGTCGAGGGTGGCGTCGGGATTCCCTGGCGGACATCGCCGGATCCCCGGACCCCATTCTTCCAGAGCCCGGCCGGGAACAAGGGCCTGGATGGCGTGACGCCGCAGTTCGACCAGCTGCGCTACGCGGAGCGGGATGCCCAGGTGCCGCTGGCCTCGGCGGTGGAAATGCGAATGATCCAGGCCGAGAACGCGCTCATCACGAACGCGGACACGACCGGGTTCATGACCTTCCTCAACGGGCCCCGGACCGCCATGCCGGCGTACATCCAGGCGGGCACACCGTCCCTTCCGACGGTGGACCAGCCGATCGCCAACATGACGGCCCTGGCTCCGCCGGCGAACGGTGCGGCCGCGATCACCATGCTCTTCAGTGAGCGCGCCCACTGGCTCTGGCTCACCGCCCACCGCTTGAACGACCTCCGGCGGCTGGTGCGTCCGTTGGGGACTCGTGGCGGGTACGGCCTTGCGGCCAGCAGCATCTGGCCCACGGGCGCGTACTTCAAGAACGGCCTGACCTACGGGGGAGACTACAACTACCCTGTGCCACAGGCCGAGCAGAACAATCCCAATTTCACGCAGTGTCTCGACCGCTTGCCCTGATCGTCGACGAGCAGGGATGGGACACGACGGGCGGGAGCAGATCCATGCTCCCGCCCGTCGGCACGTTCAGTATCCGGTTTAGGACCCGGTGCTTCCGTTCTTCGTGAAAATCAGAATCGCGCCCCCCTCGGCATCAGTCCCGTATCGCGTCGTGGCCTCGATGGAGTTGAGGATCTCGATCCGCTTGAGGGTGGAGGCGGGGATGTCCTTGAGCGTACGGTAGTCGGCCAGACGGGCGCCGTCGACGTACACCAGGGGCGCATCGGACAGCACCATGCTGGTCTGCCCGCGCTGCTCCATGCGGGTCGGCTGGCCATTGGAATTTTCGCGAAACGTCATCTGCGGCTCTTCCCGGCGGAGCACATCCCAGGCGGTGCTGGCGCCGGTGTGTGCGATCATCTCCTCGGTAATGACCTTCTTGTCGCCCGGGCCCGGCATTCCGGAGGTGAGGGGGCGGGGGTGACAGGCGACCACGGCCGCGGTGCACAAAGCGCCGAGGATGAAGGAATGGGCGTGAGAGGCCATGGAGAGTCCTCCTGACATGCGGGAACCAGAGTTCCACGGTGCATCTTGGGATGCCTGCCGGAAGGGGTCAAGCACCGTCCAGCGCCCGGGTGACACAAACCATGTCAGGATCGCGTAGATTCGGCGCGTGCTCACCATGGTCGGCCGTCTCCTCCTGATCCTGCAGGCGCTCACCATCCCGGCGCCCAGGGGCTACGTCTCCGATTTCGCCGGCGTACTCGACTCGGCCTCGATCCAGAAGATGACCGCCGTGATCGAGGATCTGAAATCCAAGACCGGAGGCGAAATCGCGGTCGTCACGCTCCCCGATCTCCAGGGCCGCGAAGCGGGGGATGTCGCGCTCGAGATCGGGCGCCAGTGGGGCGTGGGGCAAAAGGGGAATCCGGGCGATCCGGCGCGCAACCGGGGTATCGTCATTCTCCTGGTACCCCGGACGAGCAGCCATAAGGGCGAGTTCTTCATCGCGACCGGGACGGGATCCGAAGGGATCGTCACCGATGCGGAGGCAGGACGCGACCGCGATGCGGTCATGCCGCAGCTGCGCAACGCGGACTACAATGGCGCGCTGGTCGACGCGACCGCGCTCGTTGCCCAACGATTCGCCAACGAGTTCCACGTCACCCTCGATCCGTCAAATGCACCCCGTCCGGGGCTCGGCTTCAAGACGACCATCGCCCCGTGGATTCCGGTCCTGTTCATCATTTTCGTGGGCCTCACGCTGGTGAACGTCATTCGAAGACGCGGCGGGGGTGGCCTGCTTCCGTGGCTCATCCTGTCCAGCATGTCGGGGCGCCGGAATCGGTGGGGCGGCTGGGGTGGGGGTGGTGGCTTCGGCGGCTTCGGAGGGTTCGGAGGAGGCGGTGGCGGCGGGGGCTTTGGCGGGTTCGGAGGTGGAGGTGGCTTTTCCGGGGGCGGCGCAGGAGGGAGCTTCTAACGTGGCCAACATGACCGTCGACCAGTTCGCGGACAGCGTCCGAGGGGCCGTGGGCGCGCGCCTGGTGAGCCTCGTCGTCTTCGGCTCCGCCGCGCGGCGCAACATCACGGATTCGGTCGACACCCTCGTGATCTGCGACCGTGTGGACTCGGGACTCCTGGCGTCACTGGCTGGAGCCAGCGGCTCCTGGATCAAGGCCGGCCATCCTGCACCGCTCGTGTTCAGCGAGTCCGAATGGCGTGACTCGGCCGATGCCTTCGCCATCGAGTTCCTCGACGCCAAAGCGCACCACAAGGTGCTGGCCGGGCGCGATCCGTGGGCCGGGGTCTCGATCGCTGATGAGGATGTCCGGCGCCAGCTCGAGCACGAACTGCGAGGCAAGGTGGTGCGGCTCCGGCAGGCGTTCCTCGCGACGTCGGGAAATCCCGCCGCGCTTGGAAACGCCATCGCGGGCAGCGTCGCAGGATTCCTGACCATGCTGCGGGCATTGTTACGGGTTTCGGGAGAGGAGGCGCCGGCTGAGCGGACGGCGCTGGTCGCCGCCGCCGCGGCTCGCGTCGGATTCGACGCCGGACCGGTGACGGCCCTCGCGCTGGCAGCCCGCGAGCGGAAGGCGCCGAAGCTGAACCCTGACGATCCCCAGGTCGTAGGGTATCTCACCGCGGTGACGCGGACGGCGGAGTACGTGAACGCACTACCCACAAGGAGCGGTGGACGGTGAACGCACGTCGATGGATGATGCTCGGCCTCGTGCTGCTGACGGGAACGGCCGGCTGCGGATACAACACGATTCAGACCTACGACGAGCAGGTGAATCAGGCCGGCGCGCAGATCAAGGTGCAGCTGCAGCGCCGGGCCGACCTCATTCCCAACCTGGTCGCGACGGTGAAGGGCTACGCCAAGCAGGAAGACACCATTTTCATTTCGGTGGCCAATGCGCGCGCCAAGCTCGCCGGCGCGGTGCAGAGCGGTGACCTCTCGCAGATGGCGACGGCCAACGCAGGGCTGACGGCGCCCCTCGGACGGCTGCTGGCGATCGCCGAGAATTACCCGCAGCTCAAATCGAACGAGAACTTCAAGTCCTTGCAGGATGAAATCGAGGGGACGGAGAACCGGATCGCGGTGGCGCGGCAGGACTACAACCAGGCCGTGAACACCTACAACGCCTACATCCGGCGCTTCCCGGCCGTGATGACCGCCAAGATCATCGGCAAGAGTGCGAGGCCGTACTTCGATGTCCAGAGCGCGGATGCGGCTACGGCTCCCAAGGTTGATTTCTCGCACTGAAAGTGGCCAGAGTCAGTGGCCAGCAAGACAAAGCCCCGGGGGGAATCCCGGGGCTTCTTTTCGACCGGCCACTGACCACCGGTCACTAGTCTACAATCGCATCCGGCATGACGTAGTGGAACGGATCGACCGGCTTGCCGTTCACCCACACCTCGTAGTGGAGGTGGGGACCGGTGGCGAGGCCGGTGGCACCGACGAGGGCGATCTTCTGGCCGCGCTTCACGCGCTGACCGCGCACCACGAGGATCTTCGAGCAGTGCGCATACCGCGTCACCAGACCATAGCCATGATCGATGGTGACGAAGTTCCCGTAGCCATCCTCCCACTTCACTTCCGTCACCGTGCCCGCGGCCGGTGCCTCGATCTCGGCGCCCATCGGCGCGGCGACATCGATACCCTCATGCGGGCGGGCCAGGTGGAGGATGGGGTGCACGCGCTCACTGGCGAACGCGCTCGTCAGCCACCCCTTGGTGGGCATGATCGACGGCGTCGAGGCGAAGCGCGCCTGGTGCGAATGCAGAGAGTCGTATGCCTCACTCACCGACTTTGAGAGGATGTCGGCGCGGCGGATCAGTCCGTCCATGTCCTGACGCACGGCGAGGGCCTGCTGTCCGCTCGGTCCGATAGCGGCGAGCGAGTCACGCTCCGACCACGCGCCCTGCGGTCCACCGATGCCGGCCTGACGGACGCTCGAGTCGAGCGGCGCGAGCCCGGCGAGGAGGCGGACCTCTTCGTCGCGCTGCGAAAACACATGCAGGGTGTCCTGCAGATCGGCGAGCCGTGAGCGCATGCGCTGCAGCTCGTCCGAGAGCAGCCGGTTCTCGCGCTCCAAGGCGCGCGACCGCGTGATCGAAATGCCGCGCGTGAGCGCCGCGCCACCGAGCACCACCAACACCAGGCCGAGGACGGAGCCGAAGCCGATCAGCGCCTTGACCACCGACAGCGATACCTCCACGGCGCGGGACGAACCCGATCCGTGTGGCACCACCATGACGGTCCAGCGGCGATCAGCCTTCTGTTTCACTCACGCCTCAGTTGCACAGGAGCGGCAAAAATAGGCCTGTGTACCAGGATCGTCAACACGTACCAGCCAGTGTCAAGCCACTATGAAACAACGGCTTAACCTGAGGGCCACCCCGGGCTGACGCCCGGGGTCAGTTTTGCGGCTTCGGGAAGAGGATCGAAGGTTTCAGCAGAGCTGTGCCTGACCGAAGAGGAGCATCCAGGTCGGTCAGGCGAACCTCGGCGAACGGTTTGGGATCGCCGAGCAGGGACCAGATCTCGGCGGCTTTGGCCGGAAGAAATGGCCCAGCGAGGATCGCGAGCCGGTGCACCGCGCGCGTGAGATTTGCGAGGACCGAGTCGAGGGTCTGCTCGTCGCCGGCCTTCGCGAGTTTCCACGGCGCCGTTTCTTCGACGTAGCGATTGGCGCGCGTCGCGAGCTCGATGAGCGCCGCGGCGCCGCCCTGAAGGTCGAGCGCGTCCATCGCCGTGCGGTACTGCGCCGTCCACTTCACCGAGTCGTGTTCGAGTGGCGTGTCGAAACGCCTGGGGTCGGCGGGCACCGTCCCGTTCCGGTAGCGATGCACCATTGACAGCGTCCGCGACACGAAATTGCCGAACGTGTCCGCGAGGTCCGCCGAGTAGCGCGCGTCAAAACGTTCCCAGGTGAAGTCGCCGTCACCAGCGAACCCGATCTCCCGCAGCAGGAAGTAGCGCAACGGGTCGGGACCATGCCGCTTGATGGCCTCGGCGAGATTCACCGCCGTCCCGGCCGTCTTGCTCATCTTCGTGCCCGCCCACTGCACGTATCCGTGCGCCCACACTTCCTTGGGGAGGGGTACGTCCGCGGCCAGCAGCATCGCGGGCCAGATCACGCAATGGAACCGGGTGATGCCTTTGCCGATCACGTGCAGGTCCGCGGGCCACAGGCGTTCGAAGCCCGCATCCGGGAATCCCGTCGCCGAGAGGTAGTTGATCAGCGCGTCGAACCAGACGTAGACAGTTTGCTCCGGGTCTCCCGGGAACGGGATGCCCCACGGCAGACGCACACGCGAAATCGAAATGTCTTGCAGGCCCATCTCGATCAGGCGCAGAATCTCGTTGCGGCGAATCTCGGGCTCCACCGCGAACGTCCCGTTCCTGATCAGCCCATGCACCTGGTCGGCGTAGGCGCTGAGCTTGAAGAAGTGGTTGCGTTCTTTCGTAGGGACGAGGGTCAGGGTGGGGTGTTCGATGCAGTGCCCGTCGACGATTTGGGCATCCTGCTTGAACTCCTCACATCCCGTACAATAGAGCCCCTCGTACTCGGACTCGAATAGGTGCTCCGGGTGCTTCGCCTTGATCCGCTCGAGGAGCGCCGTGACCGTGCGTGCGTGCCGTGGCTCCGTGGTCCTGATCCAGTCGTCGTGACTGCACTCGAGCAGCTGCCAGTAGTCGGCGAAGGTCTTGGCCATGCGGTCGACCCAGGCTTGGGGAGAAATCCCCGTCTTCGCGGAAGCCTGGATGACCGATTGCGAATGCTCGTCCATCCCCATCACAAAATGGACGTGGTCTCCCGCCATGCGGCGGTACCGGGCCATCGCATCCGCGCCGACCTTCTCGAGGGCGTGCCCCAGATGCGGATCGCCGTTCGAGTAGTCGATAGCAGTGGTAACGTAGTACTTAGGCAGAGGGTGGTCCTCCCGCGGGGGACGTACCCGGAGTTCCGCCACCACCGCCACCACGACGTCTCCGATTCCTCCTGCGACGACGGCGTTGGCCGTCGCCACCCTGACTCTGCTCCTGACCCTGCGGTGGTGGCTTCGGCTGCTGCGTCTTGGGCTGCTGCTGCCTGGACGCCGGTGCCTTGGGCGGCACCGGTGTCTTGACCACGGGCGGCTCCGGTGCGACGGCCACCGCAGCCACCGGTTGACCCCCCGACGCGACCTCCGCATTCAGCTGGGCGAGCTCGATGGTTCTGGTCGTACCGGCGTCCGAGCGCAGGGTCACGCGGTCCCGGAAAATGTCCACGGACAGGACCTTTTCGTCGCCGGCAGCCGTGCGGAGCACTTTCCCTTCCTTGGGAAAGCGCTTGCGGCTCTCGACATAGAAATCGTGCTCATAGTGAAGACAGCAGAGGAGGCGCCCGCAGGGCCCGGAGATCTGGGCCGGATTGAGCGACAAGTGCTGGGCCTTGGCCACCGACAGATTCACGGGCTTGAGCTCGGGAAGCCAGCTGGCGCTGCAGTATTCCCGGCCGCAGCGGCCCACACCCGTGAGCCTGCGCGCCTCGTCCCGGGCGCCGATCTGGCGCAGCTCGATGCGGGTGTGGAAGCGCGACGCCAGGTCCCGCACCAACGTCCGGAAATCCACCCGCTGCTCGGCTGTGAAGTAGAGCGTGAGCTTCTTCCGGTCCCACTGCCACTCGGCGTCGGTGACCTTCATCGGAAGGTTGTGCTCCCGCACCTTCTCGCGAGCGGCACTCCGGACCTGATCCTCGTCGCGCCGCAGGGACTCGGCGGTCGCCACGTCTGCGGATGTGGCGGCTCGGAGAATGCGGCGGCGGGTGGCTCCGGGGTCCGTGGGGCCGCCGCCGCAATTGCCGCAGCGGGTGCACTTCTTCTCCGCGATCTCCCCGACCGCCGATACGCGCCCCAGATCCTGGCCGCGTTCGGCGTCGACGATCACCGCTTGATTGAGTGAAAGGGAATCAGGGGCGGACCAGGAGAAGTACTCGTTCCGCCGACCCTTGAACCGGACTTCGTAGACTTGGCTTGTGCTCACTGCTCGAGCAGCACACCCATCGACAGATACTTCTCTTCCCGCCGGGCCAGCAGCTTGTCGGTCTTGATCTTCCGGAGCTGCCGGAGATGCCGCTTGAGCGCGTCCCCCAGCGCCAGCGCCGAGGCGTCCGGGTCCGTGTGCGCGCCGCCCATGGGCTCCGGGATGATCTCGTCGATCACGCCCAGCTCGAGCTGGTCCTGTGCTGTGAGCTTCAGGGCCTCGGCGGCCCGCTCTTTCTGCGCCGCGTCCTTCCAGAGGATGGCCGCACACCCTTCGGGCGAAATCACGGAGTACACCGAGTTCTCGAACATCAGTACGCGGTCGGCGAGACCGATGGCGAGCGCTCCGCCGGAACCGCCTTCACCGATCACGGCCGCGATGATAGGCGTCTGCAACCCGGCCATCTCGATCAGGTTGGTCGCAATCGCTGACGCCTGCCCACGCTCCTCGGCGCCGAGGCCAGGGTGGGCGCCGGCGATGTCGATGAGGGTGATGATGGGCGCGTGGAACTTCTCCGCGAGCTTCATCAAGCGCAGGGACTTCCGGTAGCCCTCGGGGTGGGCCATGCCGAAGTCGCGCTTCAAGTTCTCTTTGGTGTCGCGGCCCTTCTGCGTGCCGACCACCATCACCGTCTCGCCGTCGAGACGCGCCCAGCCGCCGACGATGGCGGGGTCATCACGGAAGAGCCGGTCGCCATGCAGCTCCACGAAGTCGGTGAAGACGGTTCGCAGGTAGTCGAGCGTGTACGGGCGCTTCGGATGCCGGGCCACCTGCACCCGCTGCATCGGCGTGAGCTGCCTGTAGATGTCGGCCCGTAGCTCGGCGAGCTTGGTCTCGAGGGACTCGACCTCCTTGGCGCGGTCGCCGCCGGCTTCACCCGCGGCGCGCTTGACCTCCTCGATCTGTTTTTCCAGCTCGAGGAGGGGGCGTTCGAAGTCGAGTATGTAGACAGCCATGTCAGCTCGCTTTTCTGAAGATCACCGCGTCGGACCCCAGGAGGTCGCGCAGGGCAGCCACCAGATCCTCGGCGGCGTCCACCTTCATGCTCCGGCTGCGCAGCAACACCTGGACGCCTTCGCCGGCGCTGCTCCCGCCGTTCCCGTCCGCCCACTCGACCAGCAGGGGTGTCGTGCCCGGGTGCGAGGCGCAGAGCGCCGCGGCGGCGCGCGCCGCGTCCGGGGCAGGCGGGTGACCCGCGTCCCACCGGAGTGCCAACCCCACCGCGCCACGCGCGCGCAGCTCGTCCAGCGGCTCGGCCTGCTCCACAATGAAGGGAGCCTGCTCTTCGCCGCGGTCCCGCGCGCTGTGCCCCCCGGTGAGGAGCAGCGCTTTGTCCGCCTGGATGGTGCTATTCAGCTTCGACCAGGCTTCCGGGAACACCAGGGCTTCAGCGGTCCCGTGGAAGTCCTCGAGGGTGAGCCGGGCATACTCACTTCCGCTCTTCTTCGAGACCTGCCGCTTCACCACGGTGACAACCGCGGCGATCCGGATCCGCTGGTCACTCCATTGTCCCAGGGTGGCCGTCGTCCGGGTCCCGAAAAGCTCTACCTCGGTGCGGTATTTGGCGAGGGGATGCCCGGAAATGAAGAAGCCAAGCACCGCTTTTTCACGTGTCAGGCGGTCATGCTCGGTCCAGGGAGCCAGGTCGGGCAGCGCCAGTCCGGGGCGGGCCGAGGGGGTGGCGTCGGCGAAGAGGGCCCCCTGACCGGCGGAGCGCTCATTCTGCCGCACCTGCGCCTCGGCCAGTGCCCGTTCGAGGACCGCGATCACCTGCGCCCGGTGGCCGCCCAGCGAGTCACAGGCGCCGGCGTCGATCAGCGCTTCGATCACCCGCTTGTTGCAGAGCCGCAGGTCGATGCGGTCACAGAGGTCGACGAGCGAGTGGTAGGCCTCACCGTCCTTCCGTCCCGCCAGGATCGAGGCAATCGCGCCCGCGCCGACGTTCTTGATGGCGCCCAGGCCGAAGCGGATCCGCTTGTCTCCGACCACGGTGAACTTGAATCCGGATTCGTTCACGTCGGGGGGGAGCACGTCGAGGCCGAGCTCGCGCGCTTCCGCGATGTACTGGACGACTTTGTCGGTGTTGCCGATTTCCGACGACAGCAACGCCGCCATGAATTCGGCCGGGTGGTGGGTCTTGAACCACGCGGTCTGATACGACAGCACCGAGTAGGCGACGGCGTGCGATTTGTTGAACCCGTAGCGGCCGAACGTTTCGATCTGCCGGGCGAGCTCCTCGACCACCGGCTTCGCATGGCCGTTCGCGATCGCGCGCTCGACGAACCGCTTCAGCTCGGCATCGATGAGGGCCTGGTCCTTCTTTCCCACCGCTTTCCGCAGCACGTCGGCTTCGGCGAGCGAGAACCCGGCGAGCACGTTGGCGATCCGCATCACCTGTTCCTGGTAGGTGATGACGCCGTACGTGGGCTTCAGCACCTCCTCGAGGGCGGGGTGCGGGTACTTCACCGCTTCGCGGCCGAGCTTCCGGTTGATGAAGACCAGGTGCATCCCGGTATCGAGCGGACCGGGGCGGAGCAGAGCGTTGGCGGCGACCAGGTCGTCGAAGCGGTCGCACTTCATGTTGCGCAGGCAGTCGGTCGCCAGCGGCGATTCGAACTGGAAGACCCCGGCGGTGCGTCCCGCGCGGAGGGTGGCGTATACGGCCGGGTCGTCGAGTGCGAGCGCGTCTGGATCGATCGTGACGCCCTTGCGCTCCTTCACCATCTCCGCCGCGTCGTGAATCACGGTCAGCGTCTTGAGGCCCAGGAAGTCGATCTTCAGCATCCCGACTTTTTCGAGCGCCACCATGTCGAACTGGGTGATGATGGCGTCGTCGTCCTGCGGGGCCGTGCAGACGGGCACGTAGTCGGTCAGCGGTCCGGGGGCGATGACGACGCCTGCCGCGTGCACCGACGAGTGCCGCGACAGTCCCTCGATCCGCTCGCCCAGGTCGAGCACTTTCCGGACGCGCTCGTCACTCTGGGCCAGAGCCTTGAGCTCCGGGACCTTTTCCGCCGCTTCGGCGAGCGTCAGGGAAAACGCCGGGCCGGCAGGGATCATCTTCGTGGTCCGGTCCACGTCACCGATGTCCATCCGCAACGTCCGGGCGACATCCCGGAATGCGGCCCGCGCCTTCATGGTCCCGAATGTGATGATCTGGCCCACCGAGTCGCGGCCGTACCGGTCACGGACGTACTCGATCATCTCGCCGCGACGCTCGAAGCAGAAGTCGAGGTCGATATCCGGCATCGAGACGCGCTCAGGATTGAGGAAGCGCTCGAAGAGGAGATCGAACTTCAGGGGGTCGACGTTGGTGATGGCGAGGGAATAGGCCACCAGCGAGCCGGCGGCCGAGCCGCGTCCGGGACCTACGGGGATCCCGCGTTCCCGCGCGGCGCGCATCAGGTCCGCGACGATCAGGAAGTAGCCGGCGTACCCGGTCCGCTTGATGACGTCCAGCTCGTACTCGAGCCGCTGCTTCACCGGGTCGGGCAGGGGGGAGCCGTACCGCTTTCCGGCGCCGTCCTGCGCCAGGTGGACCAGCAAGTCGTTGTCGGACGCGAACTCCGCGGGACGTGGATACTGGGGCAGGAAGTACTTCTTCTCGAAGTCGAATTCGCAGAGGTTCGCGATCCGCTGGGTCTCGGTGAGGAGGTCCGGGCGATTCGGGAACAGGAGCTTCATCTCCTTCTCCGACTTCACGTAGCTCTCCGAGCCGGTGAACCGGAACCGCTTGGGATCGTCCAGGTCCTTGCCGGTGCCGATGGCGAGGAGCACGTCGTGCGCCTCGGCGTCTTCCTTCATCAAGTAGTGAGCGTCGTTCGTCACCACCGCCGGGAGGCCCAAATCCTGTGCGAGCTGGAACATCCCGGCCGCGACGGTTTTCTCTTCAGGGAGCCCATGATCCTGCACTTCCAGGAAGAACCCATCGGGCCCGAACAGGCGGGCGAAGTACTCGGCGGAGGCCTTGGCCTGCGCGTAGTTCTGCTGCCTCAGGTAGAGGGAGACCTCGCCGGAGAGGCAGGCCGCCAGGCAGATGATTCCCTCGTTGTGGGCTTCGAGCACCTCCCGGTCGATCCGGGGGCGCCGGTAGAAGCCTTCGAGGAATCCGATGGACGACAGCTTGATGAGGTTCTTGTAGCCGGTGCGGTTCTTGGCGAGGAGCACCAGGTGCGAGTACGAGCCGGGGGCGTCGGGCACCTTCTCACGCAAATGCCGGGAGCCGAACGCGAGGTAGGCCTCGAATCCGAGAATGGCGCGGACCTTCCGGGCCTTGGCCTCATTATAGAAGGCCCAGGCGCCATGGAGGTTGCCGTGGTCGGTAATGGCGAGCGAATCCATCCCCAACCCCTGCACGCGGTCCAGGAGTTCCGGAATCCGGTTGGCGCCGTCGAGGAGGGAGTATTCGCTGTGGGTGTGGAGATGAACGAACGACATCGAAGGAAAATTATCCGCGTGCGACTGCATTGTCAAAACTCCACGGGGACGGGAGATTTCCGCCGATGCGTGCCGTCACAAGCCTGATCGTCGTCGCGGTGATGATGGCGTTGTTTCACCATCTCACCGCGGGAGGCCTCCTCGAAGCGCGTGCCACGCTCGCGATCGGCTTCCTGCTCATCGCCGCACAGCTTGGGGCGGACATCGTTTCCCGGTGGAAGCTCCCGCGCCTCACCGGTTACCTCGTCATCGGATTCATCTTCGGGCCCGCCTGGCTCGGGTTCGTCCGCGCGGACGAGGTCCATACCCTCGAGTTCATCTCGGACGCCGCGGTGGCGCTGATCGCCTTCTCCGCGGGGAGCGAGCTGGTGGTGGGTGAGCTTCGGGCGCAGGCGCGCCGGCTCGCCCGGCTGGCCATCGGCGGGATCGGACTCTCGTTCATTGCCGTAACCGTGGTGGTTCTGGCCTTGTCTCCGTGGTTCCCGCTCGCCCGCAACCAGCCGTTCGGGAACGTGGTCGCCATGGCGGTGGTGCTGGGGACCTGCGCCGCAGCGTTCTCTCCGGCCGCAACCATCGCCATCATGGGTGAAACGGGCGCGCGGGGGCCCTTCGCTCGCGGGATCTTGAATCTGACGGTGATCGGCGACGTCGTTCTGATGCTCCTGCTGACCGTGGTGCTCGAGCTGACGCGCCCCGTCGCGCAGAAGGGAGCGGTTGACATCGGGGCGGTGATGTCGGCCCTGGTCGGGATCGGGGCTTCGGTGGGGGCCGGCCTGGTTCTCGGATGGATCGTCTCCCAGTACCTGCATGCGGTCCGCCGGGACACCGCACTGTTCCTGGTGGCCCTGGCGGTTGTGACCGCCGAAGTGGCCCGGCTGCTGCACCTGCAGGCGCTCTTGATCGCGCTCGCCGCCGGCTTCTATCTCGAGAACTTTTCCAAGGTGGAAGGCGAGCGTTTGCGCGCCGAATTGCGGCGCGGCGCGCGACCTGTCTACACGGTGTTCTTCGCGCTCGCCGGCGCCTCGGTGAGCCTCACGGCGCTGAGCGAGATGTTCCCCTGGGTAGTCCTGCTCGTGGGACTTCGGGCGATCAGTCTCCGTACCGGATTCCGCTGGGCGGGGCGTTCTCCGTCCGTCGAGCCGCAGTTCGCGGAATGGGGATGGATGGGCGTGGTGTCGCAGGCGGGTATCGCGCTCGGCCTGGCCACGGTGGCCCGGTACTCATTCCCCGAGTGGGGTGTCTCCCTCTATGCCCTCATCGTCACGATGATCGGGATCCACGAGGTGGCCGGACCAATTCTCTTCAAGCGGGCATTGGGCGCGGTCGGGGAGCTGGCACCCGCCGAAGTCCCACCTCCCCCTCCAGTCGCGCCAGTTCCCACGACATGAGTCGCGGCGCCGCGGCGCTGGCGGTTCTCGGGTTGTGTGCAGCGTCCGTCACGCGGGGACAGTCTCCGTCCATCGAGGGCGTGCCGGCCTCCGTGCGCTCGGTCGGGTTGGGCGGTGCCGGGGCCGCGCTGGTCGGGGACGCGTCGGTGATCTTCGCGAACCCGGCTGGCCTGGCGACAGTCCGGCACATGGCGATCGAAGCCTCATATGCCTCGATCCCCGGCGGGTCGGCCCTTTCCCTCGGCGCCGTGGCCCTCCGGTTGGGCCGGTTCGACTGGGGTTCCGGTGCGCAGGTCCTGAGCACTCCCGGATCGCTCACTCACGATGACGCGATTGTGGCATCTTCTCTCGTGTACCGCCGGGGTCTCCTGGCTTTTGGTGTCACCGGCAAGTACGCCCACGGCCCCGGGACACCGGCGGCCGGGATGTGGGCTGGGGATGTCGGTGCGGCGCTTCCGGTCTTCGACCTCTTCGCGCTGGGCGTGGGGGTGCAGAACATCGGCGGGGACTCCGCGGGCGGCGTTCTTCCGCGACGCGTCAGAACGGGGTTTACCATGAATTACGTCGATCCCGAGGGGGCATACCGGCTGCTCACGACGCTCGAAGCCCAGTGGCTTGCCGGGAAGCATGCGGAGCTGGTGCAGGGCCTGGAGGCGGGATTCGTGCTCGGGGGCGTCGTCCTGGTGGGCCGGGTGGCCTACGGGACGGCGTCACTGGCACCGGGCGTCTCGAAGGTGAGCGCCGGCGGGGGCATCGAGCTCGGCCGCTTCCATATTGATTATGCCTACCGGCCGCTCGACAGCCGTGGGGATGCCCGACACAGGATTGGGGTGCGATGGACTCCGTAGTGGTCGACCGCCGCAGAAATGACGGAAGCCGGTGGGGGCTGATCCGGCGTCTGATGCTCAGGCTGGCGCTGGGCGCCGCCGTGCTGGTGGTGCTGGCGCTGATCCTGTTCCCGGACGTCCGCTACATCGCCCGCGGCGGCTGGGAGGAGGCGCGGATTCTCCTCAAGCGCCGCTCGCTGACTTCTCTGGTCGCTGATCCCAAGACCCCTCCCGCGCTGCTCCAGCGCCTCAAGCTCGTCCTCGCCGCCCGGGCCTTCGCCGCCGATTCGCTTCATCTCACCGCCGGCGACACCTACACGACCTATGCGAACGTGGGGCGGGACACCCTGCTCCTGGTGCTCACCGCCTCTCGGAAGGACAAGCTCCGGGAAGTCACGTGGGATTACCCGATCGTCGGGAAGGTGCCCTACAAGGGATTCTTCAATCTCAACGCAGCACGGAAAGCCGCGGCTGAGCAGGAGGCGGCAGGCAACGACGTGTATCTCCGGGTGTCGGATGCGTTCTCCACGCTCGGGTACTTCTCCGACCCCTTGCTCTCGACGGCCGTCGACCGGGACACGATGGAGCTCGTCGCGACGGTGATTCACGAGCTGGCGCACAACACATTGTATGTGCCGAGTAATACACCGTTCGATGAGAGCTTCGCGAATTTTGTGGGGTACCGCGGGGCACAGGCCTTTTTCCGCTCGCGGGGGGATACGATCGATGCCAATCGTGCGGCGGCGCGCTGGCGGGATGAGCGGACCCTGGATGTGTTCTACGCGGAACTCGCCCGGCGCCTCGATTCCGCCTACGCGGTGCCGCTCTCGGGAGACGCGTTACAGAAGACTCGCAGTGATCTCTTCGGATGGGCGCGGACCCAGCTGGTGGGGCCGGTGGGGCAGGGGCTCGAGACGTACGACTGGCGGTGGTTCGCGAACGCGCCCCTGAACAACGCGGTGGTCGTGGCGCAGCGGCTCTACCGGCTGAATCTCAATATGTTCGATGAGTTCTATCTGGCGAACAACGTCAACCTGCCCGAGACCATCAGGCTGATCAAGCTGCGGGTGCTTACCAAACCAGGTGCGGATCCCTATCAGGCACTGTATTCGCAGAGTGGGGTGACTCCTTAATTGCCCCGGAGTCTTTCCGCCTCCGCCACTCGCTGAATCGCAATCGCGTACGCCGCCGTTCTGAACGTCGCATCCTTCTCCTGGGCGAGATCCCGCACGGCCGCGTAGGCTTTCGTGATCGTGGCCTTCAGCTCCTTGTTCACCTGCTCGTGGGTCCAGCGATACTGCTGAAGGTTCTGGGCCCACTCGTAGTAGCTCACGGTCACGCCACCCGCGTTCGCCAGAAAATCCGGAATCACCGGGATCTTCCGCTCGGCCAGGATCAGATCGGCCGTCGGGGTCGTCGGCTCGTTGGCGGCCTCGACGATGACCTTGCAGTCGACGTCGCTCGCGTTGTGTTCCTTCGTGATGACGCTGCCCAGGGCCGCCGGCACGAGCCACTCGCACGGGACCTTCCACAGCTCATCATTCGTGATCCGCTTGCCGCCCTTCCACTCCGGGACCGGCTTCCGTTGTGCGACGTGCGCCAGCAGGCCTTTGATGTCGAGCCCGTTCTCGTTCACGATGCCGCCATCGACGTCGCTGACGCAGATCACCTTCGCGCCCGTCTCGGTATCGAGCAAACGGGCCAGGTGCGCGCCGACATTGCCGAATCCCTGGATGACCACGCGGGCGCCCTTGAGGGGGACGCCGAAGTCCCGGGCGTACTCCTCCATCACATACATCACGCCCCGGCCGGTGGCTTCTTCGCGGCCGAGTGATCCACCGAGGGAAATCGGCTTTCCGGTGACGACGGCGGGCGAATAGCCCTGGCGGTTCGAATACTCGTCCAGAATCCAGGCCATGACCTGCGCGTTGGTGTTGACGTCGGGCGCGGGGATGTCGCGATAGGGACCGAGGATGATGGCGATGCGTTGGGTGAACCGGCGGGTGAGGCGTTCGAGCTCGAGGGACGACAGCTTGCGGGGATCGACCGAGATCCCGCCTTTGGCTCCCCCAAAGGGGATGTCCATCAGCGCGGTCTTCCACGTCATGATCGTGGCGAGCCCTAAGACCTCGTCATGATCCGCGTGGGGGTGATAGCGAATGCCCCCCTTGCACGGACCCCGCGCACCATTGTGCTGAATCCGGTACCCGGTGAAGACCTCGATGCGGCCGTCGTCCATGCGGATCGGCAAGTCCACCGTCATCTCCCGGAAGGGAGAGAGGAGGATCCGGCGCATGTACGATTCCATGTTGACGAGGTTGGCCGCGCGGTCGAACTGACTCTGGACGATGGTTTTCCCCGACATGGCCGGGGGGACCACCGGAGCGGTGCCGGGACTCATCAGGAAAGCGCCAGACGCCGCGAGGCCAGGCGGGCCGCGGGGTGCTGCGCTTCCGTCAATGCGTGACTGGGACTCGGGGTGCCGGGGCGGCGGACGCCGTCGTCGGTGAGGACACCGACCACGTCGGCGCGGGCGGGACCTGAGCCCGCTTGCTCGAGCACAAACACGCAGCCGGCGTTCCGCGACTCGATGGCACGGACCGCGGCGTCCCACGCCGGATCACCGGTCAGGGGCTGAGGCGCGACCACGAGCGGCACCGCGGCCGGGTCGAGGCCTCCGGCGCTCACGAGCGGCGCGTTGAGCCCGTTCGAGAGGGGGAGCCAGAGGCCGGATTTGTCCTCGCCGAACTTGACGATCTGGCCGAACCGCCAGCGGGAGTCAGAGGCGAGCTCGACCAGCCCTTCGACCAATGCGGCGTCCTCCGGCGCGGCCGCGGCATGGCCGGACGCCAGCAACACGGCTCCCGTGTCCGCGAACCACCGCTCGGCGGGACCGAGATCGGCGGGCTTCCGCGGGGCGTAGAGCGCGTAGCGACGGGTAATCGCGACCTCGTCGGTCGCCTCATCCCACTGCTCGTCATGTTCGGCCGACTGTGCCGCCGCTTCGAAGGCGACTTCGGCGGCCTGATAGCGGCCCGCGTCGCGCAGCACTTTGCCGCGGAGCCGGAGTGTGGCGCCATGAGGCTCGAGCGCGAATGCGCGATCGAGTGCCAGCAGGGCGCGGTTCCGGTCGCCGAGCCGGTACGCCGCGTAGCCGAGCTCGTGCCAGACGACCGCGAGATCGGGGTCGGCTTCGACGGCGTGTTCCAGGACCTCGAGGGCTTCGCGGAAGCGGTCGAGCTCGATGAGCGCCGCGCCTTCGAGCGCCAGGGCGAACGCGGCTTCGCCGAATTGGGTCCTCGCCCCGAACGCGAGCCGGAGCGCGTCCGCCGAGCGCTTCTGGGACCGCAACAGCTCAAAGTACTCGGCCCACGCGGGCTTCAAGTCGGGATACGTCGTGAGGGCGTCGCGGTATGCGGATTCCGCTTCGGAGAGCCGGCCTTCGCGGGCCAACCAGCGTGCGCGGACCATGGCGCGCTCCGAGGGAGCGTCAGGAAACAATTCGAATGACGCGGTGGTCCGCATTGGCGAGAATCTACCCCCAGCAGGGCCGCTGGCTAGTCGACAGGGCGCCTAATAATTTTCCGGCACCATGAATAACGACCGACTTCTTGCTGAGCTCGCGGAATTCCTTCGGATTCCGTCGATTTCCACATTGCCGAAGCACGACCAGGATTGCCGCCGGGCCGCCGAATGGGTCGCTACCGAACTGCGTCGTCTAGGCTGCACTGATGTGCAACTGCTGGCGAGTGAAACGCATCCGGTGGTTTGGGGTGTGGGGCCTGAAGCGCCCGGTGCGCCGACACTGGTCATTTACGGTCACTACGATGTGCAGCCTCCTGATCCACTCGACGAGTGGGTGACGCCGCCCTTCGAGCCGACGGTTCGAGATGGAAAGCTCTACGCACGCGGCAGCGCGGACGACAAAGGTCAGGTGTTCTGCCTGCTGCGCGCTATCGAAGCCGCCGGTCACCCGAAGGTGAACCTCCGGTTCCTGATCGAGGGCGAAGAGGAGCACGGCAGCAAAGTGCTCTTCGACTTGCTCAAGCGAGAACCGCATCGCGTCAAAGCGGACGCGGTGCTGGTGGCGGACATGGCGTACGTCGCGCCGGGATGGCCCGCGGTCTATACCGCGCTGCGGGGACTGTGCTACGCGGAGATTTCGGTCCGCACCTCGAAGACCGATCTCCACTCCGGCGAGTACGGCGGTGCGGCTCCGAACGCGCACGAGGAGCTCGCGCGGTTGCTGGGCCGGCTGAAGGGTCCGGACGGGAAGATCAACATCCCGGGGCTCTATCAGGCGGTGAAGCCGCCGACCAGACAGGAGCTGGCCTCCTGGCGGCGTCTGCCGTTCAAGGAAAAGAACTTCCTCGACAAACAGGTCCAGGCCAAGGCGCTGACGGGGCTCAAGAAGTATTCGGTCCTGGAGCGGCTCTGGGCACTGCCCACGTTCGAGATCCACGGGATCATGGGCGGCTTCACCGGGGAAGGCGCGAAGACGGTGATTCCCGCGCTGGCCACCGCGAAGGTGAGCCTCAGGCTCGTGCCGAATCAGAAGATGAAGACGGTGGAGAAGCAGCTGCGTGCGGCGGTGAAGAAGCTGGCGCCCAAGTATGTCGAGGCGACGGTCACCTTCCTGCACGGCGCCGACCCGGCGCAGATGAAGCTGTCGAACCCGGTCTTCAAGAAGCTCGATCAGGCGTTCAAGGAGGTCGTGGGGCGGGCTCCGGTCGCCGCTCGCGCCGGAGGCTCGATCCCGATCGTTCCGGCGCTGGCATCGGGTGGGGCTCCCGTTGTCATGACGGGTATCGGCTTGCCGGATGACAGGCTCCACGCCCCGAATGAGAAGCTGGACCTCAAACAGCTGTGGGACGGCATCAAGGTCTTCAAGCGGTTCTACGAACTGCTAGGGGCATAAGGCGTCGAGCAGAAGGGTCGAGCAAGGCGTAAGAGACGGGCAGGTGACGCCCCCGGTCCAGGTTGGGGGCATGAACCGATCCCTCGCCTTCCTCATCCTCTGCGGTGTCGCTGCGTGTCATAGCGACACCGCGACCGGGCCCACATCCAACCCTCCACTGAGCGGTACCGTCGCCTCTCAGAAGGGCCCGATCTCCCACGCCAAGGTCGTGGCAACCGACACCGGCGATTCATCCCGGTCCGATACCGCGACCACCGACGATACCGGTTATTACCAGTTCAGCAGCATCTCCCCGGGGACACGGACGGTCAGCCTGGTGCTGGCGAGTCTGCCGCCCGCGTGCATTCCGCCAGGCAATGCCAACGTGACCATCGTTGCCGGTGGAAAGCGGACCCTCCTCCTTCAAGTCCTGTGCGTGGATATGACCGGGTTGTACACGGGATATCTGAAGGTCACGGCTGGGGGAGCGGCCGCAACGCTCGACAGCATACTCGCCTCGCTCGGCGCCGCTGGACTATTTCCCGATTCCGGAGTCTTCCAGCTCCAGATCAACCCGGTGCTGGACTCCAGCACGTTCCAGTTCAGTGGCCAGTACGTAGGCGTCGGCTACGCGGGGAGGTGGGTCGAGGATACGGTGGTGCTGCACGGGTCCGTGATCCAGATGACCTGGCCGGTGGTCTTGCCGTCCATCACGTTCGACGGCGTCGTGACCGTTCAGCCGGTATGCACGCCGAGCACGCCGGCGCAGTTCACGATCGGAGTTGATTCACTGAGCGGCGGACATCTGACCGCGGTGAGCGGGACGCTCGACTACGGCTGCTCGGTGACGTTGACCGGGGTAGGGACTTTCAACGGGACGTTTCATATGCTGCTGAGCGCGGAGCGGCACGACTCGACCTAGCCTCTACGTGGAAGGCGGTCTCGAACCCGCGGATCACGGCCGTACGGGTTTCCTCAGGGAGGAGGCGGCTCCCGGCGCCCCGCTCCCGAAGGACCGATGTCATCTCTACGCCGGAAATGCCACAGGGCACGATGCGCTCAAACCCTCCGAGATCCGTCGTGACATTGAGCGCGAACCCGTGCCACGTGACCCACTGCTTCACGTGCACGCCGATGCTCGCGATCTTCCGTCCCTTCGTCCACACGCCGGTGTAGCCGGGATTCCGTTCGGCCGGAATGCCCAGAAGCGCCAGGCCTTCGATGAGGGCCTGTTCGAGGGTCCTGAGATACCAATGCAGGTCCTGCTTGTAGTTCCGCAGGTCGAAAACCGGATATCCCACCAGCTGGCCGGGCCCGTGATAGGTGACGTCTCCGCCCCGCTCGACTTCCACGACGTCGATGCCCTCCGACCGGATCACGTTTTCGGCATGGGACGAGCGGCCCAGGGTGACCACGGGGGGATGCTCGAGGAGGACGAGCACGTCATGGTCCAGCCGGCCCTCGATCCGTTCGCGCGCCAGGCCGCGCTGGTACTCGAGTGCCTCGACGTAGGGAACCACGCCGCGGTCGAGGACTTCGACCCGGTTCATGCTCCGTATCCAGCGGCCCGGCACGCCCACACGCCGCTCCAGACGCCGCCGGCGATGAGCAGGAGCCCGGCGAACCCAAGGCCGACGAGCCCGAGGAAATGATCGAAAATGGGGGCGATCAGGAAACCAATCATCACTGCGCCGAACGCGGAGATGGCGGCGATGGCGCCGCGCTGGAAGATGTTCTCAACGCCCTGGGACCGGCGCCACCCGAAGAAAGCGGCGACGGCGAGGCCGGCGAAGAGCCCAACCAGAATGTCGGTCGAAGTGTCGACGACGGCGTCAGCCCCGGGGTGCGGGATATTCGCGCGCTGAACCGCCCGCACCAGGACCAGGGAGATCGTCAGCACGCCTCCGCCGAGGCCGAGTCCGGACCCCAGGGCTCCCAGGCCGATGGCGACCGGGTCCTTCTGGGGTGGCTCGACGGCAGTCGGCGTGCTCACATGTCGATGACGCGTCCGAGGGAATCGAGCGCCGCCTGGGCCACCGCCTCCGACATGGTCGGGTGGGCGTGGATGGCCAGGTCGATCTCCTCGACCGTGTACTCATTCTCCCGGGCCACGGCGAGCTCGTGGATCATCTCGGAGGCATTGGCGCCGACGATGTGCGCACCCAGAATCTCCCCGTACTTCTTGTCCCGGATGATCTTCACGAAGCCCTCGGTGTCGCCCGTGCCGCGGGCGCGTCCGTTGGCCGAGAAGGGGAATTTCCCGACGACGTAGTCGAACTTCTGTTCCTTGGCCTTGTCCTCGGAGAGGCCGATGCTCGCGACTTCGGGATGGCAGTAAGTGACGCTGGGCACATTGTCGTACTTGATGGCGTGGGCCTTGTGGCCCGCGATCTTCTCCGCGACGACCACCCCCTCGCGGCTCCCCTTGTGGGCGAGCATGGGCGGCCCGGCGATGTCGCCGATGGCGTAGTACCCGGGAGCCGTCGTCTGGAGATTCGCGTCGACCTGAATGAACCCCCGGTCGGTCAGCTTGATGCCGCACTCGGCGAGGCCGATGTTCTCGGTGTTCACCGCGCGGCCCGCTGCCATGAGGACCATGTCGGCTTCGACCTTCTGCGTCTGCCCGCCGGACTCGACTTCCAGCGTGACCTTGCTCTTGCCGACATCCGCCTTCTTCACCTTGGCGCCGGCCAGGACGTCGATGCCGCGCTTCTTGTAGCTCTTGGTCATGGTGTCCGAGGCCTCCGCGTCCTCGAGCGGGAGGATGCGGGGCAGAGCCTCGATCAGCGTGACCTTCGAGCCAAAGGCGTTGAAGATGTCCGCGAACTCCATTCCTACGGCGCCGGCGCCGACCACCGCGATGGACGCGGGGGCCTTCTCGAGGAAGAGCGCCTCATCGGACGAGATCACCGTGGTCTTGTTGATCTCGAGACCGATCTGCGGGATTCCCTTCACCCGGGAGCCGGTGGCGATGATGACCGCCTTGGTCGCCGCGTAGACGTCGCTCCCGACCTTGATCTTCTTGCCTGCCATCAATATTCCGGTGCCTTTGATCACCGTGACCTTGTTCTTCTTCATCAGGAAGTCGGCGCCCTTCGAGTTCGTATCCGCCACGCGCCGGGAGCGCTTCATCGCCACGCCGTAATCCGTCTTCACGTCGCCGACGGTGATGCCGAAGTCGGCGGCGGAGTGGAGGGCGTGGGCCAGATGCGCCGAGTGGAGCAGCGCCTTGGTGGGGATGCAGCCGATGTTGACGCAGACGCCCCCCATCTTGTCGCGCTCGACGACCGCAGTGGACAGCCCCAGCTGCGCGCACCGGACCGCGCAGACGTAGCCCGCGGGACCGCCGCCCAGGATGATCACGTCGAAGGAGTTCGCCACGAGATTCCTCTTAGAGAACCATTGCGAGTGGGTTTTCGAGCATCTGCTTCAGAGTCTTCAGGAACGCCGCACCGGTCGCGCCGTCGATCACCCGGTGATCGCAGCTCATGGTCAGCCGCAGGCGCCGCCGGATTTCGATCTCGCCGTCTTCGGCCACCGGCTTGGAAACGATCGAGCCCACGGCCAGGATTCCCGCCTCGGGCGGGTTGATCACGGCCGTGAACTGGTCGATGTCGAACATGCCGAGGTTCGAGACGGAGAAGGTGGCACCGGTATACTCGTTCGGCTGGAGCTTCCGCTCCCGCGCCTTGCCGGCCAGGACCTTCGCTTCCTGACCGATCGCGAGCATGGATTTCAGGTCCGCATTGCGGATCACCGGCGTGATCAGGCCGTCTTCCACGGCGACCGCCATCCCGACATGCACCTCGTTCCAGTAGCGGATGTGGTCTTCCTGGAACCAGGCGTTGCAGGCGCGATGCTTCGCGAGTGCCAGGGCCGTCGCCTTGATGACGATGTCGTTGAACGAAATCTTGCCCTGGTCGCCAAGCTGCTTGTTGATCGCCTCACGTGCCTCGGCGGCGCGCTCCATGTCCACTTCGGAGGTGAGGAAGAAGTGGGGGATGGGACCGATCGACGTGACGAGCCGTTTGGCTATGGTCTTCCGGATCTGCGTGAGGGGGACGTCTTCGAAGGCCGGACCACCCGCGGTCCGCACCACCGGCGTCGGCATGCTGACAGCGGATGGCTGACGGCTTCCACTCTCCACGTCCTTCTTGGTGACTCGACCGCCCGGACCTGACCCCACGACCGAGCGGAGATCGATACCTGTTTCCTGGGCGATTCGACGGGCGAGCGGTGAAGCCTTGATGCGGCCAGCTTCCGCGGTCGGGGCGGGTACCGGTGCTGGTGCGGCCGGTTTCGGAGCAGCCGCGGGACCAGGAGCAGGCGCGGTGGCGGGTGCTGGGGCCGCGGCCTTCGCGGGTGCCGGTGCTGACGCTCCGTCGACCTTTTCGCCGGCCGTGCCGATATAGGCCACGACATTCCCGACCGGGACCGTCTGGCCTTCCTGCACCACGACCTTGATGAGCGAGCCGTCCGCGCGCGCGACCAGCTCCATCACTGCCTTGTCGGTCTCGACCTCGGCGAGCGTGTCACCCGTTTTGACCGCATCGCCCTCTTTCTTGGACCATTTGACCAGGCGCCCCTCTTCCATGGTCGGGGAGAGCGCTTCCATCACGACTGTGGTCGCCATGGGTCAGTCCAGGTAAAGGACGCGCCGCGCCGCGGCCACGACCTTCTCGGGAGAGGACTTTGCGGCGCGCTCGAGCGCCTTGTTGTACGGCATCGGCACATCGGCCTGCGTCACCCGGAGCACGGGAGCATCGAGGTGATCGAAGGCGTCGCGCTGGATGATGTCCACCACCTGCGCGCCGACGCCGCAATGATGCCAGCCCTCTTCCACCACCACGCAGCGGTTGGTCTTCGTCACCGACTGGATGATCGCCGCCTCGTCGAGCGGCCGGAGGGACCGGAGGTCGATCACTTCGGCAGAAACGCCTGCCTCTTGTAGGAGATCGGCTGCTTTGAGGGCGACCGTCACGGTCTTCGAGTGGCAGATCAGGGTGACATCGTTGCCCGGGCGCTTGATGTCGGCCTGGCCGATGGGAATCACCAGCTCGCCATCCGGCACTTCGCCCTTCGTGTTGTAGAGCATCTCGCCCTCCAGCACGATGACCGGATTATTGTCCCGGATCGCCGACTTGAGCAGCCCCTTGGCGTCTGCCGGTGTGGCGGGCGCGACGACCTTGAGCCCCGGGATGTGCGCGAGCCACGACTCCCACGCTTGCGAATGCTGGGCGCCGAGCTGCAGGGCGGCGCCATTGGGGCCGCGGAAGACGATCGGCATCGGGAACTGGCCGCCCGACATGTAATTCATCTTGGCGGCGGAGTTGACGATCTGGTCGAGCGCCAGGACCGCGAAGTTCCAGGTCATGAACTCGACTACGGGCCGGAGGCCCGTCATGGCCGCGCCCACACCGATGCCGGCGAACCCCAGCTCGGCGATCGGCGTGTCCACCACTCGCTGGGGGCCGAACTCTTCGAGCAGGCCGCGGCTCACTTTGTAGGCGCCCTGGTAGAGCCCGACTTCCTCGCCCATCAGAAACACGTTGGGGTCCCGCTGCATCTCTTCGCGCAGGGCCTGATTCAGGGCGTCGCGATACGTCAGTGTGGGCATCAGTCGTGGCCGTCGGCCAGGACGTCGTGGAAGAGGGCGTCGGGCTCGGGATCGGGGCTCTCGTCCGCGAACTTTACCGCCTGATCCACCTCCGCGCGCACTTCGGCATCGAGCGCCTCGATCGCCGCCTGATCCATCGTGCCCCCATCTCTCAGATGGTGGGTCAGGGCCGCGATCGGGTCGCGCTTCTTCTGTTCTTCCACTTCTTCCTTCGTGCGGTAGACCCCGTGCAGGGGATCGGACATCGAATGGCCCATGAAGCGGTAGGTGCGGACCTCGAGGAGCGTCGGCTTGCCTTCGCGTGCAGCGGCCACGGCCTTCATGGTCGCGTCGTATACCGCGAAGACGTCCATCCCATCCACCTCGCCCGACGCCATGTCGTAGCTCTTGGCGTGCTCGGCAACGTCGGTGAGGGCGGCTACCCGCTCGAACGCGGTGCCCATGCCATAACGATTGTTTTCACAGATGAAAACGACCGGGAGTTTCCAGACGGCGGACATGTTCAAGGCTTCATGGAAGGCGCCGATGTTCACGGCGGCCTCACCGAAGTAACAGAGGCAGACCTGCTTGCCGCCTTTGTACTTCACGCCGAACGCGATGCCGGCCGCGAGCGGGATGTGCCCGCCGACGATGCCGTGGCCGCCCATGAAATGGCGCTTGGCGTCGAACAGGTGCATCGACCCGCCCTTGCCGTGCGAGCACCCGGTCGCTTTCCCGCACAGCTCAGCCATCACGTTGTTGGCCGGGATGCCGCGGACGAGCGCCTGCCCGTGCTCCCGGTAGGAGCAGATGATGTAGTCATCGTCCTGAAGGGCGGCGATCGAACCGACCGCGACCGCTTCCTGGCCGATGTACAGGTGGCAGAACCCGCCGATCTTGCCGAGCGCGTACGCCTCGGCGGCTTTCTCTTCGAACCGGCGGATCAGGAGCATCTGACGGAGCAGGGCGCGCTGCCGGTCGGCAGACAGCACGGTGCCGGACGGCCCCGCATCCTTGCTGGCTTTGGTCGCGGTCGCTGGACTCATGGCTCTTTCTGGCTAGCGGACGGCCGCCGTCGCGGCGGCCTTCTCGGCCTGCTCCCACGCGTGATAACTGGAACGCACCAGGGGTCCCGACTCGACGTGCCGGAATCCCATTTCCATGCCGAGGCGCTTGAGCTCGGCGAATTCTCCAGGAGTGTACCAGCGGGCGATCGGCAGGTGATCCGCGGAGGGGCGCAGATACTGCCCGAGCGTGAGGATGTCGACGTGATGCGCGCGGAGGTCGCGCATCGAGACCAGCAGCTCATCCCAATCTTCGCCGAGACCGACCATCAGGCCCGACTTGGTGAGCTGGTCGGGGGCGATCTCCTTGGCGCGGGCGAGCAGCTCGAGGGCGCGCGTGTAGCGCCCACCGGGCCTCGCGATGCGGTAGAGGCGATCGATCGTTTCGAGATTGTGATTGAGGATGTCGGGCCGGGCCGCCAGGACGATCCGCAGCGCTTCCGGATTTCCCTTGAAGTCGGGGATCAGAACCTCGACCGAAGTCTCGGGGAGGCGCATCCGGATTTCCGCGATGCAGGAGGCGAAGCTCTCCGATCCCCCGTTCGGCAAGTCGTCGCGATCCACGCTGGTGATGACGACATGCTTGAGCCCCATTTGGGCGACCGCATCCGCGAGTCTTCGGGGCTCGTCAGGGTCGTAGGGGGCCGGCGTCCCATGGGCCACGGCGCAGTACGCGCAATTCCGGGTGCACACGTCACCCAGGATCATGAAGGTGGCGGCCTTGTGTTCCCAGCACTCGCCGATGTTGGGGCAGTGCGCTTCTTCGCAGACGGTGTGGAGCTTGAGCTCCCGCATCATCTGCTGGACGCTCAGATAGGTCGGACCCCCGGGGGCTTTGACCTTCAGCCACGAGGGTTTCCGCGCCGGGGCTGCAGGCTGTTTGGGACGTATGTGAACAAGCGGGGCGGCCATATGTGGCCGGAAGATAGTGCCGTGAGGTCCTCGGAGATAGTGCAAAATCAACCATCCGGTTGATTTGGTTTTCTCCCTTTGAGACGTGTCATTTCTTCTTCGATCTCGGCGTCCGTACTGAGGGTCCCGTCCGCGATCGCCGCCGTCTCCTCGGCGATCCGCCACTGTCGCTCGAGCTCCTCCACCTCGGCCTGTTCGTCGACCGCCATCTCCAGGGCCAAGCCCCGGTCAGGACGCAGCGTCCGGAGCAAGAGCGACTGTCGAGCCATCCCCTCGACCAGCTGGTCGGGCCCGCCGGCGCTATCCACGATGCGGGCGGCATCGGCCGCGCGTTGCCTGCCTCCCTTGCTCAGGTTCTGGTAGGTGAGTCCTCGCCGCAAGGCCATTTGGGCGTCCGTTCCCTCGAGCTGAGCCCCTTCTCCATCGCATTTCGGGCAATGGAGCAAGAGCGCGATGCGTGAGTGCGCGTCCGACATGAGGCGGGCGCGCTGGAGGTCCTTGGCGCGCACCTTCATCACGTTGCCGCAGCGGGCGCACACCGGCGTTTCCGACAACGGGACGGGCCGGGACCCCACAATCCTGGTGTAGATCCCTCTCGCGAGCTGCGGAATCTGCCACACGAAGACTCCGACCGAGCCACCCGCTGCGACGTTGATGGCGATCGCCGCGCCCACAGCGCCGACACTGAGCGGCACGATGTACTTGAGCTGTTCCCGGCGGCGGGCCTTGATGCGTTCGCCATATCGCCAGGTCGCGTACTCGATGCGCGGCGGCTTGCCGACGCGGACGTAATCGTAGGGCCCCGATCGGATGAGGGAGACCTGAGCGGTGGAGGCGGCGACCATGCCGCCGCTGGCCGCCTTGGCGACCGTCTCGATGCGTTCCAGACGGCTGTCGATGGGCGCCAGGTTCCAGCGCGAGCAGGACGTGCAGATGACCCAGAGACGCCCGCGCCACTCATCGAAGGCGAAGCGGCGGCCTACGCCAAGCCCGGACGGGCCGCCGTCGCCGGTGAACTTCCCATTGCAGAACGCGCAGGAGGTGTACATCAGGTGCCAGGGGTCAGGCGTCAGGTGTCAGGGGCAAAACGATCGATCAAGAACGGCTCGAGGTCGAAATCCAATTCCTTGCCGATCATCAGGTCGCCGATCACGTCACCGGTAAGAGCCGCGAGCAGAATCCCGTTGCGCCCGTGACCGACGGCGTACCACAGACCGGAGATTAGCGGATCGCGGCCCAGAATCGGCCGGCCATCCGGTGTGAGAGGCCGCAACCCAGCCCAGGTCTTTTCGAAGGGCTGAGTGGCGAACGCGGGGAAGAGACGCGCCGCGCCGGCGCGAAGTTGCGCCTCACCTGCTTCGGTCACCCGCGCATCAAACCCGACTCGCTCCATGGTCGATCCGATGATGGCCTTTCCACCGCGGGCCAGGACATAGGCGTGATCGTAATACAGGATGGCGGGAGGGGTTCCGTCAGGCCACGGCGCGAGGGCGAGCTGGCCTCGGACCGGTTCGACCGGCAACGGCCGGGGCAGGCCGGCCAGGCGTCCCGACCAGGCACCGGCCGCGATCACGACCATGCCGGCGCTGACGGTGCCGGCCACAGTCCGGACCCCGGTCGCGCGTCCGTCCTCGACGACGATGCCGGTGACCGATTCGCGTGATGGGCTGGCGCCGAGGCGTTCGGCGTCGGTGCGGAGCGCGCTGGTGAGGAGCGGAGGATCGATGGCGCCATCCTCGGCAGCGAGCAGGGCACCGAGGGCGTCGGGGGAAAGGGCAGGCCAAAGCTCGAGCGCTTCCCGCGTTTCGAGCCACCGGCAGGAAAGCCCCATCTGCCGCTGCCATGCGGCCATCTGCCGGAGCCGGTCGACGCCCGCCTGGTCGAAGGCCACAGAGGCGATGCCGTCGCGCCAAAAACCGACGTCGACGCCGGTGGTATCTTTGAGGGAGCGGGCGAGGGGTTCGTAGGTCTCGCGTCCGCGGATGGCGAGGGCGAGCAGCGCTTCGTCATCGGGCTCGATCTGCGCGGCGAGCATGCCGGCGGAGGCCGGCGAAGCCGCGGCGGGATCCGGGCCCGGTTCAAAGAGCACCGTCCGGAGTCCCCGGAGCGCGGCGGCGCGGGCGCAGGCCGCACCCACCACGCCCCCGCCGATCACGGCCACGTCTGGTGAAACTGGCGCGGTCATCGGGTCGTATACTGGAGAGCGGTGCGGAACTTCACGGAGGACGCCATGTTCCGGAGCATCATCGGGTTTGCGGTACTCGCGGTCGTCGCCTGGATCGCGCTCAAGATCTTCTTCGGGCTCCTGTCCGGCATCATGGGTCTGGCCATGACGGTGTTGTGGCTGGCCGCCATCGGATTCATCTGTTACCTCGTGCTGCGCGTCATCGCGCCACGGACGGCGGACCGGGTTCGGGAAGCCATCAAGGGCCGGCCCTCAGCCTAAGCGCTGCAAGACCCTCCAGCACAACAGCGGCAAGAGGATCTCGTGGTGGCCGGTGAGCTGAACACCCCGGCCACCTTCGAGCGTCGGGCGCTCGACGACGTTCACGCGCGGCCGGTAGTGCCGCTGCATGTCGCAATCGACCGCCGTAAAGCCCGTCGGTTTGCCGGCGTTCAGGTTCCGGGCGATGGTGAGCGCCTTCAAGAACACCTCGGGCATCAGGACCGCGCTTCCCAGATTCAACACCACACCACCCTGATCCAGAGCAGGAAGTGAGCCCGCCAGCCGTTTGAAGTCACGATGGCTGGTGGCTCCGATCGCGGCGCCATCCGCGGTGGGGTGCTGGTGCGTGATCTCCGCGCCGAGTGCGGCGTGGATGGTGCAGGGGACGCCGAGCTCATGGGCGGCGAGGAGTACCGACACGTCGCTCCCCGGCAGTCCCTTCCGGTCTTTCAGCGCGTGTCCCAGGGCTTCGCCGGCGCCCCAGTTCCTCTTCGCGCCCGTGGAGATGGCGGCGTTCATCTCCTTGCCGGTCTCCTCGGCCATGCCGAAGGTCCCGTCCTTCAATCCCACGGCCACGTCTTCGCTCGTCCCGCCGAAGGCGGCGAGCTCGAAGTCATGGATCGCGGCGCTGCCGTTCATGGCGACGTGCGTGATCACGCCCCGTTTCATCAGGGCGATCAGGAGCGGGCCGAGGCCGACCTTGATCACATGCCCGCCCATCATCACTACGACGGCCTTCTTCCCGGCCGCCTGCACCATGGCTCCCTCGACGAACCGGAGATCGCGCGCCGCGAGGATGTCCGGCAGTGATTTCCAGAATGCGTCGAAGGAGTGGTCGGCGCCGGGTGGATGCGCGAGGAGCGTGGAATCGACTTTGTTGCGGCGGCCGGCGATGGGAACGGTGGTGAGGCGGGAGAGGTCCGCTTCGCGGTACTCGGTCATTGGTGCTCCGGGACGGAGTACTCCTTGAGCTTCAAGGTGACCTGGCCGAACGAAAACGTCGATTGCAGGGCGAGCAGGGTGCGCGTGGAGTCGTCGGAAAGCCAGATCCGCGCATCCGCCTTCTCCGCGAAGATCCCGCGCCCGTTGGGAATGGCGGGCCGCACCACGATCGCGTTCCACTTCTTGCCTGCGACACTCACGCGGTCGTGCCCCACGACTTCGACGATGATGGGGTCGTTCTCCGGGCGGAAGTAGCGCCGGTACGTGTATTTCTTCCCATCCTCGAGCGGCACGGTGCGAATCCAGTACAAGAAGGCCGCGTCATCCAGCGGATTCGGGACGGATTCGTGGGTCGTATCGGTCCCGTCGGTCCGGTAGTAGCCGGAGTCGGGGAAGATGTCGTAGGTGTGGCTCCACTTCTTGCCCTTCTCGTCCGTGTCGATCGAGTAGCGCCGCGACACGAAGTCGTTCTTTCCCACCCACGACTCGAGCTTCTGGTCGAGCTTGTAGGCTCCGAACAGCGCGCTGCCGATGATGTGAAAC
>DASQIZ010000029.1:0-63981 GCA_035631315.1 Gemmatimonadales bacterium
AGCCTCTGGGGTTCGGGGAACAACGGGAATATGCGTCGTCCGACACTCCTACGGAGCCTCCCCTTTTCCCGTTGCACAAACGGAAACGGCCCTACCCCGAGGGGCAGGGCCGTCCCGATCCGGACCGCGGGGCGGGAGGAGCTACTTGGCTAGGCCCGTGATCACCGAAGCCAGGGCCTGCACCTTCGCCGGATCGCCCGAAGCAGCCGCCGAGCGGTTGAGCTGGGAAGCCAGCCTGGTCAGGGCGCTCTTCCGGGCGGCCCCGGTCGCCTTCTCGGCCTTGGCCAGAGCGGAGCGGGTCTGCGACACCTGCTCGGCCGTCATGCCCGACCGCGCCAGCTGGTCCAGGTACGCCCCGGCCACGACCGGGCTGATCGGCCACACGATCCGCTGCTGATCCTGCACGTTTTCCTGGCTCACGCGCACCAGCTTGGCCGCGTCGATCTCGTTCTGGCTGAGGAGATCGCTCGGCGTCAACTCGAGAATGTCGAGCCCCCGGCCGATCTCCGAGCTGACGATCATGCCGTTGTACCAGTAGGCGGACCACGAGCCGGCGTTCACCAGCTTGGTCGAATCCATGGGGCCGCGATCGAAATAGGCGATCTCCTTGGGGTGGGCGGGATCGGTCCAATCGAACACCGAAATGCCGCCCTGGTACCAGCCCTGGACCATGATGGTGCGCCCGGGCACCGGTACGAGAGACCCGTTGTGGGCAACGCAGTTCTCCTGCTCGGTCTGGGCGGCGGGCATCTTGAAGTAGCTCTGGAACGCCAACGACGAATCCTTGATGCGGAAGAGCGCGTCGGCACCCCACTTCGGGTCGTCGGTGGCGCGGCACCTCGGCGCCAATCCCCCGCCCCACTCGTCCGTGAAGAGGACCATCGAGCCGTCATTCGAGAACGTCGCCGAGTGCCAGAACGCGAAGTTGGAATCGGACGCCGCGTAGAGCCGCCGCGGATGCGCCGGGTCCTTGATGTCGAGCAGGAGTCCGTACTGCCCGCAGGCGCCGCCGGCCAGCCCGATGGCCGGGTAGACGGTGATGTCGTGGCATTGCACAGGGCCCGTCGGCTGGTCGGTGCCGACAATCCGGTCGACGATCGCCTGGAGGTTCGTCCGCAGCGTCGCGGAGTCAGCCGCCGTCGGATCTCCCGAGCCACCGCGCGCCTTGATGATGCTGTCGAGCTGCATCTTCACGAAGCGGTTCCCCGCGATGGCGTCCCGGCCATTGATCTTGGCGATATAGCCGCCCGCGGCGCGTGCGGAGTCGACCATGTGCTCCTGGCGGGCGCGCTCCGTCTCCGCCTCGGGGTGCGTGCCTGCGTGTGCGAGGCCGGCGAGAAAGTCCGGCTTGGTGATGACCTTCGCCTGCTCGGGATGCGCCAGCGGCACCTGAATCACTTCGATGCGGAAGAGCTCGCTGTTCGGATCCTTGTCCGGCGTCAGCGCCGAACACCCGGCCAGCTCGTTGGGCGAACGGACGAACGACGACCCCGACACATAGACGTAGATATTGTCCTTATCCGCGGGACTCGTGACGAGCGTATGCGTGTGCGAGCCCCGGCAGGTTTGCACGTTCTTGATCAGCTTGGGGTTCTTGATGTCCGAGATATCGAAGATGCGGACGCCCCGAACGCGGTCAGCACTGACCGTGTCGGTGATGTGTCCACCGCCGCAGTCGCTGTGACTGTCCGTGGACTCCACCGACGTGAACAGCAGGTGGCCGTACACCGAGACGTCATTCTGAAATCCCGGGCACGCCATGGCGGTCACGAGGGCCGGATGGGCGGGCGAGCTCACGTCCCAGATCAGGATGCCGTGAAAATTTCCCTGGATGACGTACTTGCCGTCGAAGGCCAGGTCGGAGTCGATGTAGTTGAAATCGCCCGGGGCCGAATCGATGACGAAGGCGTCAGGACGCTTGGTGAACGACACGACGCGCATGTTCCACAGCGCCTCCTGGGCGTTGTAGATGCCGGCCTTCAGGCCGACGCGCGGATCGGGTGACGGTGCTTGCGCGACGGCCGCTCCTCCGGCGAAGACGAGGCCGGAAGCCAGTAGCGCGCAGCGCAGGAGAGAACCAGAGGACACAGGAAGCTCCGGGGTGGAAGGTGACGTCACGGGAGCGTGATCAACATTTGCCGCATCCGCGCGATTTCGGCGGTCTGGTCGGCACTGACATCGGTGGCAAACTGAAAGACCATGCCCTTGCCGCCGCCGGGCGTGTTGAAGAGCTGCTTGACCATCGCGATGGCACCCTGATGGTGCCGGATCATATCCTCGAGAAAGAGCTGGTCCCAGTCGGGGCCGCGGGCGCTGTCCAGATGCGCGAGCTCCGCCGCCGTCAGCATCCCGGGCATGAGCATCGGGCCCATGCCCGGCATGGACCGCCCATACATCAGTGTGCTGTCCGGGAGAGGCTCGTGATGGTCCAGGAGCCAGCGCTTCATCAGGCCAATCTCATCCCGCTGTGAAACCACGACCTTGCGGCAGTACGTCTGCAGGTCGGGGGATGCCCCGTGGCTCTCGGCCCACCCCGCCATCATCACGGCCTGGGCGTGGTGCCCGATCATGCCGGACATGAACGCGACGTCGGCCGCCGAGGGCCCTGCGGGCGCCTGCGACCCCTGGGCGGCGAGCGGCGCCGTGCCCAGGCAACCGGCGAGCAGCGCTATGGAGAGGAATGAGCGGCAGGTGATCATGGTGACGGTAGGATTCTACAGCGTCGCACCGGAAACGGAACCAGCCCCCTCCATCCCACCCGGGTGACCTTCCGCCCCAGCGTCCGAGCGCGCATCTTCTTCTGCTTCTCGGGACCCAGGTGCCGCCCCTGGTCCTGCCTGTGTTCCATGTTGCGAGGAGTAGTGCCGAGATGAACACGTCGTCCTATGGCCGCCTGGCCGGCGCGCTTGCCCTGGCCGCGGTGGCGGCCTGCAGCGCCAATCACGCCAACACCTCCATTGACCCGCCGCAGGGGCAGGCCGCGGCGATCGCCCGCGCCCGCGCCGACAGCGCCCGCAAGCCGTACGTCAAAGCCGACGTCGACTTCATGTCTGGCATGATCTACCACCACGCGCAGGCGATCGTGATGGCCGGCTGGGCGGATTCGAACCAGGCGGGACCTGAAGTGAAGGTCCTCTGCGGCCGGATCATCAACGCGCAGAAGGACGAGATCCGGATTCTCTCGGGATGGCTGCGAAACCGGAACCAGGCCGTCCCCACGCCCGATCCGGCCGGCATGCCGATGGCGATGAACGGGGGGCACATGCTCATGCCCGGGATGCTCTCTCCCGAGCAGATGGCGGCGCTCCACCAGGCCAAGGGCCCCGACTTCGACCGCCTGTTTCTGCAGGACATGATTCAGCACCACAAAGGCGCCGTGCAGATGGTGCATGAGTTGTTCGAATCCGAGGGCGCCGCGCAGGACGACATCGTCTTCAAGGTGGCCTCGGACATCAACGTCGATCAAACCACCGAGATCGCCCGGATGGAGAAGATGCTCACGATCGACGACATCCTGAGTGGAAATTCACAGTGACCCGACGTTTGTTGCCGTCAACTGGACCCACACCGTATCCAAGGACCAACACCATGCGCGTCACGCTTCACCGCTCTTCACTCCGTCTGACCGCCACGGCCGTCGTCCTGGGCCTGGTGGCGGCCTGCTCGCATCCGGTGCCCTACGGGGTCCCGGTGCCGGCGACCGACATGAGCCGCGTGCATCCGAACCCCGACCCGCGCGAGGGACTGAAGGCCGGTCTCTGGAACGCCGGTGAAGCAGCCTGGAACCTCCGGGTGGTTTCGCACACGCACTCGCCCGACTCGGTGTTCCTGCACAGCACCAATTCGGACCTGGCATTCACGGGCAACTACGTGATCCAGGGCAATTACAACGGCTACCAGGTCTGGGACATCACGAACCCGGCGGCGCCGACGCTCAAGACCAAGGAAGCCTGTCCGGCGTCCCAGAGCGACGTCTCGGTCTACAAGAACTTGCTGTTCGTCTCCGGTGAGGGAAACGGCGGCCGGCTCGACTGCGGTGCCGAGGGCGTGAAGGACACGGTGAGCAAGGAGCGTCTGCGGGGTCTGCGGATTTTCGACATTTCCGACATCTCCGCGCCCAAGTACATCGCGAACGTCCAGACCTGCCGCGGCTCGCACACGCACACCATGCTGGCGGATCCGAAGGATCCGGACAACGTCTACATCTACATCTCGGGCTCCGCGCCGGTGCGGTCGCCGAACGAGCTGGCCGGGTGCAGCGGGAAGCAGCCCGATCAGGACTCGACCACCGCGCTCTTCCGCATCGAGGTGATCAAGGTCCCGCTCGCCCATCCGGAGCAGGCCGCGATCGTCAGCTCCCCGCGCATCTTCCACGACCTGACCGCGCCCCCGACGCATGGGCTCTCCCAGGCCGACAAGGACGCGCTTGACGCGGCGCGGGCGAAGGGCGCCTTCATCGCGGACATCATGGGCAATCAGATGGTGTTGCCCAACCGGTTCACCCAGCCCATGCTGGACAGCATCGTGAAGGCACGCGGGGGGTCCGGTGCGGCCACCGGCGCCGACAGCGCCGCTCTGCGGGCCGCGATTCCGGACTTGATCGCCCGCATGATCGGCCGGCGGCAGCAGCGGCAGGGCAACGGCCCGCCGCCGGGACCGACCCAGTGCCACGACATCACCGTCTACGCCCAGGTGGGCTGGGCCGGCGGCGCCTGCGAGGGGTACGGCCTGCTCCTGAACATCCAGGACCCGGCGCATCCCTTCCGCGTCGCTGCCGTGGATGACTCGAACTTTTCCTACTGGCACTCGGCCACCTTCAATAACGACGGCACCAAGGTGCTGTTCTCGGACGAGTGGGGCGGCGGCGGCGGTCCAAAGTGCCGGAAGAAGGACCCGAAGGAGTGGGGCGCCGACGCGATCTTCACCATTGGGAGCAACGCCCTCACGTTCCAGAGCTACTACAAGATGCCGGCCATTCAGACCGAGCAGGAAAACTGCGTCGCGCACAACGGGTCGCTCATCCCGATTCCCGGCCGCGACGTGATGGTGCAGTCATGGTATCAGGGCGGAGTTTCGGTCTTCGACTGGACCGACGCCGCGCACCCGCAGGAGATCGCGTTCTTCGACTACGGTCCGGTGGATTCCACTCAGCTGGTCGGTGGCGGGACGTGGTCGGCCTACTGGTACAACGGCGTGATCGTCAGCTCGGAGATCGCGCGCGGCCTGGACATCTTCGCGCTGCAGCCCTCCGGCTTCATCTCGCAGAATGAGATCGACGCCGCGAAGAGCGTGCACTTCGCCGAGTGGAATACGCAGGGACAGCGGAAGTTCGTGTGGCCCGCGTCGTTCGCGCTCTCCGGCGCGTACGTCGACCAGCTCGAGCGCTCGGGTGGGTTGTCCGCCGCCCGCATCGCCACGGTGCGTGAGGGCCTCAAGAAGGCGGAAGGCCAGTCCGGCACCAGCCGGCAGGGGATGCTGACCCTGCTCGCCACCCAGCTCCAGGGGGATGCGGCAGGCTCGAGCGACGCGAACAAGGTGAACATGCTGATTCAGTCCGTGAAGGACCTCGCCGCGAAGTAAGCGTCGAGCGACGTGACTCCAAGGGCCCCATCGCCGGAAGGCGGTGGGGCCCTTAACGTTCGCGCCCATGACGGATCCGTACGCGTCCCTGCGCATCCCCGACTTCCGCCGCTTCATCGGGTTTCTGGCCACGCAGACGCTGGCGACGATGATGCAAACGGTGGCCGTGGGGTGGCAGGTCTACATCGTCACCCACGACCCGCTCGCGCTCGGCATCGTCGGCTTGGCCGAAGCCCTCCCCTTCATCGCCTTTGCGCTGCCTGCCGGTCACCTCGCGGACCGCGTCGATCGCCGGTGGCTCTCGCTGGCGGGGCTTTCCGTTCTCGTGGCCTGCAGTACGACCCTCTTTGCCGTCACTCAGCTCGGGTTGGTACGGCCCGGCACGGCCTGGATCATCTATACGGTGATTTTCGCGTCCGGCATCGCCCGGAGCTACCTGCAGCCGACCCGCACGGCCCTCTCGGCGGACCTCGTCCCCCGCGAGCTGTACGCCAACTCCATTACCTGGCGGTCGTCGGTATGGCAGTCGGCGGCGGTCATCGGGCCCGCCCTGGGCGGCATGGCAGTCGCCATCGGCGGACCCGCATTCGCCTACGGAAGTGCCGCACTGTTGCTCGTCACAGCCTGGATCGCGCTCTTCCGCGTAGGACCCCACCCGCATCCCCATGGCAATGTCCCCGCTGCGACGGCAGCCGAGTTCCTCATGGGTGTCCGCTTCCTGCTCACGCAGCCGGTGCTCCTCGGCGCCCAGCTCCTCGACCTGTTTTCCGTCCTGTTCGCCGGCGCCGAAGCCCTGTTGCCCATCTTTGCGACGGATATTCTGCACGTCGGGGCGGCCGGACTGGGCATTCTGCGAGCCGCGCCGGCCGCCGGGTCGGTCCTGATGTCGGTCTATCAGGCGTACCGGCCACTGGTGCGGCGCATGGGACGGGTCATGCTCGTGTCCGTCACGCTCTATGGTCTCTGCATCTCGGCCTTCGGCGTGTCGAGGAACTTCGCGCTCTCGGTGACGCTGCTCCTGGTGTCCGGCGTGTTCGACAACATCAGCGTGGTGCTGCGCTCCACCCTCCTTCAGACCCTCACGCCCCGGCACCTCCTCGGCCGGGTGGCGGCGGTGAACGCGATCTTCATTGGGTCGTCGAACGAAATCGGCGGTTTCGAGTCAGGGGTGGCGGCCCGGCTGCTGGGCGCGGTACCGGCGGTCGTGCTGGGGGGATTCGTGCCCATCGTCGTGGTCACGTCGATCGCGCTTCTCATTCCGCAGCTCAAGCGGCTCGACCGTATCGCCGATCACGCCGCTCCTGTCAGTTCAGCGTAAGGTCGGCCCTCTACTTTCGGTCTTCCACTTCCCTCTCCTCGAGGACTGCATGTCGAAGCTCGCCGTCGCTCTCGCCGCCGCGCTCCTGACGCCGGCGCTGGCCCGCTCGCAAACCTTCACCGCGCACAAGTTCAACATCGGAGCCGACGGCGGCACCGACTATCTGACGGCGGAGCCCGGGACAGGCCGGGTGTTCGTCTCCCGTGGAACCCACGTCATGGTGGTCGACGGAGCCACCGGCAAGGTTCTCGGCGACATTCCCGACACGCCGCGGACCCACGGCATCGCGCTCGCGCCGAAGTCCGGGCACGGGTTCATCACCAATGGCGGTGATTCGACCGTCACGATGTTCGACCTCAAGTCCCTCGCGGTGATCAAGAAGATCCACATTCCGCAAGGCGGGCAGGACGGCATTATGTACGACGACTACTCCGACCGTGTCATCCTGTCGAACCACAGCCGCCCCATCGGCACCCTGGTCGCGATCGATCCGTCGTCCGGTGACATCACCGGGTCGGTCGATCTCGAGAGCAATGGCCCCGAAGGAGTGGCGAGTGACGGCAAGGGCAAGCTGTTCGTGAACAACGAGGGGACGTCGACGATTCAGGAAGTCGATGCCAAGGGGATGAAGGTGCTGGCCTCGTGGCCATTGGCGCCCTGCGAGGGACCCACGGGCATCGCGTATGACCGCAGTTCCAACCGGATCTTCGCCGGGTGCGGCAAGACGTCCGTCGTCGTGGACCCGGCGACCGGGAAGGTCGTTGCGACGATCGCGAATGGCGACGGCGTGGATGCGCTGGGATTCGACCCCGGAGAGAAGCTGATCTACATCCCCGCGGGACGGGACTCGAACGTCACCGTGGTGCGGGAAGACTCGCCCGACAAGTACACGGTGGTGGCGACGGTGTCGACCATGCGCGGTGCGAAGACCATCGCGGTCGATCCGGTGAAGCACATCGCGTATCTGTTCCAGCCGGAGTATGGGCCACCCCCCGCTCCGGCTCCCGGCACCCCCGCCCCGACAGACCCACGCCGGGGACCGCGCGGCCCGGTGATTGCCGCGTGGTTCTTCTCCATCACGCACTGAGATAGGTGTCAGATGTCAGGCGTCGGGCGCCAGGGAATGACCTCCTGACACCTGACATCTGACACCTACGCTCAGCTCAACGCCTCAATGCCGTCGAGGTAGAGGATCTCGCAGGGACGCATCCCCACCACCCAGCACTCGTCTTCGGGTCTTACCGAGAAGAAGTCACCAGGCGCGAGATCGGCGCTTTCGCCACCCTTCGTTTTCACCTTCGCTCTACCGGACAACACCACGCCCGTGAACCCGGCCGATTTCACTCCCGGCGCCGGCGTCCACTTCCATCCCGGCGCGAACGATCCTTTGCCCACCGCCCGACTGCCGATCGTGATGATGTCGAGTCGCCCGTCACCGAAACCGACTGAACGGTCCGGGGTGTCGAATCGCTTCACAAACGAGGGAGTGGGAGCGGTGGGGGCCGGGATACTGGTCTGACGAGCAAGACTCATGGGAATCTCCTTGGGTGTTGGGGTTCATGATGCCGCCAGCCGGAGATGCAGTGCCGCATACCCCCGCCAGGGCCGCCACTGCTCGGCCCGCGCCAGCAACTCCCGCGGTCCCGCAATCGGGAAGGCGTCCGGCCAATGCAACGCGCGCAGCAGGATTCCGGCGGCCAGGGGCTCGTGCACCCCCGGAAGCGCGAGGAGCGCGTCCCGGACCGGCGCGACCTCGCGGCCCGGCTCGAGTCGCAGCGCTCCATCCGCCACGGCGCGCGCCAGCGCGGCGAGCGTTTCCGCGCGCTTCGGTGACAGGCCCAGAGCCACGAGCCTGGGTGCGCCCGCGTCGGCGACGCGATCGGCGGATGGTGCCAGGCGGTTGAGGGATTCGTCGCCGCTGGCGATCGGCTCCCCCAGGTCCCGGGTCATTCTCGCGCCGGCACCACTGCCCTCGAGCACCAGACGCAGCGCGGCGTCGAAGCCGTCGAGGGCTCCGGGGATACGCAGGCCCCGATGCCGGGCGACGAGAGGCGCGAGATCCGTGCGCGCCAGGCAATCGTCCACCACATCCGGCTCGGCGTCGAGGTCGAACACCTGACGCAAGCGAGCCAGGATTTCCATCAGCACCGGAAGCAAGGTGGCGGACAGCGTGACGTCCACCTGCGGGCGGTCGGGCAGCGGTTCGACGGAAACCAGACCCGTGTGTTTCCCGATGCGGACGGCGCGCGTGTAGCGCATACCGGCAATGGATTCCACGCCGGGCAGGGCGTCCTGGCGGAGCTGATCGAGGAGAACATCCCACGCCAGTGGCGCCCGGTACGCGAGTACGAGACGCACCGCCGATGCCCCGAACCCGTCGTTCTCGACCGGACCGGGTGCGCCCTGCGTAGTCCGAATGCGCCGGCGAATGGTGGTGGGCGACATCCGGTACCGCTCGCGGAACACCGTGTTGAACCGGCGCAGGCTCTGGAATCCCGCGGCATATGCCACCCGGGTCACCGGCAGCACCGTGTCGGCGAGGAGCTGCTTGGCGAGGAGGAGACGATGCGTCTGTGCCAGCTCGACCGGTGAGGCGCCGACTTCCCGTTCGAGCGCACGGCGAAGATGCCGCGCACTGACGCCGAGGTCCTTGGCGAGCTCGGGGACGCCGCGGCCGTTGAGGGCGCCGGCGGCGATGCGGCGCACCGCAACCTGCGCGAGACGTGGGACGGAGTCGATCACCGCCTGTCCTGGCGCCAGCTCGGGCCGGCAGCGCAGGCAGGGGCGGAACCCCGCGAGCTCTGCCGCGGCCGCGGACGAGAAGAACCGACGATTCTTCTGGCTGGCCGTGCGCGAGGGACAGACCGGTCGGCAATAAATGCCGGTCGTGATGATGGCGACGAAAAAGAGGCCATCGAAGCGCGGGTCCCGGGCGCCGACGGCGCGGGCGCAGACGGCCGGGTCGAGTGAGGGAGAACTGGAGATCGGGGTCATGGTCTCGAATGGTACCCGCGACCCCGCCTCAGGCTGGCCGGTTTCGGACACGGAATTGTCATCACGGCGTAGCCTAGAGCCGTGACTGCCCAACCTCAATCCGGGCTTCGGCAGACCGCCCGGAAGCTGCGACAGCCCGTATCCGGTGTGCGCCGGTTTGGACGGGCTCGCGCGTCATGGAACGATGGCGACTTCTACCGATCGGCTGTCCGCCTGACCCTGGTCATCGACCGCGCGCACGACGAACCGCCCCGCGACGTCCGGATGCCATCCCACGGTTCCCCCGGGAGCCGACGTCCCGATGAAGCTCGAGCCCACAAACCAGTAGACGGTGTGTGCCGCACCACTCGCGGTGGCGCGCAGGGTGATCGTTTCGGTACCAAGACGTCGAGCGCGCAGAGAATAGGTCACTCCGCGCAGTGGGGACGTGATTTGAGGCGCGACACCGCCCGCGATGTCGGTCAGGTGCGCCTCGCAACGCGGATCGAGGGGAGGTGCTGCGCGTCTCGGCAGGCCTGCCTCCTGGAAGAGGCGAGCCATATCCGAGCCCCACATCTCGTAGACGACGCGATGCGCCGGACCCGGTGCGTAGGGCGGGCAGTCGCGAAGCCCGGTACGATCGTCGATCAGCAGGGCCTGATGCAACGTGCTCACGCGGATGGGTGACTTCCCGGGAATGAACCACGTCGGAACCGTCCGGGGGCACTCGGCATTGGGCAGGTCACCGGACGCAGCGCAGACGTCGACGCGCGTCAGATTGGATGGGAAGGTACGCGGCGGCTCGCCCAGGGCCGGATCGAGCGCCTCGACCGCGTCGACGACCCGGAAGAACAAGGGGGCCGCCATCTGCACTCCGACGAACGCCGGGTTCCCCGCTCCATCGAAGTTGCCGACCCACACCGCGAGGATGTACGGGCCGAAGATCCCGATGGTCCACGCGTCCCGGAACCCGTACGATGTGCCGGTCTTCCAGTACACGGGCAGTGGTCCGGGCATGGCCGCGACCGGGGCGTCCGGACGCGGATTGGCCTTGAGCATGTCGAGCGTAACCCACGCGGCTTCGGGACTGAGCACTTGCACACCCCGGTTCTCGCCCTGGTCGGCGCGGTAGCGAACCGGCCGCACCACTCCCTCGTCGCTCAATGCGCCATAGAGCGAAACCAGCTCCTCCATCGTGAGCTCGCCGCCACCGAGGACCAACGCCAATCCGTAGTGCGCCTTCGACTGCAGGTCTGAGACGCCTGACATCGACAAGAAGTCGTAGAGATCGGGCTTCGAGAGCTGTGACGCGACGTAGACGGCCGGAATGTTGCGGCTGCGGATGAGCGCATCCTGGGCGGTCAGCGGACCGACGAACCGCCCATCGAAGTTCTCGGGACTGTAGGCACCGAAGGCCGACGGAGCGTCCTTGAGCACCGTCATGGGATGAATCACCCCCTGATCGATCCCCAACGCATAGATGAAGGGCTTGAGCGTCGATCCCGGGGACCGTTTCGCCTGGGTCCCGTTCACCTGTCCTTCGATGGCGGAGCCGAAAAAGTCCGCGGAGCCGACGAGCGCCTTGACGGCCATCGTCCTGGAATCGACGAGCATCGCCGCCGCGTTGTGCACGCCGAGCCGCGCATCCCCGGATACGTAGGCACGGACTTGCCGCTCGAGCAGATTCTGGAGTCGGCGGTCCAGGGTGGTCTTGATCTCGGACGTCCCGGCATCCTGGGCGAGGACCGCGTTCACGAAGTGTGGAGCGCTGAAGGGCAGGCCGGCAGGCGACCCGACGTGCACCGGCAGCCCCATCGCCACGGCTTCACCGGGAGCCGCCGCGTGGTGCTGTCGCCAGCGCCCGTAGAGATCGTCCCGCGCGACGCGGAGGGTGGCCTGAGCCTGAGCACCGGCCCCGGGTCCGCGTCGAACGGGATTCTGTGGCAGGACCGCCAGGGTCAACGCCTCGGCGAGCGTCAGTCGCCCGGGATCCTTGCCGAAGTAGATCAAACTCGCTGCCGATGCCCCTTGGATGTTTCCGCCATACGGCGCGACGTTGAGATACGCCTCGAGAATCTCCCGCTTGGTGTAGCGCAACTCGAGCCAGAGCGCGTGCGCGATCTGGTCAGCCTTGCCGCCGGGCGATGAGGACTGGATGCCGTAGAGCATCCGGGCGAGCTGCATGGTGACCGTAGATCCACCCTCGCGCCGGTCGCGCGCGAGATACGAATGCCACGTTGCCCGCACGAGGGCCACCGGATCGATCCCCGGATGCCAGCGGAAGTGGCGGTCTTCCTGGAGCAACGTCGCGTCGATGAGGAGCTGAGAGATCCGGTCGAGGGGAACCCACACCCGGTACTGGCCGTCAGGGGCCAAGGTGAGCCTCAGCAAGCGCCCGTCGGCGTCGTAGACCGCCGTCGACGTCGGCACCCGGGTCCGGAGAGGTGCATGCGGCACCACGCGCGGAAACGCCCATACGAGGGCGATGATCGAGAGCGCGGCGAGCCCCCTTCTCCGCGTCGTTGTCACCGCGACTTCACGACCATCCGGCTGGTCTGCGACCAGGCCCGAACGCCGCGGTCGTACATGCCTTCGCCAAAGGCCGGAGGCACTATGAAGGACCCGGCGGCCGTCGCCTTCACGGTGTACACGAACTCCTGGATGTTCGTGGTGGTGTACGCGTAGACCACGATCCGATCCTCGCGCTCCTCGACGTATTCGGGAGTCCAGTTACCCACCACTTCGCCGAACGGCGGCGTCCATGCAGGCTCGGCATCCTGGGCGTCTCCCCCGCCTTCTCCTTCGCTGTCAGTCGAATCGGTAGCGGGTTTCTGGAGTATGACTTGGGACGGCTGCTGAGCTCTCCCACCATCCTCGACGACCTCGAATCCGCCCGGAAGAAGATCGACCAGCGCCACCGACGTTCCGCCCTCAGGATCCAGGGCCCGGAACTTGAGATGCACCTGAATCTCGTCCCCCAGGCTCACGCTCGTGACGGGATTGCCGTTCTTGTCGGTGTACTCGCGGAGAACCTCGAGTCCGTTCGTGAGGGGCTTGGCCGGAATCGTCCGGTCGAATCCAGACTGGTTGAGGATGTAGAACGCCGGAGCAGACGCATCACTCGCGAAGGTGGCCTTCTTCGCCCCCAGACTCAGTCGGGCCTCCGGAAACGTTCCCGTCGACAGCGTCAGCGGGTGTTGCGACCCGTCGGCCATCGTCTCCGTCAAGTTGAAATGCCCGGCCGCCCCGGGTCCCACGGCCGTGACATACGCGTCGAGGCCGAGGATGGCTGTAGCGGCGGAGAGGGAGTTGTACGCCCCCGTTTGAACCGGGCCCACGATGCCCTGAATGGCGTCCGCCTGCAGGGCCGGGAGTCGTGACGGGAAGTGACGCGACAGCAGGTACAACAGCATTGCGTCGTGGCTCAGGTTGTCATCGTACTCCGTGTATTCCGGGGCCCTGTTCCCGCGGAAGCGCATGGCCCCGATGATGTTTCCGGCCGGCCCCTCCTGTTTCAGGAGCTGGTAGGTCGAAGCCAGAAACGCCGCCGTGAGATCCTGGTTCCACTGATTGGGATACTTCTCCCGCACGCGGCGATCGAGCGCGGTTGCGAACCCGGTGGTGACGATCCCTGACCGTGTGAGGAGATAGATCGCGTAGGACCGGATCCGCTCGTCGTACAGGCTGTTCCCTTCCGTGCTCGCCAGGTGGATCAGATACCGCCAGCCATTCGCGAGGACCTCGGGAGGCACGGCGAACCCGCGCTCCCGGGCGTCGAGCAGGAAATGCTGGGCGTACACGGACACGAACTGATCCACGTGCGCGTTCCCCGCCCACAGTCCGTATGCACCCTCTTCGTTTTGCCGGGACCGCAGCATGTCGACGACTTTGCCGAAGCTCGTAGCCGCTTCCGCGGTCGTGATCCCGAACTCCGGGCGGCGGGCCAGGACCATCGCGGGAACACCCTCACTCACCAATTGCTCGGTACACCCGTACGGGTACTTGTCGAGAAACTCGGCGAGTCCCCGCGCGAGGCCGAGCGGCACCACGGAGATGGCGCCCCGAACCGTGCGGAGCTCGGGATATACATCCCGGTCCACCGCCACGGACGCACTGCTCTGCTTGACGGTCCCCGCCGCCAGTGCGGTGCGGTAGGGGACGGCGGGTCTGAGGCTGAGACTCTGCATGATGTGCGCGGACTTGTCTCCCAGCCGCGCCGTGAAAGTCAGGTCGGCGTCGCCGAGTTTGTCCGTCGCCCGGAGATGAAAGACGACCGCGCCCTCTCCCATGGCGTCCACTTCGAGCGTGGTGGAGGGTGGGCCAATCACCTGGAGGGATGGGGGAATCTGTACCGCGAGCTGAACCCGGGCGCCCTTCCCTGAATTCGCGATGTTGTTCGCGACCCCGACACTCACATCGAAAGTGTCTCCGGGCGCGACCATCAGCGGCACGTTGGGGGAGAGCACAAAGTCCCCGCGAACCAGGGCCTTGGTCTCCGCCGCCGCGACCGCCTCGCCGTTCACGACCACCGCCATCACCCGCAACGTTCCGTTGTAGTAGTCAGGCGCGGTGAACGTGAAGTCCCCGCCACCTGCATCGGCGTCCCGCACGCCGGACCAGAAGGCGACCGGCTTGTCGCGCTTCCGTTTGAACGGATTCAGGTTTCTCCCGATCGCCGCACCCTGGTCACCGCCCGGCGCCGAGGCGTCCATCAGCTGCTGGAACTCCGGCAGGATCAGGTCGAGGATCTGGCTCGTGCGGACGTCGAGTGCCCGTTTCTGGAAGAAGAACCCCAGGGGATCGGGGGTGTGGTAGCCCGCAACCTGGAGAATGCCCTCATCCACCGCGAACACCGCGATCCGCGAGGGGTGATCGGTCTGGTAGTGCACGTGCACCACGTCGCCGGGTTTCACCAGGGCTGGGGCGTCCAGCGTGACGGGTTCCTTGCGGCGCTCGAGGCTCACGGAGAAAGGAGCGACGCCGTAACTCAGCGGGCTCGCGAATATCTCGTCCGAGTTCGCATCCCGCGTAAACGCCACGGATACATACCCGTTCCCTTCCAGCCCCACGGGGAGCGGGATGTGCTGCACGGAACTCGTCGTCGTGGTATGAAACCACCGCCACGAGTAGACGTGATCGCGTTCGATCGTGATCAAGCCCGAGCCGGTATAGGGAGCCTGGATCTGCAGCTCGATGGTCTCCCCCGGCGCGTAGTCGGGTTTGTCGAGACTGACCTGCAGCTCGGCATCGCGCTCGAGAGAACGCGCGAGATTGGCGGCACCTGCCACGTTGTATTCCACCCTCGAGAGCTCGGTACTCGCGGAATCCTTCACCACCAGCGCAAACGCTCCCGGCTCGGCGGTCACCAATGGCACCGTCAACGTCGCCACCGGGATCGTCAGTGCCGAATCGCTCAGCGGGATTTCCTTCTTGACCGACTGATACTTGTAGGTGCCGTCGAACTGGCGGGCGAGCACCGATACGTAAGTGATCCGGATACGGGCCAGGTGAAGGTGCGTGGCCGTGAGCGCCTTGCCGTCGGAGCCCACGGCGACGAAGGTCACGTTTCGATCCGCATCCTTGTGGAGGTATTGGAGATCGCCGTCAGGCTTGGCGCCGACCAGGAACGGGAGGCTGGACACCACCGCGCCGACTTCGGCGGTCACGCTCCTTCCGCCCTCCGGCTCGTAGCCTTGCGTAATGACGCGGAGGCGATAGGTCGCCCGCGTGAAGCGCTCGAGGCCCAGGGGGATTTCGGCTTCGCCCTTGGCGTCGGTCGTGACGTCCGGCAAGTCCTCGGTGTAGGTCTCCTTCGCCTTCTGAGGATCCGAGAAGCGGTAGTCCGCAAACCCTTTGAGGGACGGGAACCCAGGAGTGAGCTGAATCGTCGTCGACACGCGCCGTCCCACGGCCGGCGTGCCGAACAGGTTTCGGAGAGAGATCCGCGCTCGCAGAGTATCCGGCGAGATCCAGCCAACGAGCGACTCCGTGGAGAGGTGCGCCGTCATGGCAAGGCGATCGGGCTGGAATTCCCGGATCAGCACCGGCACGGAGCCGAGAAGGTCCTCGGCGCGTCCATCCTTCACGATGTAGAGCGACACAGCCCACGAACCGGTGGGTGACGTCTCCGCCGTCGTGTACGTGAATTCCTCGAAGGCCTGCGCCGAAAGCCGGATGCGCTGGCGTTTGACCTCCAGGCCGCGGGCATCGGTCACGACGATCTCGAGCGGGATGCCCTCGAGTCGCGTCGACCAATCCGCCGGCTTGACGATGATGCCGACATGGAAGGCGTCGCCGGGTCGGTACACGCCGCGGTCGGAGAAGAGGAAGGCCGTGAGCTTGTCCGCCTGGATGGCGTTCGCCACACCGCCGATGTCGAACCGGGACAAGTCAAGCTCGCGGTCTCCCTTGTCGATCGGAAGGAACGACAGGTCCTCGCCCCGTTGTACGGAGTACAGCACCGGGGTGCGTTCCCGCTCGAACGCCTTCAGCGTGGGAACGTGCGCGTGCCCATCGCCGTCCGTCTCCGCCGAAAGGACCGTGAGGCCATTCTCCCCCACGACATTGACGGTAGCTCCTCCGACGGGTTGTCCCGACCGCAGTGACTGCACGAAGAGGTCGCGACTGCCATCCCCATTCTGCTTGGCGAGCAATCCGAGGTCGGTGAGCAGGATGAGGCGCCGGTCCACAGGACCCGTCGTCCGCCTCGACACGGAGTCGTAGCCCTGCACGGAAACGAGAAAGAGTCCGCGCGGACCGCCGTCGTGCGACAGGTAGCGACCCAGGTCGTAGGGCTGATAGTGCGCCTTGCCGGGCCCCAGGGCCGGAAGCCGGATGGTGTCGGCCATCCGGGCGGTGAGATTGGTCGCGTCGAAATTCGGATTCGTGAACTCGGTATTCCCGAAGACCAGGCTGGTCTGGGTGACGAGGTGCTGCAGCTGTTCCGGGAGCACCCGGCCTACTTCGACGAGAAGACCGGGCACGTCGCGGCTGTAGATCGAAATGCGCCGCTCCCCTCCCAGACTCAGCAGGGACCCCGAGCCGAGGATCTTGACCTCCTGCGGGAAGGGGGGGACCGGCGCGGTGTGATCCCACGTCTCGCCCAGCACGTATCCACCGAAGGAGCGGAGACCATGGTTCACGCGGATGTACACGAACCGCCCGGGATCGGCCTCGTACCTGAACGCGATGGTCGACGTGTGCTCGCGCTCAGCGGGCACCGGCGTCAGCGTCAGCGGTGACGACGCGGCCAGGATGTCGGGACCGACCTCGATCGGGCTCCACTGATACGGGTACTTGCGCTGATCCGCGGGGGTCTTGGGGTTGTAGACCGGGAGCACCCAGGCATTCACATGCTGCTGAATGTCCTTTTCTCCCACGTCCGCAGACGTGCCGAGCACCAGCACCTGCTCCGGCTCATACCGCTCGTTCCGAACCAGGGTCAGCTGCGCACTCTGCACCGCCAGGGAAAAAACGCCCGGGACCACGACGCGTTGCTCGAGAGCGGCCCCGGTGCCCGGACCACCGCGGCTCGACTTCACGCCGGTGGCGATGGTCACCCGCATTTGCCCGTCCTTGTCGGGAATGGGCAATGGATCCGACATGATCGAAGCGGCGAGGCGCTTCTTGTCCGTCGACACCGTGAATGGCAGCGACTTCAGTCCCGAAAGGAATCCCCCGCCCGGGCCCTCCATCCGCATCGTCACCTGCTTGGAGAGTGAGACGGTATCGAGGGGGTGGCTGAACGTGAGGTGGACCACGACCCGCTTGAGATTGGGGTCGACGGGATCCTGGTAGAACTCCGCGGTCGCGATCTGCGCCACGAATGGGGCAGAGGAAAAATCGAACTTGTACTCGTCCAGCGTCACCGTGGGCGCGAACAACCCCTTCTTGTCGAAGGTGACGGTGAAGTCCTGTCCCACCGGCCAATCATCGGCCGGCAGGAAATCCAGCTCGCGATCGCCCACCCAGCGCCACGTCCCGGCGAGCGTGGGAGACAGAGCGACCCCCGTGGTGACCGGCTTCCCGAAGGTCCTGAGTGGCGCGACCGACGCCTCAAAGGAAATCCGCAGGGGATTTGGCTTCGGGTTGTCGACGGTCAGGTCTGTACCTGGCGGCGGCGTGATCTGGAACGCGGTCAGCACGGGATGGGGCCGGTGGCGCCAGAGCGCGATCGCGAGCACGAGCAGCACGAGCCCGCCTGCCCCCAAGGCCACATTCCGACGCAGCGTTTTCGGGTCGGCCAGCATCTCCGCGCGGAGCTCCCGCTCTCTGGCTCTGATTTCCGCGAACCAGGTTGGCGGAGTCCATGAAACGCTGCCGAGCGTGCGGCGGGAGAACTCGGCGAGGGCAGCACGGAGCCGCCCGATCTGCACGCGGAAGGGCTGACGAGGGGGCAGTGGTTCGCTCACGACGGCCTCTGGCGGTATGCGGAAGTCACGCGCTCGGGACTATGGGACGGCGTTCGGAGTGCAACGCATAATATGGACCGCGTCCCGAGCCTCCGCCTCCAGCGGCAGCGGCCTGTCATCGTGTCTCGCCGGACTCGCTGATGTGTCCGCCAGGACCAACTCGGGGTATTATCAGCCCGCATGAGAGTCACGCCGCCCCGGTTCGCGTTTGCGATTCTCCTCACCGTGTCCGCGCGGGCTGCCGCCCAGGCACCCGCCGACGACGCCGACGCACACGCCCTCCTGGCGGCGGTGATCGCACGACGTCAAGCCGCGCTCACCGCTTCACCCCCGTGCCGCTACGACGCCTACATCAAGACCGCCGCGTTCGACCTCGGTGCCCCGCCCGACTCGGCCACCTCAGTCCTGTTCCTCACCGAGACCGAGATCGCCGCGTACTGGGAGCACCCCGATCATTTCCAGGAAACCATCGAGGCCCGGCACCGACCCAGCGAGGGAGGTCTGGGCCGTTCACCAGCTGTCGCCGAGGAGATCGAGCACTTCCAGCGTGACTACGTCGTCATCTCCGATGCCAGAGACCCGGGGGCCGTCGGGAGCAAGATGCTCTACGGGTCGGACGGCCATCAGACCGCTTCCTTTACGGTGCCCCTGCCCTTCGGACGCGATGGGCTCCGCAACTACCGTGGCCTCGTGATCGACACGGTATCGACCGAACAGGGGTCGATATTCCGACTGACCATCGGACCCAGGGGACACGGTCCTCGGTTTGCGGGCACCATCGACGTGGATTCGTCCCTCGAACTGGTGGCCGTCGATCTCCGGCTCAACGAGGTCGTCCACTTCCCGGGCGTCGACAGCCTGCGTTATCAGGAGGCCTTCGTCGACTCGGCCGGCGCGCGCTGGCCGCGCGAAATCCGGCTGAGCGGGCATCTCGAGCGCCGCATCTCGGCGCGGTGGCTCCCCAAGACGGTCGTCGGGATGCCCATGCCGGACTTCCCGAGATCAGTCCACTTCGAGGAGCTGGCCACCATTTCGGCCTTCGAGGCGGACACCAGCGTGCACCCCGCGGATCTGCTGGACTACCGCCGGATCTCCCGCATCAGCGCCTACCACTCGGACACGGGAGTCGTCTGGAAAGACACCGGCGCCGCCCCGCTCTCTGCCGCGGAGCAGGCGGAATGGGCCACCGAGGACTCGGAAGAGTTGCACCCGCGGATGGTCCCCCGAGTGGTCCGCGACGCCAACATCGTCCAGGATGCCGCTTTCGGGCCCGGATCCGATCACTACAACCGCGTCGACGGACTCTACCTCGGCGCGGCCCACAACTGGCGGGCGAATCCCCTCTTCCAGGTGACGGGCAAACTCGGCTACGCGCTCGGTCGGGAGCAGTGGCAATACCGCGTGGGGGCGCGAGTGGTGCTGCTGTGGCCGCAGCAACTCTGGATCGGCGTGGCCTACCGAGACGAGACCGCCGGATGGCCCTCCCTCGTCCCGACCACATACGACGCAACGGCGAGCGCTCTCGTGAATGGCGTGGATCCGAACGAGTACTTTCGGAACCACGGTGGCACGGCCTCCGCGGGGATCCGGCTCCTGCCGTACACGCGGCTGGAAATCCGGTACGACGACATGCATCAATCCACCCTCGATACGCTGTCCGACTCTCGCACGCTCCTGGCGGGGAGCTTTCGGTCCTCGCGCTCGTCGCTCCCCAACCCGCCGATCATCGACGGACACCTTCGCTCGGTGGGCGGCACACTCACCTTCGACTCCCGCCAGTTGACGCGCAGCCGGCTGGGCGAAGGGATGATGTCGCAGGGGAGCTGGACCCAGGTGTCGTTTGCGATGGACGTCAGCGCCCATGACGTCCTGGCCAGTGATTTCTCGTACCGGCGGTACTCCGTGCACCTCGAGCATCAGCAGCGCTGGGCGGCGGCGGGCGTCACCACGGTGAACGCCGTGGCCGGCATGGCGACCGGCTTCACGCCACCGCAGCAGTACTTCACGGTGGGCTACGGCATCCAGGTGCTCGCCGCCGAAGGGAGCGCATTCAATACGCTTTCACGCTCCGAGTACGGGGGCACGCGCGCCGCGATGATCCTGGTCCGGCACGACTTTGGGCAGCTACTGTTCGCCGGGAGCGGCCTCCCGGTGCTCCGCGTCATTCCGGCGACATTCAGCCTCCACGGGGGCGTCTTCTGGACCGATCTGCAGTCCCAGGCCGCGACCCCGGCTGCCGACAGTGTCCTGCTGCGCGCGCAGCGTGCGTATGTCGAAACGGGGTTCACGCTCGGTAACCTGACCCCATTCATCAACCCTGTCGACTTCGCCATCTCCTGCACCTGGCAGCTGTCGCATTACCCGACGAATCGCTTCCGCTTCGGCATCGGATTCACGGGGTTCTGACCGTCAGGAGCGGGTAAGGTCGCCCCACTAGCTTCCCGCCATGCCGTCCGCCTATCGCATGATGTTCTGGGAGACCGTGCGAGTTTCCCTGGAAGCGCTCCGCGCCAACAAGCTCCGGTCCGTCCTCACGACACTCGGACTCACGATCGGCGTCGGCGCGGTCATCGCCATGGTGGGTCTCGGGTCCGGGGCGCAAAAGGCGATCGAGGACCGCATTGCGGCCCTCGGGCCCACGCTGCTGGCGGTACAGCCGGGGCAGGATTTCCGCGGCGGCGTGGCGATCGCCGGCTCCATTTCCCTCACGTACGCGGACGACACCGCTCTCGCCAACAACGCGCGCTTTGTCACCAGCGTCGTGCCCGAGCTGCAGGGTGGCTTTCAGATCCAGTTCGGAAGTCAGAATATCCACGAGGACGTAATCGGCACGACACCGGACTTCGTGGTAGTCCGCAACTACCGGTTCGCGGCGGGGCGGATGTTCACTCCGGGCGAGGCCGCCGAGCGGCAGCGATATGTGATCGTGGAGTCCCTGATTCCCACCCTTCTCAAGACCACACCTCAGGAGCTGGTCGGAAAGTCGATCTGGATCAGGGGGATTCCCTTCGAGGTGCTGGGCGTGTTGGCCGAGAAAGGGACGACGGGGTTCGGCTCGAGTGACGACGATCTCCTGGTACCCTTCCAAACGGCCCGCTACCGGCTCATCGGCACGGATCGCCTGCGTACGATCACCATCGGCGCGGCCAGCGCGGACTCCATTCAAGTCGCGATGATCTCGATCGAGCGGGTGCTCCGTCGCCAACACCACATCCGGCCCGGTGATCCCGACAACTTCCGGATTCGCAGCGCCCTCGACGTCCTGTCCACGTTTCAGGAGACGTCCCAGACGTTCGGCGTGCTCCTTGCCGGCGTGGCAGGTGTCAGTCTGCTCGTCGGGGGCATCGGCATCATGAACATCATGCTGGTTTCGGTGAAGGAGCGGACGCGCGAAATCGGCGTGCGAAAAGCGTTGGGAGCCACGAGCGCGAACATCCTGGTGCAGTTCCTCATCGAGGCGGTGGTCCTCTGTGCGCTGGGCGGCGTGACCGGCATCGCCCTGGGATCGATGGGCACCGTGGCGCTGGCACTGCTGGCGCACTGGAACACCCTCATCTCTCCCGTCGCGGTGTTCGGCGCGCTCGCGGTCAGTACGTCAGTGGGACTGTTCTTCGGCGTGTGGCCCGCGCGTCAGGCCGCGACGCTCGATCCCGTCGAAGCCCTCCGGTACGAGTAGAGCAGCCCGGCGCCCGCCAGGGCGCCCAGGACGAGCGCATAGGTCCGCCAGATAATGACGACCATCGCGAGCGCCGCAGGCGGGATCACTCCGCCCAACCCGGCGACCGCGCCCAATTCCACGGCCCCGAGGCCCGCCGGCGTCGGCGCGAGCTGCTGTCCGTACACCAGCGCCGCCGATCCTACTAGCACCTGCCCGACGGACAGCCCCGGCACGCCGACCAGCAGAACGGGCAGAATGGCACACCGAACCAGGAGGGCGGTGATCGTAAGGGCGGCCGCCGCGACCAAGGCCGTGGGAGGCCGGTAGCGTGCTTCAAGCCACGCCCCACGGAGCGCTTCGCCCGCCCCCGCCACGTGCTGCGGGACATACCGCCGGGACACGAGCACGCTGATCCACGCCAGCACGACGAAGCCGAGCGCCCAGGGCCATCCGTCCCGCAGCGTCCGGAACGCCGCGTTCAGAAACTGTCGCTCGACCACGGGGAACCACCACGACAGGATCGCCGCCACCAGGACGAGCGACACGGCATCCACGGCGATCTCCGACCCACACAGCATCAAGATTGAAGAAGCCGGATGCCCGGCGCGTCGCCAGGCTACGAACCGAACCGGGTCTCCACCGATGCGCCCGGGAGTCACGGCGGAGGCCGCATCGGCGCAGGTGTTCACGACCAGCGCTCGCCGGAGAGGCATGGGCATGAGCACCTGACTCCGGAGCGCCCGGAGGAACATATCCGTGAGCACGAGCGCGAACGCCAACCCGTGCTGCCAGAGCGCCATCTTCATCGTCCCGACGCACTCGTCGATCGGGGCGATGCGGAAACCTGCGCGAGAATTCGCAGTATGGCTTCAGGCTGCTCTTCCTGCAGGTAGTGACCGGCTCCGGAGACGCTGTCGACCGCGAATCGCGGGACCTGGCGCTGCAACTCCACCACCTCCTCCGGCCCCACGCCGCCGTCGTGCCGCGCACCGCCGATCACGAGACGCACGGGGCACCGGATGCTCCGGAGGTGCGGCTCCAGGCGGTCGCGCTCCCGCGAGTCCGCCATCGCGAGGTAGGACAGGAGCGTGCCATTCAGATCGCGGGCGGCTCCCGCAGTGTATCCGTACACGACTCCGTCCGTGATCCACGTCGTGTCTCCGGATGACCGGACGAGTGTCTTCCGCACGACCCTCCGGATCAGCTTGATCCCGCCCAGGATCTTGATCCAGGGGATGTAACGCGCTGCGCGCTTGAACTCGGGAGTCGCCACCCGCTCGGTGGGACCACCCTCCAGGGACAGCAGGGACTGCACGAGGTCGGGCCGCCGGTAGGCGAGCCGCAGCGCCATCGCTCCACCCACGGAGTGCGCGATGACCGGCGCGTTACGGATGTGCAGCGAGTCCAGCACTGCGGCGATCTGATCGGCCTGCGCGATGAACGAGTAGTCGCCGTGGGCCGGCCGCCCGGAGAATCCGGTGCCGAGGGGCTCCACCACGGTGGGCTGATACCCGGCCTCCTCCAGCAGCGGGATAAGCTTGCGGAATCCGAACACCGACCCGAAGAACCCGGGGATGAGGACAATCGGCTCACCCCGCCCGAACACGGCCACATGCAGCGATTCTCCGGGGGCGACGACGACCTGGAAGCTGCGCGACGTGTCGCCGGTGACGAGCGCCGCCAGCAGCAGCAACGGCACCATGGTCAGGGACGGACCCGGTACCAGTGGCGCTCGACCAGCGCGCGTTGGCGTGGGGAATGCATCAGCGCGCACCACAGCACCTTGGCGTTGGCTATCGGCCAGCCCCAATCGCCGAACTGGTCGAACTTGCGAGTCGAGGTGATGGTCGGCACGCCGGAGAGTCGCGCGAATCGCTGGCCGCGGGTGCGGCCCATCCGCCGCAACGCCGCATAGAACGCCAGGTCCTCCGCGAACAAGAGCTGTTCCGGGAATCCGCCCACGTCGTGGAAGGTCTCGCGCCGGCAGAACAGCACTCCAGTGTCCCATCCGCTGACCCAGCACCATGCCTTGAGGAGTGCATGCGTGACGGCGATGCCGAGGGACCATCGATCCATCGTGATGCCGGTCGCGCCGCCGATCACGCGGCCGGAGGAGAGCGCCTCGGCGACACGGGTGAGGGTCTCGGGATGAATGGAGGAATCGGCATCGACGAACACGAGGACCTCGCCGGTCGCGACGGCCGCCCCGGCGTTCCGGACCGCAGCGATCACCCGCCGGGGCTCCGAGACCACGGTCGCCCCGTGATTCCGTGCCACGTGGGGGGTGCCGTCCGTCGACCCATTGTCCGAGACGATGACCTCGACCGCGCCGGGATCCGGGGAGTAGTGCCGGCGTGCCACGTCGATGGACTCGAGCAGTCGGGGCAAATATCGAGATTCGTTGTAGGCCGGCACGATGATCGACATTCTCGTTGCCGCAGTAGGGGCGCCCGTGAGCGCACCGAATGTCGTGAGTTCGATGTCCCCCACTGCGAGGCGTGCCTGGACTTCGTGGTCCAGCAGGGCGGACAGCTCCTCCTCGCGTTGCCACGTGTAGCCGTCCCACGTACCGACTTCCTTGTCGGTGAACCCGGGGTGCACCATCAATTCGGTGATACCCGGGTCCAGGCGGTCGAGCACCCGCAGGAGCCGTTCCTTGAAGCGGTGCTGAGGATACAGGACCCCACCCCGGAAATGATCGGTCGCGGGACGATATCCGTTCCCCCCCGCCCACCGGTACGCGGCCCGCAGGGCCACCCGCTCGGCGAAGGCCCGCGGGTGCGCCGCGGTCGCCGCGGCGTCGAAGGGCAGCCGCACGGTCCGGATGCCGGCTCCCTGCGCCGTCCGCAACACGGCGCCCCAGATACCAGGCAGCACGTGGACGTGCCGATGGGAGTCGAGATGCGTCACCCGAACGCCATGGGCACGCAGCTTCGTGAGTTGTGCACCGCACTCCCGGGCCACCTCATCGGGATCTATCTGGCCCGCGAACGCCCGGGCGGCGAGCTGCGGCAGACTGTGGAAAGCTCCCGTCGTAGAGTTTACGAGACTGGTCACCTGCTCTGCCGGCGATACGGGAGCCCCGGTGGTCAGATTGAAGTGGAGACCGATGCCCAGGGTCGGGACCGATTGGGCCGAGCGTATGGCATCGTCGAACGCCGGGAGGTTCGCGAGGAGAGAGGTCGAAGTCACAGCGCCCGCGGCGTGCGCGGCGAGGATCCCGCGGTTGACGCCCGTCGACAAGCCGAAGTCGTCGGCGTTGATCACCAAGCGTGCCCGAGCCCGCGCCGCTACGGGTTTCACGACGCGACCCGCGTGCGTCGTTCGAGCTTTTCTTCCCACGCTTTGTAGTTCTGCACGCCATCCTGTACAAACGGGCTGCGCTTGATCAGCGCCAGGATGAGATCGTTGAACGTGCTCGCCGGGAATCGCAGGGGGCGAACCACATCGAGGAAGAGGACGGCCCGGCGGCCGGCGGTTTCGTTCCACACCTCGTGCTCGTAGGTGTCGTCGAACACGAGGCTCTTCCCCTCCCGCCAGTGACGGATCTCCGTGCCGACGCGAATCCGGCAGCGTTCCGCCGGCTCCGGCACGAGCAGGCCCAGATGGTAGCGAATGACCCCCTTGAAGGGGCCACGATGGGCGGGGATGTGTTTGCCGGGCGCGAGGATCGAAAAGAAGGCCGTCTTCATGCCCGGCACCGACTCGACCAGGCGGGTGGTCTCCGGGCACCGGCCGCAATTCCCTTCCGCCTTGAGCCCGTACGCGTAGAGAAAGAACGTCTTCCACCGATCGTCATCGGTGATGGTGCGCTGGTCGGTGGAGATGTCCTGGAAATTCGGGAGAGTGTCCCAGTACTGCATCACCCCGTCGAGCTCGCGGCGGATGGTCTTCCACTGCGCCTCGACCGCGGGCACCCAGTTGAACTGCCCGGGGTCGAAGAACGCGGGGTTCCCGACGAGAGAACCCCACGTAATGACGCGCTCGATTCCCCTGACCAATCGAGCACCCACGTTCAACGACGTCTGATAGACCGCTTCGCGGAATGCACCCACGCGAGTCTCAACTTTGAAAGGTTTCGAAATGCCCTATCCGAGACCCCTTCAGCGCACATTCGTCACTGGGTGCAACACCAAAATCAGCGTTTCACCCCGTTACGGCATCCGGTAGACTGTCCCGTTCTTCATCACGAAACGGACCTGCTCGATGGTCGCGATATCCTTGGTGGGATCACCCGCGACGGCCACGAGATCGGCCCGCAGGCCCGGTACGACGCGGCCGATGACCTTGTCCAGCCCGAGAATCTTCGCGTCGACCGCGGTGGCGGCGAGGAGGGCCTGTGCGGGCCGCATCCCGTCACGCACCATCCATTCGAGCTCGCGCGCGTTCGTGCCGTGCGTGAAGACCCCCACATCACTCCCGCAGCCAATGGTCACGCCGTTCTTTATCGCCATCTGGAAGGCGCCGGCCGCCTCGCGCATGCTCGCCGTCATCGGCTGACCGCGGTGGTAGCCGTCGAAATACTCCGCGTACGCTTCGACGGCCGTGAGGGTGGGCAGGTACGCGACGCCGCGCTGAGCCATCAGCCGGAAAACCGAGTCACTCCCGCCGAATCCGTGCTCGATGGTGTTGACGCCCGCGAGAATCGCCCGGCGCATGCCTTCGTCGGTGCTTGCATGCGCCGCCACCGGCCGGCCCGATGAATGTGCCTCGGCTACCAGGGCATTCAGCTCTTCCTGGCTGAAGGTCGGGACGGCCCGGCCGCCCGGCCCCCGGCCGTAGTCCGCGTACACCTTGATCCAGTCGGCCCCCCGCGCCGCCTGCTCGCGAACCGCCTCGAGCACCTGTGGCACCCCGCTCACCGCCTGGCCTCCCTGCGGCAAGTCCAGGTCGGGACGGAATCCTCGCGGACCGGGGCCGTAACTGCCGGTGGCCACGATGGCGCGGGTCGCCACTTCGAGGTGCGGCCCCGGAATGAGTCCATCGGCAATCGCGCGTTTGAGTGACACGTCCGCGAATCCCGCGCCCTCAGTGCCGAGGTCGCGCAGGGTGGTGAAGCCCTCCATCAGCGTGTTGCGCAGATGGAGAACCGCTTCGACCACGCGGTAGTCGGGGGGCTCTTTCAAGACCTGGTCGTTCCAGAGCGTCTCGTTATACGGGTGGAGCAGAACATGGGAGTGCGCGTCGATGAGTCCGGGCATGAGCGTCGTGCCCGTCAGCGTGATGGTCTCCGTTCCCTTCGGCGCGTGCACCTGATCGGCGGGACCGACCGCAGCGATGCTGTCCCCCTGGATCAGGACCACCCACCCGCTGTGCGTTCCTTCACCGGTCGCATCGAACACCCGGTCGGGCTTGAGGAGCACCGGATGCCCGGGCGCCGCGGGCACGAGGGGCGCAAAGCCGCCGTGTCCGGGTTCCTTCAGCGCCGACAGGAGCGTGTCAGGGGTCTGTGCGACCGCCGGTGCCGCTGCGCCGAACATCACAATCGACAGGGTACAACATGTGACCTTCATCGCCTGCTCCCGAGTCAAGTAAGAGAGTTGCATCATCGCACCTTTTTTGGGGGAGCCGTTCACATGCGCATCATCCTGGGCATCGGAATTCCGGGCCTGCTCGTCATCGCCGCGGCCTGTTCCAGCTCGACGTCGCCGGCCAACTCGTGCGGGTCGAGCGGAGCCAACGCGAACGTCAACGCGACCAGCTCGCTGTCCTTTTCACCGAGTCACACGACCATTACGCACGGGCAGACGGTCTGCTGGCAGAACAGCTCCGGCATCGAGCATACGGTGACGTCGGACGACGGGACATCGTTCAATACCACCCTGCCGAGCGGAAACATCTTCGTCCACACGTTCCCGGACACCGGGACCTTCAACTACCACTGCAGCATTCACGCGGGAATGACCGGCTCCGTCAAAGTCAATTGACGCGGGCGGTGCCGACCACCGCGACCATCATCGAACGGAAGGGGGCGCTGCCCCCTTCCTTCTTGATCGGTCACCTGCCCGCCGCTCCGGCCGCGCTCCCCGAGATGCGCCCATCCAGCATGTTCCGCACGCGCCGGGCCAGCTCGTCGGTCGTGAACGGCTTCTGCAGCAACCCGAATCCCCGCTCCCGCACGGTGCCCAGGGTCCGGTGGGCCGCATAGCCCGTCACGCAGAGGACCTTGAGATCCGGCAGGCTCCGCAACAGTTGATCGGCCACCTGCAGACCGTTCATGTCGGGCATCACCATGTCGGTCACGAGGATGTCCACGGGGGGACTCGCGTGCCGCGCGAGCTCCAGCGCCTCCTCACCGTCCTCGGCGACCAGTACCGCGTACCCGCACTCCCGGAGAATCCGTTCGTTCAGCTGCCGGAGCTGCGGATCGTCCTCTGCGATCAGCACGACTTCATCCCCGCGTGGGAGATCAACGACGCGGACCGCTTCGGCCGCGGCCGGCGCTTCCCCGCCCACCGTGGGCAGATACAGACGGAACGTCGTCCCTTCACCTGGCTCGCTGTACGCCCAGATGTTGCCGCCCGCCTGCTTGATGATCCCGTAGCACATCGCCAGGCCGAGGCCGGTGCCCCGACCGGGGGCCTTGGTGGTGAAGAACGGCTCGAAGATGCGGCTCAGCACTTCGCGCGAGATTCCCGTTCCGGTGTCCGAAACGGCGATCATCACATGCCGGCCGACCTTCGAGTCGGGATGGCGTTGCACGTAGTCCTGATCGAGCCACACCACGTCCGTTTCGATGGACAGGGTCCCGCCCTCCGGCATCGCGTCGCGCGCGTTGATCGCAAGGTTGAGCATGACCTGCTCGAACTGCGACGGATCGACCTTGACCGGCGGCAGCTTCGGCTGGAGGTCGATCCGCAGGGTGATGTTCTCCCCCAGGACCCGCGGGAGAATCCGGTCCAGCCCGGCCACCATCGGGCTCAGATCGATGACCTGGGGAATCGATTCACTCTTGCGCGCGAACGCGAGGAGCTGCGCGATCAGGTCGGCGGCGCGCAGCCCGGCCTTCCGGATCTCCCCCACGTCGGCGCGCCGCGGATCGCCGTCCGGCAACGTGCGCTCCACGATCTGCGTGTAGCCGAGCATGACGCCGAGGACGTTGTTGAAGTCGTGCGCCACTCCGCCGGCGAGCTGGCCGAGGGCCTCGAGCTTCTGGGCGTGGAGGAGCTGCTGCTCGAGGCGTTTGCGTTGTGTCAGATCCTCGATGACGGAAATGAAGAACTTGGGCTGGTGCTCCGCATCCCGCACGAGCGAGGTCGTGAGGTTCGCCCACATGACCGACCCGTCCTTGCGGAGGTAGCGCTTCTCCTGATGGTGCGGCGCCTGGAGGGTGGGCACCCGGCCGAGGAGCCGGCGCGCGTCGGGCACATCGTCTGGGTGGGTGACGTCGACGGCATGCCGCTGCAGGAGCTCGTCCGACCGGTAGCCCAGCGCCTCACACAGGCATCGATTGACCCGCAGGAAGCGTCCATCCAGAGCCACTTCGGCCAGGCCGACGGCCGCCTGCTCGAACGCGGCGCTGTAGCGCTCCTCGCTCTCGCGCAGGGCCGCGTAGGTCCGCTCCTGTTCCTGCTCGAGCCGGGCGGTGTACTCGAGGTCGGAGTGCACGGTGTACGCGAGGCGCAGGGCGAGGATGGTCCCGCCCACGAGGACGAAGAGCGAGCTTCCTGGAAACGTGTCGGGAAACCCGATTCCGAGGAGGGCGCCGACGATCACGCCGCCGAGGCTCACGACCACCGCGAGCGTCCGCGAAGCCGCGGCGGAGACCGTGACACGGACGCCGCCGCTCCCCTCGGCCGCCGACTGGGATGCCGCGATCGCAAGGGCAAGCAGTCCCGCGTCCCACACCATGTCGACCGGATCTCCGATGACGTACCGCCCCCGGACCAGGAGCCAGGTGTAGGAGACGTCCGCCGTCATGAACAGCACCGCACCCAGGATCGCGAGGCCGGCAGTGGCCAACGGGAACGCGGTCCGCCGGATCATGCGCAGGAGGATCACCCAGAACACGGTGACGCCGCCGAGGGGCAGACCGAACAGCGTGACCCATTCCCTGTGCTTCAGGTTCACCGTGTAGGCCGCGGACGACACGACGAATTCGTAGGCCAGCACGCCGATGGTCAGCGTGACGAGGGCAACGTCGAGCACAACGCGGCGGTCGAAACTGCCGAGGGGCTTGTCGCGCAGCAGGCTGGCCAGGACGACGAAGAACCCCACGTACATCGCGAAGTAGAGCGCGAAATCGATCTGGTAGCCGAATTGCGCGAAGTCCTGCAGGTCACCGGAGCGGAGATGCTGGACCAGCATCACGAAGTCGAGGCGAAGCTGTGCGGTGAGCCACATCGCGCAGCAGAGACCCATCACGAGCCACGCCGTCCGTCCCGGGCCCCGGACGGTCCACGAGGCGCGGACGCAGTTCCAGAACGCGAAGGCGCCACACCAGGTCCAGGCGATGTTCGCGACCCACGTCTTGGCCGCGTAGGTATTCGCGAGCGCGTACGCGACGGCGATTGCCGCCAGGGACGTCAGCGCGGCGATCGCCGTGGCTCGGGTCAGGCGCATCCGGCTTAGTCTACGGGTGGGAAGACGGGTGGCAAGCTGGCGTGAGTCCCCACTCCGGCGGCCACGGGAGACCGCGCTTTCGCATCAGGACGGGGAATCTCGGGTCCGCGTGCAGCAGGCTCCGTCGAAGTGGGCTGGAAAACCCATCGCGATACGACATCCCCGTTGGCGGGGGTGTCATGATTCTGTAAGCGATGCAACGCTGGCCCGGATCAGGCCATCTGTCCCGGGAAACCCTCGTGGAGTGCATCGTGAGTGCCGTCCGTCGGACGAACCTCCTGCTGTTATTCCCCCTCCTGTCGACTGGGGCGCCTCGCGGCGCTCCCCTACCGGCACTCCCAAGGTCCAATGATCACCCCGTCTATGACGGCGCCGTGATCATCGAACCACAGTCGGGCGTCGTCCAAGCGCAATGGACCTTGTCCATTCCGGGGCGCGTGATCGATGGTGATAGCCTCGTCTTGCTCTTGAACGAAAATTTTCGGGTGACCGAGCTCTCGGGGCGAGGGATGATGAGCCATCGTGAGGTGGCGGACGCGCCAACGCACATCGTCGTGCGCTTCGCACGGGTCCGATCCGATCCAGTCACCCTGGATCTCAAGTACTCGGGCACCTTCCACTCCACCGTCGACAGCATCAACAGCATCGGTCCGACGTGGGTCGAGCTGTCTCTCGATTCGTTCTGGCAGCCCATTGTGAACGGGATGGGCGAGTCGATCACAAGCCACCTACGCGTGACGCTTCCATCCGGGTGGCGGGTGATCAGTGGTGGGCCAACCACGAAGGAGGGTACGGCTGACATCCTTCGCAGCGCGGCATTGTTGCCAGATGTTCCGTTCGTCGCCGCTCCGAACCTGCGGGACAGCTCGTCGGGCACCACCGAAGTGGCATACGTGGGTGCGCCCACTGCACTGGTCGGGAAGCTCCTGACCGTTGCGAGCGGATGCGCCCGGCACCTCGACGCGATCTTCGGTCCCGGGATGCCCCTCCCGCCCCTCAGGATCGTGCTGGCTCCCCGCGCCGGGCCTGGCTACGCTCGAAAGAACTATATCGTCGGGAGCTCCAACACCGACACGTCCGCCGTACCACTCGAGCGCTTTCTTTGCCACGAGCTGGCGCACTTCTGGGCCAGCGGCGCGGTCCCGTCGGGTCCAGAGAACTGGTTGAACGAGGGCATGGCGGAATTCCTGGCCGGTGGGTCCGTGAAGGCCTTGAGCGGCCCCGCGGCGTACGACACCGTGGTCGGCGACTGGCTGAACAGGTCCAAAGGGCAAGGACCCGTTTGGACGGACACCTCCACTCGCCGCCCCAACCGGGCGGTCGCCTACTTCAAGTCCGCGCTTGTGCTCGATCGGCTGCAGTCGAGAATCGGAGAGGCGAAGTCGGACTCCGTCATCGCGCGATTCCTATGTGCGGACCCGCATACTACGCCGCGGCTTCTCGCAGTACTCGGCGACGTCGTGGACTCGGAGACGGCGGCGTGGTTTCGGGCGGAATTGGCCAGGTAGGCGTCCGGCGGTGACTCGCACCCACAGCAGACACGTCGAAGGATGGAGCGGAGGGGGATCGAGCACGAGTCGTGAGAAACTCACGGCGAAACTCACACCTCTTAGCCGCGGCGCCCCGGGCAGAAGAACCGTTCGGTAGTCAATTCGAGGCGCCGGTACGCCTCCACACCGTAACTGATATCCCCGATCCCCTCGATCGTCTGGTAGTTGGAGCCGAAAGCGAACGTCACGCCAGCGGCGTTCGCCGCGTCCAGAAAGGGAGCGCCCGGCACGCGGAATCGGGAGTCGATCTCCAGCGCCACTTCGTGCTTCACAAGCGCGTCAATGACTCGGCTCATGCGTTTTGGCGTCCAGAGGCGATCGTAATCGGCGCGTAGCGTTTGAGGGAGGATGGTTGGGACCGCGAGGATGTCGATCGGGAAGGTCGTGATCAACAGCAGGTGATAGTCCACATACCGGTCCATGAATTCCTGTTCGTTATCCGGTCGAAACTCCGGACGCCAAATCTCCATGGGCTTCCCTGTTTTGTCGGGCACGGCGAAGGGATCAGCCTGGGCATAGTCCAGCCGCGCCAGGGATGCCTTGGAAAAGGCCGACATCCAGTCGGGACCCTCACCCTCGATCCCCTTGAACACGGGGAGGCCATCCAGCGACCGGATCCAGGTATCCAGATCGTCGTCGTCGGTGAGGGCGTAGCCGTGCCCTTTCATTCCGGCGTGTTGCAGTACTCCAAACTTGAGTCCACGCTGCTTGGCGATCGCAACGGCCCGCTGGACAGAGATGCCGTCGCCAATGTGTACGTGGTAGTCGACGCGAGGGACGCCATCGCGCATCGGATAGTCGCAGGCTGGCCCACGTTCCATTGACCTGGGGTGGAAGATCACCGTGAATGCCCCGGCCGCACTCATTGCGATCATTTCTCGGCGGGTCATGCCCGCCCCCATCGCCATCTTCACTTCTGCCCTCTTCATGGGGCCCACCAGTAGCTGAACTTCGCCAACAGGACGTTGGTCGCCGGTTCCCTGAACAGTCGCCGCACGTCCCGACCCAACTGGTACGACCCATCGGTTACCGAGGCGTTGCGTTGTTGCGTCCAGACCAGAAAAAGGGCTGACCCCGGTCGAAACTCCCATCTCAACACCATCGTGGCGTTGAAGTCCTTTTCGTTGACCGCCGGATTCGCGAAGCTGTAGTCCGGCGTCCCGTTGCCGTCGACGTCCACCTCATAGCGCTGCGTGGCACTGTCCAAGGTCGCAATGATGGGTCGCAGGCGCTCCGAAGCAACCGCGGCACGGGGCGCGATGACCTGCTGGAAACGGCTGAATGCCGCAGACGCGATGAAGGGCTGCAGATACACCTGGACCGTGAGGTGCGCCGAAAAGGCGTAGTCCGCTCGGACTGTCCATGAGGTACTGATCTGCCGCGCCGCACCCAGAACATAGTGCGTGTTTCCGAACGCTGACGCGCTCGCCACGTACTGCCAGCCGGTCCGCGTCCATTCCAAGGTCGGACCCGTAGCGAGGGTTAGATGGTTCGATACAATAGCCGACAGTGCGGGGGCGGCGGTCAGGTCCTTGCTCCCACTGCCGCGCTCCGCGTATCCGCCCAAGGACCAGCTCAGTTGCCAGCGTCGTTGCCAATCACTCGCACCTGCCATCGTCCAAGTCGTGCGGGGTGGGAGCAAGAGCGCTGGCCCTCCACGCAGGGCCTCCAGCGATAAGGCGCTCCACTCGTGATGGACGATGCCGTACAAGCTCCATCGATTATTGAGATCGAATCCCCCATGAAGCCCGAGCACCGCCGTCCGCCGCTCCCCGTGAACATTCCAGCCCGCCCCGAACTCGTCACTCCCGAGCCACCAGTCCTGGAACGGTCCGCCAGGACGGGTGTGGAAGTACAACAGCTGTCCCGTCAGCAGGGCCCAATCGGCGTTGCGCTGGAAGCCCACGTCATTCATGTCGAACCCCGGGGTGATCACGTGCCCGGTCAGATTCCACCGCCAATTGCCCCCAACCTGCGCCATTCGAATGTGGGCAGTGAGACCGCGCATCTCCGTGGACGTCGTGTCGTACCCGACATACCCCGCATCCGGACGCTGGAAGTAGTGACCTGGACCGGTGGCGACCGCGCGAATGCTCGCGGCGCTGCCGACGACGTCACTCGCGGCCACGGCACCCCGCACCTCATAGTTGTCGCCGCCGAAGCGGTGGCGGGCGTCCGCCCCGACAAGGTAAGCACCCCGCACGAACTGTCCCCGGAGTCCGGAGTCCATGCCGAACCGGTCGACCGCGGTCGCAACTGCGCCTAGTGCACTTTCGCCACCATCGAAATCCCGGGTCGCGCGCGCCACTGTGAATTGCGTCAGTGGCTCGACGGATCCGGTGCTGCGGACGCCCGTTGAGTCCGCATAGGCGGCTGTTTCACGATTGGTCCACGCGTTCATGGCCCCGAGGCTCCAGCCGTCGGCGGTCCGCCCCGACACCTTGGCGGCGCCCAGGATCTCGGTGAAGGCAGGCGCGTCGACGTAGGTTGGCGTCCCCGGCAGGACGCCCTCCGGAGCCCGGCCAATGCGGCGCGAGTAGAAAGGCGATTCGAGCGAGAAAGAGTTATCTCGAGTGGTGAACGGCAGGCTCAGGTCGAAGGCGAAGGCATCGGCGCCCGCTACAAAGAAGGGGCGTTGCTCCGGGAAGAAGGTCTCGAAGGTGCTGAGGTTCAGCACCGAGGGGTCCGCCTCGACCTGTCCGAAGTCGGGATGAATCGCCGCCGTGAGCGTCAGAGATGATGTCAGACCTGCGCGCAGGTCCGCTCCCGCCGTAGGGCGAGACAATCCACCTGAGCGGAAAGGGCTTCCGGTGGGGGTTGGAGCGCCCGTGGCGCGGATTCCGGTGTAAGGAACAATCTCGATCCGATGCGCCGCCCTGGGAGCACCGTCGAAGATCAGTCGATTGAAATGTGAAACGATCCCCGAGTACGTGGGGAGGCGCGGAGACCAGTCCGATGTTTCCTTCCCGCTTACTGACTGGCGATAGAAACTCGCCCCCCAGACCAAGTGCCCGTCGACCGGCGCCCCGACAGACATCTGGGCAAAGGGGATCCGAAACTCAGCGGTCCACCCCAGGGAATCGATCCGCGCAGCGCCCTCCCATACACCGTCCCAGGCGTGGTCATAGAGGGTGTCCCCGCTGAACGTCCCATCCGCCTGCACCCCGCGGGGGTTTAGGCCGAAGCTGAACGCGGTGCGACGGTCGTGCCGGGTGTCGAATTCGGCGAAGACCCACTCCGAGGTCTCCTCATTGTCTCGCCGAGGGTAGGGAGCGACTAGTCGCTCAGGATGGGGGTCGAACGCACGGAACGCGACGTACACGGCGTCGTCATCGTAGAGTACCCGGACCTCGGTGCGAAGGCGGGCGAGGGAGCCGGGGTCAGGTTGCATGGTCGAGAAGTCCGTCGCTACGTCAGCTTGCGCCCACACCGAGTCATCGACCCTTCCGTCGATGATCGGACGGCGACCGACCAGGCGATGCACCGCTAGGCTTCGCGGAGCGAGCCAAGGAGTCGTCGGAGAGGCGTTGGCCCCCTGCCCTCGGAGCGAGGCAGGCCACGCCAACAAGATCAATGCGGTTGCCCACTTGGCCATGGACATCGAAACCTGCTCGGGCTTGCCCCGAGTCCAAGGGGACGGACGTGGACGCACCTATTCTCCCGGCGAGCAAACCGGAACCGTCGGTGAACGACACGCATCGTCCGCCACGGAGCGTGGCGACGTATTTTCGGATCATGGTGCACCCGATCCCCACGGCCGCCGCCACCCCCTCCCCCGGGGTCTCCAGCGGACGGCCGTCCGCGTGGTTAGTGGTGTGCGTCGCGTGGGCCGTCCCTGCCCTGGCCGATGTCTTCGACGTGTACTTCTGGGCGCGCGGGCACGGCACCCCACTGAGTTTCAGCCGCGTCTTCGCTGTCGAATTCCCAGGGTGGTACATCTGGGTTCCCCTCACGCCGGCCATCGTCGCCTTGGATTGGTGGGCGCGCAGCGGCAGCCGACCGGTGCTGAGCGCCGCTGTCACTCACCTGTTCGGCGCGGCGTGCGGCACGCTTGTGCACACCGCCGTGCTCTTTGCCAGCGCGCGCCTGTTCGACCCGGCCGGGAAGATCGTCGACCACGGGGCGAGCTACCTCGCAACCCTGGTTGACCATGTGCCCGTGTCACTAACGCATTATGCCGTCGTCCTGGGCGCGTGGTACGCGTGGCGCGGCTTTCACGCCCATCGCGAAGAGCGAGTACGCATTGCGGAGCTTGAAGCTCGGCTGGCGCGGGCGGAGCTACTCGCACTCCGGGCGCAATTGCATCCGCATTTCCTGTTCAACACAATGAACGCGGCCGTCTCGCGACTCCGCACCGGGGACGCGCAGGGTGCGGCGGATGTGCTCATGGATCTGAGCGAGCTGCTGCGGGTGTTTCTCGCGGGGGCCTCAGCGCCCGAAGTCACACTCGGCGACGAGTTGAGCCTGGTGTCGCGCTACCTCGCGATCGAGCGGGCACGGTTTCCTGCTCGCCTCCTCACCGAGGTTGATGTCCCCGACGAACTCCGGCACGCCAAGGTGCCGACGCTCGTGCTCCAACCCCTGGTCGAGAACGCCGTCCGCCACGCCGTCGGCAGGCAGGAGGCGCCGGTGCGTGTTCAGCTGGATGCGCGTCTGGACGGCGGCGTGCTCCGGTTGCGAGTCGCGGACGATGGACCTGGCTTACCACCGGGTTGGTCTCTCGAACGAGACGCCGGCGTTGGCCTGCGGAACACTCGCGAGCGGCTGGACCGGATCTATGGAGCGAAGGCTCAGATCCGTGTCGCGACGCTCCCGACGCATGGCGTGGAAGCGATCGTTAGCCTCCCCTTCAATGCCTGACTCCCGATTGCTTCATGCCCTGCTGGTCGACGACGAGCCGGCGGCCCATGCCGGGTTACGCGCGCTGCTCCGAGAGCACGCGGATGTGCGTGTCATCGAGACGGTGGACGGTGGGCGGGATGCCATTCGCGCCATCCATGAAACCCACCCGGACGTCGTTTTCCTCGACGTGCAAATGCCGGGCATCGATGGGTTCGGTGTGGTGCACGCGGTAGGACCCGCGCTCATGCCGGCGGTCGTCTTCGTCACCGCGTACGACGAATTCGCGCTTCGAGCCTTCGATGCGCATGCGGTGGACTACCTCCTCAAACCCGTGGCACCCGACCGCCTGGCGCGGGCGCTTTCCCGGGTGCGGGAACGCCTGGCCCAGGGACGGGCGGCGGATCTCGAGGAACGGCTGAGGGCGTTGCTGGCCGGAGGGGCGCGAGGAGACGGGAGGTCCGCTGCCCCTCGGACCGCGGGGGCACCCCTCTTGGTGAAGGCCGGGGTGCGCGATGTGGTATTGGCCACAGGGGAAATCGACTGGATCGAGGCGGACGATGATCGGGTACGCGTCCACGCCGGTCCCAAGATTCACGTTCTCGGAGGTACGCTGGCCGGCATGTTGGAGTCGCTCGATCCGGCGTGCTTTCTCCGCATCCACCGTTCCACGGTCATTAGCCTGTCACGGATCGCAGCCCTGGAGCGGCATCCCCTTGGAGCGATGCATGTCGTGCTGCGCGATGGTACTCGCCTGCCGGTCAGCCGCCGCTACCGAGCTCCGCTGCTGTCCCGGTTCGCAGGCGCTCCGTGAGTCGGGGAGTCCGCTGCCCTCCCGAGCCCCAGCGCCGCCGCCAGACCGATGAGGCTTCCGACGGTCACCATGCCCCCTACCTGCCGGAGCACCATCCCGCGTAACCGTCCCGCTTCGGCGCCGAGGGCCATCCGGACACCGATTTCGCGGGTCCGCTGCGCCACCGAGCAGGCGAGCACGCCGCATGTCGGACCAGAGTTCGGCGAACATGTCAATCCATCCGTAGAATGTGGTACCTGAACCGTGGCTTTCGAGACTTGGCGCAGGCGCTCGGAGATGGCCCAGCCCGGCCTGCCTAAGAACCCCCTGCCCCTTGGTACCTGATCCAGTATCGGAAGCGAAGCTCGCCAGTTACTTGGCCACGGGAGGGTTAGCGGTTGACTCATTGAGGATGTTAACATAGTCTGTCTATGTTATGAGCCCCCGCGCTGAGATTCCTCCAGGCACGCTCGACATGCTCATCCTCAAGACGCTGACCGCGACAGGCGAGCTGCACGGCTTCGAGATTGCCGAAGCGATCCGAAGGACTACTTCGGACGTACTTCAGGTCGAAGAGGGATCCCTCTACCCTGCGCTTCAGCGGATGCTGCTCAAAGGCTGGATCGCTGGAGAATGGGGCAAGACGACCGAAAACCGCCGCGCCCGCTACTACCACCTCACTGTGACCGGGAAGAGACAACTCGACCGAGAGGTGGAAACCTACCAGCGGGTAGCCCGCGCGATTGGTCTCATCCTCAAGACCGCGCAATGACGCTCGGCGAGATCTGGCGGAGACTTCAGGTCATGCTTCACCGCGAGCGGTTCCACGCTGAGCTCGAAGAGGAAATGCAACTCCATCGCGAGCTGCGCGGCGACGACCGAGCGTTTGGGAATCCCGGCGTGATCGCTGAGCAGAGCCGCGATGCTTGGGGAGCGCGCTGGTTCGACTACCTGTCGCAAGATCTCCGGTATGCAGTTCGCGGCCTCCGACGCATACCCGGATTCACTCTGGCCGTGACGCTCACACTGGCCCTCGGCATCGGGGCCAACGCTGCGATGTTCTCGGTGGTCGACCGACTTCTCTTCCGGCCTCCCGCCCTCTTGCGTGACCCCGCCCGCACTCATCGGCTCTACTTCCGGGAGACCTACCGAGGCGAAGTCCGGGACAATGGCGGCGTACAGTACGCCCGCTACCTGGATCTCAGCCGTCTCACGCATGCGTTCGACCGCACCGCTGTCGTCTGGCCGACCCACATGGCCGTCGGCGTCGGGACGGACGCCCGGGAGATGCAGGTCGCGGCTGTCAGCGCGAGCTTCTTCGGCTTCTTCGACGCCTCGCCGGCAATCGGCCGCTACTTCACCAGCGCCGAAGACACCATTCCCCAGGGCGCCCCAGTGGCAGTGCTGGGGTATGGGCTGTGGCAGGCCCAGTACGGCGGAAGCACCGACGTACTGGGTAGGACCATCCAGATCGGTGCCACGTCTTACACGATTATCGGCGTCGCGCCTCAGGCGTTTGTTGGGCTTTGGGTGGCAGAGCCCCCAGCGGCGTACATCCCGATCACGGCCTTTGGCGCAGAGATGGGCGCCGCCAGCAGACGCCGTGGGGAGATCTGGTGGTCCACTTATCTCCGGCGGTGGGCGTGGATGATCGCGGAACGAAAGCCTGGCGTCACCGTTGAGGACGCGACCACCGACCTTACCGCGGCGTTCATCCAAAGTCTCGGGCTCGAAGACGCCCAGTCGCCCCGCCGCGACCGGACGCCCCTCTCACTCACCAAGCCCCACGGCCTTGTCGCTTCGATATTGTCTGAGCGCGGACCGAACGAGTCGGTCGAAGCGAAGGTCGCCACGTGGCTCGGCGGGGTGGCGCTGATCGTGCTGCTGATCGCCTGCGCCAACGTCGCGAACCTGCTGCTCGCACGAGCCCTGCACCGCAAGCGAGAGATCGCCCTTCGCCTGGCGCTCGGCGTCAGTCGTTGGCGCTTGGCGTCGCAGTTGCTCACTGAGAGCCTGCTGTTGGCGCTGTTAGGGGGTGTCGCCGGACTCTTCGTGGCGCAATACGGGGGCGCGGTGCTCCGCGCTTCCCTGCTTACGAGGACGGCGCGAACTGCCCTCATCACGGATCCCAGGACGCTCTCGTTCGTGGGCGCGGCAAGCCTGCTGGCGGGTTTCCTGACTGGGCTTGCTCCAGTGCTCCAAACCCGTCGTGCCGACCTGACTGGAGACTTGAAGGCTGGTGCTCGGGAGGGAGCGGTCGACCGGTCCAGGACCCGCGTCGTCCTGGTGGTACTGCAGGGGGCCCTCTCCGTGGTCCTGCTGGTTGGAGCCGGGCTGTTCGTTCGATCGCTCGACCACATTCGCCAAGTACCCCTCGGTTTTGATCCTGACTCCGTTTCCGTCGTGGATCTCCAGATGCGTGGAGTCAAGCTGGACAGCGCCGGTGGCGTAGCGCTCCGTCGGCGCCTGCTGGCCGACGCCCGGACGATTCCCGGAGTGACTCACGTTTCCCGTCAGGGCAGCGTGCCACTCCGGAACCATTGGGTGAGCCAGGAGATTTACGTTGCGGGGATTGACTCAAGCGACCGCCTCGGCACGTTCTATCTGAACGCGGTGACGCCCGACTATTTCGCGACGATGGGCACCAGGCTGCTCCGGGGACGAGGCATTACGGAGGCCGACGTCGCGCCAGCGCCTAGAGTAATGGTTGTGAGCCAGGCGATGGCGGGCGTGCTCTGGCCGCGCAAGGATGCGCTGGGCCAATGCGTGCGGGTGGGCAACGACACCGTCCCCTGCACCACCGTCGTCGGCGTTGCCGAGAATATCAAATCAGAGGACCTCGACCAGGATCCGGGCTACTTCTTCTATCTCTCTTCCGATCAGTTCGAGCCTGACTACGGTGGCCTCGTCGTGCGGACCACCCTGCCCGGCGTGGCTGCGCAGAACAGCATTCGCAGGCAGCTACAGGCGGCGATGCCCGGCCCTTCCTACGTCGACGTCACGCCCCTGTCTGAAGTCTTCGAGAACAAGACACAGTCCTGGCGTCTCGGAGCCACGATGTTCACCGTCTTTGGGCTCCTGGCGCTCGCACTCGCCGCCATCGGGCTCTACTCCGTGGTAGCCTACAACGTGGCTCAGCGCACCCAGGAGATGGGCATCCGTGTCGCCCTCGGTGCCGAAGTGCGGGACCTGCTCCGACTAGTCCTGAGAGAGGGATTGCTGTTGGCGTCGGTCGGCGTGGTGCTGGGCGGAATCGTGGCAGTCGCTGCCGCGCCGTCTCTTGAGTCGCTGCTCTTCCAAGAGTCTCCTCGCGACCCGGTCGTGTTGATGGGGGTGGCGGTCACGCTGCTGGTCGTGGCTGCCTTGGCGAGTCTAGTCCCGGCGCACCGGGCAAGCCGGGTAGATCCAATGCGGGCGCTCCGGTCGGAGTAGCTGCATCGATCAGATAATGGCTCCTCTGATCCAGTATCAGAATGCGGCAACGATTAGAGGTCGCGCCGCTGAAACCGATAGACAGCCAGTGCCACAATCGCACACAAGTAAACGGCGGCGTATCCGACCGCGGACAGACTCGGGATGGAGACGTTCGCGAACGGAGAAAATGACAGGGACCCCGCGAGTGGGGTTTGCATCTCGTACGCCGCACGCCGCCACAGCGACTCACTCGGCATGATCAGACTCGAAATGACCCCAACCTTTACGACGTAAGCGCTTTGGGAGAACCCGCTGACTTGCTCAAGCCATCCACCCATGAACGCCAGCCCCTGAAGACCGAGCACGACAACACCGTTTGTCAATGTCGAAAACCAGGTGCCGCACAGGAACGTCAGCGACAACGCGATGAAGCACTCGAAGGTGATCAGCACCAACCCGTGAAGAGGATGAGCAGGTACGACGCCAGTGACCCAGTAAGCGACACCTGCCGTCGCTGCGAAGGTGAGTGCGACGTACACCGTGACCATCGCGACGAATCCCAGGAACTTGCCCGCCATGATCTGCCACCGACCCACCGGCTTGGTCGCGATTGCGTGAATCGTGCCGGAACTCATCTCTCCGGCAAGTGTGTCGATCGACGTTAGGATCGTCATAACGACCGCAAGCAAGTCACAGGTGTAGAGCCCCACCATCAGCATGCCACTCTCGACTTGATACCGAACAAAAGGCGACATCGGCCGGGTTTGGAACTCCAGGACCTGTAACCGAAGAGCCACCGCGAAGACGGCGAGGAGCATCAGAGCCGCACCCAACGCCGTCCACAGGATCCGCCGACGCGCGGCCTCTCGTAGGGTCATGCCCGCGATGACCAGCAGGGAGTTCACAGCCCTGCATCCCTGCCCATGATTCGCACAAATGCATCCTCCAAGGACACTTCCTCCGCGGTGAACCGCGACACGGCGGCTCCCGAGGTGACGAGGTGCCGCAGCACGTCAGGAAGTTGATCCTGCGAGGAGACCGTGAAGGTCAATTCCCCGCCTCCGTAGTCGACGTTCTGCGCCCACTGCTCCAAACCCGACATCGCCAGGGGTCCCACATCCTTGGCATGCACCACAACTCGTATGGCGTCGTTCTGATGAGTCCGAAGATCCTTGGTCATCACCACAGCCCCGTCCTTCAGGAATGCCACGCGGTCGCAAGTGACCTCGACTTCGCTGAGAAAGTGCGAGTTCAAGAACACCGTGGCACCGCGCTCGCGCTCTGCTCTCAGTACGTCTCTCACCATGCGTCGCCCCATCGGGTCGAGCCCTGAAGTAGGCTCGTCCAGGAAGAGGACCTCGGGTTCGTGGACGATGGCCTGGGCCAAGCCGACCCGTTGCATCATGCCCTTGGAGAAACCGCGGACCCGCTGGCTCGCATGGTCGGCGAGCCCAACCCTCCCCAGAACTTCGGGAACGCGAGTCCGCAAACGCTCGGCGGTCATGCCGCAGAGACGGCCGTGGAATCGCACGAGCTCCACCGCGCTGAGCCAGTCGTAGAATCGAAACTCCTCGGGCAGGAAGCCGATGAGCCTGCGTACATCCACATTTGACAGCGGCCTCCCCAACACCCGGGCGTCGCCCGCCGTCGGCCGGACCAGGCCCAGTAGCATTTTCACCGAAGTGCTCTTCCCTGCTCCGTTCGGACCCAGGAATCCGAAGATCTCGCCTCGGGCGACCTGCAAAGTCAGATCCTGCACTGCCACTCGCGTGCCGTAGACCTTCCTGAGGCCCGCGGTCTCAATGACAACGGATGGGTCGATCATCGAGGCGGTCATCGGAGAGAGCGCGCGAGGGGGAGCGCGTCCGCGGCGCTTCCGTATCCCAGCAATGTGTACACCATCCCCTGCTCCGCCCACACCAGGGCGTAGGTCGGGCCGCGGCGTCCGGCAGTGTTCAGAAGCATTCCGGGTGCGTCGCCCACCCGGACGGAGTCACACGAGCGAACGAAACGGGGAAGTGCGACCGTCAGCGCGGAGGAGTCATCCACCTGTCGGCGAAAAAGGTCAACTTGCGTCGGAGTAAGCCCCGACAGCTCCAGCGAGATCCCGATCAGTTGACCCAGTGGGAGAGGCGATGGGGCCCGAAGGGATGGCCTTGGCGACTGCAGCAGAACAACGCAGTCGGCGTTCTCAGCGGACGGCGGCTGGGGGCCCTGCAACTGGCCCTGGATCGTCCCCGGGACGGGCAGCGGGCAATGGCCATACTGGATTCTCAAACCGGCCTTCGCCGATACGGACGCACTGGCGCCGTCGGGGACACCGGGATCGTTGTGCTCCCCAGCCTCGGCGAGCAGCGTGGCCAGGCGGTCCCGGTCGATGCGTACCTGCTCGTCGCGAGCAGGCGTGACGGAATACGCCGGTGCATCCCGTCGAGCAGACAACAGACGCGGAGTAAACCCCACGTCCTTGGCAGCAGCCCTACCGCTGGTTGCGGTCCGATCCGAGTCGACGCGGGCCCCTGGGCTGGAATCACCAAGCATCTCGACGACGACACCGAGCAGGGTGCGCCCCATCCCTGGTCCGGCCACCGCCGAGACCCCGACGCTGACCGACGTAGGCTTGGCAATGCGCAAACTGTCGAGGAACCTATCGAACAGGCTCCGGCCGGCGTCGGTGAGCAGAGTAAGACCGGCCAGCAAGACGACGACGGTTGGCCACCACGGACGGGGAGACCGCCCTGCTGATCCCGGCGCCGTCATTCCCACTCCTCGTAGTCGTGAAGTGGCGGAAACGTATCCTCGCAAGCTTACGCCGGCCTTACGTCACCCTGCGATGTCACCATCCCGTAAGCAGGCTCGAGCGCATATTTCCGGATCAGAATTCGCCACCCGTGAACCCATCATCTCCGAGCGTCAACATGTTGCGCGCCACCTCCCTCATCTCAGCTGGAATCCTTTTCACGTGGGCGTCAGGTCTCCATGGGCAATCGGCCCAGTACCACGTGACCAAGCGCCTGAACCTCGGTCACGCCCGCGCCGACTACATCATCGTCGACCCGATGGGTGGACGCCTCTACGGCCTCGGTGACGCCGTCATCGACGTCAACACGGACACCGTGATGGGGCACGTCGCAGGTGGTGGAGGAGGTTACGCGATCGCCGCTGACGAGAACCGCGGGTTCGTTCGCAATGGTGTGCTCTTCGACCTCAAGACCTTGGCCGTGACCGGGCACGTCGACGCCAAGGGCGACGGCATCCGCTACGATCCGTTCACCCATCGCGCGTTTACCTGGGAAGACAAGGACGCTTGGGTCGTCGACATGCGCACCGGCAAGCTCATCACGAAATCGACCATCGGTGATGGACTGGAGTCGGGCGTGGCCGATGGAAAAGGCAAGCTCTTCCTCAACGTGGAAGACTCCGGTTTCATCACTCGAGTCGATGCCCGGACGCTGAAGACGGAAGCGACGTACAAGGTCCCAGCGTGCGGGCACGCCCAGGGACTCTCGATGGATCTCGCGTCTCGGCGGCTGTTCATGGCCTGCGATACCCAGATGGTGATCCTCAATGCCGACGACGGCGCCATCATTCAACGGATCCGGGTCGCGAGCCGGGCGGATGAGAATTGCTACGATCCCACAACGAAACTCGCGTTCAACCCCAACCGGGTCGATAGCACGATGACGATCGTCCACGAGGATTCGCCGAACGCCTTCTCAGTGGTTGGGACGGTGCCGACGGGCGGTGGCGCGCGAACCTGCGCCGTCGATGAGAAAACGCACAAGGTGTTCGTCTTCTATTACCAAGGAACGACGCGCGAGAACGCTGAGTTGATCATGGCGGTGCTCTCCGAGTAGTCGGCCGGTAACGGAGTTCTTCACCTCACGGAGGGCTGAGGCCTGGGGTGCCATTCGGGCGCCCCGGGCCTCAGATCCCCGCCCCTGCTCCCTCGGCCGTCCGGCTCTCCGGTACCCGCGTTTCCTTTTCGCAACACCATGTTGATATCAACATAGATATCCATATATTCCCCATACACACCTGTCGGGAGACCCGTGAATCCACCGCGCCGTGCCAACCGCCGGGCATCCCCCACCAGCCCGGACAAACAGCGCGACACGATTGCGATCGTGCAGGGACTGCGACGAATGGTGAAGGCGTTGCATACGTATTCGCAGGACGTTCGCAACACGTACGGCCTGACTGGTCCGCAATTGTGGGCGCTCAAGACCATCGAACGCCACCGCCGCCTCTCCATCGGCCGTTTGGCCGCCGCCCTCGCCATTCACCAGAGCAGTGCGTCCATCCTCTTGAATCGCCTCGAGCGCCGCGGACTCGTGCGGCGGACTCCCGGACGGGAGGACCGTCGGTTCGTGGAGCTCGAGCTCACCCAGCGTGGAGCCGTTCTTGCCACCGAGGCGCCCGAGCCGGCGCAGGGCCGACTCCTCCACTCGTTGAAGGCAATGCCACCGTCCGCGGTGCGCCGCCTCCGCGCCGCAGTCGACGACCTCGTGGGCGCCATGGAGGCGTCCGACGTGCAAGCCCGCTTCTTCTTTACCGACGAATGAAGGCGTTCTCCCCGGTCGTACCTCTTTCCCCCCGCATTCCGGAGCGTTCCATGCGTTCGCTACTCGTACCCGTCGCCGCTATCTCCGCGGTGCTCGTCACCGCCTGCCACCACCCCGCCCCGGTCCAAGTCTCGGCGCAGCCTCAGGTCGACTCGACCGCCGCACTCCGTGCGCGGCAGGACTCCATCGCTCAGGCAGAAGCCGCCGCACGGGCACGTGCCGAGGCTGCGCGCGAAGACTCGCTCGCGACGGCCCGTCGTCACTCCGATGAGCTGAAGGACCAGCTCGCGATGCTCTTGCACTTCAACTTCAACAATGCTGAAGTCCTCCCGGCGGACCAGACACTGCTCGACCAGAAAATCCCCATCCTCCAGTCCAATTCTCAAGTCCACATTCAGATTGCCGGGAATTGTGACGAGCGGGGGTCCGAGGAGTACAACCTGGCCCTCGGGAATCGACGCGCGATGGCGGCCCGCCGGTATCTGATCGATCATGGGATCGACTCCACCCGCATCGAGATCGTGTCGTATGGGAAGGAACGTCCGATCGATCCCGGTCATGATGAGAAAGCCTGGGCGATGGACAGGAACGACCAGTTTCAGATCCTCCCCAAGGATGTCGCGCTGCGGTAAGACATCCGGGCATGGGTGGGTGGCGGCGCTTGCCGTCACCCAGCCCCTGCCTGGTGATCCGGCGTGGCAACCGCGCCGTCACGCGGCACCGTCTGTAGGCGCACGAACAACTCACAGCATTACTCACAGGATCGCCCAGGGGACGAACAAGGCCCCATCGCGGAAGTCACGATGGAGCCTCGGATACGACGAATGGAGCGGAGGGGATTCGAACCCCTGACCCCCTGGTTGCAAAGTCTGCCTCAGACCCCCGTTACCCGCATTGACGCCGGGTTCGCCGCACGAAACCCCTCGTCACGACCGGTTCTAGCGCCAGAACGGGGCGTCAATACCGAGTGAAGTTCTGCGGAAGTTCTGCAGCCTCGCTTACGGAACCTCTTGATCGGTCCCGCAGTGAGGGCACTTTATTGACCTAAGCCCCACAGGAGACAGGAGACCCCGAGCGGGCACGTCAAACGTCTTTCCACACTTGGTGCACGTGTGCCTCGTCGTCATCGTGATGCCTGTGCTCTGCTTCTGGAGATCGTCCCACGAGGTGCTCAAGGGGAAAGAAAGGTGCATCAGGTTGTTCCGAAGTTCCTTCCCGAAGGCATCCCCCACTATGCTGATGGATTTGAGTTGACCTTCTAGGCGCTTGCTTGATTCGGCGAGCCCTGTGAACAGTGCTTCATCGTATTTCGGCACACGCCAGATTATTACGTCGTCAGATTCGTACTTGGCGCGCAGCTCACCCAGTTGTCCCTCCATCTTATCCGCCGCCGCCTCCAAGGCTTTCTTTTCACCTTCAAGGCGGACTACCTCTGCCCGTCTCTTGTCACCCTCACCCTTGAGGCGCTCGATATCGGCCTCTTTGACCTTAGCCTCTCGCCTTGCTTCGTCCAGTTGGCGGTTAAGGACCCCGTTGTACTCTTCGAGTTGCTGCGTCACGCTCAGGAAATACTCCCGTATCTTCATCGGCGTGAGCTCGCGGAGACTCTCGATCTCTCGCTCAAGCACCTGAAGCTGGGCGTCCTTAGCTCTGATGGTCTCGTCCTTCGCAGCTGCAAACTCACGCCCCCACCAGAGCTTCGCAGCCCAGGCAAGGGCGGCAGCAAGTCCGTTTAGGACGGCCGTTACAGCCAGTACTACGTTCACGGACACTCCGATCCTGTTTGCAAGTGGGCAAGTCTACTGATCGAGCGGCCGCCCCAACTCAACGCATAGCAAAGAGACTGGCTCCGCCTTCGGAGCCAGTCTCCTCGAAAGGGCTTCCCTTAGTTAGTGAACGGGCTGCGTCTGAACCTGCATCCCCACCGGCAGCGTTGACTCCACCTTCACTCCGTCTTTGTTTCTGGCGACGCGGACATAGATCGTGTCGGGGCCTGACACCATTGCCGACGACTTCGTCATCGCCACTGTAGCAGACTCGGGGCTCAATCCGTTCCATCCGCCGGTCGCCGCGTCAATCACGACGCCCACCAAGCCGGTCAGTAGGACATCGAGCACAATGATGCCGCCCTTCGCATGACTCTGAATGCTGAAGGTCGCGTCCTTGTACCCATCTTTGGTGAACGTGAGCGTGTAGGAATCCTTCCGTGACAAAGTCAACGTCGTGGGCGTGGTTGAAGTCTGCCCGCCCGGATTGGCCGTCACCTTCGCAGCATCGGGAGACGACTGAACCTGAATAGCTTGGTTACTGCCGTTGAAAATCACACCGCAGGCTCCGAGTGGAACCAAGACCAGCACCGACGCGATACGAAGGGCGCGCATAGAGCACCAGCTCCTGGTGAGTGGGGACCGTGCCAACCTGCGACCAGTTTGTTCGGATGTCTAGCACACGCCACAGTTCCCTGACTTGTTGCGTTCTGGAACTCCCTGCTAGGTCAAGCCGCCCACAGGCCCCGCCACCGTTCCATCATCTCGGCTTCGCCTTGCAGCGCCAGGTTAAGGTGCCAAGCGACCCGCAGACGGCGCCCTTTGGGGGACCGTTCTTCCCCATCTGCATCCAAGTGCTTGAATCCCCGCTGTAGGCGGGAACCGCAGACAGCACGTCCTTGTCGGTCGCGCCGAGCAGGTGCACACGAGTCCCCGACGGCAGATGCCGCCAACACTCCTTGAGCCCCGACACCACCTTCGACCCGCGATCAGACAGACAGAGGTAGGTCACGCCCGCGTCGAGGTACTGGTGGAGGTACTTGAAGTCCTCGCCCTGATGGAACGTCGGGAGGGTCTCGAGCCCGAGCACGTTCGCCTCCGCCCAGTTTGCGTAGGACTCCTGCGCCGCGTCCTCGATGTGCGCCCGCGTTAGGGGCTGCTGTGGATGCCCCGGAATGACATCGAGGCCGATCATCGCGATCGTCGCCACAAGCGGCAGGGCCATCGACACAAAGTCGCGGGCCCACGCGAACCACTCCCTGAACTTCGACGGCCGTTCCCGCCGCCAGTTCGTGTAGGCACCAGAATCCCCGAGCAGATGAAAGCGCCGAGGGGAGCGCGTCATCGCTGCGGGTGCGGTCCTGACGTCCGTCTTGCTCGCACAGGTCAACACCACCTTGTTCGCCCGCTCCTCCTGCTCGATCACCTGGTGATACTCGCCGAACGCGGCGGCCGCGTAGCACCCAGGGGGTACAACGTGCGACGAAAGCCCCACCCGCCCCATCGCTTTCGTCGCGCGCACCCAATGCTCGAGCACATCCGGCGCATCGGGAACGACCGACCAGGCCGGACGACCTCCCGTTGGTAACTCCTCCGCCCGCTCGCTCTCGAAGGATGTCGCGACGAAGCTGCTGCTCGATGCGGAAGCACGCGCGGAAGTCGATCACCTGCCTGGTGCCGTGTTTTACAGCTTCCGGCGCGGCTGGGCAAGTTCACGGAAAGGGTTGCCGCTGACCGACATCGCGGCCGCTGGCGGGTGGAAGAACGTTCAGACGCTCAGCAGGCACTACATGATGCCGGACGCCGACACACTGCTCAGAATGGTTGAGGGCGCTCAGGAGTTGCGGGAGGTGCGGCAGGGGTAGGTTCGGAGGAGCGCCGCGCGCGCCTCCGAGGTCGGGCCGCGGCTTGATTCGAGTTACTGGCCGAGAAACCCCCTCAGCAGAGCAAGGACGCGGGCAGGCCGCTCGAGATTCGGAAAATGATCGGCACCTTCGATCACCGAGCGCTTAACATGCGGCAGCTTCGCCACGAGCGTGTCGGCAATCTTTTGAAGGTCCGGGCTATCGTAGGAGCCTACGATAACGAGGGTTGGCACTGTAATCTTGGAAAGTCGAGTGAGAGCCGGAGGATCAGGGACAGAATCCCAATCGCGCTGGTCTTGGATCAGACCCTTCCATAAGCCGACGTTGTCCGCCAACAGCCTGTGAACTTCTGCGCAAACTCCACTATCTGTTCTGGCAACAACCAGGTAGTCCGAGTTAAGCCACGAAGTCGCCACGCCTACCGTATCTCCGGTCGCGAGGGCCGCCCGCGCCTGGACCCGCCACGGCTCCTGTAAGTCAGTCGGCGGCCAGGCATACCCATTCACCCCGGGATCCAGTAGTACCAAGCGGGAGACCTGACCGGGAGACGCAAGAGCGTACTCGAGTGCCGTGGAGCCACCCATGGATGATCCCACTAGGGAGGCGCGATGAATTCCGAGAGCCGACAGTAAACGCCTGAGGTCGCTCACCGCGCTATAGGCCGATCGTGCGGGGCCGGATCGCCCGAGACCCCGCGCGTCGTAGCGGATCACGTCGAAATGCTGAGCGAGCGTGAGGAACTGCGGATCCCACATCCGTCGGTCGACGTAGTTGGCATGGAGGAGAACTACAGTCGGTCCTGCGCCGGCACGTTCGTAGAAGACACTAGACCCCGGCACGACCACGCGTCCGGTGTCGATGCGCGCTACGGTGGGGAGCGGGGCCGGTGTGCCTCGACATCCCAAAGTGGACACCACCACGGCGCAGATCGCTCGACCTCTCAAGGATCTTCCGTTCACCTGACCCTGAAAAAAGTTCTGCGGAAAAGTTCTGCGGTTTTGCTAACTGCATGGAGCGGAGGGGATTCGAACCCCTGACCCCCTGGTTGCAAACCAGGTGCTCTCCCAGCTGAGCTACCGCCCCGAACGGCTGGAACCTAGTCAACAGACGCCAAGACGCACAGATGGGGAGCGGGTCTCCCGGTTGCAGGCCCTTCCTGCTCCCGTGCCCTGCCCCCCATCTGTGCGTCTGTGCGTCTAGCCTATCGCTGTATCACCGCAGTAATGCGTCCCGCCCTGTCCATCATATAGACCGGCCCGTGCAGCACATCGTTCAGGAGATAGATCGGCGCGGACGCCGGGGCACCAGGCGCGCGGACCGAGAACGTTTGGCTGTAGGTATCCGCCGCCGCGTAGTTCACCTTGTACCCCTCGTCGCCCATGGCCGCGATGGTCAGGACGCTGAGCGGATTCGGGACGCCCGGGTTCAGGAATCCGGTCATCAGCTCCGTGTGGAATACCGACTCCCGCCAGTGACCATCAGCAGTGCCGGCCTGAGCCACGTTCTCGACCGGTACGACCGCGCCCCCCGTGTAATTCTGCCCCCCCATCGTCTCGAACGCGGCCGTCGCCCTCCCACCCACGAAGTGCGGGTCGGTACCGCCGTCGCCCTCGGCGCCCACCAGCAGACCCAGATCGAGAGGATCCCAGATGGTGCCGTAGCCCAGCACATGCCCCATCTCGTGCAGGATCACTTCATTCAGCTCGCCGTTGGTCTCGAGCAACGCGAGATCCGCCGTGTCGAGCTGAATGATGCCGACCAGCGGCAGCCGATTGCTCGTGCGAATGATGCAGGGGCCCGCCTTGCCGAGGATCTTGCCAGGACCGTCGATCTTGTCGAGTTGAATGAAAATCAGCACACCGCTGATGTTCTGATTGTTGAGCGCCGGCGACTGTGGACTGAAACACTGACCAGCACCCAGAGTCACGGGCACGGTGGAGACCGAGTCGAAGATGATGCGTGACCACTTGGCCACGGCACTGTCGACCGCCGCATGCCGGGTCGGGCTGACAGGCACGACGTACTGAATCTGGATGTTGTACCGCGCCGGCTGGCCCGTCGCGCTGAACGTCACCGTATCCGCGGTGACGGACGCCGATGTGGCCCGCAGCGTGTTGCCGCCGTTCTGGATCTTCCACGAGCCGACCGCCGCGACCCCGTTGGCGTCCGTCGTCGGCGTCGCGCCCGTGAGCGTCCCGCTGCCGGCCGTCACCGCGAACGTGACCGACACACCGGACACCGGACGACCCGACGCGTCCTTGACGACCACCGCCGGCGGAATGTTCACCGGGAAGGTGTCGAGGCCGGTCTGCCCGTCACCCGTGAGCAGCGTCATCGCCGTCGGCGACCCCGCCGCCGCGGCCGTCGCCGTGAAGGTGACCGCGGAGAGCGGTGCGATGGTCGCCGTCACCGACTGAGACCCGACGGTCCCTCCGAGCGTCCAATGCACGCTCGCCATGCCGTTCAAGTCCGTGAAGGCGGAATGCTCCACGATGCTGCCGCCACCTGAAGCGACCGCGAACGTCACGGGCTGGCCCACGACGCCGGCACCACCCGAGTCGACCACGTGCACCGTGAGCGCCTGCGGCAACGTCGCGCCGGTGGCGTAGCTCTGGGCGTCACCCGCCTGCTTCGTGATGCCCGCAGCCACCTGGGACACGGTGATGACCGCCTGACCCTTCGCGGAGCCGCTCGTCGCCACGACCGTGTCGACCCCGAACCCGGCCGCGGTGACCAGCCCACCCGCCCCGACTGTCGCGACTCCGGGGAACATCGAGGACCAGGTCACAGACGCGCCGGCAATCGGGTGACCCGATTGATCCGTCACATTCGCCGTCAGCTGCTTGCTGCTGTTCACCGTGGTGAACGCCACGACGTTGGGCGTGAGTCCAACCGCGCCGGCGGTCGGCCCGCTGGGCGAGTTGCTGCAGCTACCGACCAGCACCAGCGCGCACAAAGCGACCGGGGCCAGGCGGGGAAAGCGTTGGCTGCGGATTCGCATGACAGTCACCTGTATAGAGAACGTGTTGAAGGATAACCCGTGAAAAATGGGCACTGGAGGCGTATGGCGGACACTGGACTCGGCCCGCACATTTTGGAGCAGCGGTTCGCCGTCGACTGATCCGTCCGCAGCAGTGGAGGGCCTATGATCAGCGATCTCGCCGCCCATTCCCGAGTCTGGCTCGCCCGCCCTGCCGGTTACCTGCTCGGCGCACCCGAGGCTCGTCTCCTCGAGGCCATTGAACGCGCGGGATCCATCAAGGAAGGCGCCGAAGCCGCGGCGATGAGCTATCGCACCGCCTGGGCCCGCGTGCGCGAAATGGAACGGGTCCTCGGCCGCCCGGTCGTGCGCTCGCGCGCCGGCGGCCCCGGAGGCGGCGCTACGACGCTCACGGACGACGCGCGCAGCCTCGTCTCCCTGTTTCATGACCTCGACCGCCGCATCACCGAGCACGCGCACCACGAATTCAGCCGGGTCATCCAAACCCCATCCTGACCGCCTCGTCACTTCGATGAGAATGCCACGTAGTTGGTGAGGCTCCGCAGCGAATAGTCGGCCGAACTCGCTACCTGATTCACCGAGACGATGTACTGGTCGAACTGGTTGACGTCCGGGACGTCGAAGCGGAGGATGACGCCGCTCGAGATCGCGCCGGTGAGCACGATCTTGGTCGATGTGCCGCTGAAGTCCGTGGACCAGAGCGTGTCCCCCGCAGACGCCTGCACGTTGGTCACCGGTACCGGACTCGACAGCGTGAACAGGATCGCGCCGTCCGCCCCGCTGTTGGGACTCTGCAGCTTGATGGAGAGCGTCCCGGGTTGCGGTCCTGTCGGGCTCTTCGAGCATGCGATCATCACGACCGTCGCAGCGGCCGCCGCGGACAGGAGTCCGGAGAAGATGCGAGTCATGGGCGGCCTCCTTCCACGGCCATCGTTCGCGGTGCCGGGGCCGACGACGGCGTGGCATGCGTCAGGCGTACCCATGCGAGGAAATCACCAACATCGTCCTGGAGTCCATTCTTGTTGCCGATCTGATCGAGCCAGCCCCGTTGCGCCGGGCTCAGCGCGCTCGTGCCCTGCAGGAGCTGCTGGCGCACATCGGCGAGCTGCAGAGGCGCCGAGAACTGGGCATGCACGGCGAACGGCTTCGTGAGCGTGAGTAGCAGCGTGCTGTCCGTCGTCGTGGTGTCGCCGGCCCAGCCGAGGAAGAAGGACCCGGGGTGTGAGCGCTCGAAGAGGGTCACGGCAGTGCCCGGCGCCATATAGGCGCCGGCCAGCGCACTGTCCCGATCGGTGGTCACGGAGCCATTGGTGTCCACGACGACCTTCGTCCGGAATGCGCGGGCGAGCAAGGTCGAGATCGAGTCGGTGTTCCCTGTGATGACGATGCTGTGCGAGCGCGCTCCTCCGTCTGACCACGACTGGAAGATGTAGCGCACCAGGGAGTCGGCCCGCACCTGAGTATCCGCGACCGCGATCGTGTGGGTCGAGCCGCTGTCGAGCAGCACCTGGATCCGGTGCTGGGGGACGCCGTCCAGTTGAATGACCGCGCCGACCGGATCATTCGAGGTCACTGTGGTGAGCGACGCGAACCGGAGCGCGAACGACATCGTGGCGCCGGGCGTCACCTGGGTGATCGAGTCCACCGAGAAACCCACGAACGCCCCGCTGGAGTTCATCACTGCCGTGGGCGGGCCAAACTTCGTGTTGTTCGTGACCCCGGGGAACGGATCGCCCGCGTCACCCCGGTTCGAGCCGGCGGTCCCCGGGTTCACGTCCAGGTTTCCTGCCCCATCCGCCTGGATCAGCGCGACGCCGTGGATCGTTCCCGGGCCGCCAATGTTCACGCAGTTCGTACCCAGCGTGCCGCATTGCGCGACCAGCGCGGAGTCGATGTGCCAGATGAGCATGCCGCCACCGCAGGTCGGCGCCGCTCCGCTCACCAGGCAGTGAATGCGGATCATCGCGGTATCGGCCTCGACCGCCTGCCGGTTCTCGAGCAGGAAATACTCACCGCGCGGGTTCGCGCCGCGGGGTCGAACCAGAAACGCGGAATCTGACGTCGGGGCGGCGCCGAAGGAGTAGTCGCCGCCGGAGCCGAGGGGCACGATGGTGACCCAGCCCAACTGACTCAACGACCACGCATCCATCCGGCTCGGGCTGTACGGCTCGGTATAGTTGCCGCTCCCCATGAGGCTCCACTCACCCACCCCTTCGGACTGCCCGTCGATGTCGTACAGATCCGGGAGCCCGAATGCATGACCGCTCTCATGCGTGGCGGTCCCGATCGGCATGATGCTCGACGCGCTGCCGCACGCGAATGGACCACCGACACCGCTCTGTAACGTGTAGTCGAAGATCTTCAGGAACTGCCCGGCGTGACCGGGCCACGGCGTCTTGGTCGTGTAACCGCCCTGGATCGAGAACCGGTGGGACCACAGATGGTTCGAAGGAGCGCCGCTGGGCCCGCAGGCCCCATCCAGCGCCGGCTGGATGAAGATCGCCATCCGGATGTCACCGGTGGACGGGTCGTAGTCGTAGGTCGACCAGTCCGGGTGAATGATGCTGTCGACCTTGCGGAGCGATTCGACGAGTCCGGCCTGCATATGCTGGATGGCTGTGTTGCTGAATAGTCCGTTGCATTGCGTTCCGCCGAAGGGACTGCCGCTGCACGAGCCCGGAGTGCCGGCGTAGTAGTTCTCGGCGGAATCGAGCGTGACGAATCCCAGCGCATTCCCCTGCATGCTCAGCAATCCATTCGACATCTGCTCGTAGAACGTCCGGACCGTATAGGGATTGCCGCCGGGAGGAGAAGCGCCGAAGAGCACGGTGTTGTAGGACCCGGTATCGAATCCGGGCTGCGGAAGGTTGCCGCCTTTGAACTGGAAGAGAATCGCCGGAATGTGGAGGGTCCCGGACACCGCCGCCGGGCTGGGTGCGGGAATCCCGCCGGCCACCGGCGCATTCAACTCTGCCATCCGCCCCTGCGACAGCAGCGCGGCGCGGGCCGCGGCCACCTGCCGCGCCCACTTCCGATACGCACCGTCCGGACGGAAGTCGAAGCCCGGAATCTCCCACTTCGGAGTCATCCGGGCCTGCGCCGTCGACACGGTCGAAACGGCCGGGACGGCCGCGAACAGGAGCACCACAGCGAGCATCGCGCTCGCACTCGGACGACGCATCTGGGAACGCCTCCTCAAGATCCTTATGGTAGGACGTCAGTGCGAGCGACGGCTGTGGGCTTTCTCACACTGCCCAGGTAGGCCAGGACCCATCCGAGCAGCATGAATCCGATCACCCCCCCAACCACCTTCACTTCGAACACCACGGGCTTCTCGACCTCGGGAGGCATAAGTGATACACCGATGGAGAGGAGAACGGCCCCCAGCCCGACCCACCCGCTCAAGGTGCCCATCAGCGACCGGTCCCGCCGGAGCTTCAGGTACGCCGCGAAGATGTACAGATAAGGAATGAAGAACAGGATGATGGTCGTGGTCGTCAGGATTACGTACGCATCCCGTACCGAGGCACCCAGGAACCCCGAAATGATGAAGATGCTGGCCAGCCCCCCCTGCACCAGCAGGGCGATGTACGGAGTTTGCCAGGTGGGATGGACCCGGGCGAAGGCGCCCGGCAGGGCCCGGTCCACTCCGGCCGCGTAGGGTAACCGCGCCGACCCGGTCAACCAGGCTCCGACGCCGCCGATGTTCGAGATCACGAGGAGGACCGCGATGACAGCAGCCAGGGGGCCGAGGACCGGGGCACCGATCCGGTCCGCCAGCGCCGCGACCGCCTGCGGCATCCCGTTGGTGATCGAGATGGTGGACGAGGGTAGCGCTACCAGCATCGCCGCGGTCCCCAGCACATAGACCGCCACGATGACGACGCCGGATAGAGCCACCCCGCGACGCAAAGTCGCGACCGGATCGTTGATCTCGTCACCGAGGGAGGGCGCGAGCTCGAGGCCCGCGAAGGCGAACGTCATCGTCGCGAAGAAATTGATGAGGCCGAAATCCAGGTGCTCGGGCAGAAACTGGCGTGCCGAGAACGTCGTGGCACTTCCGCGAGTCGCGAGCGCCCACACCGCAAGTCCGATGAAGACCAGCGCGGGAACGTAGGTGGCGTACCCGCCCACGTTCTGGAGCCACTTGCCGATCCGGAGGCCCACGACGTTCAGCCAGATCGCGATCCACAGGCCGACCAGCGCCAGTCCGCCCACGAACCAGGGGTTGTCACCCCAGTGCACGCCGCGGGGACCCGCCGCGTATGCGGCGATGGCACCCGTCGACACCATCAGCGACGGATAGTAGAAGAGGTTGTTGACCCAGTATCCCCACCCCGCGACAAATCCGTGCGTCGGACCGAAGGCGCGGCATACCCAGCGATACATCCCGCCCGAGCGCGGCTCCAGATCCGTCAGCTCGCGGACCACACGCGCGGACGGCAGGAAGAAGATCAACATCGCGAGGAGCCAGAGCAGCAGGCTGGCAGGGCCGAATTGACTGGCCGTGGTGAGCCAGCGGAGACCGACGATGGCGGTGACGTTGAACAGCACCACGTCCCGGAGCCGCATGACCCGCGGCAGAGACGGTGGTGCGGTGACCGCGGGTTCGCTCACGGATGCACCGTGACCGCGGCCCAGCTGACCGCCGACCCGAGCACCGCACCTCCAAGGACGTCGGTCGGAAAGTGTTTCGCGGCCGTCACTCGTAAGGTGCCCACGATCGCGGCCGCGGCGTAGAGGATCACGGCGTTACGCGTGGCGTGCGGCAGGTGCCGGCGGCGAGCGATCATCGTGTACGCCGTGGCCGCAGCGAATGCCAGCTCGGCGTGACCCGACGGGAACGATTCGCGATTGTCGCGGATATTGGCGGCGGCGGGCGCCTCACTCGTGTACAGAATGGGACGGCTCCGGTGCACCGTGACTTTCACCCACTGATCAGCGACGGCGGCCCACGTGATGGCATCCGCGAAGACCACGGCGTTGCCGAACGCTTCCCTCCGGTCCTGTCCCCACACGCTGCCCAGGGCAGCTGCACCTCCGGCGCCGAGCAACAGCAGCGTTGACGCCCGGTCCGCGGTCGCATCGGGCAGGTGGATCGCGACACGATCGATGCTCCACACGGAGCTCGGTTGACAGGGTGCGCAGGGGGCGGTGCCGGATGGGAGGTGCAGCGCAATCGGGAGCAGGGCGAGCACGCCACCGCCACCGATGGCGACCGCATCGGGCCACCCGGTGCGAAACGGGGTACCCTGACCAGCGAGTGGCCCCGCCGCCCCACACACCGAGAGCGCGATGAGAAACGCAGCGGGACGAAACACAGTGGCTAGAACTTACGTTGTAGGTGCCGAGGTGTGCTAACTCGTGAAGGCGCGTCACCTTGCGCAATGCCCGACAGCGGGCTAATCTGTACCCGCCTTTCCTTTTACTACTGACTGACGAGGCCCTGTGGGCAGCCAAACCCTCCAGCACGCCGCGTTGTTCGACAAGTGCAAGTCCTTTACCCGCGCGCGTGAAGTCCAGGCCGCCGGGCTGTATCCCTATTTCAAGCCGATTTCCCACTCCGAAGACACCACCGTGGTGATCGAGGGGAAAGCGCGGATCATGATGGGCTCCAATAACTACCTGGGGCTCACCCATCATCCGGACGTGCTTGCTGCTGCCAAGAGCGCGTTGGAGCGCTACGGCTCGGGGTGCACCGGCTCCCGTTTCCTGAACGGCACACTCGATCTGCACGAGCGGCTCGAAGTCGAGCTCGCCGAGTTCTTCGGTAAGGAATCTTGCCTCGTCTTCTCAACCGGCTATCAAGCGAACCTCGGACTGATCTCCGGCCTCGTGGGCCGGGGGGACATGGTCTTCCTGGACAAGCTGGACCACGCGTCGATCGTGGACGGCGCCAAGATGTCCCAGGGCGAGACCGTCCGGTTCAACCACGGCGACCTGGGCTCGCTCGAGCGGAAGCTGCAGCGGGCGCCCGAGGGGACCGGCACCATGGTGATCGTCGACGGGGTCTACTCGATGGAAGGCGACATCGCCGACCTCCCCGCCCTCCTCAAGGTCACGCAGAAGTACGGCGCCGCCCTGGCGGTGGATGACGCGCATTCGGTCGGCGTGCTGGGACCCAAGGGAGACGGTACGGCGGCCCACCACGGCGTGGTCGACGAGGTCGACCTCATCGTGGGGACCTTCTCGAAGTCCCTCGCCTCTATCGGCGGATTTGCCGCGGGCTCCGAGAACGTGATCCATTACCTCCGCCACCACGCCCGACCCATGATCTTCACCGCCGCCCTGCCCCCCGCGAATACGGCCGGGGTCCTGGCGGCTCTGCACGTGCTGCAGAAGGAGCCGGAGCGCCGTACGCAGCTCTGGAAGAACACGCGCCACCTGCAAGATGGGCTCCGCAACCTGGGCTTCGACATCGGACCCACGGAAACGCCCATCGTGCCGGTGCTCATCGGCCCCCTCGAGAAGACCTTCCTCTTCTGGCGGAAGCTCTTCGACGCCGGCGTCTTCACCAACCCGGTCGTGCCGCCCGCCGTGCCGCCGTCTCAGTGCCGGCTGCGCACCAGCCTCATGGCGACGCACACCCCGGAGCAGATCGACAAAGCCCTCGGCATCTTCGCCGAGCTCGGGAAAGAGCTGGGAGTCATTTGAGTCCGGTTCGGGTCGCGCCCGTGCAAGACGGGCGCGACTTCGATCGGTTCGTTGCATTTCCGTACGATCTCTACAAGGGCGACCCGCTCTGGGTGCCCCAGCTCCGGATGGACGTCCGGACGCTCCTCTCCAAGGAAAAGAACCCCTTCTTTCAGCACGCCGAGGCCGAGTATTTCCTGGCCTGGAACGGCGACAAGGTCGTTGGGCGCATTGCGGCCATCAAGAACGATGCGCATAACAAAGAGCACGGCGACAAGGTGGGGTTCTACGGCTTTTTCGAAACCGTGAGCGACCAGGCGGTCGCGAGCGCGCTTTTCGATACCGCGGCTGCCTGGGTGAAAGCCAAGGGTCTGGACACCCTCCGTGGCCCGATGAGCCCCTCCGTGAACGACGAGTGCGGCCTCCTGGTGGACGGATTCGACACGCCACCCACCCTCATGATGCCGCACAACCACCGCGACTACGTCACCATGACGGAGAAGGCGGGGTTCACGAAGGCCAAGGACCTCCTCGTCTACGAAAGCACCACCACCGAGCCCCCCGAGCGCATCCTGCGGGCCGCTGAGGTGATCGCCAAGCGGAAAGGCATCACGCTCCGCGCCTTCAACATGAAGCGCTTCAACGACGAAGTGGAAATCATCAAGCGGCTGTACAACGAAGCCTGGGAGAAGAACTGGGGCTTCGTGCCGATGACGGACGCGGAGATCGACCATCTGGCCAAGCAGCTCAAGCCGGTGGTGGTACCGGACCTGATCTGCTTCGCCGAGCGTGAGGGGAAAGTCATCGGCTTCGCGGTCGCGCTCCCCGACCTGAACGTCGCCCTGAAGAAGAATCCCTCGGGCGGGCTCTTCCCCGGCATCCTGAAAATTCTCTGGGCGTCCCGGAAGATCAGCCGGATCCGCATCCTGCTCCTCGGCGCGCTCGCGGAATACCGGGGGACCGGCGTCGACGCGCTGATGTACCACTGGATCTGGACCAAGGGGACTGCGAAGGGCTACCACTGGGGCGAAGGCGGGTGGATTCTCGAAGACAACCCCGCGATGAACAACGGCCTGCTCCGACTCGGGTTCCGCGTTTACAAGACCTACCGGATTTACGATCGCAAGCTGTGAACGCGTTCGTGACGGGGGGTACCGGTTTCGTCGGTGCCCACCTGGTGCAGGCGCTGCGCGCCCGCGGCGACCGCGTCACCTGTCTCGTCCGCTCCCCCACCAAAGCACAAGCTCTCGGCTGGACTGACGTCCGCATCGTCCGGGGCGATCTGCATGACGTCCGGGCGCTCGCCGAGGGGTGCGCCGATGCCGACGTGGTCTATCACGTCGCCGGGCTGATCGCCGCCCGCAACATGGATGCGTTTCTGGCCGCCAACCGCGACGGCACCAAGCGAGTACAGGCGGCGGCAGAGGGCGCACCCCGGCGTCCCCGCCTGGTCCTGGTGTCCTCCCAGGCGGCGGGCGGACCCAATCCGCGCGGCGCGCCGATCGATGAATCCACGACCGCGGGTCCCGTCACCGACTACGGCCGCAGCAAGCTGGCCGCCGAAGAGATCGTGCGCAATGGAAGCGGCCCCTGGGCCATCGTGCGCCCCCCGGTGGTGTACGGTGAGCGCGACACGGAAACCCTGAAGCTCTTCCGGCTGGCCCGATCAGGAATCGGTGCGGTGTTCGGTGACGGCCGTCAGGAATTGTCGGTCATCTACGCGGGAGATCTGGCGCTCGCGCTGATCGCCGCCGGAACGCACGCCGCCGCGGCGGGCCGGACGTACTACGCCTGTCATCCCGAAATCCACACGAGCCGATCCCTGGTGCTGGCCATCGGGCGCGCCGTGGGCAAGATTCCCGTCGTTCTCCCCGTGCCGGGAGTGGTGGCGCGGGGCCTCTTGTGGACCATCGGTTCGCTCGCCGGACTCCTCGGCCGGGCGACCATACTCACGGCGGACAAGGCCAACGAGTTCCTCGCCCCCGCCTGGACCTGCCGCGCCGACCGCTTGACGGCCGATACGGGTTGGCGCGCGCAAACGGACCTCGCCACGGGGTTGGCGCGGGCCGTGACCTGGTATCGGACGGAGCGCTGGCTGTGACCGGACGCAGGTCCTTCACGGAACACTGGCTGCCCATCGATTGGGCGTGCGCCTGTTATGTGGGTGCGGCGTCCATCGCGTTGGCGCGTGATGCTGATGGGGTGACGGCGTGGCCGTGGCTGGTGGTGGCCCACGTGCTGATGGCCGGCCTGATCTTCGTGGCGCCGCGGGCCCGCGCCCAGGGCGGCACCGCGCGGTTCTGGGGCGAGTGGTACCCGATGTTCCTCCTCGCCGGCCTGTACGGTGAGGTCGGGATCCTGACGGTGAACGCGGGATTCCACAATGACGCGATCATCCAGCGGCTCGAGGTGCTGGCATTCGGATCCGAGGTCTCGTACCGGTGGATCCGGGAGATGCCGGTGGTGTGGTTCTCCTGGCTCGTCCATTGGTGTTATCTGTCCTTCTACGCGATGCTGTTCGCCTCCCCCGCGGGACTCTGGGTGGTGGGGAAGCGGCTCGCGGCCCGGCAGACGATCTTCGCCATCGTGGTGACGTTCTTCATCTGTTACGTGATCTTCCTCTTCTTCCCGGTCGCCGGTCCCCGGTACGCCTTCGCGCTGGCCCACAACGCCGCTACGGAGGTCACGCCGGCGCGTCTCGCCCGGTGGCTGCTCGACCGCGGGGACTCGTGGGGCGCCGCGTTCCCGTCGTCCCATGTCGCCGCCGCCGTGGTGGCGACCGGCATGGCGTGGCGTCACTGGCGGAAGCTCGGTCTCGTGCTCGCGCCCTTCACGGTCGGTCTCGTCCTGGCCGTCGTGTACGGGCAATTCCATTACGCTCTGGATGCGTTGTCTGGTCTGATGCTGGCGGGCGTGATGCTGGCCGTGATGCAGCGGCAGTTGGTGCCGGTGGAAGCGATTCCGCCCTACATGGGCATCGAAGGCATGGCCGCGGCACCCGAATCACCGACCTGACGCGCAGCGCCGGGGACCAGCCGGAGTGCCTGCCGGAGGTCCGCCTGATAGAGTGAGTCATGCTGATCGACCGCCGGCCAGACGGCGTGCCGGTCCGGCGCAAAGAGTCCTCCCACGACCCCCATCCCGCCATTCGGAATCGTCTGTCCCGTCGGATTGTCGTAGCGCACCGTCAGCCGGTACCGGTGCGACGGCACGATGTGCGCGCCGAGGTGCAGCAGTCCGTACAGCCTGCCGATCGGAATCTTGACGACGTGGCCTGACGCGTCGGTATCGGGCTGCGCGTGCCAGATCACTTTCCCCGACGTCATGTCCTTCAGCTCCAGATCGGTGCCGTAGTCATGCAGATGCCCGCCGATGGCGACGATGTTGCCCGGGATCGCGGGGCTCCCCTCGTACCAACGCTCTGAGTGCCCCGGCGGAAGGTCGAAGGACTTGTCACCCACCGGGAAGAGCACGTCCATTTGCCAGGTGTAGGCGTTGAAAAACGGCCAGGGGCGACCCTTGGGCGTGTAGTCGAGCACCAGACGGACCCGAGCATCCGGATAGGCGGAGGCGGTCGGGTTTTCGAGCATGGCGCTGACGATCAGCGTCTGCCCCGCCTGCACCGGGTGACCGAACAGGAGCCAGGGGACCCTCTGCTCTCCCGTCTCGCTCCCCGCCGCCAGGAGGCGGTGGGAGATCGGGACGAAGAGCTCGCGGGCTTGGGGATCGATGACGTTGAAGTGGTGAATCAGGGACTTCGGGAGCTCATGCCCGAGCGAGTCCACGACTTCGACGCGGAACCCGTACACCGCGCCCGCCGACGGCACTTCGATCCGCGACACCGGCGGCTGCAGGATCATGTGGTGCATCGCGTGCGCGGGGAGGCTGACGGCGCGGAGGTCGACGACGAGGCGCCCATCCCGGGCCTCGGTGACGTGCGCCATCGGCAACGCCGCCACGGCCGGGGGGACATCCCGTCCGAGCGCAGCGATCCAGATCCAGAACGGCAGGGTGAACAGGGTGTTCATCGGACCTCAATAATACACCGGCCCCGAGGGAAACCCCCGGGGCCGGTCGTGTTCCAGACTGCGCGTCCTTACTTCTTGACCATGATCGTGATCTTCATCCCCAGCGCCTGGTGGGGCAGGCAGAAGCCCTTGTAGGCGCCCTCAGGAGCACCGGCGAACGAAACGTCATAGTGATCGTTCGCGTTCACGAGCAGCGCGCCCTCGAGATTATCAATCCGGTTGGCCATGGCGGCGTTCAGAACCGCCTCGGCGCCGGCCGGAATCGAATCCTTGAAGAACGAAATGTTGTGCGGGCCGCCGACCACATTGACGAACCGGACCGTGGTGCCGGGGGCGATCGTCAGGGTCTTGGGCTCAAACGAGGCCTGGCTGGTGCCGTTGCCCGTCATCTTGACCTCGACCACCGGACCGGCCGGAGCCGCCGAGGTCGTCGCGGCGGGAGTCGCCGCGGGGGTCGCCGCCGCGGGGGCCGCGTTGGCATTCTTGTCACCGCCACCGCACGCCGCGGCGCCCAGCGCCACGAGCACGGCCAGAGCAGTCAAACGCATCGGTAGATTCCTCCGAAGGATACAGGGTGCTTGTGAACTCATTCACAATGTAGCCACGCATACTGGCAATTGGGAGGCTCATGAATCCAAGTCCCCCCTTGGGCTTTGGCGCCCCTCACAGAGCGCCTGTGACCCAGCGCACAGCCGGGGAAGAGCGGGTGCGACATCGTCCCGCACCTTCCGAGGTCGCTTCGGACCTCGGTCAGACTCCTTTCTCCACGTGAGGGACGTGTGCGAAAGACCTCGTTGTTCATTGTGGCAGCTATTGGCCTTGCCGCCACCGGCGCCCGGGCCCAGGCATGGGAGACCGACTTGGGTCTCCAAGGCGGCTTTGTGCGGATGAAGCCCGCGGGTACCGGCCGGAATGATCACTCCGACGTGTTCCTGGCTCCCGGGTTCAATCTTGGACCCGCGCTCCCGCTCCCGAATGCGCTGTTCATGACGATCCCGGTGAGCGCGAAGGTCGCGCTCGAGCCG
>DASQIZ010000030.1:0-4088 GCA_035631315.1 Gemmatimonadales bacterium
TCGGCGACCCTTCTACCACAACGCCGCCGTCGAGCGCCTGATTTTCTCGGTCAGTCGACGTCCTAAAGTATGGCGAGCGCGAGAACCGACCATGAGACTATAGCGTCCATGGTGTGCGACCTTCTCCGGGCACCACGTAGGACCTGTGCCGCGGGTTTGGCTGCCCTCGGGATCGCTATCGGGGGCTGCACGACGACGGCGACCACCCCCACCGCCCCGGCGGCCGCGGTGTCGCCGCCGATGGTCGTCAGCGCCCCCCCGGAGTGGCGACCTGGGGACCGATGGGTCTACGGATGGACGAGCGGTTCGGAGGCTGGCGCGAAGACCGTGGAAGTGGTCGAGATCCGGGAGATCAACAAGGTGAGGTTCTATCTGGTCCGGGTCGGGGATCTGGAGCACTTCTACACCCGGGACATTCAATGGGCGGGTACGATGCGCGAGCAGAAGGTCGAGTCGCGCATGAGTCCACCGGAGCCCTGGTTCGTCTGGCCGCTGGAGGAGGGGCAGCGGTGGACGCATCATGCCACGTATGAAGACGGAAAGAGCAGGAGCGAAGTCACCGACCGGTTCTCCGTCGTGACCACCGAGGTCGTCGAAGTTCCCGCGGGCCGATTCAACGCCGTGAAGGTGGTTCGCGAGACCGATCGGCGAGACGTCGACGAATACTGGTATGCTCCGGACGTTCGCTTCTACGTGAAGTGGATCGGCCGGCGCGGGGACGCCCAGTTCGAGGAGCAGCTCCGCGAGTATCGTCACGCGCCTCGGCTGGATCCCGGGTCACCTTCGCGTCTCCCACCATCCACGACCAGATAGGAAACCCGCTGGCGCAGCTCATCCGTCCGGGGCCGCTGGCTGCGGTGATGGCCCTGGGCCTGGTGTTTGCTCTGGTAGCTCTTCAGCGACTCGGTCTCACGCCCCGGTGGCTGGCGCTCCTGCCGCTGATCGGTGCGCTCGCGGTGGTCGTCGTCGTCGATCTCATGACCAAGACGATTCCCGACGTCGTAACTTTGCCTTCCATGGTGTATGCGCTGGTTCTCGCTGCCGCCTCCGGGGGCAAGGCCGGGCTAGTAGAGGCGAGCCTGGGCATTCTGGTGGGAGGTGGACTGCTGCTTCTGCTCGCGCTAGTGACCCGGGGAGGAATCGGCGGCGGGGATATCAAGCTGGTAGCCTTAGTGGGCAGCGCGCTCGGCTGGAAGCCGGCCCTGATCGCCTTCGCGCTCTCGCAACTCGGAGGTGGGGTCGTGTTGCTGTACCTCCTGATCACCGGACGCGCTGAACGGCGCAAGACTCTGCCGATCGGCTCGCTGATCGCGCTTATCGGGGCCGGTCTGCTCGCGACCCTTGGCTGATCCCACTCCGTCGTGAGCTCCGGTCAGGGGAAACACAGCCCGGCGCCGTCGGGCGGAAGACTTGGCGCGGCGGTCCGCTCGAGGGCGTCCACGATCGGCAGGCCCTCGCGAACAAACAGGGCCGCGAGCGAATCCCGGTAGATCAATCGCCAGCCAGGCTCGAGCTTCATCAAGTTGTACGGAGCAAAGCCGGTCTTGACGAGCGCCATGTGCGTCTCGGGATTCTCGAGGACGGCGTTCCACTGTCCCTGGCCGAAGCGGAAGGCCAGGCTCTCGAGATAGGTCGGCTGACCGTAGGCTGTCTCGCGACGGCCGTCCATGGATACCTTCACGGCTGGGCTCAGATGATAGAGGGCATACTCACCCCAGTCGAAGTCGATCGCCAGGTTGCCGGCAACCCCGCTCTCCTTGATGAGTCCCACCGCGCGCGCGGGGTAGCTTCCGCCGATGGCCGGCGCGATGCGGATGCAGGTGAAGTGCGGCAGCGCCGAGACGGCGAGAAAGAGTCCCGCGACGAGAGCCGCTGCCGGCAGCCCTGCCTCGGAGAGCCGGCTCCCGGATCGGGAGGCGGATCGACTCCACAGCCAACGATCCCACGCGTCGCCCATGTGCTCGCCGGCGAGGACTGTGATGGCGAGAACCGCCAGCGGGGTGTGGCGGATAGCGACCAACGGGAGCAGAGCCGCGACGACGAGGACGGCCATGAGGGAGGCGCGGCGCGGTCGTCGGCTATAGATGAGACCCCAGAGTGCGAGGGCCACGAGAGCCGCGTAGGCGAGTCCGAAGGGTGTCATGAGCACGAGGGGCTGCCATTCGGTGATGTCGGGCCGAGATCCGAAGGCCGTTTCCCGGAGGAGACTCCACAGCGTGAGACCGAACGGATTCAGCAGGGTTGCCAATCCGCACGCGATCGGCAAGAGAATGATCTCGCCCATCGTCGGGCGGTCGATCGCGACCGATCGTCGGTCGATCAGCCGCGCCCACGTCTCGACGGCTGCCCATATTCCGATGATCCCGAGCCCGGCGAGGAACGCGGGGTGCAGGTTCGCCCAGAGGGCGAAGACTGGAGGAACGCTCCACATCCATCGCGGCCTGCCGTGGGCCATTCGGTGAAGCAGCGCTAGGACGAGGAGGAAGAGCGGATACGAGAAGATGAGCGTCCGAACCGTGACAAGGGACATGAGGAAGAAATGAACCGCGGCGAGAACGAGAAAACCGGCCCGGAGGTCGCTGAGACCCTGACGGCCGAGATGTCGGTAGAGGACGCCCATCAAACCCAGGCCGAGGAGGGCTTTCATCACGATCAGGCCGGCCGGTCCCGCCGCGGCAAACACCAGGTAGAAGATGACCTCCGAGAGCCACTCGTGGTCGAGCCAGAGCCGTCCCGCCGTCAGGTACGAGAACGGATCCGGGATTGCCACGCGGCCTGCATTCCATATCGTCTCGCCGAACTTGACGTGGCCCCACAGATCGGGGTCGGCGACCGTGAACGAAAACCGGTAGAGAGCGACGCTCATCACGACGGCGACCATCGTCAGCGATTGCCACGGTATTCGGCGCGCCCGCGCGGGCTGCCAGGTCTGCGAAAGGCCCTCTCCGCCGGCTGAGCCCTCCTGAATCTGAAGCAAATTCACCGCCTGGGGGCCGCGCGGTCTCATCGGGCGCTCAGCCGGAGGAGCCCGCGCTCCGGGTCGAGGGTCACCGTGAAGCGTGACAGGAAGGTGTTGCCGAGGATGCCGTCCATGGATGGGCCCACGTCGTGAACCACCGCGACCACGTCCTGCGCTTCCATCTCGCCCACTCGCAGCGACGGAATCGTGACCACGTGACCACTGGTGAGGCCGGAGATCGTCTGCAACGGAACCGGACTGGAGTGGCGCTCCGGGCGGATGTCGAGGGCGCCGGCGAGATTGGGTGAGATCACACAGGTCGTGGCGCCGGTATCCACGAGGAACTGCGCAGTCCGGGCGTTGTTGAGGCGCACCTCCGCGAACCAGTTGCCTCCGATCCGGCGGAGCTTGACGGCCGTGTCGTCCGCGGTGGCCCTCTGGGCTGCGGCCTCGCGCAGTAACGGGGCGATTGAGCGGAGGCCCTCCCGCGCGGGCTGCGCGACTTCGGGAGAGGGGTTCAACCGGAGCGCGGCCTGAAACGCGGTCGAGGCCTCTTGCCAGCGGGACAGGCGCATCAGGGCGATACCCCGGTGGTAGTAGAGCAGCGGCTCATCCGGCGCCTTGACGAGAGCCTGGCCGAACAGGCGCTCGGCGGTGGCGAAATCTCCCCGGGCATAGGCGGCCTTCCCTGCCTCGTTGAGGTCCGCCACCGTGGTCTTGCCGGAGGCACCCAGCAGCATCAGTCCCAGAAGTGGGATGAGGACCGCGCCCCGTCGGCTCATGGCAGATCGGCCCGTCGCTCGACCCAGCTGATGCCTTCCGGTACCCGGAACTTCGTCACCGTGTCCACGCTCTCGCTCGCGCCGCTGAACCAGTCGTCCTGGCTCCAAAGGACCCCGTAGGGCAGCAGAACCTTGGCGAGCACCGTGCGTCCGCTGCCGAGGCGGGCGGGCCGCAGCGGACACTCGCTGAATCCGGCCTTTCCCGGAAAGTAGAATGTTGAGCGAACGTCGCTTGGCGGAAGCGTGCCGCGCCCGCGCATGGTCAACGTGTAGACGCCCGGCTTCACGCCCCTCAGGTAGAACACATCCGAGAGCGTGCTTTTGCCGGCCCCGGCGAGCGCCGGCAA
>DASQIZ010000031.1:0-2438 GCA_035631315.1 Gemmatimonadales bacterium
CGGAATGAAACGTTGCCTCGCCGAAGGTCGCGAGCGGTTCGAGCTATTGATCGGCGCTGCCGTCCTCGCCAACAACCTACTTACGATCGCCTCTTTGATGCAGAAACGCTTCACAGGCAGACGACGCGCCGCTTGAGACGACCCTCGTTGCGATAATGCCGCCGCCGCTGTACTGAGTACGCGGCGTCTCTCTCCATTCCGGACATGCCCGAAATCCGTCGCCGACAGTCTCAATCGGCAGAGCTCCAGGCTCTGACCAACCCCATTTTTGCTGGAAAATCACGCTCTCGCGGCTCAAAAGTCAGGCTTTCGTTCGCGGTAGGGACACCCATTACTGGATGCCCCCCGCACAGATCTGGACGAGCCCAATTAAGGCATCCAGCTCCTACCTCGGGTGCGTAACGGCAAGCCTATGGCTCGGCCATGGATGAAGGATGTGTGGTTTGGGGAGCCAGTCGTCGACGAGCTTCGCCATGCGATCCCACGTGGTGCCGTCCCGTTGGCTGCGTCGCCGGAGCGAGCGCTGCAAGAGCTCGGTGACGTAGTGCCGGAACGCTGAGAGCGCCCGGCTATTGGTGGGGACCGCGTAGTATGCGAAGTGTCCCATCACGACCTGCCTCAGCCATTTCCCTTGTTCGGGGATCGGCTGGTGTCGACGTTGCCGCAGTTGCTCCTTGACCTCTTTGAGTTTCGCCCGCATGCGGTCGCGTCGGGTATTCCTGAGGACCAGGAACCTACCCTTCCGCGATTTTCCGCAGATGAAGGCAAACCCGAGGAAGTTGAACGCCTCCGGTTTGCCGAGCCCGCGCTTCTCGCGGTCCACCGCCGCTTGGCGGCCGAACTCGATCACGCGGGTCTTCTCCGGGTGGAGCAACAGAGCGAACGCCTCCATCCGCGTCCGCATCGCATCGAGGAAGCGACGTGCGTCGTCCTCCCTCTCGAAGCCGACAACCAGATCGTCGGCATAACGCACGACGATCATGTCGCCGGTGGCCTCACGCCGTCGCCAGCGCGCGGCCCATAGGTCGAAGCAGTAGTGCAGGTAGATATTGGCCAGGAGCGGTGAGATCACCGACCCCTGGCCCGTCCCCCTGTCGTCCACCGTTACGATCCCTTCTTCGAGGATGCCCGCCCTCAGCCATTTCTGGATCAGACGGATGATGCGTTTGTCGCCGATCTTATGTTCCAGAAAGCGAACGAGCCATTCCTGACTGACACTTCCGAAACAGTTTTGGATATCGGCGTCAACAATCCAGCTCACCCTTCGGCTGTCGATCCCCACGCACAGGGCGTCGAGCGCATCGTGCGGTCCACGCCCGGGCCGAAACCCGTACGAGAATCCGAGGAACTCTTCCTCGTAGATGCAGTTGAGCACCATGACCGTGGCACCCTGGACTATCTTATCTTCCAGGGCGCTGATCGCCAGTGGCCGTTGTTTCCCGTCCGCCTTCGGTATGTACGTCCGGCGGGAGGGCTGCGGCCGATACGCTCCTCGTTGGACGCGTCCGTGCAGATCTGCGAGCCGTGGCTCGAGGTCTACCTCGTAGTCCTCCCACGTCAGGCCATCCACTCCAGGGGCGGCCTTGCGCTTGAGCGCGTGGAACGCCTCTCGGAGTGTGTCGACTGAGACGTGGTGCAGGAGCGCGGTGAACTTCTCTCCCTTCCTTTGCCTTGCGGCTTGCCGTACGCGGTTCAGCGCCTGGGTCACACGTTCCCGGCCCTGTGTCCGGTATGTGCTTTGCTGCTCCGCGTTCCCCTTGGTCCCCGGCCTTCGCTCCACCGGCTCCGCCGCCGGCTGCCCGGCTTTGTTCGTCGGCTTCATCGCTACTATGCCGGAGTCAGACTTCTCCCGATCGTGCATCGGCGGCTACGGCTCCTCGCCTTCCCGCCGCGGACCCGCCGCCCCGAAGAGCGGATGGCCAACCTGGAGATCTCCCGGTTCCCGTGCAAGGAGCGTCCGTACATGCCAGGGTCTCCGACCACGCCGGATCAGGCGGATGCTCGCACTAGCGCACCCGTCCGTGTTGCCTTCCGCCTTCGGAACAGCGTCGGCATCCGGGAGGAAAGGTTTTACGCGGCTCAATGGCTGGCCTGTACGCTCCCCTGCCGACGCTTCGCCGACTTCCTCACGGAGGTCTGCGCACGGCTCGGGGCCGATGTGGGTTGCTATTCCTTCATCGTAGTGTACCCTCACCACCTACTCCTTGCCGGTCTCCCGGCGCACTCCGAAAACCTTCACCACAGCAGCCGTGTACTCCCATCGGTAGCAATGCCGGCTCATGATCCGATTCGGAAGTCGCAGCGCGTCTTGTCAAGGACGAGTTCTCTGGCGCGAGTACACGGCGACACCTGAAGTCGGTCTCCGATCTCTTCAGCTGGCTCAAAAGATGCGGACTGAAGCAAACTGATCTCGATGAGTACATGATCGAACGGTACCT
>DASQIZ010000032.1:0-14167 GCA_035631315.1 Gemmatimonadales bacterium
TCGGGCCCACGGGCGTTGGAAAAACCGAAATCGCCCGCCGGCTGTCCCGCCTGGCGGGTGCCCCCTTCCTCAAGGTCGAAGCGTCGAAGTTCACCGAGGTGGGGTACGTGGGGCGCGACGTGGAATCGATGATCCGCGAGCTGGTGGATGCGTCGATCAACATGGTCCGTACCGAGCGTGAGGATGAGCTGTTCCCGATCGCCGAGCAACGCGCCGAGGAACGGTTGCTGGACTTGCTGCTGCCGCCGGTGGAGCAGGCCCCGGCTCCCCAGGCCCCGCCGCCGACAGGCACCGACGCTACCCGGCCCCTGTTTGTCGTGTCGTCCAAGGGGGATGTCACGCCCAAGACGGCCCCGGCCAACGCGGAGAACGAAGAGCGCCGCCGGCGCACCCGTGAGAAACTCCGGCAGCAACTGAAGGAAGGAACGCTCGAGGAACGGGACGTCGAGATCGAAGTCCAGCAGCAGAATTATCCGGCTATCGACATCATGCAGCCGCCGCAGATGGAAGGGACCGACGTCAACATCACCGAGATGCTGCAGGACATGCTTCCGAAGAGAAAGAAGCGCCGTATCGTGCACCTGCACGAAGCGCGGCGCGTCCTGATCGACGAAGAGCTGAAGAAGCTCGTCGACATGGACGACGTGGTGAACGAAGCCCTGGACCGCGTCGAGAACCATGGCGTCATCTTCATCGACGAAATCGACAAGATCGCCGGCGAGCGGAACACGACCGGACCCGACGTGTCGCGCGAAGGCGTCCAGCGGGACCTCCTGCCCATCGTCGAAGGCTCGACGGTGCAGACCCGCTACGGCTACGTCCGCACCGACCACATCCTGTTCATCGCGGCCGGCGCGTTCCACGTCTCCAAGCCGTCGGACCTGATCCCCGAGCTCCAGGGCCGCTTCCCGGTGCGCGTCGAGCTGACGCCCCTCACCGAGGCGGATTTCATCCGTATCATGACCGAGCCCGAGAACGCCCTCACCAAGCAGTACTCGGCCCTCTGCGCCGTGGAGGGCGCGACGCTCGAGTTCACGACAGATGGCGTGGCGGAGATCGCGCGGATCGCGGCGCGGGTGAACGAGCGGATGGAGAACATCGGCGCCCGGCGGCTGCACACCGTCCTCACCACCCTCCTCGAGGACGTGCTCTTCGAGCTGCCAGACTATCCCGTGAAGAAAATTGTCTTCGACGCCAAGGCCGTCCGCGAACGCCTCGAGAAGATCGTCGATGACGAGGACCTCAGGCGCTACATCTTGTAGAAGGCCTTTGGCCTATGTAAAATCCGCAGGGTTTTGTCTGTTTGGCTGTCATTTTGACCTATTCCTGATCCTTTGGGGCCCAATGCCCAAGCGCGATTTCCTGGCTATCACGGACTTCACGAAGGACGAGGTCTCCAAGCTGTTCGACCTCGCCGCGAGGATGAAGTCAGGCAAGTACCGGGAGACCCCACTGGCCGGTCAGACCCTGGCCATGATCTTCGCCAAGTCCTCCACCCGCACCCGGGTCTCGTTCGAGGTCGGCGCGTACCAGCTCGGCGGACAGGCCCTCTTCCTCTCCTCGCGGGACATCCAGATCGGCCGCGGCGAGCCCATCCCCGACACCGCCCGGGTCCTTTCCCGTTATGTGAACGGGATCATGATCCGGACCTTCGACCACGGTGAGGTCGAGGAGCTGGCCAAGTTTGCGAGTATCCCGGTGATCAACGGCCTGACCGATCTCTCGCACCCCTGCCAGGTCCTCGCCGACCTCTTCACGGTGAAGGAGGCGCTCGGCGGCTGGGAAGGGAAGCGCATCGCCTGGATCGGGGACGGCAACAACATGGCCAACAGCTGGCTCGAGGCCGCGCAGGTGCTGGGGTTCGAGCTCCGGCTTGCTTGCCCTGAAGGCTTCGAGCCCAACCACGACAAGTTCGAAGCAGCCAAGGCGAAGACCAAAGTGATGGTGACCGAGTCGCCCGAAGAGGCGGTGGCCGGTGCCCACGTGGTGAACACCGACGTCTGGGCGTCGATGGGACAGGAAGGGGAAGCCGAGAGCAGGAAGAATGCCTTCCGCGGCTACACGGTGGACAAGGCCCTGATGAAGCATGCCGACCCCAGGGCGATTTTCCTGCACTGCCTCCCCGCGCATCGCGGCGAGGAAGTCACCGCCGAGGTAATCGAAGGACCCCAGTCGAAAGTCTGGGACGAGGCCGAGAACCGGCTGCACGTACAGAAGGCGCTGCTCGCGACACTGATGGGTCCACGCTGAATTCCCGAGGAATCCGATGACCGATACGCCCCTGAAACGCACGCCCCTCCACGATATCCACGTCGCGCTCGGCGCCAAGATGGTGCCCTTCGGCGGATACGAAATGCCGGTGACCTACCCCGCCGGGATCGGCGCCGAGCATAAGGCGGTGCGGACGGATGTGGGGATCTTCGACGTGTCCCACATGGGCGAGTTCGAAGTCACGGGCCCCGACCGGAATGCGTTCGTGCAGAAGGTCACCTGCAACGACGTCGGCGCCCTCGCCACCGGCCAGGCGCAGTACTCGGGGATCCTGACCGATGACGGCACCTTCGTCGACGACTGCCTGGTGTACCGCTTCGAAGACAAGCTCATGATGGTCGTGAACGCGTCGAACATCGAGAAGGACTGGAACCACATCGTGGATCAGAAGGGCGGCGCGAACGTCCGCCTGCGGAACATCTCGGACGACGTCGGGCTCCTCGCTCTCCAGGGCCCCCGGGCCGAGACGCTGCTTACACCGCTCGCTCAGCCCAGGGTGAAGGACATCCCGTACTACCACTTCATCGCGGACTGTAAGGTCGCCGGCGTGCAGTGCTTCATCTCGCGCACCGGCTACACCGGCGAGGATGGCTTCGAGCTGTACTGCCGCGCGCAGGACGCCGAGAAGCTCTGGCACGCGCTGGCGGGTCAGGGACGCGCGGAGCCGGCGGGGCTGGGCGCGCGGGACACCCTGCGCCTCGAGGCGGGCCTGCCGCTCTACGGAAACGACATCGACGACACGACCACGCCCATCGAGGCGGGGCTCAACTTCATCGTGAAGCTCGAGAAGGGCGCGACGTTCACCGGGCAGGCGGCCCTCAAGAAGCAGAAGCTCGCGGGAGTCACTCGGCGCCTGGTGGGCTTCAAGATGACCGACCCGAAGGCCATCGCCCGTCATGGCTATCCCGTCTTCCTCGGTGGCCGGCAGGTGGATGTCGTCCGCTCGGGCACGGTGACGCCCACGGTGAACGCGCCGATCGGCACGACCTACCTCCCCAAGGAGCAGGCCAAGGCTGGCACCAGGTTCGAGGTCGAGGTCAGAGGGAAGCGTGCTGAGGCGGAAGTGGTGAAGCTCCCCTTCGTTCCCCACAACACCAAGAAATGACTGCTAGTCGCTAAGTCGCTAAGAGGTTAAGTGCGCATAGGCATTCTGACGGTATCGGATCTGGGAGCTCAGGGTCGTCGGGAGGATACTTCCGGCGATGCCATCGCGTCGTGGGCGTCGACGCACGGCTACGACGTGATGGTTCGGAGCATCGTGCCCGATGAGACGAACCTCATCGTGTCGAAACTCACGCGGTGGTCTGACTCCGGTGAGGTGGACGTCGTGCTGACGACGGGCGGAACGGGCCTGGCCGTGCGGGACGTGACGCCCGACGCCACCCGAGCCGCGATCGACCGCGAGGCCCAGGGCATTTCGGAGGCGATCAGGGCCGGCGGCGCGAAGGGCACGTCGCGCGCCTGGCTCTCCCGCGCGATCGCGGGGACGCGTGGGAAGACTCTGATCGTGAACCTCGCCGGGTCACCGGGGGCGGTGAAGGATGCGCTCCCAGTGCTCGATGAATTACTGGAGCATGCGGTGACGATCCTTCGGGGCGATCCGGCAGGTCACTAGTGGACCGTGTACTGATAACGACAGGCGATCTCGAGTTCGCCGTGCGCGTCAACGCCCAGCTCGAGAGCGCGGGGTTCGAGACCGAGTTGGCGACCTCGGCCGACGAAGTCCGGCAGGCCCTCCGCCGCCGCGAGCCCGACTGCCTGGTGTTCACGGGCGGGCTGCACGAGCCATCGACCGCTCAGCTCCTCGCGCAGGCGCGCGATCTCCCCGTCTCCACCCTTGGCATCCTCGAGACCACCGAGCCTGAGCCGAAGGACTTCGCGCTCGAGCTGGGGCTGACGGGCTACCTGGTCAAAGGCGCCGACCTGGGCGAAGTCGCCCAGACCGTGCGCCGGCTCATCGAGCGCCGCCGGTTGCAGGAGCGCACCGGCATCATCGGCGAGTCTCCCGCGATCCAGGAAGTCCTGGTCAAGATCGAGCAGATGGCGCCGGTGACCTCCACGGTGCTGATCGAGGGCGAGTCGGGCACCGGCAAGGAGCTGGTGGCCCGCGCCATTCACGATCTCTCCCCTCGCCGCGGCAAGCCGTTCATCGCGGTGAATTGTGCGGCACTCCCGGAAACGCTCCTCGAGAGCGAGCTGTTCGGTCACGAGAAGGGTGCCTTTACCGGAGCCGCCGAGCGGCGGCTGGGGCGCTTCGAGCTGGCCGATGGTGGGACGATTTTCCTGGACGAAGTGGGCGAGATGCCCGCCGCCACCCAGGTGAAGCTCCTGCGCGTGCTCGAAGACCGGACCTTCTTCCGGGTTGGGGGCACGCAGCCGATCCGGGTGGATGTCCGCGTGGTGGCAGCGACCAATAAGGCCCTGCGCGACCTCGTGGCCCTGGGGTCCTTCCGGGACGACCTCTATTACCGGCTGAACGTCCTTTCCATTTATCTGCCACCCCTGCGCCAGCGCCGGACCGATATCCCGATCCTGGTCCGTCGCTTCATCGGCGAGTTCGCCAAGACGCATGACCGGGCATTTCAGGGGATCACACCGGAAGCGCTCCAGCACCTCGTGGACGCCGATTGGCCCGGCAACGTCCGTCAGCTGAGAAACCTGATCGAGTCGATGGTCGTGCTGGCCCCGGCCGGGGAGATCCGGGCTTCGGACATTCCTGCCGACATCCGCGAAGGGGCCGTTCGCGGCCTGCCGATGCGGGTGGTGGGTCCCGGACGGGAAGTGGCGGGGCAGGAGCTGCAGTTCATCCTGCGGAGTCTTGTGGAGCTGAAGTTACAGGTTGAGGAGTTGCGGCGACGCGTCGATGAACAACCTGCCCGTCGTGTCGAGGTAATCGAGGTGGGTCCGCACGGCTCGATTCCTGCGGCGGAGATCGAAGGTCCCCTGGACGACCGGGTCGTCTATAAGGCCGGAATGTCGATGGCGGACGTGGAGCGCGCAGCGATCGAAGCGGCTCTCAAGGAGAGCCGCGGCAACCGGCGCAAGGCGGCGGAGGCATTGGGAATCGGTGAGCGAACGCTGTATCGCAAACTCAAGGAATACGCGCTGGTTTGACACCGCTCTCCCCGGGCGGCAATTTTTGACCTTCCCTTACCCGCAGGCCGACAGGCCTTAGCGCCCCCGGGCAAAATCCCTTGGACTTTCGCGTCGATCAGGAACACTGCGTCACGTGTTTGGCGTGCGTGCGAGTCTGCCCCGCGGATGCCGTGGCGGTGGACGCGGACCACGTCCGGATCGTCGACGAAGCTTGTACGCGGTGCGGCCTCTGTCTGCCCGCCTGCCCCCATGGTGCCATCGTCGCCCTCGGCGACTATGACCGGGCTTTGGAGCTGGCCGCCGGGGGCAAAGCGACCCTCATCCTGAGCGTCGAATCGGCCGCCCACTTCCACCCCGCCACGCCTGAACAAGTCGTCAACGCCTGCTACCAGGCGGGTTTCCGCACCGTCCACCGGGGGGTCCTGGGGGACGAGCTGGTGGCAAGGGAATACCTGAGGCTCTTCGCCGAGTCCGGATGGGGCACCCTGATTCGAAGCACGTGCCCCGTGGTGGTGGAGATGATCAGGACCGAGCATCCCGAGTTGGTCCCCTACCTGGCCCCCGTGGATACGCCGATCGTGGCGGAGGCAAAGTACCTCAAAACCATGTACGGCAAGGACTTAAAGGTCGTCTATGCCGGCGTATGCCTCACGGAGGGCGGGGATACCGTAGACGCGGCCATCACCTTCGGGGACCTGGCCAGACTGTTGGAGGCCCGGGGCATTAAGGTAGAGGACCAATTGCCCCACTTCGAGCGCATGCCGGAGGAGCGCCGGCGGCACTGGAGCACGGCGGGGGGTCTGCCCCTCGAGCTGCTGGCGGAGCAGACCCACGCGTCGCGGCGGTTCAAGAAGGTGCGCGGGCTCGGCCAGCTCGAAGCGATGGCGCGGGCGGTGGCGGTGGACCGGATCGACCTGGGCTTCGTAGATATCCTGCCCTGCGACGGCTGCCTCGATCACCCGTTGCTCGGGTCCAAGGACGAGCTGTACTGGCGTCGCGCAGTGGTGGAGGCGACCGAGCCGCCGCGGAGCAGGTTGCCGGTGCTGGACAACGATGTGGTGCAGCGGGTGAATGTCGGCGCGACGTTCCCGGTGAATGGCCGGCACACCGCCATCACGCCTGATGAGGTCGACGATATCCTGGCCGAGATTGGCACGGCGCCGAATGGCCGGGCGTGGGATTGCGGGGCGTGCGGGTACCGGAACTGCCGGGAGTTCGCCGCCGCGATGGTAAAGGGAAGGACGACGTTCAAGTCGTGCCCGCCCTACCTGGAAAAGCAGGCGAAGGCGGCCCAGCAGCAGGCGGCTGTGGACGGCTTGACGGGCCTGGCAACGTTCCGGGTTTTACGCGACCGCCTGGCGAACGAGGTGGCGCGGACCAAGCGGTCGGCCGAGTCGTTCGCGGTCCTGTTCGTGGACCTGGACCATTTCAAGCAGGTGAACGACCAGTTCGGGCACGAGGCCGGGAACGAGGTGTTGCGCGGGGCGGCGCGCGAGGTACTCGCCGCGATTCGAACCGCGGATTTCGCGGCCCGCTACGGCGGCGACGAGTTCGTGGTGATTCTGGTCCGCACGGGGTTGTCGGGGGCCGTGGGAGTGGCGGAAAAGCTGAGGGAGCGGGTGGTAGCGTTGGGGACGGAGCTGGGCTATCCCAAGGGCTTCATCGGCGCCAGCATTGGGGTGGCCGAGTACCGGTTGGAGGGAGCGGAGCACGAGGATGTGCTGGTCGCCGCCGATCGCGCGCTGTACCGGGCGAAGGCGGGTGGCCGGAACCAGGTAGCGACAGGAGCGTAATGCCGTGACGCCGCAGAAGCCGGTCCGCGCCTCAGGCGCGGGGGATGCGCCCGAGCAGAAGACGTCGCTTACCGCCGCGCCCAGTGCCGATCCGTGGGGCGTGAAGCGGGCGGAGAACCTCATCACCAGCCTCACGGGCGTGTTGTCCGCGCGGGTGGTGGTGACGCCGCAGGGGGAAGTGAGCGAGGTCCATGTGCTCACGCAGAACGACATGCACCCCAAGCAGGTGGTGCGGAACATCGAGTCGGCGCTGATGGCCCAGCTTGGTCTGAAGATCGATCACCGGGTGATCAGCGTGGCGCAGACGGCGGACGTGCGTCCCATCGAGCAGATGCAGGACGACGCAGTGAAGAACCGGGCCAAGAGGCGGGTGGTGATTTTCCGCGGCCTGGATGTCCGGCCGGCGTCGCGGGCGCAGCGGGTGCTGATCCGCGTGAAGCTCGCGTTCGAAGACCGGGAGGCCGAGGCGGAGGAGCAGGGGACGGACACGATCCGGAACCGGGTGGAGGCGGCGGCGCGTGCCGCGTCGCACTGTCTGGACGAGCTGATGCCCGACAATTCGATCGCGCTCGAAGGCGCGACGCTGGTCGAGGCCTTTGATCGACAGTTTGTGCTCGTGGCCGTGCACGGGCTGGGTGGTCGCGAGGCCATGCTCATGACCGGGACTGCGGAAGTCAGGGAGAGTGCCGAGCGGAGTGCGGTGTTGGCCGTTCTGGATGCGACGAACCGGTGGGCGGACGCCCGGCGGTAGCGGGGAGCTTTTTTCTCTAGGCAAAAGTCGCGACGCGTGGCGGCAACGTCGAACGATGCTGCGCTGATACTTTGTAACTTGTTGTTGATAAATCAGTTATGATGCCTTTCGGTCCCCCGTGCAGCGCCCTCCTTGGGGGACTAGCGGACTAACGATTCTGGTGGTATTTCGGGTTCCGTGAGTTCTACGAGAGCTAAGAAGTACTGGGGAACGCAGCGCGTCGCGCGCATCTGTCAGGTGTCGCCTACGACGGTGGCCAACTGGATCGACCAGGGGCACCTGAAAGGGCATAAGACACCGACGGGGCGTCGGCGTGTGGTGGTGGACGATCTCGCGGCCTTTTTGCGGGCCCACGGGATGCCGGTCCCCCCGGAGCTCCTGGGTGCGCCCGTTTCGCAGCCGGTGGTGGTGCTCGTGGAGGATGACGAGCGGTACCGCCAGGCTTTGCGGACGTTGATCAGCCGGACCGCGGTGCAGGTTGAGCTGATCGAGGCGCGGAATGGCGTCGACGGTCTGCTCGAGATCGGCCGGTCGGACCCGGATCTCATCGTGCTGGATTATGGGCTGCCCGATTTGAATGCCGAGCAGGTGGTGGAGCGGCTTCTGGACCCGGAGCGGAAGTTGGCGGCGGAGGTGATCGTGATTACCGGGGGCATCGATCAGGAGGCGCAGGACCGGTTGCGGCATGCGGGCGTGCGGGAGATTGTGGGCAAGGCATCGGGCATGGGCGCGGTCATCGAGGCGATCCGGCAGGCGCTGGCGCGTCAGATGGCGGCGTAACTCATAGAAAATCTGCAGGCACACCAAGTAAGGGGGCCCCTGGTCATCGCGACCTGAGCGAAGCTGAGCGGACAGTACAACGAGCGGAGCGTCGGGTACGTCGTAGCGAAGGCGTACCACTCCAATGAATCTCCCGCGATCGATGTGATCGCTGAAGGGGGTGACGCTCAATGTTGCAAGTGCTCGCCGCACTGTTCACGGTCGTCACGAAGCTGTTTTTCGTGGAAGGCACGAACGCGTGGTAACCCGATGACCCGGGGCTTCCCCCCAATCGAGAAGGCGGCAATGGCTGCTCTCGGAGCCCGAAACTGGAAGATCAATCTCCTCATCGCGGTGTTTGCAACTGCCGCGATGGCGCTCCTCTTTGTACCAGAGCGGTATATCCCCCCAATTTCGGCCGATTGGTACTGGAATGGCGCTGTCGTATTCCTCCTTACGGCGTTCTTGTGTGATGCGTGGGGTCTCAGAACCCGCGCAAACACCAACACGTCCGTGTCGTTCCTGCCATTCTTTGCGGCGACGATGCTTTTCCCGCATCCGGTGCCGATGGCGATTGCAGGGCTTACGGCGGTAATCACGGAGACGTTTGTTCGTAAGAAACCGTCGCAGCGCGTTCTCTTTAATACTTGCCAGTACATGGTTGCGGTGGGCATGGGCGGGGTTGTCTATAGTGCCCTGGGCGGGCAACCCATACTGAGTGGCAATGCGGCGACGCCAGACGATTTCGCGTTCAAGGTTGTCCCATTTGTTGGGCTTGTCTTGACTTATTTTGCAATTAATAACAGCGCTGTCGCCTTCGCCGTCACTTTCACAAGCGAGCTGACTCTCGGCGAGGCGTACGAGCGGTTGAGTGGCGGCGCTCGGCTATACGACCTTGTGGCAAGTTCGTTGGCGATTCTCTTAGCATTCGTTTATGTCAAGCTTCAGTTGGTTGGTCTTGTAGTCGTTGTTCTGCCGATTTTCCTCGTACGGCAGCTATACCACATGAACCTTGAGCTTCAGAACGAGATGGAGGAGAAACTCGAACTGATGGTCAAGGCCATCGAAGCACGAGATCCTTATACCAGCGGTCACTCGCGGCGTGTCGCTGAATACGCCGTGGCAATCGCTCGAGAGCTTGGCCTGTCGACCAGACTTGTTGACGCTGTCAAGCGAGCGGCGCTGCTCCATGACGTTGGAAAGATCTACGAAGAGTTCGCTCCGCTCCTTCGCAAAGAGGACAAGCTTTCGCCTGAAGAGAGAATCGTGATGGAGACCCACGTCACGCGGAGCGCGGAACTGGTGGGTACAGTGTCCAAGCTGAAGGGGCCCGTCCTCGACGCAGTCAAGCACCATCACGAGAACTACGACGGAACCGGTTATCCAGAGGGGCTTGCTGGTGAGGCAATCCCGATCGGGGCGCGGATCATCATGATCGCGGATACGCTCGATGCAATGACTACTGACCGGCCATATCGAAAGGCGCTGGGGTTTGAGGAGGTAGTCAATGAGCTCCGCAAGTATGCAGGTCGCCAATTCGATCCAAGGATCTCAGAGGTTCTGGTCAGATCGACCACCATCCGTAGACTCATTGGGGTTGCTGACAGCTACGCGGCACGGCCCTCTGGGGTCGCGACATTCGCGGGCCGTCTCGGCACTGAGCGGCCCGCACGAGTGCATGCCAAAGCGTGGCGTGACGCCGAAGAACGCGCTTCGAAAGTCTAGGTTCCTAGTCGACGAAGCCCTCCATCCTCAAAAAGGTCTTGGTTCCCGTAAATCCAAGGTTGTCTAGGAGTTCCAGACCCTCTTTAGTCTCCACGCCGATTCCACCGAAGAGCCTTTTCTCCAGCCACGCTACCGCTGCATTAACGCTCATGTAATACAGTGTCGTGCGTCCTTTGAAACGAGCACGAGCGGATATGGCCCCTCGAAGGGCGCTCAACGGATCGCCAAAGTGAGCTGTCCTGAAAGCCCGTAGCCGCTCAAGGGCACCCCAATGAGGCCCAAACAGGAATTGTCCCGCGAGTGCTTCGAGCGTTCCGATTGATTCCAAGGCTGCTTCGACATCGCCTAGCGCTAGGCGAATGCTTGCGCGTTCGGTGTGCAGAATAATCAGCGGTTCCCAGTTGCTAGCGCCCCCCACCATGGCCTCCGCCCGAGCCAGCCATTGAACCACCTCCTTGCGATCTCCGAGAAGGAGATAGGCGTTCGCTAGGTTTGTGTAGGTCATCACACTTCTAGGTTGGGTCAAGGCACGCTGTGCTAGCTCAGCCGCTTGTTTACCAAATGAAATTGCTGCCTCAGCTCTCCCTTGGTTCAATAGAATTCCACAGAGGTTAGTGGCAACGGTGCAGGACCAAGAGTCGTCCCCAATCCTGCGAGCCAGATCAAGAGCTCTCTCGAAACACTCTTGAGCGGCAGGCGCGTTGCCACCGTGGTGGTGCGCCACTGCCAGGCCATTCAGAAGTGGGATGACATCGGTCGGGCGTGCACTCACATGAGCCAGTTCAAGAGCACGGTCAACATGCTCCCTGGCTTGCATTGCTTCACCACGGGCGTATTCACAATAGCCGGCGGTGTAGTGAATCATGGGGAGCGAGCGGTACTCTGGGCTCTGCAGAAGGTTCGCGATTATTCTTCCTACGCCTTCGAGGCCCTTGGCATCGCCCGTTTCACCATGGGCCCTGGCAAGCACATTCAATGCCTTCGCTACAAGTGGGGGGTCGCCCGCGTTCCGCGCGGCGCTAAGTGCTTCTTCAGCTGCCTGACAGTGCCTAACGCCAGTCTCGCGGGCCAGGATGTATTCGGCCGTCGCCCTCATGGCCGCGATTCTAGCGCGATCACCGCCTGACAGACTTGGCGACGCCCATAAAACGTCGAGGTGCGGCGTGGCCTCTTCGCCCTTCGATTGGTCGAGAAGAGCTTGCGCTAACAGCATCAAGAGTCGCCGGTGCTCGCTGGGGGAGCCACTCAAGACGGTTTCGAGGACCTGTTCCGCCTCTTGAGGTGCGCCACGCTCCAGACACCGCTCGGCACCTTGCAGCGCCAACTCGGTGGCTCGGCCGAGCGCCCTCCCTCGGATGAAATGCCAAGCAATCTCGAGGTCGGCACCCACTCTTTCAGGCGCGGCGACAAGCGCCTCGCCGGCTGCTCGATGCAGGTGCTCACGACCAGGTCCAGGGATGGCATAGTACGCCTGTGCTCGAATCAGCTCGTTCCGAAACTCAATGCCTCCTTGGACTTCGCGGAGAAACCCTTCCTCCATCAAGCGTGACAAGGCATTGGACGCGGCGATGGGCGTGATCCCGGCGGTCTGGTACAACTCGACCTCATGCAACCGGCGCCCGAGGACAGCGGCGAAATCGAGGACCGCCCGAACCGAAGGATCGAGGCGCCGAACCTCCCGATCAAAGACGCTGCGCACGGCTGGAGGGATGCCGATCCGAGCTGGTGGTGTGGTGTTGATAGCCTCCAGATCCCGCAGCAGGGACTCGGGCCCGTGGTCGACCCACTCCCGCGCTAACAGCTCGAGCGCCAGGGCGTTGCCGCGGCCGGCCTCGACGATCCGGTCCACCGGCGCATCCCGATGCGTCGGCGATTCGACAATCCGGCACACGAGCTCACGTGAGGCCTCGACCGTCAAGGGGCCGACCTCGATGGTTGAAAGCCCGGGGATATTGGAATCCCCAACTAGGGCACCGGCACCGGCCTGGCGCAGCTCGCTCGACCGCCCGGCGAGGAGGAGCATGAACCGCGCGCGGCCGAGTCGCCGGGCCAGCATGTGGAGAATGGCCGAGCTGGAGTTGTCCGCAGCATGGACGTCGTCGATGACCAGGACCACCGGTCGATCCTCTGCGGCCGCGGTGACCGACTTGAGGAGCGCGTCGGACAGGCGGATGGGAATTACCTCCGCCGCCCACTCGGGGGGCTTGGGAACTCCGGGGAACACTGCACCCACATCAGTGCACACACGGCCCAGCTCGGCCAGCGCCTCAGGATCCGCCCCACCAATGGTCCGCTGCAGAACGAGCTGCCTTACGAGCTCGGACAGCACTGCGAAGGGCAGCTCCCGCTCGGCGTCGTACGCCTGAACACGAGCGACGACTGCCCCTTCCAACTGACAGCTCGAAAGAAATGCGTTCGTGAGTGTGGTCTTGCCGATACCAGGGTCCCCGGTGACGATCACCACACGGGGCGCGCTCTTCTTCACATCGAGCCAATTGTCGAACAACAGGGAAAACTCACGGGTGCGGCCGATGATGGTCTCGGCCTCCATGCGTCGCTCGCGCCGGCTGTACGGCTCCGCAACCGCGTTGGGGCGTCGCGGCTGGTGTCCCTCGCGCAGCAGGGTGGCCATGCGAATCATGTCCGGACTTGGCTGGGCGTCGAGTATCTCAGCCAGCTGGGCGATGTAGCTCTCGTAGGTCTTCAGTGCGCCGCTCCGGTCGCCCACCCAGGCGCGCGCCTCCATCACGCCGCGAACGCCGTCTTCTGATAGCGGGTCGAATTGCAGGAGCGTGGTCGCATGTCGTTCGACCGTTGGAAAGTCTCCCAGACGACGGGCCGCGTCCATGTGTCGTACGAGGGAGTCGCGGATTCTTGGCAGGAGCTTTGACGTCCACTCATCCTTCCACTGATCGAAGCCGCGCGCGCCCGGGATGTCGAACCCGTCGAGAAACGCGCCCCCCACATCTGGTCCGTTGCTCTCGACTGAAAGCGCATCCACGTCGACGGAGCCGGCGGCGAGCGATATCGAGCTCCGCGCTGCCACAACTCGCTCTCGCCCCACTTTGGACTTGATGACTGTGACCGCCTGGGCCAGGGAATGGCGTGCGTGTTTGCTGGGCACGCTTGGCCAGAGCATCTCCATCAGCTCTTCACGCGAGCAGCGATGGCCGGCGGCCAGGGCCATCCGAATGAGGACGGCGAAGTGCTTTCTGGTCCGGAAGCGTACGGGCTCGCCGGCGGCGGACCGCAGGGACGGGTAGCCCAGAGTCGAGAGAACGAACGGTGCGGACGGCATAGGATTCGATCGGTTTGGGACGTTGTTACGATATGAGACTTATATCAAGTGGCTTTCAAATCATTTGTCTTTAATCGGTTACGACTCATCCAGCCGTCCCTGAGCCTGCTTGATCCCTCACCCCATTTGCGGGAGCCGCGTTTTGTGGGCGGCCTTGCAGTTTGCGGTCCCTTCGGTGCCCAACCAACAACTAAGGAAAAGCCCTATATGCCGCGTATGTCATGTGGCAACAACGATTTGCAGGGCTTTGTTGGTGATCTGGCACATCCGTTGCGTTAATGCGCCCTGGGATTTTGATCACTACAGCGTCGTCTACTTCTCTTAGGGGGCAGCAATGAACCGCAAGGGTTTCACGCTCATCGAGCTGTTGATCGTGGTCGTGATCATCGGCATCCTGGCCGCGATCGCGATTCCGAAGTTCGCCAACACCAAGCAGAAAGCGTATGCGGCGTCGATGAAGTCGGACCTCCGCAA
>DASQIZ010000033.1:0-23195 GCA_035631315.1 Gemmatimonadales bacterium
GCACAGACGCACAGATGGGATGTCGTACGAAGGAGCCAGGAGAGACTCTCCTGGCTCCTTTGCTTTTGACTGTACCCCATCTGCGCGTCTGAGCGTCTAGTCGTTTGTCTGTGCGTCTAGCCTTAGGTTCTCACTCTCCGCATCAACCAAATCGCCGCAATCCCCGCAAGAATATTCGGAAACCACGCCGCGAGCGTCGGGGGCAGGAGCCCGCCGGCGCCAACCGCCTTGGACAGCTGCACCATCAGCAGGAACACAAACGTGGTCGCGAGACTCACCGCCACACCCCACGCCGCCCCCGACCGCGGGTTGGATACGGCCAACGGCGCGCCGAAGAGCGCGATGATGATGCAGGTAAACGGCACCGAAATCTTCAGGGCGTGCTCGACGGAGAGCTTTCGCGTGTCCGAGCCGCTGCGGGCCAGCGCGTCGATGAAGTGCCCCAGCTCCGCATACCGCATCTCCTCCGGATTCTTGGGCTCAGCCAGGAGATCCGCGGGCTTCTCCCGGACTGAATTGGTCTTCATCCGGTCGAAAGTGTACGCCGCCTCATTTCCAGCGCCCAGCAGATATCGCAGGGCGCCATGATCCAGAATCCACCGCTTCTGTCCCGGGTCGTAGACGGCCCGCTGGGCCGCGATGATCACCGTCGGGTACGCACCGCCGGTGCCCTCCCGCTGAAAGAGCGGGTCCGTCATCGTGCGGCTGCCGACATCCAGGCTCTGGGCTGCGTACACCCACCCCGAATCGGCGCGATACACGAAGTTGACGCGCGACGACGTCGTATTGACCACGCGCTCCTTCAGGATCTCGGCCTTCCGCACCGAGGTGACCGGCGCCAGCTCGCCGATGCCCACGCCGACCACGAAGGCGATGACCGACACGATCAGGATGGGCGCGATGATCCGGTAGAAAGAGACGCCCGACGCCTTGGCGGCCGTCAGCTCGGAATGGCGGCCCAGGTTTCCAATGGTGAAGACGGTCGCGAAGAGAACGGCGGCGGGGAGCACCAGGAACATCATCTCGGGGGTGTAAAAGATGTACGCCAGCGCGATCTGACCCTTGGTCAGCCCCTTTGCGAGATACTGGTCGAACTTGTCCGTGATGTTGATGACGATGGCGAGGACGGGGAAGCCCAGCATCACGATGCCGAAGGTCTGGCCCCACGCGCGCAGGACGTACTTGTCGAGCGTCCTCACGCCCGACGTCTCCGTACCCGCGCGAACCAGCTCGCGATGCCCCAGCTCCCGCTCCGCGAATGCCCGCCTTCATGCCGCACCAGGAAGAGCATGCCGGCCCCGACGATGGTGAAGATGACGTTGGCGGACCACATGGCGAAGAACGGGGAGACGATCAGGCGGTCGCCCAGATCCTCACCGACGATCAGGCCGATGTAGTAGATCGCGAACACGAACACCGAGACGCCGATCACTAACCCAGCGCCTCCCCGCGAGAACCGCAGGCCGAGGGGGAAGCCGAGGAGCGCGAAGACGACGCACGCGGAGGAGATGGCGAGCTTCTTCTGAATCTCGACCTCATACGTGGCGGCCCGCTGCCGGGCGCCTCGCTCGCGCAGGGCCTCCCCCAGGCCCGCGCCCGGCGTCAAGCCCAGCTCCGGCCTTCGGATGATGCCCGGCTGCGCCACGGGCGTCTGGACGTGACCCGGGGGCATCTGGGGGGCGAGTCGGGTCGGGGTCTGGGCCCGAGCTTCCCGGGGCAGGATCAGTTTCGACAGGCGCCCCAACATCCCGCAGTACCAGCCGGGCAGGGTGTCGGCCCGGGACGAATCGATGATGCCGTTCGGAACTGCGATGCCCCCCAGCCGGCCGAGGTCGCGGAGCACCTGGGCCCGGCCGTCGAGGGGCGAGCGGGAGGCGTCGAGCTGGGCCAGTCGCACTTCGTGCGCCATTTCACAGACGCCCATTTCGCGTTCGCTCCGGAAGTCGTCTTCGGGCGTTCGTTGCAGGCTGTCGCCGACCCCCGTCACCCGGATCTGGTTGGTGTGGAAGAAGGTCCGCTGGAACTGCAGGGGCTCACCCCGCTTCAGCTCGCGGATGTCTCCGTCCATGAGGGTGAGGTACAAATCGGTGCCGCCGGGGGTATAAGCCATACGGCCCGAGTCGGCGACGACGATCCGCCGCCGGTCGGGGTCCCCCAACTCATAGATCGTGACACCGGAGAGTCGGTTCGTGGCGGCGTCGATCCGCGCCGCGCGCAGGAAGAACGTTCCCTTTACGACCTCATTGATCGCTTCCTCCTTCAGACTGAAGGAAGGTTTCTTCCGCGTGATGTCGACGAGCAGGGTGCGCAGCCGATGATTGGAGCGGGGGAGGAGCTGGTCGTTCCAGACGAACGCCAGCACCGCGAGCACCGTGGCGCCGCCGAGGAGCGGGCGGAGCAGGGCCCCGATGCTGACGCCCCCCGCTTTCATCGCGGTGATCTCGTTGTCCTGCGCGAGCCGGCTGGTGGTATGGAGCACGGCCACCAGGACGGCCATCGGGATGGTCATCGCGACGATGAACGGCACCGACAACACGAAGACTTCGAAGATGGCTCCCCACGGCAGACCTTTGCCCACCAGCTGACCGAACTGCTTCGCCACCTGATTCAGGAGGAGGAGCGCCGTCAGAGCACCGAGGGCGAAGCCGAGGGGCGCGAGGTGCTGTCGGAGGAGGTAGCGGCTGAGGATGCGCACGGCGGGTTGCGCCATTATATTCGGAGCTCCAAGTCTTCTCAAGGGATGCGTCTCACCCCCATCGCCGTCACTCTCGCCCTCGCCACCACGATAGCGGGACACGAGGCGCGGGCGCAGAGTCTCGGCTTTCCCATCCCGGCGGTACTACCCCTCAAAGCTCCGGAGAATTCCGCGGTCCGCCCCGGCGGGCGGTACGGCATCTACACCACGCCCCGGGCGGTGGCGACGGCCTGGGCCACCCGGGTTCGAGAGGCGTTCGCCGATCCCGCCCGGTTGTCCCTGGGGATCGGGGCGTTCGCGTTCGAGAGCGAGACGCCGGAAGAACAGAAGACCTTCGAAGCCTCGGGCCGCACCGGGATTTTCGGCACCTACGCGGACATCGGCCTGCAACTCAACGTCCGGTTTGAAGTGAGGGCGGATCAGTTCCGGAACCTCGCCTGCACGTCCGACGAGCTGCAGAACCCGCTGGCCGGGTGCGCGGCGAAGTTCCCGACCATCTCCCCGAATCCGCAGTACTCGATCCTCTCGTCGGGCATCATCGGACAGCGGCTCCACGTCAACGTGGACTTCAACAGCCAGCGCGAGTTCGACGCGAACAACACCATCCAGGTGTGGTACGAGGGCCTCCCCGACGAGGTCCTGCGGCGGGTCGAGGCCGGCAACGTCTCGTTCGCCGTCCCCGCCTCGCGGTTCATCAGTGCCGCGGTACCGGCGAACAACTTCGGCTTCCAGGCGATCGCGCAAGTCGGGGATTTGCAGCTCCGCGGCATCTATGCGCAGCAAAAAGGCACGGTCGTGAAAGACCGCATCTACACGGTCGGCCAGGTGACCAATCAGTCCGTCAGCCGGGATGGACGGGACCTCGACTACGAGGCAGGGCGATTCTTCTTCACGATCGATCCCGCGCGCATTCCCGGATATCCGGACGTCGACATCCTGAACCTGGACCAGGTGGCCTTGCCTGCCGACCTCCGGGTCGGCTCGCTGGTCGTCTACCGGGTCCGCGCCGTGGCGCCGGGGAGCACCACCAACCAGAACATTGGCGGCGTGAAAGCGGTAGCGTGTGGGCCCAGCACCGCCCGGGGCGGTGTCCAGTGCACGGGGTCCGGGGCCGAGCGCGCGGGGCCCTTCCAGTGGCAGATCCTGACGGCCGGCAAGGACTACTACGTCGACAACAGCGGCGCGTGGTTCGCGCTGGCCAGCGCGCTCGACCAGAACGATTACCTCGCGATCTCGTACGCGACGCAGGCGGGGACGGACAGCGTGGGCACCCTGCCGTTCACCGCCAACCCCGACACCACCCGGGTCGACACCTTGCGCCTGGTGTACGACCCCACGCCGTCCGTGACCGCGCAGTCTCCCGCCTTCCGTTTCGAAATCAGGAGCGTCTACCGGTTCGGCTCGGGAGACCTGACCCGGGAGACGGCCCAATTCAGCATCACGGTGAACCAGCGGCAGCGGACCGTGTCGTCCGGGCAGACCTATCTGCAGCTCCTGGGGCTGTCCGTCGCGAGCAACCCCACGCAATTCGACCAGTACAACCGGCTCTTTCCCCGCACCCGCGACCCGGCGAATGGGGCGCCCCTGAGGGATCTCTACGTCGTCTTTCCGTCCCTCGTCCCGTTCGCCGACTCGACCAAGCTGGCGCCCGCCGAGCGCAACGATTCCCTGTACCGGACGCCGCGGGCCTTCCTGGCCACCCAGGGCCCGCCCTCCGTGTTCGCCCTCCACTATCAGGCGACCGCGGTGGCCTCGGCCGACCGCTCGACCCTGTCGCTCAACAGTTTCCAGATCAAGGACGGCAGTGAGAAGATCTTCGTCGGAAGCACCCAGCTGACGCGAGGGACGGACTACTCGATCGACTATTCCACGGGTACCGTGACCTTCCTGCATCCCGACTCGCTGTTCCAGAACGGGCTCTCGCAGGTGCGGGCCCAGTTCGAGGAGCGGACCGGGTTCGCGGTCGCGCCCACGTCCGTCTACGGCCTGGCAAGCGAGTACTCGTTGGGCGCGGTGGGGCGCGTGGACCTCACCGGGATCTTTCAAAGCCAACAGAGCCCGTTTACCAGGCCCCCCCTCGGATCCGAGCCGTCGTCGAGCTTCATCGGGGGGATCAGCACCGAGCTGCATTTCCAGCCGATGTGGCTCACGGACGGGATCTCCCGGATTCCCGGCGTGCACGGGGAAGCTCCGTCATTCATCAACCTGAGCGCGGAGATGGCGCTCTCCAAGCCGCAGCCCAACAGCACCGGACAGGCGTATCTGGAGGAGTTCGAAGGCCAGAGTGGCCGGTTCATCTCCATGTCCGACGTGAACTGGCAGTGGGGGAGCATTCCGACCAGCACCCGGGGCGCGGAGCCGTTCGGGTTCACGGGCACCTTCGATCCCGTCTCGTTTTCCGGAGGTTTTGACCCGCGCTTCGCAGCGTTCATGACCTGGCAGAGCTTGCCCGTCACCTTGAACGCGGACGGGAGCACCTCCCTGGTGCAGTTCTTCCCGCAGCAAATCGACCCGGAGATCGTCCTGACCGGCGCGACCCAGACACCGGAACCGGTGCTCTGGATGATGCTCAAGCCCGATACGGTGCTGGGGCTCGCGCACACGAACAACGATTCCCTGAACGGCCGTCCGAACTGGGTCCGCCCGCCCACCAGCGCGCCCCGCTGGCGCTCCATCACCCAGACCCTGTCGGCGACGGGCATCGACCTGACGCGCGTCGAATACCTCGAGTTCTGGGTCTGGGAGGACGGCAAGCGGATCGCGCGGGCCAACAAGACCGCAGTGCTGTTCGACTTCGGGTCGACCTTCGAGGACGCCCTGGCGTTCGTCCCGGACTCGTTCATCGTCAACGGCGCGGGCGACACGACCTACTACGGACAGCGCGCCGTGGGCCTGGGGAAGCTCGATACGGAACGGGACCCACTCACGCACGCCTGGAGCGCCGAGCTGAACGACAACGGCATCCTGTCCGACCGTATCGCCGACAACATCGGCATCCTGCGCATGAACGACCACCAGACGCTCGATAGCATGCCCCTCTGCAGTGCCGCCGTGAACGGGGTGGTGGCCCAGTATTTCTTCGGCGACCTCCGGTCGCGCTGCGGGCGGAAGAACGGGGCCGTCGACACGGAAGACCAGGACGGTGACTTCCAGCTGGATTCAGCCGTCGGCGTAAAGACCCGCGAGGATTTCGTCCGCTTCGTGTTCCCGATCGGATCGGACAAGTATTACGTGCGGGACGGCGGCATGAAGGCGGACCCGGCGGGTGGGGTCGCGGGTTGGCGGCTCTACCGCATTCCCTTTCGGACGGACACGCTGCTGCAGGGCACGCCGAATCTCCGTCAGGTGCAGACGCTCCGCATCACCGTCGTGGCGCCGGACGTCAGCCCCCCGGGCACCCCCGAGCCCCAGGTGTTCTTCGCGCTGTCCCGCGTGCAGCTGGTCGGCGCCACCTGGCTCAAGCGCGCGGACACGCCGATTCGCGGCATCGCCGGCCAGCAGGGGGTGCTTGGCGGCCAGGTGGTGGCGTCGTTCGTCAGCACCGAAAACCGCGACCTGGGCTACACCCCGCCGCCGGGCGTCCTCAACCAGGCGGCGAACCAGGGCGCCGGCCTCTCCCTCAGCTCCACCCAGATCAACGAGCAGTCCTTGCGGATTCTCGCGTCCGGTCTCCAGAAGGGACAGCACGCGGAAGCGTTCAACCGGTTCACCACGGAGGGGGACAAGAACCTGCTGCGGTACAAGGAGCTGCGGGTCTGGGCCCGGGGCAGAGGCCCCGGGTGGGACGACGGGGATCTGGAGTTCTACATCAAGGTGGGGAAGGACGAGAACAACTTCTACATGTATCACACCCCCGCCCGCACCGCGTCCTGGGACCCGGAGGTAGTGGCGAAATTCGCCCCGTGGATCGCCTTGCGGGCCGACCTCGAGCGGAAGTGGCTCTCGGGACTGCCGCCGCAGGTGTACGGGGCGTGTCCGGATACGAGCATCGTGCCCAATGACTCGTCGTACGTCGAGTGCGACGGTCCCTACATCGTGCACATCCACGACCCGGCGACGGCTCCGCCGAATCTGGCGGCCGTCGAGGAGCTGGCCGCGGGGATCCTCCGGGTGAATGACCGGACCTTCATCGATCAGGCCGAGTTGTGGGTGGACGACATCCGGGTGAGCGACGTGGTGACGGACGTCGGGATGGCGGGCGCCATCGATCTGTCGGTGACGGCGTCGAATCTGGCCGATCTGTCGTTCTCGCTCACCAGGCGGGAAGCGAATTTCGCGCAGCTCGGCGAGGATCCGACGTACACCACGGATAACGGGGTGAGCCTGTCGGGCACGCTCCACCTGGAGCGCTTTCTCCCCCCGGCGCTGGGGCTTTCCCTGCCGTTCACGTATCAGTACGTCACGACCTCGAGTCAGCCGTTCTACCTGCCGGGGACCGACATCCAGGCGGATCAGCTCCGGGACCTTCGCACGCCGCTGACCATCGACCGGGTTCTCGCCATCGCGGTCCGGCGAGTCAGACGCTCCCAGGCGTTTCTCGGGCGCTACTTCGTCGACCCGTTCGCCCTGTCGTTCAATTATGTGGAAGGGGATGCCCGGACCAGTCTCTCGAGCGCGTCGTCGTCCAGCTTCTCGTACGGGCTCACCTACAATCTCACCCTGAACCCCGTGCGCATTCCTCTCCTGCCCCGGTTCCTCGATCGCCTGCGCCAACGGCTCCTCGGCGGCTCGCCCGATGGGCCGACCATCCGGATCAACCCGAGCGTCTTCACCTTTGCGTCGACCTATTCGGGTGCCCAGGCGACGCAATTTTCCTTCCCGGTGTCGATCCGGGAGCCGTCGGATGCCGGCATCATTCCCACCGCCTACTGGTCGCGGCTCTGGCAGAACCAGGGGTCGCTGCAGTTCCTGCCGTTCGCCGGGGTCACAATGCGGCTGGACGGCTCGCAGGTGCGGGACCTGCACGATTACGGCGACTCGACGGCGGTGGGCCGGCTCCTGCTGCTGCAGCGGCAGACGCTGTTCGGAAGGGACGTCGGGGTGGAGACCCAGCGGCGCATCAGCACGTTCGTCGGATTCACCCCGCTCGTGGCGCTCTGGATGCGCCCGCGCCTGACGTTCTCGGGTGTCTTCTCGCTGTCCCGCGATCCGAACGCGTCCGCGGTGATCCAGACGCCGGACAGCGCGTTTCACCTGCCGCTGGCGTTCACGAATTCGCAACGGATCGACGTGGGTACGCAGTTCGACCCTGGACGGTTCGCGCGCTCGACGTTCGGAGACAGTTCGCTGGCCGCCCGTCTGCTGAAGCACCTCGCCAGCATCGACTTCACCCTCACCCGGTCGCGCGGCTCCTCGTTCGCGCAAGCGCCGGGGGAGCCGAGCACGTCGTATGAGCTGGGACTGGGATCGCTGGAGGCGTTCCGGCATCAGGCCGGGGTGGAGGCCTCGTCGGCGACGCAGACGACGACGGGTGCCGCCAACGCCAATGCCGACCTCCTCCTGGGGTTCCGGGTCACGACCACCTACCAGGCGACGACGGCCATCTCCTACGTCCTTCGAGGCATCCTGCCCGCTCAAGTGAGCTCACACGCCCGAGACTGGCCCAACGGCACGCTCAGCTGGAGCTATTCGCCCTCCACGGGGGGGCTGGGGCTCGGCAGACTGCTGAACGGGGTGACCGCCCAGGTCAACGTTCGAAAGCACGAAACCTCGACGTTGCAGCCCTCCGTCGGGAACGGTGCGGACCTGCCGGCCTCCATCAGCCAGGCGACGGAGCGCGTCACGGCTCCGAGCCTCGCCCTCAGCTGGATCCACGGGGTGCTCACGTCCGCGGACTACAGCACCGACCGCCAGGAGCAGACGTCGTCGGGGAGCCTGGTGCGCACCACGACCTCGACCTCCAACGCCTACATCGCCTTCGCGTTCCGGCCCCCGCAGTCCATCGTCAAGCTGCCAACCGACATCCGGACCAACGCCCGATACACCGTGGTCAAGAGCTCGCAGTGCATCCAGCCGGTCTCGATCGAGCGCTGCATCCCGTTCGTGGACACGCAGCAGAAGCAGACCCAACTTTCCATGGACACGGACTTCCCCCCAACCTTCAGCGCGGGATTGCAGGTGGCATACATCCTCAATGCCCAGAAACAGCTGGCCCAGAAAACCGCCCAGCTCACCATCACGGCGTACGTGAGCCTCTCGACCAGCGTGGGGCAGTTCCGATGAGCCGCGCCGTTGGACGGGTGGGATTGGCGGCGGCCGTCATGGCCGCGGCCCTCGCGGGGTGCCACGCCAAGGCCCAGGGGCCGCGCGAGTTCGACGGAACACATGCCTTCAGCTACCTCGAGGCCCAGATGAAGTTCGGCCCCCGCATTCCCGATACGCCGGGCCACGACAGCTGCGGGGACTGGATCGAAGCACAATTGAGGAAGACCGCCGACACCCTGATCGTGCAGGAGTTCACGGTGACGAACAAGAAGGGCGTGCACCTCAGGCTGAAGAACTACCTCGCCCGGTTCCGCCCCAAGGCGGCCGACCGCGTGCTCTACCTGGCCCACTGGGACACGCGCCCCATCGCCGATCAGGACCCCAACCTGGGCAACCAGCGGAAGCCGGTGCCCGGGGCGAATGACGGCGCGTCAGGAGTGGCCGTCCTCCTCGGTGTGGCGGACGCGTTGAAGAAGCGCCCACCCGCCGTCGGCGTGGATCTCCTGTTTGTCGATGGCGAGGATTACGGCGACTTCGACGCCGCGACCCTCGATTCGTCGTTTTCAGACGTGCTGATGGGATCCCGGTACTTTGCCAAGCACCTGCCCGATCCCAAGTACGCACCGATGATGGCCGTCCTGTTCGACATGATCGGCGCCAAGAACCTGGTGATTCCGGTGGAGCAGTATTCGCAGGCTTTCGCGCCCGAAGTGGTCGACCGGGTCTGGCATGTGGCCGACTCACTCGGATACGGAAAAGTTTTCCTGCGGCAGACGGGGCCGTCCCTGATCGACGACCACACCATGCTCCAGCATGCCGGCATCCACGCCATCGACATGGTGGATTTCGACGGCTATCACGCGTACTGGCACACCGTGGATGACACGATCGACAAGGTGTCGGCGGAGTCGCTGCAGATAGTCGGGGATGTGGCGGTGGCGCTCGTTCGATAGATCCGTCGCGCGTTTTTCGGATGACGCTCGTTGGCTGGCGGGGAGTAGGTTGCAGGCCATGGACGACAAACGCGCAGCCTTCCTGCTCGGTCTTCTCCTTCTCGGTGGCGCGGGCACCCGCTTCGCCCTCGCCCCACGTCCCGCGCAGGCACCGGGGGACGTCTCCCTGGTCCCGGCCAGCGACTCACCGCCGGGTTCTCCAAGAGACGTCGCGCACCGGGCGCTCCAGGTCTCCCGGCCACTGCAGCCCGGTGAACGCATCGACGTGAATCAGGCGAACGCGGTGGAGCTGACCCGGCTGCCGCGGGTGGGTCCGGCGCTCGCTCAGCGCCTCGTGCAATGGCGCACCGCGCATGGCCCGTTCCACTCGCTGGCGGCACTCGACTCGGTGCCGGGGGTGGGTCCCAAGCTGTTGGAGGGCTTGCGGAACGCGATCACCTTCTCAGGGGAAATGCCTCCCGCGCCTTGACACACCCACCCCCCAAAGTATGTTAGTTGCTTCAACCACAACGAGTTGCATACGGCGGTCCCCGCGGCAACCACCGAAAAACTGGGCGATATCCTCCTCCGTGAGGGGCTGATATCCCCCGACCAGCTCAAGAAGGCCCTGGCCGAGCAAAAGGCCAGCGGGATGCGTCTGGGCTACACTCTGGTGAAGCTCGGCTTCGTGGAGGAGACTGAGATCACCAAGATGCTGGCCCGGCAGTACCGGATGCCGGCCGTGGACCTGTCACGGTTCGAAGTCGACCCGAAGATCCTCAAGCTCATCCCCGGCGACATCGCGGCGAAGCACACCGTCCTGCCGCTCAAGCGGGAGGGGCGCACCCTCACGATCGCGATCGGTGACCCGAACAACGTCACCGCCATCGAAGACATCAAGTTCATCACCCGCTGCGACATCTTCCCGGTCATCGCGGGTGAGTACACGCTCCGGAACGCGATCGACAAGTACTATCAGCAATCGGATGCCCAGCTCCAGAACCTCCTGAAGAGCGTCGAGGCCGAGGAAGACCTCGAGGTGGTGGAGGAGCAGAGCGACGAGGACGTCAAGAAGGAAGACCTGGCGGATGACGCGCCGGTCGTGAAGCTCATCAACGGCATTCTCGCGGACGCCGTGACCCGCGGCGCTTCCGACATTCACATCGAGTGTTTCGAGCACGAGCTCCGCGTGCGGTACCGCGTGGACGGCGCCCTCCAGGAAGTGATGAAGCCGCCGATCAAGTGGCGGGCCGCGCTGATTTCGCGCGTGAAGATCATGGCGGCGCTCAACATCGCCGAGCGGCGGGTCCCGCAGGACGGCCGCATCAAGCTGAAGATGGGCTCCCGGGTGATCGACTACCGCGTGTCTACCTTGCCGGTGCTGTTCGGCGAAAAGATCGTCCTCCGAATCCTCGACAAGGGGAACCTGACGCTCGATCTCGCCAAGTTCGGCTTCGAGCCCAAGGCCGAAGCGGACTTGATGAAGGCGATTCTGAATCCGTACGGAATGGTGCTGGTGACGGGCCCGACGGGGTCAGGGAAGACGACGACGCTGTACTCGGCCCTGTCGAAGATCAACACCATCGACGTGAACATCATGACCGCGGAAGACCCCGTCGAGTACAACCTGATGGGGATCAACCAGGTGCTGGTGCGGAACGAAGTCGGGATGACGTTCGCCGCGGCGCTGAAGGCGTTCCTGCGGCAGGACCCCAACATCATCATGGTCGGCGAGATCCGCGACCTCGAAACCGGCTCCATCGGCATCAAGGCCGCGCTCACGGGCCACCTGGTGCTGTCGACGCTACACACGAACGACGCGCCCTCGACCATCACGCGCATGGTGGACATGGGCATCGAGCCGTTCAACGTGGCGAGCGCGGTGAACCTGATCGTGGCGCAGCGGCTGGTGCGGCGGATCTGCAAGGAGTGCAAGCAGGAGCACAACTACACCGACGAGGAAATGCACGCGTTCGGCATCACCCGGGATCAGGGGCCCTTCTTCAAGGGGGCCGGCTGCGATGTGTGCAACGGGACCGGGTACAAGGGGCGCCAGGGCCTGTACGAAGTGATGTCGCTGACGTCCCCGCTCCGGCGCGCCATTCTCAAGGGGGCGTCGACCGAGGAGATGCAGCAGATCGCGGTGAGCGAGGGGATGCTCACCCTCCGCATGGACGGCATGGTGAAGGTCAAGAAGGGCATCACTACCCTCGAGGAAATCGTGAAGGAAACGGCCGCATGAAGGAGACCAGTCGATGCCGGTGAATCTGCGCGCGCTCCTCGAAGAGATGATCGAGAAGGATGCTTCCGACCTCCACATCGTGGCCGGGGAGTGTCCCAAGATCCGGGTCGACGGCGACATCGTCAGCGCGTCGGGGACCGAAGTCCTGACGCCCAAGGACACGCTTTCGCTCGCCTACTCGGTGCTCACCGAAAACCAGAAGAAACGGTTCGAGACCGAGAACGAGCTGGACTTCTCGTTCGGCATCCAGAACCTGGCCCGCTTCCGCGGCAACTGCTTCAAGCAGCGCGGCTGCGTCTCGCTCGTCATCCGGCAGATTCCGTTCAACGTGAAGACCTTCGACGATCTCGGGCTGCCGCCCATCGTCGCGAAGCTCGCGGAAAAGCCGCGCGGCCTGGTGCTCGTCACGGGCCCGACCGGCTCAGGCAAGAGCACGACACTGGCCGCGATGATCGACAAGATCAACAAGGAAATGAAGGGCCACATCATCACGGTGGAAGATCCGATCGAGTTCATCCACCGCCACCAGTCGTGCATCGTGAACCAGCGCGAGGTGGGCACCGACACCAACAGCTTCCAGGCCGCGCTGAAGTACGCCCTGCGGCAGGACCCCGACGTCGTGCTCGTCGGCGAAATGCGCGACCTGGAAACGATTCAGGCGGCGCTGACCATCGCCGAGACCGGACACCTGGCCTTCGCCACCCTGCACACCAATTCGGCGGCGGAGACCATCAACCGCGTCATCGACGTCTTTCCGTCGCACCAGCAGTCCCAGATCCGCGCCCAGCTCGCCTTCGTGCTCGAAGGGGTGCTGACCCAGACCCTGCTGCAGCGCGCCAAGGGCCGTGGCCGCACCATGGCCGCGGAGATCATGGTGTGCACGCCCGCCATCCGGGCGCTGATCCGCGACGACAAGGTTCACCAGATCGAGTCGGCGATGCAGGCAGGGAAGAAGTACGGCATGCAGACGCTCAACGACGCGCTGTATCAGCTGTACATGGCCCGGGAAGTCGCGAAGGAAGAGTGCCTCCGGGTGTCGGGCAATCCGAATGAATTCCTGCGCCAGATCGGCGAACCCCCGATGGACGACAGGGAGCCCGGTCCGCCGGACCCCCGCGGCGCCCAGCCGGGCGGGGCGAAGGTCGCGGCGCGGCGATAGACGACTAGAGGAGGCTGGACATGCCGGTTTTCGAGTATACCGCGCGCACGCTGAAGGGCGAGCTGGTACGGGACAAGATCGACCTCCCGACCAAAGACGACGTCATCGCGCATATACGCAAGAACAAGATGATCCTGGTGCAGGTCGTCCAGGCCGCCAAGTCCGTGAGCTTCAAGTTCGGCGGCGGGGTCAAGACTCGCGACGTCGTGATCTTCACGCGGCAGTTCGCCACCATGATCAACTCGGGCCTCCCGCTGGTCCAGGCGCTCGACATCCTGGCCCAGCAGACCGAGAACAAGGCCCTCGCCGAGATCACCCGGCAGGTGGTGTACGACGTCGAGTCGGGCCACACGCTGGCCGACGCCCTCCGCAAGCACCCGAAGGGCTTCACCGATCTCTACGTCAACATGGTGGCCGCCGGTGAGGCCGGCGGTATTCTCGACACCATTCTGCTCCGCCTGGCGCAATTCCTGGAAAAGAACGACGCCATCGTCCGGAAGGTCAAAGGCGCGATGATCTACCCCGCCGTGATCTTCTCGGTGGCGGCCATCGCGGTCGCCGTGCTGCTGATCTTCGTGATCCCGACCTTCCAGAACATGTTCGCGTCGGTGAACCTGCAGCTGCCCCTGCCGACCCGCATCGTGATCGGCATGAGCCAGATCCTCATCCACTACTGGTGGGCCATCATCGGGGTCATCGGCGGCTCCGTGTTCGCCGTGAACCGGTACTACAAGACACCCGCCGGCAAACTGCAGATCGATCACATGATGCTGAAGGCCCCCGTACTCGGCGACCTGCTGCGCAAGTCGGCCGTGTCGCGCTTCACCCGCACCCTGGGGACCCTGATCTCGTCGGGTGTGTCCATCCTCGACGGCCTGGAGATCACGGCGCGCACGGCGGGCAACATGGTCATCCACAACGCCGTGATGGAATCCCGCGCCTCCATCGCGGGCGGCGAAACCATCTCGGCGCCGCTGCAGAAGTCGAAAGTCTTCCCGCCCATGGTGATCTCGATGATCGCCGTCGGCGAACAGACCGGCGGTCTGGACGAAATGCTTTCAAAGATCGCGGACTTCTACGACGAAGAGGTCGACGCCGCGGTCTCGGCGCTCCTGTCCCTGATGGAGCCGATCATGATCGTCGTCCTTGGCGTCATCGTCGGCGGCATGGTCGTCGCGATGTACCTGCCGATCTTCGACATGGTGAACGCCGTCCAAGGCTGACGGGCACGGGCACACAAGACGACGGGGCTCCGGGTCGACCGGGGCCCCGTCTTGCATTCTGCGAGAACCTAGCCAATACTATCGTCCTATCAGATTGCCTCAGAATGACTTAAGCCGTCGGAGGGGCTCGAGTGCGCTGGTTCGGCGTCAAGAGGACTGAAGCGACGGTCCCATCCCCGCAGACCCTCCTGCGGGCCGTGTACGCCGGCCGGATCTCCCTGGCGGTGGCCATCTATGTCACCGCCGCCGCGAAAGTCGCCGTCGCCGCGCCCCTCCAGGTGCTGGTCGTTTCGTTCGTCCTCATCGCCGCCATCCTGTTCACCGCGTGGTCGTACTGGCGGACCCATCTCCGGGCCGTCCCCCCGTCCGAGACCTTCCTGTACCTGCAGGCGATCTTCGACGCGGCGCTGATCACCACGGTGGTGCACATGACGGGGGGCGCGGATTCCGACTTCGCGACCCTCTACGTCCCCCTGATCGCCGTGATCGCCGTGCTCATGCCGCCGCAGTCGACGGCCCTGGTCACCACCCTCGTCGGCCTGGTCTACTTCGCCGACATCTTCTTCGGTCACCGCGGCGTCATCGGCCCCGGACTCTTCATCCAGCTCGGTGTCTTCGCGGCGGTGGCGGCCGTCACCGCGTACTTCGCGTCGCGGGTGAAGGTGATGGGAGCCGAGCGGGAGGCGCTCGCGGGCGAGCTGCAGCAGGTGAGGCTCGAAGCCGACGACGTGCTCCGCAACCTCCGCACCGGCGTCATGACGGTCGATTCCTCCGGCAAGCTCCTCTACTCCAACCCGGCCGCCGAAGCGCTCCTCGGCTTCAGCGCGGACGAGTGGCGGGACAAGCCCATCATGCCGGAGCTGGCGCGCCTGGCCCCCGAGTTCTGGGCCGCGATCATCGCGACGGCCCGGCGTGGCGTGCGGCTGATGCGGGTGGAAGCGAGCGTGCGCCGCGGAGAGCGGGTGTTCCCGATCGGTCTCACCACCACGACCATCGAGGGGCCGAAGGGCGAGCAGCCCCGCGTCACGGCCATCTTCGCGGACATCTCGGACTCCAAGCGTCTCCAGGAGCTGCACCTCCGCGCTGAGCGGCTGGAGGCGGTGGCGGAGCTGTCGAGCTCCCTGGCGCATGAGATCAAGAATCCGCTCGCGTCCATCCGCTCATCGGTGGAGCAGCTGTCGCGGTCGTCGCGCGCCAATCCCGACGAGAAATTCCTGGCGAATCTGATCGTCCGGGAGAGTGACCGGCTGTCGCGCCTCCTGTCGGAGTTCCTCGACTTCTCGCGGGTCCGCGTCACCGAATACCGCGTTTTGGACCTGGTCGAGGTGGCCGGTGCCGCGGCCCGGATGATCGAGGAGCGCGAAGACTTCCCGGAAGACGCCCAGATCACCCTGGAGGGCTCCGCCACGCCCATGGAGGGAGACGAGGATCTGGTGCACCGCGTGGTGTCGAACCTCGTCCTCAATGCCGCCCAGGCGGCGGGGAAGGGCGCGCGGATCGAGGTCCGCATCGGCCCGGCGGCTCCAGGCGATCTCCCGTCGGGTGCCGGCATCGAGAACCCGGTGCGGCTCCAGATTACGGACAATGGCCCCGGTATCCCGGACGCCGTTCGCGAACGCCTCTTCGAGCCCTTCGTGACGGGACGCGTGGGCGGCACCGGCCTGGGGTTGGCGATCGTGCAGCGCGCCGTCGAAGCCCACCGCGGCCTGGTGCTGGTCGACTCGACCCCCGGGTCCGGAACGACGTTCACCATCTTCTTCCCCGCCGCACGGCAACGAGAGGAAGCCGCATGAGCGCTCAGCCGTCGATCCTGGTCGTCGACGACGAATCGGGGATCCTGCAGACCCTGCAGATCCTCCTGAAGAACGAAGGCTTCGACGTCACCACGGCGCAGGGAGGCAAGGCCGGACTCGAGGCCCTCAAGGCGCATGCGCCCGACATCGTGCTCACGGATGTACGGATGCCCCAGGTGACCGGGATCGACATTCTGGCCGCGGTGCGCCAGCAGGACCCGGAGACGCCCGTCATCCTGATGACGGCCCAGGCCTCGCTCCAGACCGCGATTCAGGCCGTCAACGAGGGCGCCTTCTACTACATCCAGAAACCCTTCTCCAACGACGACATGGTGGCGATCTGCCGCCGGGCTGCCGACTACCGGAATCTCCGGGCCGAAAACAAGCAGCTGAAGCAGGAGATCAGGCGGCGGGAGCGGTCGGGGCTGGTGAAGCCCCTGGGCAAGTCGCGCCCCTTCGGAGAGGTCATGCGTCTCGCGGAACAGGTGGCGCCGACGGAAAGCACCGTGCTGATCCAGGGTGAATCCGGGACCGGCAAAGAGGTGATCGCCCGCTACATCCACGAGCTGTCGTCCCGGAGCGAAGGACCCTTTCTGTCGCTGAACTGCGGCGCGCTGCCGGAAAGCCTGCTCGAGTCGGAGCTGTTCGGGCACGTGAAGGGGTCGTTCACGGGCGCGGTGCGGGACAAGCAGGGTCTGTTTGCCGCGGCGCGGGGAGGCACGTTCTTCCTGGACGAAATCGGCGAGATGTCTCCCGCCACCCAGGTGAAACTCCTCCGTGTGCTGCAGGAGCGGGAGGCGATACCGGTCGGCGGCACGGAGGCGGTCCCGCTCGATGTGCGCGTGGTTGCGGCAACCAACCGGGACCTGGAAGAGGAGATCAAACGGGGCCGGTTCCGGACCGACCTGTTCTACCGGCTGAACGTCATCGCCATCCACCTGCCGCCCCTGCGCGACCGCCGGGACGACATCCCGATCTTCGTCGATGCCTTCCTCAAGCGGATCGCCAAGGAGCACGGCGAGGAGCCCAAGTCGCTGACGCCCGAGACGCTCGAGGTCATCATGGCGTACGACTGGCCCGGCAACGTGCGCGAGCTGGAGAACGCCCTGGAGCGGGCCGTCGTCCTGGTGAAGGCGCCGCAGATCCCGCTGAGCGCCGTCCCCGCGAAGATCACGGAGCGCAAGGCGGAGCCGCTGGTGACTGAAGCAGTGCGGACCAACCCGACGCTGGACGTGATCGAGCAGGCGTACATCACGTGGGTCCTGAGCGCCGAAGGCGGTAATAAGACGCGCGCGGCCGAAGTGCTCGGGATCGACCCGTCGACGCTGTACCGGAAGCTGTCGAAATACGAAGGCGGGAAGGAGCCGGCGTGAAGCTTTCAATCATCGTGCCGGCATACAACGAAGAACAGACGGTCGAGACGGTGATGAAGAAGTTGCGGGAGATGAAGGAGCCCGTGGAGATCATCGCGGTGAACGACTGCTCTACGGATGGCACGGGGAAGGTGCTTGACCGCCTCAAGCAGACCGGGCTGGTGGACCAGGTGATCCACCACCCGGTGAACCGCGGGAAGGGAGCCGCGCTGCGCGCGGGCTTCGCCGCGGCGACCGGTTCGGTGGTGGTGGTGCAGGACGCCGACCTCGAGTATGACCCCGCCGATCTGCCGGCGCTCCTCGGCCCCATCCAGCGTGGTGTGGCGGACGCCGTGTTCGGCTCCCGCTTCATGGGCGGACCGCACCGGGTCCTCTACTTCTGGCACTCCGTGGGCAACGCGGTGCTCACGCTCCTCTCGAACATGTTCACGAACCTGAACCTCACGGACATGGAGACCTGCTACAAGGTCATCCGGGCCGACTTGATCAAGAAACTGCCCCTCACGTCCGACCGGTTCGGATTCGAAGTCGAAATCACCGCGCGGCTGGCCCAGGCCGGCGCGCGGATCTGGGAGCTCCCCATTTCCTACTCGGGTCGGACATACGCCGAGGGGAAGAAGATCACGTGGAAGGACGGGGTGGCCGCGTTCTTCCATATCGTGCGCTACAACATGTTTCCACCTCCGGGGGAGTGGCGAGCACACTGACGCCTCGACAGGCCGGGTGGATCGCCGGCGCCGTCGCGCTCGCGGCGGGGCTCCTCACACTCAATCACTATCTCACCGGCGTCTTCTACGACGACGGACTCTATGCCGGGCTCGCCTGGGCGCTGGCGCATGGCCAGGGGTTCGTGCACCCCAACCTGCCGGGAACGCCGGCGGCGGTGCACTTCCCGCCCTTCTTTCCCGTCATTCTGATTCCGTTTTTCGGAACGCTGTCGATCCCGGCGGCCGCGTTCGCCGGAAAGATTCTGAACGCGGTGCTCTTCGCCGCTGGCGGCGGGCTCATCGCGGCCTACGCGGTCCGCACCAAGCTGCTCGGCGATGTACCACCCTGGCTGGCCGTGGCGCTCGTCGCGGCCGCCGCCGTCGCGATCCCGGTCCTCACCCTGCTCGGTGCCCTGATGTCGGAGCCACTTTTCGCGCTGCTGCTCGTGGCCGGGGTCATGCTTGCCGAGGAACGCCCGTTGTGGGCGGGTCTCTGCATCGCTGCGGCGCTCCTCACCAGATCGATCGGCGTCGCGGCGGGGGCAGGGATTCTCCTGTACTCCTGGCGGCGCGGTGCCTCTCCCAGGCAGCTCATCCGGTTCGCCGTTCCGGTGGTCGTCGCGGGCGCAGCCTGGGGACTCTGGGTCCTGCGGCACAAGAACGGGATCGATCCCGCGATCGCGAGTGACTACGGGTCTTATTTCGAGACGGTGAAGTCCGCCGGGCTGGGCGCACTGGGCTCGAGCACCACCGACCTGCCGCGACCGCTCTCGGTCATCACCCTGAATTGGGTGCCCAGCCGGGTGGTCTATTACGCGCTGGGAATCCCAGCGCTGCTGGTGGGCCTCTACGGATTGGGTCTGCTCTGCGTGCGCTCGAGTATCGGCTGGACACTGGTGTTCTACCTGGCCATCCTCGCCATTTGGCCCTTCCCACCAGACCGCTTCCTCTGGGCGGTGCTCCCCTGGCTCGCGCTGGGGTGGGCAGCGGGCGCTTTCGGTCTCTGGCAGCGCATCACCAAGTGGCCTCGGATCGCGCTCGCAGTACTCGCGATTGCCCTGACGGGTGGATACGTCCGGTATGAAGCGCGCGGACTTGCCCACCGTTGGTGGGATCTCTCGGCGAGCAACATCTCGGACAACTTCGCGGACCTTCTACCCGCCCTCGACTCCCTGCCGGCGAATGCCGTTGTGGCCACGGATAACGAACCTCTCGTCTATCTCGCGACCGGTCGGAAGTCGGTCCCATTCTATCTCTTCATGTATCGGGGGAGGCAACTCCTCGAGCCGACACCAGCGCTTCAGCGAGCGTACTTGGCTCGGTTTGGAGTGACGCACGTGCTCATGGCGGGGCCGGGGGCCTCTGGGGAGGAGCTGCGCAGACTCGCCTTGGCATATCCGGAGCTCCTCCGTCCCATCCGAGGCTGGCCCAATGGGGCCCTGTTTGAGGTGCGCCGTGACCACTAAGCGCCTGCTACTGGTCGTGGCGCTGTCCGCGGTGGCGACGTACCTGCTCGCGATCGGCGGGACGTTCACGGGAGACGACGGGCACCTCATCGCGGGAAACGCGCTCGTGCATGGGTGGTCGGGTGTGTGGTCGGCATTCGGAGCTCCGTATTGGCCTCCGGCTTTCGGCGGCGCTCTCTATCGTCCATTGCCTGTCGCCACCTATGCCGCTGACTGGATGCTGAGTGGAGGCTCGGCGCCATGGTTTCACGCCGTGAACATCCTTTGGCACGCGGGAGCGTCGGTCCTTGTGGCCGTCCTCGCGGGCGAATGGGTCGGGAAGCGGGAAAAGGGAAGCGGGACACGTGCAGCTCTCGTGGGAGGGCTGGTTTTCGCGGTTCATCCGGTGCATGTCGAAGCGGTTGCCAACATCGTCGGGCGGGCGGAGCTGATGGCTGCGGTGTTCACGCTGCTCGCGGTCCACGCCATCGTCCAGCGCGGGAATCTCTGGCTGGGCCTCGTCGCCTGGATCTGCGGCCTGCTGAGCAAGGAGAACGCGGCGGTAGCGCCCGCACTGATCCTGACGGCCTGGTGGCTGGGAATCGGCGTGCGCCCGCCGCGCAGGACGATGATCACGGCCGGCGGGGTCTGGATGGTCGCGGCCCTGGCCTACGCCGGTCTCCGCGAAGCCGTGCTCGGCCACTATGCATCTCTTTGGTCTCCCGCTCCCGTTTTCGTCGGGCTGAGCTGGCTCACGGTCCGGCTCACCGCGGTCGCCGTAATCCTCGACGTGTGGCGCCTGCTGCTGTTCCCCCTCACACTCCGCGTCGACTATTCACCGGCCGAGCGGACGGCGGTCGCCAGCGCCACCGATCCGCGATTCCTGCTTGGCATTGGCTTGGCCGTCGTCCTCGGTGTGCTGGTGAAGTGGATGTGGAAGCGGGGTGCGAAGGTGGAAGCGTACGGGCTGCTCTGGATCGGGATTGCGTTTCTTCCGGTCGCCAACATTCTCTTTCCCATCGGCGTGCTGATCGCGGAGCGGACGCTCTATCTCCCGTCCGTGGGGCTGGCGCTGATCGCCGGCGCCTTGGCAGCGCGGGTGCCGCCAAAGCTCGGGTACGGGTTGCTCACGGTGGTCGTGCTGGGCGCAGGGGCGTGGCGAAGCGTACTCCGGATCCCGGTTTGGCACGACAACATCACGTTCGCGCAGTCGATCGTGCGTGATTCGCCGAGCTCGTATGTGGGCCAGATGGCGGCCGCGGGGGTCATGCTGGAGCGGGGAAGGCCGACGTATGCGCTCGAAGCGGCCAGGCTTGCGACCGTCGACTACCCCCTCGACCCGCGCCCGTACCTGATCGGGGCCCACGCGGCCTTGAAGCTGCGCCAGTTCCGGACGGCGGACTCCCTGATGGCGCTGGCGAACCAGCATTGCCGCCCCTGTGAGGGCATCTACCAGGCACAGATCGCGGACGCGCTTCAACTGGGCGACTCCGCGGCCGCCGATTCCCTTCGGGCCCACCAACCATGAACCGCAAACGCGTCTACCTCGCGGTCTTCCTCTGTGCCGTCGTGGTCTACCTCGGCGCTCTTCAGAACCGGTTCGCGTGGGACGACACGCCGATCATCGCGAAGAGCGACCTGGTCCACAGCCTGAGCGGCGTCTGGCGCGCGTTCACCGTGCCGTATTGGCCCAGCGACTGGGGCGGGTTCCTCTACCGGCCGTTGACGGTGGCGACCTTCGCGATCGACTGGCACTTCCACAGCACGATGTGGTTTCACCTCGTGAACATCATCTGGCATGCCGTCGCGTCCGTCCTGGTGGCGGTCCTCGCCGGAGAGTGGATTGGGAAGCGCGAAGAGGGAAGCGGGAATCGGGTGGCGCTCGTTGCGGGGCTGATATTCGCGGTGCACCCTGTCCACGTCGAGGCTGTCGCAAACGTGGTCGGGCGGGCGGAGCTGATGGCGGGAGTCTTCACGCTTCTCTCGGTGTGGGCGGTGGTGGAGAAGGGAAGCGCGTGGTGGAGCGCGGTGGCGTGGGGGGCGGGGCTCCTGAGCAAGGAGAACGCGGCCGTCGCCCCGGGCCTGATTGCCGCCGCCTGGTACCTCGGCCTCGGACGGGCTGGCGCGGAGCGGCCTACGCGGAAGCACATGGTTACCGTCGCGACCGCGTGGGCGGTGGTGGGGCTCGCGTACGGGATCGGCCGGAGTGTGGTCCTGCATCCCTATCCCCAGCAGTTCAACCGTGCCCCCGTGTTCACGGGCATATCGGGGCTCGATGTCCGGTACACGGCGGTCGCCGCGCTCACGGACCTCGTCCGTCTTCTTGTGTTCCCGCTCGACCTCCGGGCCGACTATTCGCCGAACGAGCGGTCCGCGGTGACCTCCCCCCTCAATCCCATGTTCCTGGTCGGGCTGCTCTGCCTCCTGGGATACGTCGTCGCCGTCGTGGCCTCGTTGCGCCGCGGGCGGAAGGATGTCACGATCGGACTGTTGTGGATCGGCTTCGCCTACGCACCCGTCGCGAATCTGCTTTTCGCGGCGGGCGTGATCATGGCCGAGCGGACCCTGTATCTGCCGTCAGTGGGGATCGCGTTGCTGGTGGCGGCATGGGTTCGACGGATGCCGGTGAACGCCATGGCGATGGTGGTGGGGCTGATGGTCGTCGCGGGGGCTGTGCGGTCATTCCTCCGGGTGCCGGTCTGGAGGACTGACGAGCGGGTGATGCTGAGCATTCTCGAAGACTCTCCGAATTCCTACCGCGGGCCGATGAGTGCCGGGATCATCTATCTGGAAGAAGGTCTGGGGCAGAAGGCCTGGGACGCGCTGGATTCGGCGATCGCGGTCTATCCGCTCGACGGGCGGCTCTACCTCCTCAAGGCACACGCGGCTTTTCTCACGGGGCGGTCAAATCAGGTTGATTCCATCCTGATTCCGGTGCGGCGCGCATGCATGCCGGGGTGTGGCAAGGACTTTTACGGCAAGGAATCGGATCTGGCCCGGCAGATCGGGGACCGGGCGGTGGGGGACTCCCTGGATGCTTTACGCCGGCGACAGGGGGCTCCTCACCCCTAGCCCAAGGCTGGCGCTTTGCGGAGGTCTCGCGAAATACCGCAGGGTTCAGGGGTCTGGAGGGAGTTGCGTCAGGCACCATGTGTCGACCTAACCAATTATTGCACAATTAGTTATAAGGCGTAGCCCTGATGCGGCACAGGCATTGCTGTAGTACACCCTCGGCTAGTGTCACCAAACGTACGCGCCCAATCACCCACTTAGGGGGCTTTAATGAACCGCAAGGGTTTCACGCTCATCGAGCTGTTGATCGTGGTCGTGATCATCGGCATCCTGGCCGCGATCGCGATTCCGAAGTTCGCCAACACCAAGCAGAAAGCGTATGCGGCGTCGATGAAGTCGGACCTCCGCAA
>DASQIZ010000034.1:0-3495 GCA_035631315.1 Gemmatimonadales bacterium
GCCCACAGAGTATTTGAGTGCGGTCGCGGCACCCTCCCGCCGGGTTGCTTCCTCAATGACGGCAACGGGGGTGCGCCGTGACAAGGCGGCGCTTTCCAGTGGGTGCAAGCCCCACCCGGCGCTTCGCTCCAGCCGGAAGCAATCGGAGCAGTCATGGAGGTAACGAAATGGCTGAAGCCTTCGATTAGCGTGTCACGAATTGGTGACAGCGCGAGTGTGCAGGCCGCAACGCGAGTGAACGCCGAGCAAGCCTCGAAAATGTCGATGTGCAGGCCGACCCGGCGCCCCTTCCGGGGAAGGCTGACACGGTTGGGTGAGATGAGCGAAGAGTACGCCCAGCTGCTGCACCGGGGTAGTGGCGGCAGCATGTACACAAGGAAAGCGCGCGCAACACGGGAAGCCCCAATGCGGGATCAGGGATGATCAACCGGACGCCCGCGAGGGACAGGCTGGGCGCACTGGGGTGGCGGAGAGGCTCGTACTACCGACGAATCCGGGTAATGCCGGGGGAGGGAAGGGGCCTCAGTTCAAGACCGACGCAACACGTGGTGAGGGACCGGGAGATTGGGCGACCTAGCAACTCCGAAAAGTGTTCAGAAACTGCAGACGGCGTTACACGCGAAAGCTAAGGCAGAAGCCGACTATCGCTTCTACGCTCTGTACGACAAGATCAGCCGCGACGACATTCTGGCGCATGCCTATGCCCAGTGCCGCTCGAACAAGGGCGCGCCGGGGATCGACGGTCAGGACTTTGCGGACATCGAGGCATACGGGGTCGAGCGATGGCTGACTGAACTGGCGCTTGCGCTCAGGCAGGAGACTTACCGGCCAGAGCCAATCAGACGAGTGTTTATACCGAAGGCCAATGGCAAACTCAGGCCGCTGGGCATCTCAAGCGTGCGGGATCGGGTCTGCATGATAGCCATGCTGCTCGTATTGGACCCGATCTTCGAAGCCGACCTTCCGCCGGAAATCTACGCCTACCGCGCTGGGCGAAACGCCCAGCAGGCAGTCGTAGAGGTGGAGGAGCTGCTGTTCCGGGGTCACCCGGACGTCGTAGACGCCGACCTCGCGGACTACTTCGGGAGCCTTCCGCACGCCGCCTTGCTAAAGTCGGTGGCGCGTCGGGTCGTTGATCGGCGCGTGCTGCATCTGATCAAGATGTGGCTGGAATGTCCCGTGGAAGAAACCGACCAACGGGGCCGGAGAAGACGCACGACCAAGGCCCGCGATAGCCGGCGCGGCATCCCGCAGGGTTCACCGCTCTCACCACTGCTGGCGAACCTTTACATGCGCCGGTTTGTGCTGGGGTGGAAGAAGCTCGGGCTAGAGCAAAGCCTCGGCACTCGCCTCGTCACTTATGCAGACGATCTTGTGATCCTGTGCCGAAGGGGCAGCGCGGAGAAAGCGCTGCACCACCTGCGCGAGATCATGAGCAAGCTGCAGCTGACAGTGAACGAAGAGAAGACACGGATCTGCCGGGTTCCGGATGGGGAGTTTGACTTCTTGGGCTATACGTTCGGGCGGATGTACTCTCCGGTGACGGGCAAGGCCCGGCTGGGCTACCGGCCGTCAAAGAAGAGCATCAAGCGCATGGTCGAAAGGGTCCACGCGCTGACCGACCGAACGGGTACTTGGCAGGAGACCACAAGGCTGGTGGATCAGTTGAACCGCGCGCTGCGCGGATGGGCCAATTACTTCAATGTTGGCACCACCCGCAAAGCATATCGCGCGCTCGACAACTACACAGCCGTGCGGTTGCGCCGGTGGCTGCGATCCAAGCACAAAGTCAGGCGACGCAAGGGCGGAGCTTATCCACTCTCGCACCTTTATGGGCACTTCCGGCTCGTACGCCTGACCCAGCTTGGTCGCGGCCCGTCGTGGGTGAAGGCGTGACGTCTTGTCCGAGAGCCGGATGCGGCAAATCTGCATGTCCGGTTCGATGAGAGGGGTGTGGAAACAGGAGCAACGGGCGACCTAGTGAGGCACCGCCAGACGAAAGGGGCGGCAACAGATATGGGCGACCTAAAGCCACCCGCGTCACACTCCGACTCTACCATATCTTGCGACCGGCGGCGGCGGCTACACTGGAACGATCAACTACGGCGAGCTCTCAGGCGGACTTGCGCAAGGCTTTGCGACAGCGAATACCGACATGGGTACCTCGCCAGCTACTGCGTTAGACGGACGGGCTCTGACTGGACATTTGCAGAAGCAAATCGATTTCGCCTATCGGTCCACTCATCTCATGAATCTCCTGGCCAAGGAGCTGATCGCCGACTTCTATGGCCAAGACCCGGAGTACTCTTACTATTACGGCTGCTCGACCGGGGGCGGCCAGGGTATGCACATTGTCGAGCAATACCCGGACGATTACGACGGCGTCGTTGCCGGCGCTCCCGCTATCAACCGCACCCATAGCGGCACCTTCTGGAACTTCTTTGTTACCCACGAGAGCCCCGACAGCATTATCCCTGAAGACAAGGCAATGCTGGTGACAGATGCCGTGTTGGGCGCTTGCGCGACGAAGAGCGGCGGCCTGGCAACCGATGAGTTCTTGACCGACCCTCGTGCCTGTCACTGGCGGCCACAGTCGCTCGCCTGCGCGTCAAGTGCCACCGATACCTCGAGCTGCCTCACGCCTGGCCAGGTGCGATCTCTTAACTTGGCCTATGACGGTTCTCGCAATCCCCGCACAGGACATTTGATCTTTCCGGGTTTGATGCGTGGGGCAGAGAGCGGGTACACGTTCGACCTGCCGGCGCTTGAGGGCCTGTCGCCGCTCTTCCCGTCAGATATTCCATTGTTCCCGGGCACGTATTACTGGGTATTCGGCAACAATTGGGATTATCGAGACTTCGATTTCGACCATGACCAAACTGAAGTAGACAGGCAAAAAGGCTTTCTGAACGCTCTTGACACGGACCTGACGCCCTTCGCGTCGCATGGCGGCAAGTTGATTATGTTCCATGGTTTCGCGGACGCTCTGATCTCGCCACAGATGACGATCGACTACTACCTGCTAGTCCAACGCGCTTTGCAGCAGCAGAACGAAGACCAAGCGCAAGCACTGGCAGATGAGCAGTCGTTCTTCCGGCTGTTTCTCGCGCCGGGCATGGGGCACTGCTCCGGCGGCCCAGGCCCTAATGCTTTCGGTCAGTTGGGTGGCACACAGGTTCCAGCCGATGCAGAACACGACCTGCTGCGGGCATTGGTCCGTTGGGTAAAATCCGGCGAGCCACCGTCCAAAGTGGTCGCCACGAAATACGTCAATGACGCGCCGGCGAACGGCATCCTGATGACCCGCCCACTCTGTCCTTTCCCGAAACTGCCGCAGTATACGGGCTCGGGTGATCCGACCGATGCCGCCAGCTTTGCTTGTGTGGACGACGGTGTTCGCCAGAATCCAATTCCTGCGCCCGAATACCTGAGGGACTAAACTGGGCGAAGGTCCGGCCGGATGGGGTCAATCCCGGCGCTGGGATGCACAATGCG
>DASQIZ010000035.1:0-81189 GCA_035631315.1 Gemmatimonadales bacterium
GACTCTCCAACCATCTACCTCGGCGGCGGAACTCCCTCCCTCCTGCCGCCGGAGGCCATCGGCGATCTGATCACCGCGCTCCACACTGCGTTCCCTGCGCGCGTCTCGCCAACGCGCTACGCATCGCTTTCGCAGTTCGAAGTCACCCTCGAAGCCAACCCGGAAGACGTCACACCCAAAGCCGCCGCCGAGTGGCGGCGAGCCGGCATCAACCGCATCTCCCTCGGTTCCCAGTCGTTCGATGATCGCGTCCTCAAATGGATGCACCGCGTGCACGACGCGGCGCGGATCACGCTGGCGGTGCGGACCCTTCGGTCAGCGGGGTTCGACAACATCTCCCTCGATCTGATTTTCGCGCTCCCCGCGGAGCTGGAACGGGACTGGCACAGGGACCTCGTGAACGCCGCGGCGCTCGAGCCCGACCATCTGTCGCTCTACGGGCTGACTGTCGAGGAGCGCACACCCCTCTCCCGGTGGGTGTCGCGCGGCGCGTCGAGTGCCCCCGATGACGACCGGTACGCGGACGAGTATCTGCTCGCGCACGAGCGGCTGGCGGTGGCGGGTTACCAGTTCTACGAGGTCTCCAACGCCGCCCGCAAAGGCCGAATCTCCCGCCACAACTCCGCGTATTGGACGGGAAGGCCGTACCGGGGATTCGGGCCGGCGGCGCACTCCTTCGATGGCACTCGCCGGTTCTGGAACAAGCGCGCGTGGGAGGACTACCGGAAGGCGGTCAAGGCAGGTGAGAGCGCAGTCGAGTCGGAAGAGGCGCTGACCGACGACCAGCGCACGATCGAGCGGCTGTACCTGGGCCTGCGGACTCGTGAAGGGTTGCCGGTGGAACTCGTTCCCGAAGATCGACGTTCTGCATGGATCTCTGCAGGGTGGGCTGCAGAGGGAGACGGCCGCATTTCGCTGACCGCTGACGGCTGGCTCTTGCTCGATACACTCGTTCGCGACTTGACCGGGAATGAAGCGATTTTGTAAATTGTTTGGTTGAAAGAGCTTGCACGATAATGCCCCTTACTGAACGCGAACGGCTCGTTCTCGAAGCAGTCATCGAGACGTTCGTCCAGACCGCGGAGCCGGCCGGGAGCCGCACGGTTTCCAAGGTCCTGGGCGCGTTCTCTCCCGCGACCATCCGCAACACGATGAGTGACCTGGAGGAGAAGGGGTACCTCTACCACCCCCATACCTCCGCCGGCCGTATCCCCACCGATCTGGCCTACCGGGCCTACGTCGACCTCCTGATGCGTCAACCGCCTTCGGCGGTGACTCCTGCAGATGCCGACGCGATCGCTGCCGAGTTGATTGGGCGTTCATCGGCAGTTGATGTGGTGTTGGAGAAGGCGGCCCAGGTGCTCGCCGTGTTGACCAAGGAGCTGGGTGTCGCGGTGGGGCCGACGCTCGAGCAGGCAGTGCTGGAGCGGCTTGATCTCACGCAGGTGTCATCGGAGCGGCTGCTCTTGGTGCTGACGCTGCGGAGCCGGGTGGTGCGGACGATTTTCGTCGAAGTGCCTTCGCACATGGCGTCTGAGGTGGTGGGGCAGGTGGCGGTGGTGCTCAACGAGCGTCTGGCGGGTCTCGAGCTGCGGGAGATTCGGGCGACGCTCTCGGAGCGGCTGCGTGATGCGGCACCCGGTCCGGGTGCGGGCGAGCTGCTCAACATCTTCGTGCAGGAAGCGGACGGCTTGTTCGACGTAAGCGGAGCGCCGACGGGTGGCGTGTTGCTCTCGAGCGCCCAGATGCTGGCCGGGCAACCCGAGTTTTCGACGACGAGCCGGCTGCAGGGACTGATGGAAGTCACCGAGCGGCGGGACGTGCTGCGGGAAGCGTTGACGCACCACCGGGAAGGATTGACGATCACGATCGGCGGCGAGCATCAGGATCCCAAGCTCACGCCGTTTACCTTGGTCACCGCGCGGTACGAGGTCGGCCCTCTGGCCGGCGTCATCGGCGTGCTGGGACCGACGCGTATGCCGTATGAGAAAGTGGTGGCGCTGGTGAATCACACGAGCCGCCTGGTCGGGGAGCTCCTGGAATGAGCGACTTCTACAAGGTCCTGGGCGTTTCCATGGACGCGACGGCGGACGACGTGAAGAAGGCGTATCGCAAGCTCGCGATGGAGCACCATCCCGACCGCAACAACGGCGACAAGAAGGCCGAAGAAAAGTTCAAAGAGATCACGGAGGCGTACGAGGTGCTCCGCGATCCCCAGCAGCGCGCCGCCTATGACCGGTACGGGGAAGCGGGTGTGCGCGGGGCGTCCCGTGGCGGTCCCCAGATGCACCATGTCGATCTCTCCGAAGCGCTCAACATCTTCATGCGCGACTTCGGCGGACTCGGGGGCTTCGACGCGTTCTTCGGCGGCGGTCAGCGGCAGCAGCGCGACCGGCGCCGGGGTCAGGATATCAAGGTCACCCTGCGGCTCACGCTGGCCGAAGTAGCGACGGGCACGTCGAAGACCGTCAAGATCAAGGGACTCGACCCCTGTCCGCAGTGTGCGGGGACGGGCGCCAAAAAGGGCACGAAGGTCCAGACCTGCCGGACGTGTGGCGGGTCAGGGGAAGTACGCCGCACGGCGCAGTCGCTGTTCGGGCCGTTGGTCTCGATTGGTGCCTGCCCGAGCTGCGATGGCGAAGGAACGCTCATCACCGATCCGTGCCCGGAGTGCCGGGGTGACGGGCGCGTGCGCTCCGACAAGACGGTGCAGGTGGATGTGCCCGCGGGGGTCGCCGACCATCACTACCTCACGCTCCGGGGGCATGGCGTTCCGGGTCCGCGCAATGGTCCGTCGGGGGATCTGATCGCGGTCCTCGAGATCGAGGACGATCCGCGGTTCGAGCGGCACGAAGAAGACCTCGTGTACGATCAGGCGCTGTCATTCAGTCAGGCCGCGCTGGGGGCCGAGGTCGAGGTGCCGACCCCGTTCGGAAACACCATCCTCAAGGTCCCGCACGGGACGCAGACAGGCACGGTCTTCAGGCTCAAGGGGAAGGGGTTGCCACGCGTGGGGAACGCAGGGAAGGGAGATCTGCATGTTCGCGTGCATGTCTGGACTCCCGCGAAGCTCTCGCCTGAGCAGGAACGGATCTTCAAGGAGATGGCGCCTCACGAAGGGGAGCCTCCCTCCGACGTCCGCAAGCTCTGGAATCAGATCAAGGCAGCGTTCGGAGGGAGCGCATGAGTGATTGCCTGTTCTGCAAGATCGCGGGCGGTGAGATCCCGGCTTCGATCGTGAGCAAGAACGAGGAATTTCTGGCTTTTCGTGACATCAGTCCGCAGGCCCCCACGCACATTCTCGCGATCCCGGTGCAGCACGTGGCTTCCCTTAATGACGTGAAAGACGGTCAGATGCTGGGCGGGCTCATGAGCTTTGCCCGGGATGTGGCGCGAGAGGCGGGCCTGGCGAACAAGGGGTATCGCGTCGTGGCGAATACGAATCATGAGGGGGGACAGACGGTCAATCATCTCCACCTCCATATTCTCGGGGGCCGGGAGATGCACTGGCCGCCGGGGTGAGATGGGGATTCGGGATAGGGGATTCGGGATTGGCGGGGGACGTTCCCAATCCCCTTTCCCGAATCCCCAATCCCCATTAACTTTTTACGTCTCCCACACTTAGCGGCGCCCACGGGCCTCGCTCCCGAGAAGAGGTGAGTTTTCAAATGCCGGAAGTCATCATCCACGATGACGAGAGTTTCGAACGGGCGCTCAAGCGCTTCAAGAAAAAGTGCGAGAAGGCCGGGATTCTCTCGGATCTCCGCAAGCACCGCCACTACGAGAAGCCCAGTGAGCGGAAGAAGCGCAAGATGAACGCCGCGCGCCGCAAGAACCGGCGCGTTCGGCCCGTCTGACATGGCTGGACTGCTGGAGCGGCTGCGCGCCGCGATGAACGAGGCGCGGAAATCCCGTGATTCGGCGCGCACGCTGCTCCTCTCCACCATCCTCGCAGATCTCAAGAACTCCGAAATTGCCCTCGGTCACGAGCCCTCCGATGTGGAGGCCGTGGAAGTCTTGCGTCGTGGGGTGAAGAAGCGCACCGAGTCGGTGGAACAGTACGCCAAGGGCGGACGGCAGGACCTCGCCGACAAGGAAGCGGCCGAGATCAAGATGCTGGAGGAATTTCTGCCCGCGGCCGTGCCGCCCGAGGAGATCCGTGCGGCCGTGCGCGCGGCCATCGCGGCCGGGTCCAAAGACCTGGGCAAAGTGATGGGGGCCGTCATGCCCCAGTTCAAAGGCCGGGCGGACGGCAAGGTCATCAACCAGATCGTGCGCGAGGAGTTGGCGTCGGCCTCATGACCCACCCGGGAGGGATCACCCCCTCCGTGCTGGACACGCTCGAATTTCATCCCGCGCTGGGGCGGGTGGCGGAGCACGCGCAGGGACCGTTAGGCGCCGCCCGGGTGGCCTCCCGCCGTCCCTCGTTCGATCCCACCGTGATTCGTGAATCCCTCGCCCAGGTCGCCGAGCTGGCCGCGCAGCTGATCACCGATGAGAACATCCGTGCCGAAGCCGTACCCGATGTCACGCCGGCACTCGAGTTACTGACTGTCGACGGCAGCGCCCTCGAGCCTGCCGCCCTGCTTGCAGTCCTCGTGCTGCTCACGGCCAGCCGGACCGTCGGGACGGAGCTGAAGCGTCTCGAGCACCTCGCTCCCCGTACCGCCGCGCTGCGGGTCGAGCCCCTCCCCAAGACCCTCGAACCTCGTCTCCAGGCATCGATCGGTCCCGACGGCTCCGTGCTGGATGGGGCATCCCCCGATCTCGCGCGGGCGCGGAGGGCGGTGCGTGAGGCGCGCGACCAGCTGGTCCGGCGGCTCGAGCAGATCCTGTCGGGGCTCAAGCCCGAAGATCGCTCCGGTGATGCGGGCGTGACGGTCCGGAACAACCGCTACGTCATCCCCGTCCGGAATACCTCGCGGGCGCGCGTGGGCGGCATTGTGCACGACGAGTCCGCGACCCGGGCCACGATGTTCGTCGAGCCGCCAGAAGCCATCGAGCTCGGCAACGAGCTGCGGGCGCGGGAAGCGGCGGAGCAGCGGGAAGTGCTCCGCGTGCTTCGAGAGCTGACTGATCTACTCCGCCCGCACCGTGAATTGCTTGCCCAGTCGCTCGAGATGTGCGTTGCGTTCGACGATCTGTGCGCGCGGGCGCGGTACGCGGTCATCGTCAACGGACATACGCCGGCCGTCGGGGAAGGCGCGCTCGCCATCCATGATGGCCGTCACCCGCTCCTGCTGGGTGGTGACCGCGCGGTCATTCCCTTCGACCTGGTCCTCCAGAACGACGAATGGACGGTGCTCGTCTCGGGGCCGAACACGGGCGGTAAGACGGTGCTCATCAAGGCGGTGGGGCTGCTCTCGCTGCTGACCCAGAGCGGCATCATCCCGCCGATCGGCCCGCGCTCGTCACTCCCGGTGTTCACGAGCGTCTTCGCCGACATCGGCGACAAGCAGTCCATCGCCGAGAGCCTCTCCACCTTCTCAGCGCACACCCGCACGCTCCGCGAGATCCTGGACGGGGCCGGCGCGGGGTCGCTGGTGATGCTGGATGAGATCGGCAGCGGCACCGATCCCGCGGAGGGTGGGGCACTGGCCGCGGCGACGTTGCGGGCCCTGACGCGGCGCCATGCGGTCACGCTCGCCACCACACACCTGGGGGCCTTGAAGCAGCTGGCTGCCGAGACGGTAGGGATCGTGAATGCGTCGCTGCAGTTCGATGCCGAGACCCTGACGCCGTCGTACCGCCTGCTCAAGGGCGTCCCCGGGCGCTCCTACGGCCTCGCCATCGCCAAGCGACTCGGCGTCGCGGCCGACGTGCTGGCGGATGCGGAGAAGTCCGTCCCCGATACGGAGCGCCAGCTCGACCGGCTGCTCGCAGAGGTTGAGGCCCGCCGGCAGGAAGTGGAGAGCCGTGATCAGGACCTCGCGGCTCGTGAAGCGGCCCTGACCGAAGCGCGGGAGATCGTCGATCGGAGAGGCGAGGATGTCGAGGCTCGCGAGCGCGAGGTGCGTGACAAGGAGCGCTCGCTCGATGGCGCAGCCCGCGAACAAGCTCGCGCGTACCTGCTCGACGCCCGGAAGACCGTGGAAGCGGCGCTTGGGCAGGCCCGGGCCGCGGTGACCGAAGCGACGGCGAAAGAGGCGAGGCAGCTGCTGGAGAAAGCCATTGAAGGGAGCAGGGAGTCGGGAATGGGCGAGGGTCCGGCAAAGGGATGGCTGTCTCTCGACGACTTGAAGCGTTCTCGCGGCGTCGTCCCCACTCCGCATTCCGCACTCCGCACTCCCGAAGTCTCCGTCGGCTCGACCGAGGTCTCCCTCATCGGGATGCGCGCCGGCGAAGCGGAGGGCGTGCTCCTCGCCGCCCTCGATGCCGCCGTAGCCTCGGATCTCCCCTACTTCCGGATCATCCACGGCAAGGGGACCGGCGCGCTGCGGAAGATGGTGCACGAGCTGCTGGGGAATGACCCGCGCGTGCGGCGATTCGGATTCGCCGCGGCCAATCAGGGCGGGGCGGGGGCGACGGTGGCGGAGCTCAAGGCGTGAGTCTGATTCCCGACGAGCTGATCGAGCAGGTCCGCGACGCGGCGGATCTGGTCGGCGTCATCGGCGAGCACGTCGAGCTGAAGCGCACGGGCGCGGACTACCGCGGCCCCTGTCCCTTCCATGGCGGCACCCACCGCAACTTCGCGGTGATCCCGAAGAAGGGGATGTACTACTGCTTCGTCTGCCACGAGGCAGGGGATGTCTTCACCTTCTTCATGAAGAAGCTGGGCCTGGACTATCCCACCGCGGTCCGCGAGGTCGCGCGGCGGGTCGGCATCACCATCCCCGAGCGCGGACCCACGGGTCCGGATCCGCGAGAGCCGCTGTTCCAGGCGGTCTCCGCCGCGCACGACTGGTTCCAGCGGCAGCTGCGCGAGTCGCCCGAAGGAACAATCGCGCGCGACTATCTCACGTCCCGCCACATCGACGCCGAGACCGCCGGCGTCCTCGGCCTCGGGTTCGGTCCACGGGGCAAGGCGTTTCAGGAAGCGATGAAGCAGCTGGGAGTGAAGGACGAGCTGCTCCTCGACGCGGGGCTCCTGGTGAAGCGGGACGACGGCTCGATCCTCCCGCGGTTCCGCGAGCGCGTGCTGTTCCCGATCCTCGATCTGCGGGGCCGCGTCGTCGCCTTCGGCGGCCGGGTGCTCGGTGATGGCGAGCCCAAGTACCTGAACTCGCCCGAGACCCCGATCTTTCATAAGGGTCAGATGCTCTACAACCTGCACGCCGCTCGGGCTTCCATGCGCAAGGCCGAGCGGGCCGTCCTGGTTGAAGGGTACTTCGACACCATCAGGCTCTCCCTCGCCGGCATCGAAGAAGTCGTCGCGCCCCTCGGCACCGGACTCACGAGCGATCAGGCCGAGCTCCTCAAGCGTCACACCGAGCACGTCATCCTCCTCTATGACTCCGACGACGCCGGTCTTCGAGCGACGTTCCGTGCGGCCGATGAGCTGTTGCACCATGGACTGCGGGTGAGCGTCGCGACGCTTCCCGATGGCGAAGATCCCGACACCCTGGTCCAGCAGCAGGGGGGAGCGGCACTCGATCGCGTCCTCAGGGACGCGATCGACGTCTTCGACCGGAAGCTCCAGATCCTCGAGCGGCGCGGCATGCTCGGCACACTCCCGGGCAGGCGTCGGGCGCTCGATCGCCTGCTTCCGACCATTCGCGCCGCTCGCGATCCCATTACCAGAGAGCTCTACCTGGCCCGCGCCGCCGAAGCCGCCCATGTGCGCAAAGACGTGCTGGAACGCGAAGCCGGCATTCAAGGGGGATCGGGGATTCGGGATTTGGGATTGGGCAAGACGCCAACGAATCCCCAATCCCCGATCCCCAATCCCCCGACGAATGCGGAACGCGCTCTATTGCTCGTGTTGTTCGCCGGCGACCCGTGGCGCACCCGAGTCCTCGAGTCCGTCTCGCCCGACATGATCGAATTCCCCGCCTACCGGGAAATCTTCGAAGCCGTACGCCGGGACGACCCGTCGGGGCTCGACCGCGCGGCCGCCGGGATCTACGAGCAGCTTGCGGCGGAGAAGCTTGGGAATCGGGAGCCGGGAGAGATGCTCGAAGACGCGCTCAACAAGATCACGGCCCGCGGGCTGGACCGCCGCATCGAGGCGGTCGACCGCGCCATGTCGGTCGCCGGTCCGGATGAACAGCGGGCCCTGATCGTGAAGAAGCAGCAGCTCACCGCCGAACGAAACGCGAAGGTCCCCACGTACAAGATCGCCGCGAGGAGGAAGGGTGCACCCGGATCTTGAAGCACTGTTGATGCTGCAGCAGAAGGATGAAGCAGTCCGCGCCACCGATCACGCGTTGCAGGCCTTGGAGCCGGAGCTGGCTCGATTGGACCAGGCCCTGGAGGGCGTGGAAGGGAAGCTGGAACTGGCACGGCGGGGAATTCAGGACGCGGTTGGACGGCGCGGCGAGCTCGAGGGGAAAATCGCGAGCTACAAGGGCATGCAGGACGCCCGACGACAGCGACTCGAATGGGTCAAGGGCGCGAAGGAGGCCCAGACCCTCATGGCCGAGCTCGATCTCGCTCGCACCGTGATCGCGAAGGAAGAAGTCGAGTTCCTGCGGTCTGGAGACGCGGTGACGGAAGCAGAGCGGACCGCGGCCGAGGCGGAGAAGGGGGTCGAGGAGGTGCGGGACGCGCAGCGCGCCGATCGTGAGATGATCGAAGGAAAGCGTCAGACCATCATGGCGGACCGGGAGAAGGCCGTGGCGGAACGGCAGGCGGCGGCGAAGTCCGTGCAGGCGTCGCTCCTCTTGCGGTACGAAAAGATCCGGAAGGGGAAGGCGCCCGTCGCCGTGTATCCGCTCCATGGTGGCTCCTGTGGGCACTGCTTTACCGCGGTACCCACCCAGCGCCGGGTGCTCATCCAGCGCGGCGCGACCATCGAAGGCTGCGAGGCCTGCGGCGTGCTGCTCTACGTAGCGGAATGATTCCCGCCAAGTGGGCGCTCGCGGCCACCCCGAGCCCTTCGGCCATTCATGATCTCTCGGCCGCCCTCACGATTCCGGAGCCGCTCGCGGCTCTGCTGATCCAGCGCGGCCTCGATCAGCCTGATCTCGCCAAGCAATTCCTGCGGCCCGAGCTCGAGCGGCTTTCGAACCCGCTCGAGTGGACCGGCATGAAACGGGCGGTCGCGATCGTGGCGCGGGCCGTGCACGACCGCGTGCCGATCCTCGTGCACGGGGATTACGACGTCGATGGTCAATGCGCGTCGTCCTTGCTCACGCGCGCGCTCCGCGCCGCGGGGGCCAACGTCCACGCATTCGTTCCCCACCGGCTCCGCGACGGGTACGACTTCGGTCCTGCCGGATTGGCGAAAGCGGCGAGCGTGGGAGCCAGGCTGATCATCACCTGTGACTGCGGCATCACCGCCGTCGATACGGTCGCCGCCGCCCGCGCGGCTGGGCACCAGGTGATCGTCACCGACCACCACCTCCCCGGGGATGCGCTCCCCGATGCGGATGCGGTGCTCGATCCGCAGCAGCCCGGCTGCCCGTCGGTCGACAAGACGCTGTGCGGCGCCGGGGTCGCGTTCAAGCTCGTCCAGGCGCTCGTTCCCGCCCTGGGCCTCTCGCCGAACCTGCCGCTCCATTTCCTCGACTACGTGGCACTCGCCACCGTTGCCGATGTCGTGCCGCTCACCGGAGAGAACCGGATCCTCGTCCGTCACGGGCTCAAGATGCTGGCCGAGTCGCGGTGGACCGGGTTGCGGGCGTTGATCGAAGCGGCGGGGCTGGCGGGTCAGCCGATCCGTGCGGGGCAGGTGGGGTTCATTCTCGCGCCCCGGCTGAATGCGGCGGGTCGCATCGGCGACGCGAATGACGGACTCAGGCTCCTGCTCTCGGACGATCCGGCGGAGGCTGGGGCGCTTGCACGTGAGCTCGAGACGCTCAACGCGCGCCGGCAGGAGATGGATCACCGGATCCAGGATGCAGCGATCGAGATGGCGGAGAAGGCGCTGACGCCTGGGCAGTGCGGACTGGTGCTCGCCAGCGACGGGTGGCATCCAGGCGTGATCGGCATCGTGGCGTCGCGGCTGGTCGAGCGCTACGGGCGCCCGACGTTTCTCATCGGCTGGGACGGAGACGTCGGGAAGGGGTCAGGCCGCAGTGTGGTCGGCTTCGATCTCCACGAAGCCTTGCACAAGGTCGGTGCCTGTCTCGAGAAGTACGGCGGGCACACGATGGCGGCAGGACTCACGATCAAGCGTCCGCGGTTCGAGGAGTTCCGGGAAGGATTCCTCGCCGCGGCGGCGGAAGTCCTCACGCCCGACGACCTGGCGCCCGCGCAGCGGGTGGATCTGGAGTTGCCCCTGGGTTCGGTGAGTGACGACCTCGAACGCCTGATGCGATATCTCGAGCCGTGCGGCGCGGGGAATCCGGCTCCGGTGTTCGGCGTTCGCGGGGCCCGGGCGGTGGACGCGCGGCGGGTCGGCGACAATCATCTCAAGTTCACGCTCGACGACGGGTCGGGAGTGATCGACGCCATCGGCTTCCGGTGGGCCGATCAGGTGCCCGACACCTGGCTGACGCGCCCACTCGATGTCGCGTTCCGGCTCGAGCGCGACGAATGGCAGGGCCGCTTCCGTCTGCAGGCGAAGGTCGCGTCGATCGCGCCGACTGCGGCGTGCCCGGTCGAGTGATAGAAATTGTGGCGGGAGAGTTTAGGCGTCGCCGGCTGAAGACGCCTGCCGGTGACCAGACTCGTCCCACGTCGGGACGGGTCCGCGAAGCCTGGTTCAACATTCTGCAGACGTCGATCCCCGGCGCGCGGGTGCTTGATCTCTTCGCGGGTTCGGGAGCGCTGGGGCTCGAGGCCCTGTCGCGCGGGGCGGCGAGCGCCGACTTCGTGGAGCGGGCCCGTCCGGCCCTGGATGCGCTCCGCGCGAACATCGCGACGTTGAAAGTCGAAGACCGGGTCGCCATCCACCGGATGGATGCCCTGACGTTTGTCGGGCGGCTTCAACCGGGGCAGTACGACGTCGCCTTCGCCGACCCGCCCTACGCCGATCCCGCCGCGGGAAGGCTTAGCGCACTGTTTCGCGCCGCGCCTTTCGCACGCATCTTTGCGGTGGAGCACTCGGCCGACACCCCGGTGCAGGGTGACGACAGCCGCCGCTACGGCGACACGGCCATCACCTTTCTCTACGCGTGACGATGACCCGGATCGCGGTGTACCCCGGCTCCTTCGACCCCGTCACCCGGGGCCACGCGGACCTGATCCGCCGGTCCCTGGCGTTCTCGGACCAGGTGGTGGTGGCGGTCGCGGTGAACGTCTCCAAGGCTCCGCTCTTTACATTGGAGGAGCGGGTGGCCTTGATTCGGGAGACGGTCAAGCTGCCGAATGTCGAGGTGAAATCGTTCGAGGGGCTCCTGGTCGATTTCGCCAGACAGGTCGGCGCGTCGATGCTGATCCGGGGACTTCGGGCGGTGTCGGATTTCGAGTACGAGTTTCAGATGGCGCTGATGAACCGCACGCTGGCACCGGCGCTCGAAACCGTGTTCCTGGTGCCGGCCTTCGACCTGACGTACTTGAGCTCGAGTCTCGTGCGGGAAGTCGCCCGCTTCGGGGGCGACGTCTCGGCGCTGGTGGAGCCGGCCGTACAACAGGCCCTGAAGGCGAAGTTCAAATCACTCTCGGGGAGCAAGGGATGACCTTCAGTATCAAGAAGGACGCCAAGGGCGTCGTGGTGGTCGGCGTGGATGGTCAGCTCATCGTCGGCAACCGCCAGGAGCTGAAGCAGAAGGTCCTCGAATCCCTGGAGGGCGGCTCCCGGAAGTTCGTCATCGACTTCTCGACGACCGGATACATCGATTCGTCGGGGCTGGGCGTCCTGGTCTCGTTGTCGAAGAAGATCCGGGAGCAGGGCGGGGACCTGCGGCTCGCCGGGCTGAACGAAGATCTGCAGACCCTCTTCGAGCTGACGAAGCTCGACACCCTGTTCACCATTTCGAAGACCCCCGCCGAAGCCCTCGCTGCGTTCTGAAGTGAAGATCGCAGTGCGGCGTGCCGGATATTCGGGGGACGTGGAGCTCCTGCTCCGCGTGCCTTCGGATCTGTCGTTCGTCGCGGAAGCGGTGGAGCTCGTCGCCACCCACACGCCGTCCGGGATCCTCTCTCCCCGGCGCGTGCAGTTCAACCTCCGCACGGTCCTCGCCGAAGCGCTCGCCAACGCCATCACCTACGGCAATCGCGAAGATCCCACCAAGAAGGTCGAAGTCCGCGTCGAAGCCCGGAGTGCCTACATCCGCGTCACGGTGACCGATTCCGGTGAAGGGTTCGATCCATCCGGCGTCCCTGACCCCACGGCTCCAGCGGGGTTGGAGCGTGAGGATGGGCGCGGCCTGTTCGTCATTCGTCATCTCGTCGACGCCGTCGATTTCAACGCCAAAGGAAATGCCGTCTGCCTGACTCTTCGGGCGGGCTGACACGTCTCGACCGGGTCGTTCAGAGCCTCGGGGTGCTGACCGGGGCGCGTCTCCGCGTGTGGCGGAGCGAGGGTGACGGTCTGACCTGCGTGACGGGGAAGGTGCGCAAGGCCCCTGACCGGCGGACTCTGATTCCGATCAAGGGCGTGCCGGACCTGTGGCTCGAGGTGAAGGCCACCACCCGCCGCCGTCCGAACGCCGTCGCCATCGCGAAGACCCTCGGCGCGTTGATCGAATCGGAAGACGAGACCCGCCAGGTCGCGGCGGAGCTGTCGGAGCGATACGAAGAAATCGATCTCATCTACACGATCAGTGAGGTCCTCGGTCACACCATCCGGTTGTCGGATACGGCGGCCCGGATTCTTCGCGAAGTCTCGGATGTGGTCGGCGCCCGCCGCGCTACCCTGCTGGCGGTCGACGAGGGCGGGAAAGTGCTCCGCATCGTGGCGGCACAGGGGATGAACCCGTCCGAGGCCGAGCCGATCGAGGTGGATGATCCGTCGTCGATCGCCGCGCGGGTGTTCCGCGAAGGGCGGATTCACTCCTACAACCCTCCCGTGGGGGACGAAAGCGGCCCGGCGAATCGCGAATCCCGGGCCTATCGCGGCTACGCGTATCTCTCCGTGCCGGTGCTGTACGCCACGCCCGGCGGTCCGTCCCGTCCCATCGGTGTCATCAATTTCACCGATCGCATCGGCGGGGATGCCTTTACGACGGGGGATCGGAAGCTGGTCGCGGCCATCGCAAACCAGATCGGGGCCGCGCTCGCCAATGCCAGGCTCGTGTCCCGGGATCTGGAACAGCAGCGCCTGCGCCGCGAGCTCGAGCTGGCCCGTGATCTCCAGCTGAAGCTCCTGCCGTCGCCGCTGGTGATTGCCGCCCGGGCAGATGTCGCGGCCCGCTGTCGTCCCGCGGAAGTGGTGGGCGGTGACTTCTACAACCTGATGCGGCTGACGGGAGACCGCATCGGCGTGATGATCGGCGACGTTTCGAGCCACGGGTTCGGTGCGTCGCTGATCATGGCGCTGGCGATGTCGGCGTCCGGTATTCATGCGGAGGCGGCCGCGAGTCCGGCCGAGGTGATCGCGAAGCTCGAGGAGTCCCTTGCCGACGAGCTCCGGAAGACGGAAATGTTTCTGACGCTGTTCTATGGGGTGATCGATCCCGCGGCGGGAACGCTGTTCTACGCGAACGCGGGACATCCGCAGGCGTTCGTCGTACGCGCGGACGGGAGGCCCTGCCGCCTGGCGGCCACGCGCCCACCCCTCGGTTTGGGTGTCGGGAGCTCGGAGGACGCAGAACAGCCGTGGGCCAAGCGGGCGGACACCCTCTGCCTGTTCACGGACGGTATTTCGGATGCGACCTCGATCGACGGCAAGCGCTTCGGTGAAGAGCGCGTGCTCGGCCACGTGAGCCGGATGCGCGGGCGCTCGACCCTCGATGTGCTCAATGCCGTGACCACCGAGCTCGACGCCTTCACGGACGGCGCCGATCCCGCCGACGACCGCACCATCGTGCTCCTCCGGGCGTGAGGCCCAAGAAGAGTCTCGGCCAACACTTTCTCTCGGACGTCAATATTCTCGCCCGCATCGCCGGCGCTCTGGCGTCTGCGCCGGGAGAAATCGTCTTGGAGATCGGACCTGGGGAGGGGACGCTCACGCGGGTGCTCCTCGAGCGCGGTGCCCGGGTCATCGCGATCGAGAAGGATGACCGGCTCGCGAAGCAGCTTGGGGGATTGGGGATTCGGGATTCGGGATTGGTCGTAGTGGCGGGGGATGCACTCGAACTCGATTGGCATTCGGTTCTCCCAATCCCCAATCCCGAATCTCGAATCCCGCCGTTCTCGGTTATAGGAAACATCCCTTACTACATCACCTCTCCGTTGCTGGAGAAGGCCCTGACTCCGCCGCTCCCCCGGATCATCGTCTTCCTCGTGCAACAGGAGGTCGCCGATCGGATCGCCGCCCCGCCGGGGTCGAAGACGTATGGAGCGCTTTCGGTGGGCATACAGGCGGCGTGCAAGGTCGAGAAGCTCTTCACGGTGAAAGCCGGGGCGTTCCGGCCCCCGCCGAAAGTGGACAGTGCGGTCATCCGGCTCACGCCCCTCGAAGAGCCGTTGGTGCCGGTGGAGCAGGGGAGCGCGTTCCGCCGGTTTGTCGTTGCCGCATTTAGCCAGCGTCGCAAGCAGCTGCGAAACGTGCTGGCGGGAATCGTGAGGCGGGAGCCGGGCGTCGTGGCCGACGACCTCCGGGGGCTGGGAATCGATCCGACCTGGCGCCCGGAGCGTTTGTCCCCTGCGGATTTCGCCCGCCTCTTGATTTGGAGCAGGCAATTGTGAAATAATTCACAATGCGGAAGATTTCCGAATCCACCGTCCGGCGCCTCTCCCTCTATCTCCAGTACCTGGAGCAGACCCGGGACCAGGGCCGCACCACGGTGTCGTCGGAAGAGCTGGCCAGGCGCTCCGGCGCGACGTCCGCGCAGGTCCGGAAAGACCTCTCCTTCTTCGGTTCCTTCGGCAAGCGTGGGATGGGCTACGAAGTCCCCGCGCTCGTCACCCGCCTCCGCGAAATCCTCGGTCTGGAGCGCGCCTACCGCGTCGTGTTGGTCGGTGCGGGGAAGATCGGTGGCGCGCTGGTTCACTATGAAGGCTTCAGCCGCCGGGGATTCCAGGTCTCCGCCATCTACGACCGCGATCCCAAGAAGATCGGGTCCCGGTCGAATGGGCTGGTGGTGCGGGATGTGAAACAGCTCGAAGCGGATCTCAAGAAGGAACCCACCGACATCGCGATCGTCGTCACGCCCGGCGAAGCCGCGCAAGAAGTCGCCGACCGCCTGGTGCGGGCCGGGGTGAAGGCCCTGCTCAATTTCGCCCCCATTCAGCTCAAGGTGCCGCGGGACGTGGAAGTGAAGACGGTCAACATGGCACAGGAACTCGAAGCGCTAAGTTACTCCCTCGCAAACCGTTAGGCTTGGGGGTTCACGCCCCCGGTAGATTCTCCCCCCATGCCGAAGGTTCGTGTTACCTCAGAAATCGGTCCCCTGAAGGCCGTCCTCGTCCACACTCCGGGCCCCGAGCTGGTCGCCGTGACCCCGGGGAACCGCGAGGACTACCTGTACGACGACATCATCGATCTGGATCTGGCCCAGCGTGAACATCGCCGCTTCGTCGCCGTTCTGGAACGGTTCGCCGAAGTGTACGAGGTCCGGGACCTGGTCACCGAGGTCGTGGCGCAAAAGGACGCGCGGGATTTCCTGGTTACGCGGACGCTCGATGTCGTCCCGTCGGATGCGCTGGCCCAGCGGATGGCGGAGCTGCCCGCGGAAGATCTCGTGGGCTTGATGGTGGAAGGCGCGCTCGAGGAGGCTGGGCCGATCGCCCGCGCGCTCAACGAGGGTGGCTACGCGCTCCCGCCGCTTCCGAACCTCTTCTTCACCCGTGATACCGGCATGGTGATCGGGGAGCACTGCGTCATCGGCTCGATGCGCTACGGGGTCCGTTGGACCGAAGAGCTGCTCATCAAGTCGCTCTTCAAGTACCACCCCAAGCTCGAGAACGCCGGGATCCTGTATGACGGGTCCGAAGAGAAGCGGTCGAACTACACGCTCGAGGGCGGGGACGTGCATCCCATCCGCCCCGACCTCATGGTGCTCGGCTTCTCCGAGCGTTCGTCGCCGGCCGCGCTCGATCAGTTGTGTGACCTGGTGTTCGAGCAATGCGGTGTGACCGACGTGGTGATCGTCGTGCTTCCCGCGGAGCGGACCGCCATCCATCTGGACATGATTTTCACCCAGATCGACCGCGAAGCGTGCTGCATCTATCCACCGCACTTCATCGGGCCGGAGCGGCTCGCCGTCCTTCATCGTCGCAAGAAGTCGAAAGGCGTGAAGGAAATGCCGAACTTCTTTGCGGCCATGCAGGCGGTGAATCAGCCGCTCGAGCCGGTGTTCTGCGGCGGATCGTCCCGCGCGCTCCAGGAACGGGAGCAGTGGTCCTCGGCGTGCAACTTCTTCACGGTGCGCCCGGGCGTCGCGGTGACGTACGCGCGGAATGAAGCGACCCTGCGTGAGTTCGAGCACGCCGGGTTCCGGATGATCAGCGCCGTGAACCTCCTCACCGGCGACGAGTACCTGGAGGATGGCGAGCGCGGCATCATCACCATCGAGGGATCAGAGCTGGTGCGCGGGGGCGGCGGTCCCCGGTGCATGACGCTTCCCCTCCGGCGCGACGACCTCTGAACGGCATCGCCCCGGTCTCCGCGAATAGCCTCTCAGGCCGGGCGGTCGCGTATCTGGAAGCGGGACCCGCGGATGCGGTCGTGCTGGCCCGCGATGTCCTCGGTGTAGTCCGGCCGCGGCGCGAAATCGCCGACCGCCTTCTTTCGACGCTCCTCGGGAGTGACCCCAGGGTGTCCCGGCTCTCCGACGGGCGCTGGACCCTCGCCGGAGCAGCACCGAGCCCGCTGATCGAGCAGTGCACCTTCGCGGTCGTCGACGTGGAGACGACCGGCATGAGTCCTGCAAAGGGCGGACGCGTGATCGATGTCGCCATCGCGCGGCTGACGCCGTCGGGCATCACCCTCGTGATCGACACCCTCGTCAAAGGCGACGCTCCGGTGCCGGAGGGGATCGCCGGTCTCACGGGCATCACCGGGGAGATGCTGCGGCGTGCGCCGGCCTTCGAGACGGTGGCGGACCAGCTGCTCGAGGCGATCCGTGACGCGGTGTTTGTGGCACACAACGCGCGTTATGATTGGGGGTTCCTGAACGCCGAGCTCGACCGGGCGCGCGCGGTCAGGCTGACCGGGCCTCGCCTCTGCACGATTCGGCTCACGCGGAAGCTGGTCCCGGCGCTCGACTACCGGAACCTGGATGCGGTGATGTACCACTTCGGCATCACGACACCCGCGCGGCACCGGGCTGGCCCCGATGCGGTCGCCACGGCCAAGGTGCTCGAGCGGCTCCTCCCGCTCGCTCGTGACCGCGGGGCCCGCACACTCGCGGATTTGGGGGCGCTGTGACGCTCTGTACGAGCATGTCGATCGGAAAGATGAAAGCCCATGCGCTCGAGGCGGGCTACGTTCGCCTCGACGGCGGCTCGATGTTCGGCGTGATCCCGAAAACGATGTGGCAGAAGCACATCATCGCTGATCAGCGAAACCGCATCCGCCTCGCGATGCGGTGCCTGCTCCTCGAACATCCGGACGGGCTCGTCCTGATCGACACCGGACTGGGGAACAAGGAAGACGCCAAATTCCTCGACATCTACGGCGTCGACAACGTCGGGTCCGAACACCGCACGTTTCTGGAAGACGCCATCAAGGCGGCGGGGCACGCGGTGTCGGATGTACGCTGGGTGATCAACACCCACCTGCATTTCGATCATGCCGGGGGCAACACCTGGAAGGACCACATGGGGGAGATCAACAAGACGTTCCCCAAGGCGACCTACGTGGTGCAGCGCCGGGAATACGAATTCGCGACCCACACCAATGAGCGGACCCGGGGGTCCTATTTCCCCCTCAACTGGGATGGGATCGACTTCACGCTCGTGGATGGGGAGCGCGAGATCCTGCCGGGGATCAAGGGGATTCCGACCCCAGGTCATGTGCCCGGTCACCAGTCCATCCTGGTGGAGAGCGGAGGCGAGAAGTTGCTCTACATCGCGGATCTGGTCCCCACGGCGGCCCACCTCCCCCTGGTGTGGATTATGGGATACGACGTGGAGCCCCTCGTGACCCTGGAAACCCGCCGGCACATCTATCCGCGAGCCGAAGCGGAGGGGTGGCGCCTGTTTTTCGAGCATGACGCCACGACGATTGAAGGCCGGCTGGAGAAGGACGGAAAGGGGTTCGCACTTGTGGCCCCTGTGGCCCTCGGCTAGCTTTTATCCCACAATGAGTTAAGAGGGCGCTCCATTGCGCCCCACCCGCAGCCGGCCGAAGGAAGGCCGAGCGCCAGGGTTGTTGGAGCCATCAGGATCAGTCCTCAGCGGGCCTGCTGACGACTGATCGGTTGATGGATTTCCAGCGGGCCCTGCACGAACCGGGGCCCGTTCTCTTTTTACGCGGAGTTGTCACACTGGCCTACGAACCCGGAACCAGCAGCGGTAGCAACAGCAGCACCGGCAGTCCCAGCAGCACCAGTAGCAGCCGCACGCCACGCACGCGGGTGAACCGCCAGATCCGGATCAGTCCGGTACGCGTGATTGCGGACAATGGAGATCAGTTGGGCGTGCTGTCGATCGACGAAGCGCTCAATGCCGCCGCGGAGCGGGGCCTCGACCTGGTCGAGGTGGCCCCGATGGCCCGGCCCCCCGTGGTCAAGATCATGGACTACGGCAAGTACAAGTTCGAGCAGGCCAAGGCGGCGCGCGCGGCGAAGAAGAAGCAGCACGTCATTCATTTGAAGGAAGTGAAGTTCAGGCCCGGCATCGACGACCATGACTTTCAGTTCAAGACCCGCCACGCGCGGGAGTTCCTGCAGGAAGGGAACAAGGTCAAGGTGACGATGATGTACCGCGGCCGGCAGATGGCTCACATCGATCTGGGACGGCAGGTGCTGGACCGGGTGGCCGTGGAGTTGAAGGACATCGCGAAGATCGAGCAGGAGCCGAAGCTCGAGGGCCGCAACATGTCGATGGTCCTCGGACCCAAGTAGCAGACCACTAACCCCGGGCGTCAGCCCGGGGAGGACACATGCCGAAGATGAAATCGAAGCGCGCGCTGAGAAAGCGCGTGAAGATCACCGGTTCTGGGAAAATCCGGCGCCACCGGGCTTTCAAGAGCCACATCCTGACCAAGAAACATCCCAAGCGGAAGCGCCGCCTCCGGCAGGGCGCGATGGTTTCGCACGCGGATCAGAAGCGCCTGATGCGGTTGCTGCAGGCCTAGGGAGACAGAATGCCTCGCGTCAAGAGCAACGTCGCGCGCCTCGCGCGCAAGAACAAGATCATGAAGCTCGCCAAGGGCTACTGGGGCGGGCGATCCAAGCTGTGGAAGGCCGCCAAGGAGTCGGTCGAGCGCGCGGAGAAGTACGCGTACCGCGACCGCCGCCGGAAGAAGGGGGATTTCCGCCGGCTCTGGATCACGCGCATCAACGCGGCGGCCCGGCTCCACGAGCTCTCCTACAACCGCCTGATGAACGGGTTGCGGAAGGCGGGCGTGGAGATCAACCGCAAGGTGCTCGCCGACATCGCCGTGCGCGATCCGGCCGCGTTTGAGCAGCTGGCGGAGGTCGCGAAGAAGGCCCTCTGACATGCGCGACCTCCTCGACAGCCTCGCCCGGCTGCGGGAGCGTCTAGCCGAGATAGGCGAAGCCGATGCGACCCGGCTCCAGGAGCTGAAGACCGAGCTCCTGGGCCGCAAAGCCGGGGCGCTCACCGATATCCTCAAACAGCTCCCCACCCTCGATCCCGAGAGCCGCAAGGCCGTCGGGGGGCAGGCGAACGTCCTGAAAGCGCAGCTCGAGGACGCCATCGCGGCGCGCGAGCGCGCACTCGCCGCTGCCTCCCGGAAGCCCACGGGAATCGACCTCACCATGCCGGGGCGTCCCGCCTGGCGGGGCGGTCTGCATCTCACCACCCAGGTGGTGAACGAGATCTGCGGGATCTTCGCGGAGCTGGGCTTCACCCGCGCCGTGGGGCCGGAGGCCGAGACGGAGCGCAACAACTTCTTCGCGCTCAATTTCCCGCCCGACCATCCGGCCCTCGACTCCCAGGATTCCTTCTATCTTGGGAAAGACACGCTGCTCCGCACCCATACCTCGCCGGTGCAGGTGCGGACGCTCGAGGCGTATCCGCCCCCGATTCGTGTCGTCATTCCGGGCCGGGTCTATCGCCGGGATCCGTTCGACGCCTCCCACTCCCCGGTCTTCGAGCAGATCGAGGGCCTGGTGGTCGATGAAGGCGTCACCTTCGTGGACTTGAAGGCCGCGCTGACGGCGTTCGCGCGCAGGTTCTTCTCCCCGTCCACCCGGGTGCGATTCCGTCCGTCGTTCTTCCCGTTCACGGAACCGTCGGCCGAGATGGACGTGCAGCACCCGTTGTGCGGCGGGAAGGGTTGCCAGACCTGTAAAGGCACCGGCTGGATGGAGATCCTCGGCTCCGGGATGGTGCATCCTGCCGTACTCGAGAAGTGTGGCGTGGATGCGGAGCGTTACACGGGATACGCGTTCGGGATGGGCCCCGAGCGCATCGCGATGAGCCGTCATGGGATTCCGGATATCCGGCTGCTCTTCGGCGATGACGTCCGCTTCCTCTCTCAGTTCTCCGACGGAGGGAAGCGGTGAACGTTTCCCGTCGCTGGCTCGAGGCGTTGCTCGATCAGCCGCTCGACGCCAAAGAGACCGCTGACCGGCTCTCCAACCTCTGCGCGCCGGTGGATGGCATCGTGCCTCTGCATCACGACCTCGCCGACGTGCTCATCGCGCACGTCCTCGAGGTGCAGAAGCATCCGAACGCGGACCGCCTGAGCCTGTGTCAAGTGGACGCGGGCGGCGCCGAAGGTCCGGTCGAGGTCGTGTGTGGAGCGCCGAACGTCACGGCAGGGAAGACGTACCCGTACGCCCCGGTCGGCGCGACGCTTCCCGGAGGGCTGACACTGGAACGCCGGAAAATCCGCGGCGTCACCTCCAACGGCATGCTCTGCTCGGCCAAAGAACTGGGACTCGGCCAGGACCATGACGGCATCCTGGAGTTGGCGACCGATGCCAAGCCAGGCAGCCGCTTCCTGGACGCCATGCCCATCGCCGACGAGCAGATCATCATCGACGTTGGGGCCAATCGACCCGATCTCCTCTGCCACAAGGGCGTCGCTCGGGAGCTGTCCGTCGCCTTCGGCGGCCGGATCAAGTTGCCCGCAGTCCCGGGAAGCACTGGAGCGGGCGCGGCGATGCCGGCACCGAAGCGGGCGGCGAAAGACGGCAAGGTGGGCGGCGTCACTATCACGCTGCAAGACACAGAGGGCTGCCGGCGCTATCTCGCGGCGGTGATTCGCGGCGTGAAGGTCGCGAAGAGCCCCGCCTGGCTCTCCGATCGCCTGGAGGCGGTCGGGCAGCGGTCCGTGAACAACGTGGTGGATGCCACCAACTACGTGCTCTTCGAGCTCAACCAGCCGATGCATGCGTTCGATCTCGCCAAGCTGCGGGGCCCCGCGGTCGTGGTGCGCCGGGCCAAGCAGGGCGAGAAGATCGTCACACTCGACGGCGTCGAGCGGACCATGACCGCGGAAATGACGGCGATCTGCGACGCCGAGCGGCCGACGATCGTGGCGGGAGTGATGGGGAGCGCCGAATCCGAAATGACGGACCAGACCACCGACCTGGTGCTCGAGTGCGCCTACTTCGACCCCACCCGCACCCGTCGCACGCGCCGGGCCCTCGGCCTGTCGAGTGAGTCGAGTTACCGGTACGAACGCGGCATCGACCTCTGGGGCATGCCCGACGCACTCCGCCGAGCGATCGACGTCATCACCGCCGTCGCTGGTGGTACGCTCGCCGAGGCGCCACTCGATTTGTGGCCTGAGCCTGAGCAACCGCGCGCCGTGTTCCTGCGCCCGGAGCGGGTCAACCACCTGCTGGGCATCGAGGTCCCGCGGACGGAGGTCGAGAAGCTCCTCACGTCGGTGGGATTTGTGGCGCTTCCGAAGGATGACCGGATCGCGGTCCAGGTCCCCGGATGGCGTCCCGACGTGACGCGTGAGGTGGATCTGATCGAGGAGGTCGCCCGGCTCCGGGGCTATGACTCCTTCCCGGACGACCTCCGGCCCTTCCGGCCGGGCACGGTCCCCGACTCCCCCGTGGAGCAGGCCAAGGACCGGGTTCGCCAGGCCCTGGTAGGGGCCGGGTTCTACGAGGCCCGGACCCTGTCCCTGGGACCCGCCAACGGCCCTGGGGCGGTGGCCGTCTCCAACCCTCTCTCGGCCGAGGACGCCCATCTCCGGATGGCCCTCCTGCCGGCCCTGAAGAGGCGGGTAGAGGGGAACTGGGCGGAGAAGAACCGGGATGTCAGGCTGTTCGAGGTGGGGACGGTGTTTCGGGAGTCGGGAGTGGGGACTGGTCGAAGTCTAGGAAATGGAGCTTCCACTGGCTTGACTGCGCCCATTCCCCACTCCCCACTCCCCAAAGAGTGGATCTCTGTAGCTGGGGTGCTGACGGGAGCGAGGATGCCCCCTCACTGGACAGGTGCGAAAGTACCTGATATGGACATATGGGACCTCAAGCATCACTTTGAGTTAGCAGTTTCGGCATCCCATCCGGGGGCGGCGGTCAGGCCCTCAGGGGACGGCGACGGGTGGGAGGCAATCGGAGGCGATGGGTCGGTCGTCGGAACGGCGTCCACGCTGGAAGCGGACGCCCCCGACTGGGCGGCGACACTCCTCGGCTTCGAGGTCCGGCTTTCGGTGGGGACGGCTCAGCCGGTGCAGTACCGCCCGCTCCCGACGACGCCGGCTGCCGAGCAGGACGTCGCCCTGGTGTTGCCTCAAGGCGTCACTGCCGACGCGGTCGAGGGTGTGATCAGGAAGAGCGCGGGTCCGCTGCTCGTGGATCTGTCGCTCTTTGATGAATACCGTGGCAAGGAAATGCCTGCCGGTTCGCGAAGCGTGGCCTGGCACTGTGTCTATCGGGACCCGGCGCGCACGCTGCGGGCGGAAGAAGTCGAGAAGAGTGTGAAGGCCGTCTTGTCGGCGCTGGAGGGGGAGCTTGGGGTCAAGCGGAGAACGACTTGACGCGTTAGCGCTCGATCAGCTCGAGAGCACCATCCGCCACGTGGCGGAGGAGCTCGCGGGCTGGCGCGCACGCGCTCTCAAGTCGGAGGCGGAGGCCCGGCACGGGGCTCCGGCCGCCGGGGCACCAGCCCCTGGCGGGCCGGCGCTGACCATCGCGCGCCCCGATCCCGAGCTCCGGACCCGGATGGCGGAGATGGAGGCCGAGAACCGCGCGCTGCGTCAGCGGGTGGAGGCGACGCGGGCCCGGTTACAGGATCTGCTGGCGCGGCTTGCATTCCTGGAAGAGCAGGGGCGTGAGTCGAGTGGCGCGACGGGGACGGGTGGCGCGCGGTGAGCACCAAGAAAAACTCGGTCAAGGTGATGATCGGGGGCGAAGAGTACACGGTTCGCTCCGATCTGACCCCCGAGTATACCCGGGAAGTCGCGGGCTACCTGGACCAGGCATTGAAGAAGGTGTTGGCGCAGGGCGGGCTCGTGGAGACGCACAAGGCGGCGATCCTGGCCGCGCTGGACATCACGAACGAGTTGTTCCAGGCTCGCAAGAGTGAACGGGAGGTCGCCGCGCGGCTTGCGGCACTTTCCGATGATCTGGAAAAGTTGCTGCCTCCGCAGAAGAGAGCTGTCAGCCGATAGTCGTCCGTCATACGACAATTGTCGCGCGGTGAGGAGTTCCCGCGCTGCAGGAGATAGATCCAATGACTGGCTGGGTCGGGATACTCATAGCCGTGCTCGGCGGTGCGGTGGCCGCGGGCGCGGCTTTTTATGTCATCGGGCGACGGCTCGAACGCCGGATCGCCACCCTCACGTCATTCAACGCCGAGCGCGAGCACACGCGGCAGCTCGATGAGGCCAAGCAGGCACGGTCTCTCGAAGTGAAGGAAGAGCTGCTGCGCGCGCGCGAAGGGCTCGAGCGCGAGCTGCTGGGGCGCCGGCAGGAAGTGGAACGGCGCCAGCAGACCCTCGACAACAAAGTCACCGACATCGAGAATCGCCAGCGGCACCTCGGCCGCCAGGAAGAGGCGCTGAAGGAGCGGGAGAAGGGCATCGCGGCCCTGGAAACTGAGGGCCGGGCGCGCCTCGAGCGGGTGGCGGGACTTTCCGCGGTCGATGCCAAGCAGGAGCTGGTGCGGGCGCTCGAAGACGAGGCGCGCAGTGATGCGGCCGCCCTGGTGCGCGACATCAAGGAACAGGCCAAGAAGAACGCCGACCGCGAGGCGCGGAAGATCGTCGCCATCGCGATCCAGAGAATTGCGGCGGAGCAAACCGCCGAGTCGACGGTGGCGGCAGTACCACTCCCCTCGGATGAGATGAAAGGCCGCATCATCGGCCGCGAGGGCCGGAACATCCGGGCCTTCGAGACCGCGACGGGCGTGGATGTCATCATCGATGACACGCCCGACACGGTCGTGGTGTCGTGCTTCGATCCCGTGCGGCGCGAGGTCGGCCGCCTGGCGCTCGAGCGCCTCATTGCCGACGGCCGAATCCACCCGGGCCGCATCGAAGAAATCGTGAACAAGGCCCGGGAAGAGATCGACGCCGGCATCATCGAGGCGGGGGAGCAGGCGGCGTATGATACCGGCATCCACGGTCTCCATCCCGAGCTCATCAAGCTCGTGGGCCGGATGAAGTACCGGACGTCGTACGGGCAGAACATCCTCGAGCACTCGAAGGAAGTCGCATGGCTCGCCGGCATGATGGCGGCCGAGCTGAAGCTCGACGTCCTCTTGTCCAAGCGCGGGGCGCTCCTCCACGACGTGGGCAAGGTGCTGACGCACGAGCACGAGGGCACGCACGTGCAGCTGGGCGTCGAGGTCGCGACCAAGTACGGTGAGCATCCGGTGGTGATCAACTGCATCGCCGCGCACCATGACGACGTGCCGCACGAATCCGCCATCAGCGTGATCGTGCAGGCCGCCGATGCCATCTCCGGGTCCCGTCCTGGCGCCCGGCGCGAAGCATTCGAGACCTACGTCAAGCGTCTGGGCCAGCTCGAGGACATCGCCAGCTCGTATCAGGGTGTGGAGAAAGTCTTCGCGATCCAGGCGGGTCGGGAAGTGCGCGTGGTCGTCACCCCGAACACGGTGGATGACCAGGGCGCGATTCGCCTTTCCCAGGACATCGCGCGGAAGATCGAGAGTGAAGTGCAATACCCGGGGCAGATCCGGGTCGTCGTGGTGCGCGAGACTCGCGCCGTCGACGTGGCCAAGTGATCCAGGGGGACTGAGTGGCGGAAGCGCAGCTGATTGACGGGACGGCCATTGGAAAGTCCATGCGGGCCGAGCTCGCAGGCGACATCGCGTCCCTCGGCCAGAAGGGTGTGAAGCCCGGACTCGCGGTGGTGCTGGTGGGGGAGAACCCCGCCTCCCAGGTCTACGTGAGGATGAAAGGGAAGGCCTGCGAAGAAGCGGGCATGCACTCCGAGACCATCAGGCTGCCGGTCGAGACGTCCGAGGCCGACCTGCTGGCGGTGGTCGATCGTCTCAACGCCGATCCGAAGATTCACGGCATGCTCGTCCAGCTCCCGCTCCCCAAGCACATCAACTCCGAGCGCGTGCTGCTCCGCATCGATCCGGCCAAGGACGTCGACGGGTTTCATCCCGTCAACGTCGGCAAGGTCTCGATCGGAGATCCGACGGGGTTCCGGCCCGCGACGCCGTACGGTGTGCAGAAACTGCTGCTCCGGACCAACGTCGAGACCAAGGGCGCGCACGCGGTCATCGTCGGACGCTCCAACATCGTGGGCCGGCCGATGGCCGCGCTGCTCCTGCAGAATGGTCCCGGCGGCAACGCCACCGTCACCGTCTGCCATTCGAATACGCGTGACATCGGGTCGGTCACGAGACAAGCCGACATCCTGATCGTCGCCATTGGCAAGCCGGAATTCGTCACCGGCACCATGGTGAAGCCGGGGGCCGTGGTGATCGACGTCGGCGTGAATCGCGTGGACGATCCATCTGCCAAGAACGGATACCGGCTGGTCGGCGACGTGCAGTTCCATGAAGCGAAGAAGGTCGCGTCGGCCATCACGCCGGTGCCCGGCGGCGTCGGGCCGATGACCATCACGATGCTGCTGTATAACACGGTACAGGCCGCCCAGCAGTGGACCGCCCGGTAGACATGTTCGGCGCCGTCGCGCCGGATGGTGCCTGGAGCGTGTCGGCCGTGAACCGCCGGGCCAAGGCGGCGATCGAGCAGACCCTCGAGCCCATGTGGGTCGAGGGCGAGATGACGGGGCTCAAGGACTTCGGCGGGAACCTGTATTTCTCGCTGCGTGACAGTCTCTCGCAGCTCCGCTGCGTCATGTTTCGGGACGACGCCCGCCGGCTGCCTGCTCACCCCACCGAGGGCATGAAGGTCTACGCCTTCGGCCGGGCCACCATCTATGAAAAGCGTGGCGAATACCAGCTGAATGTGACGCGCCTGATGTCCACCGAAGCGGGTGGGCTCTTTCGCATTGCGTTCGAGAAGGCCAAGGCGGCACTCGCGAAGGATGGCATCCTCGATCGTCCTCGCCGGCAGATCCCTCCGTATCCCCGCTGGATCGCCGTCGTTACGAGCGTCGATGGGGCGGCGCTTCGGGACATTCTGAAAGTCGCGAGCCAGCGGTGGCCCGTCGCCCAGATCGCCGTGATCGACACGCGGGTGCAGGGAGAGGGTGCGGTCGATGAAGTCGTCCGCGCGCTCCAGGTCATTTCCAAGCTGACGAAGGTCGATGTGGCAATCGTGGGGCGGGGAGGCGGTTCGAAGGAAGACCTCCAGGTCTTCAATGAAGAGCGCGTCGCCCGCGCCGTCGCCGCGGTACCCGTGCCGGTGATCTCCGCGGTCGGCCACGAGACGGACGTCACGCTGTGTGATCTGGTCGCAGATCATCGGGCGGCAACGCCGACGGACGCCGCCCGGCTCGCCACCCCCGACCGAGCGGAGGTGCAGAGTGACCTCGAGCACCTCGGCGCACGGCTGGCGCGTGGCCTTGAGCACCGCACCACTCGCATGGAAGAGCGCCTGGCGCGCATGACGGACGGTCTCCTCCGTGGGGTGGACCGCCGCCTCGAGTCCCTCACCTATCGCCTCTCCGTCGTCAGCGGCCGGCTCGACGCCCTCTCGCCGCTCGGCACCTTCGCGCGCGGCTTCGCGGTCCCCCGTGACGGGACTGGGCGGGTACTTCGTCGCATGGCTGACTTCCACCCAGGCGACCCCTTCGATCTGCGGGTGGTCGATGGCACCATCAAAGCCCAAGTAAGAAAAAACGACGGCAACTGATGGCCACTCAACCAGACTTCGGGAAGGAATTGGAGCGCCTCGAGGCCATCGTGCGCCAACTCGAAACGCCCGACTTGGACCTCGACCAGGCGCTGAAGTTGTTTGAAGAAGGTGTCGAGCGCCTACGCTCCGCGCGCGACCGGCTGAACGCCGCCCAGGCGAAGGTGAAGCAGGTCCTCTCCGACCACGCCGGAACGCTCAAGGTTGACGACCTCGACGGCTGAGACGGCGCCCAGGGGTCTCGACGCGTACCTGATCGACTGCCGGCAGCGGGTCGACGCGGTCCTGGCCGAGTGGAGCGAGGAGGGCGCGAAATTCTGGGCGCCTTCCGTCGCCGCCGCGGTACGCTACAGCCTCCTGTCTCCCGGCAAGCGCCTTCGACCCACGCTCGTCTTCAGCGCCTACGAATCGCTCGGCGGTGGGGAGGGGGCGATCGCGGAGCTCGCAGCCGCCGTGGAAGTGGTCCACGCCTACTCCCTGGTCCACGACGACCTCCCCTGCATGGACAATGACGATCTGCGCCGGGGCCGCCCCACGACGCACCGCGCCTTCGACGTGCCCACCGCCACGCGCGCGGGCTACCACATGGTGGCGCTCGCCGCCCGGGTGTTGGCGCGGGGCATGGCCCGGCTGGGCCTGTCACCCGAACGCCAGCGGGACATCGCGCTCGAGCTCTTCCGGGCGGCAGGCGCCGGCGGCATGATCGGCGGCCAGGCGCTCGATCTCGAGGGGGAAGGTGGCGGACTCGATCTCGCCGGCCTCCGCGAAGTCCACGCCCGGAAGACCGGGGCGCTCATCGCCGCCTCCTGCGTGATCGGGGCGCTCGCCGCCGGTGAAAATGTGCCGGCCCAGCGGATCGAAGCCCTGCGGGGCTATGGCGAGTCCATCGGCCTCGCCTTTCAGATCGCCGATGACGTGCTGGACACGACGGCCACCTCGGATCAGCTGGGAAAGACGGCCGGGAAGGACGAGGCGCAGGACAAGACCACCTTCGTGACCCTCCTGGGGGTCGGGGCGGCCCGGGAAGAGGCGGAGCGGCTCTCCGCCGCGGCGGTGGCCCGCCTGCTCTCGGCGGGGTTAGTTTCCCCTACACTGGTGGAGTTGGCGCACTATATCGTGACCCGGCCCAACTGACAGGAATTGGGGATTTCGGATTGCCGATTGCGGATTGAACCGCCCGTCGAATCCGCAATCAGAAATCCGCAATCCGCAATGAGGGAGACCCGTGACCCTACTGGATTCGATCTCCGGCCCTTCGGACGTGAAGCAGCTGACTCCGGAGCAGTTGCAGCCGCTCGCGGACGAGGTACGCCAGCGCCTCATCGAAGTCGTCTCCCAGACCGGCGGGCACATCGGCGCCGGCCTCGGCGTCGTCGAGCTCACCGTGGCGCTGTGCCGCGCCTTCGATTCTCCCAAGGACAAGATCGTCTGGGACGTGGGGCACCAGGGCTACCCCTGGAAGATCCTCACGGGCCGGAATGACCGGTTCCACACCCTCCGGCAACCCGGGGGACTGAACGGCTTCCTGCGTCGCAGTGAGAGTCCGCACGATCAGTTCGGCGCGGGACACGCGGGGACCGCGCTCTCGGCGGCCTTCGGCATGGCCGCGGCGCGCGATCTGTCGGGTGACGACTACCGCGTCGTGGCGGTGGTCGGCGATGGCGCGATGACGTGCGGCTTGCCATACGAAGCCCTGAACAACGCGGGCCACTCCAACCGTGACATCATCTTCGTCCTGAACGACAACGGGATGTCGATCGCGCCCAACGTCGGTGCGATGAGCAAATATCTGGGATCGATGATCGCGAACCCGCTGACCGTGCGGGTGCGTGAAATCGCGAAGGGCATGATCGAGCGGGCGTCGCACCTCGTGGGCGGCCCGAAACTCGTGGAATTCGCGAAGACGGTCGAAGAGAGCGTGAAGAATCTCTGGTCGCCCGGCATGCTCTTCGAGGAGCTCGGGTTCCGTTATTTCGGGCCGATCGACGGACATAACATCGACCAGATGCTCTCGACCTTCGAGATCGTGAAATCTCTGAAGGGCCCGCGCGTGGTGCACGTGCTGACCCACAAGGGGAAGGGCTTCCCGCACCCCGAACCCGATATCGAGAAGTTCCACGCCCGGGCGCCGTACGATCCGGTCACCGGCAAACTGAAGCCGGTGGCTCCCGGCGCTCCGCAGTGGACCAAGGTCTTCGGCGACGCGCTGGTACAGCTCGGCGCCGAGTATCCCCATCTGGTGACGATCACGGCGGCGATGCCGTCGGGCACGGGCACCACCGGATTCCAGAAGGCATATCCCGAGCGGTTTTTCGACGTCGGCATCGCCGAGGGACACGCGACGACCTTCGCCGCGGGTTTGGCAACGCAGGGCATTCGGCCGGTCGTGGCGATCTACTCCACGTTCCTGCAGCGGGCGTACGACAACATCATCCACGACGTCGCCATCCAGAAACTGCCGGTGATCTTTGCGATGGACCGTGCGGGAATGGTGGGCGATGACGGGCAGACCCACATGGGTCTCTACGACATCGCGTATCTGCTCGCGGTGCCCGGCATGACCGTCACCGCGCCGCGCGACGGGAGAGAGCTGGTGGGCCTGATGCGCTGCGCCCTCCAGCACGACGGTCCGTTCTCTCTCCGCTATCCGCGCGACAAGACGCCCGGCGAGGTGCCTCCCGCATCGGAGATCCAGGCGGTGCCGTACGGAACCTGGGAGATTCTACGGAAGGGGAAGGACGGGGCCATTCTCGCCGTCGGCGTGATGTGCCGGCCCGCGCTGGCGGCCGCCGAACAGCTCGCCGCTGACGGGTGGGACCTCACGGTGGTGAACTGCCGCTTCCTGAAGCCGCTCGACCGCGTGACCCTCGACGCTCTGGTACACGACCATCAGCTGCTGCTGACGGTGGAAGACGGCACGGTGGTGAACGGCTTCGGCGCGCACCTCGCCGGCGTGGTCGAGACCACGTCGCCGGGCGTGCGGGTGGTCCCGCTGGGAGTCCCCGACCGGATCTACGAGCACGCCCCGCGTGCGCAGCAGCTCGCGGAGGTCGGACTCACCGCTGAGGGTATCGTGACGCGCTTCCGGGCGCTCGCGGCCGAGGAGTCGCTCACTCCAAAATGAACGTCGGGGTCGTCGGCAACGCCAATTACCGCGACCTCGGCGTGGTCCTCGCCCAACTGGCGGCGGCGGCCCCCAAGCTCGGCGTCACCTTCCATGCCGAGCCCGATCTCCTGAAGTTGTGGCCCCAGCAACAGCCCGCCACGCTCTCCGATCCCTCCAAGCTCGACTGTCTCCTCACCCTCGGCGGGGACGGGACGCTGTTGCGCGGCGCCCGCCTCCTGAAGGGTGCGCAGACCCCCATCCTCGGCGTCAATCTCGGCCGGGTCGGATTTCTGACGACCGCGTCGGTGCAGAGTCTCGACTGGGCGCTCGATGCCCTGGTGCGCGGTGCCTACGCCACCGAGCCGCGGCTCGCGCTCGTCTCGACGATTGAGCACAAGCAGGGACCTCCCAAGACGGAACCGCTGGTGCTGAACGACGTCGCGGTGCACAAGGGCGGGGTGGCGCGCGTCGTGCGGCTTCGCGTGTTCGTCGATGGCGATGAAGTCGGGCAATACTCCGCCGATGGCATCATCATCTCCACGCCCACGGGCTCGACCGCCTACTCGATGTCCGCGGGCGGACCCATCGTGGTCCCCGGCGTCGATGCGATCGTGGTCACCGCCATTTGCCCGCACACGCTGGCGGTGCGGCCTCTGGTGCTGCCGTCCAGCTCCGTCGTTGCGGTCGAACCGATTCCGCCCTGGACCGACGACGTGATGGTGTCGTTCGACGGGCAAGTCGGGACGACCATTCCCCCCGGGGACCGCCTGTTGGTCCGGCGTGCGGAGAAGCCCGTGTTGCTGGTGCGCCTGGGACCCGAGGGGTTCTTCGCGCGCATGCGGAAGAAGCTGCATTGGGGAGACCTCTCTGACCGCGAGCGCCGGTAGTGCTGGCTGAGCTGCGCGTTCGTGATCTCGCCGTCATCGCCGACGTCACTCTGAAGCTCGCTCCCGGTCTCAACGTGCTGACTGGCGAGACCGGTGCGGGCAAGTCGATGCTCGTGGACGCCCTGGCCCTGCTTCTGGGTGAGCGCGCGTCCGGAGATGTGGTCCGTCCCGGCGCCGAGAAGACGGTGGTGGAGGGGGCCTTTGATCTCGCTGGAGCCGGCGGCATCCGCGCCGTCGCCGATGAGCTCGGCGTCGATCTCTCCGAGGAAACGCTCGTCATCCGTCGCGAGGTCTATCCCGAAGGCCGGTCCCGCGCCTGGGTGAATGGGTCGCCCACGACGGTCGGCGTCCTTGCGCAGCTGGGTGCCGCCCTGGTCGATCTCCACGGTCAGCACGAGACCCAATCGCTGGTGCGGGGTGAGGCCCAGTCCGAGATCCTCGACGCGTACGCGGACGCGCAGGTCGAGCGGACCGCGGCCCGCGATGCCCACATGCGGTGGCAGGGGGCGGTCGCGCGGGAGAACGAGCTCAAAGGCAAGCAGGAGGAGGTTCGCCGGAAGGCCGATTATCTCCGGCATGTCGTCGAGGAAATCGCGAAGGCCGCACCGAAGGTCGGGGAAGACGAGGCGCTCGAGACTGAGGCCAAGAAGCTCGCGAACGCCGAGGAGCTCGGCAGGTTGGCCCGGGAGCTGGAAAAGACCGCGGATCAATCAGCCCTCTCGAGAGGCGCGAAAGTGCTGGCGGGACTCGAGCGAATTGACCCCACCGTTGGGACGTGGCGCGAGATGCTCGACACGGCATTCGCGAATCTCCAGGAGCTGGCGGCTGCCGCGCGCGACTATGCCGCCGCGGTCGATGCCGATCCGGAGCGCCTGGCGACGATCGACCGCCGTCGTGACGTGCTCGACAAGCTCACACGGAAGTACGGTCCCGACATCCCCGATGTCCTCGCGACCCGCGACTCGTCCGCCCGGGAGCTGGACCTTCTGGATACCGCCGAGCTGGACTTGCGAGCCCTGGCCGAGGAGCGCGAACTGGCTTCCGGCGATTTCGTTCGTGCGTGCGAGGCCCTGTCCAACAAACGCAGGGCCGGCGCGAAGAAGCTGGCCAGCGCCGTGAATGACCACTTACCGTCACTCGGTCTCGGCGGAGGCACGTTCAGTCCCGGACTGCGACTCCTCCCTACTCCCTCCTCCCAGGGTGCGGAGGCGGTTTCGTTCGAGGTCGAGCTCTCTCCGGGCATGGGATCCAAGCCGCTCGCCCGCGTCGCCTCCGGCGGAGAGACCTCGCGCCTCATGCTCGCCCTCAAGGTGGTCCTCGCGGGTCACGACGCGATTCCAACGTTGGTGTTCGACGAAGTGGACCAGGGGATCGGCGGTGAAGTGGGTGGGAAAGTGGGAGGGGCGTTGGCCGAGGTCGCGGACGGACGTCAGGTACTGGTGATCACGCATCTCCCGCAGATCGCAGTCCGGGCGGACCACCACGTCGTCATTACCAAGGGTGCCCGGGGCGGCGTGGCCACCAGTGACATCCGTGCCGTGTCAGGAGACGACCGCACCCGCGAAGTGGCCCGCATGCTCGGCGACCCCGATCTCGAGGCTGCCCTGAAACACGCGCGTGAACTGCTTAGAACAGCCCGTGAAACGCCCGGAACACGATCCGGAATGTCGTCGCCGCCGGCACCGAAGTCCCCGCGCCAAAGCCGCTGACCGTCTGCTGAATGGAGAACCCGGTCTCCCAGACCGGGCCCTGGTACGTCATCGCGATTCCCAGTTGCGTGTAGTGCTGGTTCGTTCCCGAGTCGAGCACTGACGCGCTCACCGGGGCCCCCAGATTCTGCGCGACATTGATCGAGTCGGCGGGGGACCGGTAGGTGTAGGCGTCGAGCCCCTGCCGGTAGTACGATGCCGTGACTCCCGCCGAGAACTGCTTCGAAAACCGGTACATCGGCGCGAAGTCCACGCCTACGTAATTCCCGGGTTTCCAATTCAACCGGGCGCTGGCGCCAATGGGTACCCAGAAGGCCCCTTGCGGGGCGACGCGTGCGTCCCGCAACCCCTGCATCTGCAGGCCGCCGCGCACGTTCAAGTTCAGCCAGAGCCGGTTCCAGAGAGTCAGCTCCTGGATGTATCCGACTTCGACGTCGGTTTGGTGATCTCCGGAAGAGAGCGCGAAGGGATCATTGGGCGAAGCAAGGTGCCCGGTGGGCAGGCGGACCGTGAACTTGACGGCGCCGGCATATGTCGGGGTCACGATCATGCGGTACTTCGCCGAGACCTCGGCGTCTCCCGGCCAGTACCGGTAGAACTTGGGCGTGCGTTCGATCGGCGTGTAGTCGTAGCCGAACGTCGGATCGCTCAGGACCGCCGCGATGTCCCCGGAGGCGGCGGCAAACTGCGGCAGCCCCAGCGTGTCGGCGAAACTGGAAATCCCGAACGAATCCTTGAGCTGCCGCTGCAGGTTGATCACCGTGGTGTCGATCGCCTTGCCGGCCGCGGAGGTCGCGAGGGGCAGAAAGGGCGACTGACTCGACGGACTGGCCCCGTAGACCGCCTTGTTGAGTGCACCGCGCAACGCGACGCCCTGGTTGTACAGCGCCAGGGCCTCGGCGCAGCGAGGCACACAGGTGCCGCCCTGGATCTGGGTATTGAGCGTGGTGAGGGCGTTGTCGAAGTTGGCGAAGAACGTGGTGAACCCGGCGCCACCGCCCAGGTAGAGGGGGTTGAGCCCAAGGTTCCCGTGGGTCGAGTCGACATTCAAGGTCTCGCGCACGTCCACCCGGACCAGCGGCAGCATCACGCCGATGGACAGTCGATCGGTCAGCCCTACCTCGGCGGCCAGGGGGACGACGCGGCGCTCCGAACGGATCGCGAGCAGCGTGCGGCCGAGGCTGGCGGAAAACGCATTGATACCACTCGCGGTCTGGATGGCGGACTGCATGCCTGCCAGGGACGGGACGGCTGATGCGCCGAGCGAGTCGGCGGTCAGGAACCCGCCGATCGGTTGCCGGCCCCCGGGGCCGAACGCCGCCTCCCACGTTTCGACAGTGGGAATGAACGAGAGGCGGACCTTCCCCTTCCTGGGCGTGTCCGCGCGTTCCGCCGCCTGGCCTGGGAGGACGCAGGGGAGAAGGGACGCGAGGGCGAGAACGGCGAGGGTCTTTGTCATAAGACAGAACGGCACCCGGCGGTGGCCGGGTGCCGTTCCGAGTACCCCAATCTAGTCAGCGCGTTCGCTCAGGGGATGGTCTTGAGCGACGTGCCGTACTTGGCGTTGATGACACCGATCAGCGTGTTCGCCACGAGCTTGTGGGTGGCCGCGCTCGGGTGCACGCCGTCGAACGAGAACGCGGTGCCGAACGGGGCGGTAGTCGCCCGCGGATCAGGAGGCGCGTGCGGGAAGAACGCGACCTGTGTCGTGTCTGCTTTCAACTGTGCGAGCGCGACATTGGGGTCGAAAAACGCATAGCCGCGGGCCGCTGCCTGCGCGCTGATGTAGGCGTTGTACGCTACGACTGAATTGTGGAGTTTCTTGAATTCCGGCTTGGTGATGGACAGGTTGTCACCATCGCAATTCAGCACGAAGGGGCCGCCTGCAGGGTTCGCCTTGGCGGCGCCGATCAGTCCCAGGCCGTAGAAAAACGGCACCAGGGTTGAGTCACCCGATCCCCCCAAGACCGTCGGCGCACAGCTCGTATCCACCTGGAAACTCGGGAGCGCAGCCAGCACCGTGGCTTTGAGCTGGAAGTAGACGGCGCCCAGCGACGCATACGGGATCTGTGTCACGTCCGCGACGCCGATCAGAACGCCCCCCTTCACCGACCCAATCGCGTCGATCGAGTCGAGCATCGCTTTGTACTCGGCCCTGAACGTATTGGTGTCGGTGACCTCGAGCGAATCGCCCGGATGGGTCTGATCGGTCGCCGCACCGAGCACGTCGTTGTTCCCGATCCAAACCGTGATGAAAGTCGGCTGGACCTTCCGCATCATCCCGATCTGCGTCAGGCCACCCAGGAAAAAGGCGGTGAGCTGATTGGAATTCGATCCCGGCGCCAGGTTGTTGGTCGGGGACGAGGCCGTCGCGCCGGGAACCGCCACGTCATTAATGAATGGCGGAGGCGGCGTCTGGGACTCTCGGAGGAAGCAGCTCGTCGACGTGCCGCCAGCCAGCCGGGCCTGCGTGAAAACGTTGGTGAATGGCGGCGGACATCCCGGTTTGTTCAGTAGCGGTTGATAGAACGGCGTGTGCATCTGCCGGGCCAGCAGGACCGGGTACGCCAGCCGTTGGGTGCTGTCGTTGATCCCCGCGGACTGGAAGCCCGCAGTGATCGAATTCCCCATCGAGACGTACCGGGCGAACAGCGGGTTCACCGGGTCTTCCGTGGTGTTGTGAAAGAGTTCGTCTGAGTTGCAAGCTGCCGCGGCGAGGACGATCCCGAGCGCCGCCAGATACCGCATGGTGGTCTTGGTCATTGGGGTCTCTCGCTCAGAAGGTGTAGGAGAGGCCGGCGCCGAGGAGCACCGCCTTGAAGGTATAGAGGCCCGTGTTCAGCGTGCTCACCTCGGAGACCCGACCGCGACGGTCGTTTTGCTTGAGGTACATGAAGCTCGCGTCGCCGTGGAGCGCGCCCGTGAGCTGGTACCCCAGGCCCAGGATGAACGAATTGCGCGAGCCTTCGGGCAGGCGAGGCGTGACCGTCTGATCGGGAGCGGCAGCGGTGTTGTAGATGTACCCTCCGCGGAACGTGAGCTTAGGCGAGTAGGTGTATTCCGTGCCGAGCCGGAACCCGTAGGTGTCCCGGTAGCCCTCGTAGTCGGACAACGGCGGCGTACCGGGGTTCGTGAAGTTGACGGTCAGCTGGTTGAACCAGCCCCACACGACCGTCTGGAAGTCACCCGAAAAGTGCCACTTGTCGTTGTACTTATAGTCGAAGCCGATGTTTCCCTGGTCGGGAAGGGTGACGTCGGTCGTCGCCGACGTAGGGGACAGCGGGGCTCCCGTGCCGAACTCCGCGGCCAGTGCGTTGTCGAGATTCACGGGGATCGGAATGCTCGGAGGGGCATACAGCGTCAGGCCCGTTTTGACCGGAGTGAAGGCCGCATTTCCCGAAAAATGAATGGTTTTCCTGGTAAGGAAGTGTCCGCCGAGCGTGAGGTGGTCATTGACCTTGAAGATCACGCCGCCATTGAACGCGATCCCAGTCCCCGTTGCGGAGAGATTAGCGTCGGCGAAGTCCGTATTGCTCGGCACGCCAACCTGCCCGAAGCTCGTGCCGAGGGGCAGCCCGGCCAGGGTGTCGAGCGATCCGGGAATCAGCTGCTGCGACAGGTCCAGGCGCTGGTGGAGGGCCACCGACGCGTGCACGTATGCCACGCCCAGCCCGAACGAGAGCCGCGGCGTGATCTGGTAGGACATCGTCGGCTGGATGTAGTAGGTCTTCACCTCGGTGTCGTAACCAGCGAAGCGGCCGGGGAACGACAGGGGCCATTTGGTGCCGAGGCCGTAGGGAACATAGAAGCCAAGTCCGAGCCCGATCTTCTCGTTGAGGCGGTGGGTCAGGAAGAAGTTCGGGACCACGAAAGTCTGGCTGGACATGTCGGTGTGCTGCAGGAAGACGTCGTCCGTGAAACCGCCACTTGGGCTGATCGTCGTGAACCCGGCGCTGAAGTGCGTTCCGGACAGGGACGTCAGGCCGGCGGGATTGAAGAACACGGCGGAGCCATCAGAGCAGGGGTTGGCAGCGACCGCGCCGCCACGGGCCATCGTACAGGTCGACAGCTCGTAGACTCCGAACCCCTGCGCGCCGAGCGCCGCGGGGAGGAGTCCGACGGCGAGCACCAACGCAGTCCCTCGCATACGTTGCGTCTCCGGAAAGCTGGTGGGGAGATGGTGGAACGGGCTGGAAGAAACTAGGATTGGCCTTAACCCTTGTCAAACCAAGTGATGCAAGAAGCGATAGCACTGTTCCGCGAAACGTTCGGCGCCGCTCCTACCGTCGGCGGATCCGCGCCGGGCCGGGTCAACCTGATCGGCGAACACACCGACTACAACGGTGGACCCGTCCTGCCGATGGCCATCGCGCGCCGTACGGTCGTCATGGCCGGACCCGGCGACCCGGGAGTGCCCGGTGTGATCGACGTCATCTCGGCGCGCGACCACGAGCGGCGCCGGGTGGAGTTTCGCAGCGAACCCGGTGAGGGGACCACCGGGTTCGTGGTTGGCGTCGCCCGGGCGCTCGAGCGCCAGGGGATCGACCTTTCGCCGGGAGGCCGGCTGGCCATCGCTTCGGACGTGCCGGTCGGCGCGGGGCTGGCGAGCTCCGCGGCGCTGACGGTGTCCACGGCATGCGCGTTGGCCGCCCTCGCGGGGAAGAAGCTTCCAGGAAAGACAGCGGCGCTGGTCGGGTACCAGGCCGAGCATGACCACGTTGGCGTGCGGTGCGGAACGATGGATCAGACCATCGCGGCGCTGGGCAAGAAGGGACATGCGCTCCTGCTCGAGTGTGCGACGGGCGCTACCAGGCAGATCCCGTTTCGAGGCACCTTGCTCCTGGTTGACACGGGGGTCCGGCACGACCTCGCGCGCAGTGCGTTCAATACTCGCCGCGCCGAATGCGAAGCCGCGGCGGAGAAGCTGCGCGAGGTCCATCCGGGGTTGCGGTGGCTCGCCGCGTGGCCGAGTGAGGAAATCCCCCGGTTGTCGCGACTCCTCCCGTCGCCGCTTCGGGTCCGCGCGCAACATGTCGTAGGCGAATCCGTGCGCACGCGTGCCGCCGCCCGGTTGCTCGAGCACGGCCGCCTCGTGAGCTTCGGGAAGCTCATGTATCAGTCCCACGAGTCCTGCCGCCGGCTGTATGAGTGCAGTGCGCCCGAGCTCGACCTGGTGGTGCAGGCCGCCAAGCGCGCCCGCGCGATGGGCGCGCGGATGACCGGGGCGGGGTGGGGTGGAGCGGCCCTGGTGCTCATCAGGCCAAGAGAGGCGGGCAGGATGGGCGAAGCGATTTCCCGGGATTTCGAGCGGCGCTTTGGCCGTGCTCCGGCCATCACACTGCTCGAGGGTGGGGCTGGGGCGAGGGCGGAGCCGGTGCCCGGAACCAACAAGTAGTAGATTCGTAAGAGGTCAGTACCAGACCTGGAGATGAGGCATTGATGAACTTTGTGATTCCCTCGTGGGCGATCGGGGTCGCCATGATCGTCTTCGTTTCGGCCATGGTGAAGGCGATCGGTCGTGGCGGGAGCCGGGACAAATTCGGCAAGTTCCGGGGCAACGAGGATCACGAGCGCCGGATCGCGGATCTGGAGGATTCCCATCGCCAGCTCGCCGCCGGGTCCGGGGACACGGCGGAGCTCCAGCGGCGTCTTGGAGAACTGGAGGAGCGGCTGGACTTCGCGGAGCGGATGCTGGCCAAGCAGCACGACGCGGAGCGATTAGGACCACCCAAGGCGTAGGCTCGGCCCGGGTGGCGAAACTGGTAGACGCATGGGACTTAAAATCCCTTGGGAGGCAACTCCCATAGAGGTTCGAATCCTCTCCCGGGCATCACCCCTCGCAGTACCTCACACAGAAGCGTCCGTCCCTCACATCCCCGCGACAAACGGCAGCACCCCAGCGCCGAACGGCTGTTCCGTCGTCCTTTCCCGCAGGTTAGGCTGACTGCGAATGCTACCAACGCTGGATCTTGAGAGCACGCTCCAACGAACCGGAGGGTCTGTGGTCCCTAAACTGCTTCCCCGTATTCTCACGATGCTATGCGTGACCGTGCTTCCCTCGGCCCTGGCGTCCCAACAGGGGGGGACGGCGCCGCCGGCGGCCCAGGCGGCTCCTTCTGGCGGAGCGCATGACTTCGACTGGGACATCGGAATCTGGAAGACGCATCAGCGGCGGCTTCTTCATCCGATGACGGGCTCGACCACCTGGGTTGAGTACGCGGGCACAGACAGCGTTCGACGGGTGTGGGACGGAGCCAACACCGGCGTCATTGAAGCGGATGGAGCGGGTGGGCATCTCGAGATCTTCACGCTGCGACTGTACAACCCCGATACGCATGAGTGGAGCATTTACTTCACGAACAGCGCCACCGGCGCACTGAGCCTGCCGGTCGTCGGCGGATTCAAGAGCGGACGGGGCGAATTCACGGATCAGGAGCAGTACAACGGTCACACGATCCTGGTGCGATTCAGCATCTCCGACATCACGCCGACGTCCGTGCGTTTCGTCCAGGCGTTCTCCGCCGATGGCGGAAGGACGTGGGAGGACAACTTTGTCGTCAGTGAGACGCTGGTACGGGGGGACGCCGGCGCGAGTCGGAGTGGCAAGTGAGCTCGCATGAAACCTGAACAACTGTCCTGACCCGTGGTCCACGCTTTCTCCAGAAGGAGGTAGGTCCCATGGTTCAGCATCGTCCGATTCGTTGGTTTCGTATCGCGACACCCCTGGGGCTGGTCTTCGTTGCCACTGCCCTGGCCCCATCTGACCGCAGTCGCATACGATTGTTTCCTGAGGCCACTGAGATCCGGCTCGCGCGGGAAGCGGGGGCCGATACGATCGCACGGAACGCGGACGTGTATGTGTTCCGCGGCGGAGAATTCGTGCACGCCGTCACCGGTACCAACGGCTTCGCCTGTATGGTAGGCCGCGATACGCGGTTCCCAAGCGTGTTCCCGATGTGCTTTGATCCGGAGGGCGCGCGGACGCTGATGCGCCGTGAGATGATGAAGGTGGAGCTGATGGCAGCTGGTGTCCCGCTCGACTCAGTCATTCCCAGGGTGAGCGCGGCCACGCGGGACGGGCGGCTGCAATACCCCGTTCAGCCGACGATTACGTACATGATGTCCCCGCACCAGGTGCTGTACGACGGCGAGAGGAACATCGGCGCGGCGCACCCGCACATCATGATCTTCCTGCCCCACGCGTCTCTGGATCAATTTCCACGGGTGCTCGACTCGATGGGTCTCGACACCATCGATAGCGCCGGGGTGCTCCTGATCGTGAACGTGCCCAAGTGGAGTGATGATCGAGCCGCACAGTAGGATGGATTGATTTCCACGATGCCGGGGACCATGCTTGAGGCGATTCGACCCATCTCCCCGGCATCATGCTGAACATCCGACTGGCTCGACACGACGATCTCGAGGCCCTTCGTCCGTTGATCGATGCGGCCATCGCTGAGCTGCAGAAGCCGTTCCTCGATCACCATCAGATCGCGTCCAGCCGCACCATCATGGGACTCGATACGCAACTGATCGACGACGGCACATACTTCGTCGTCGAGAGCGATGGCCAGCTGGCCGGGTGCGGCGGGTGGAGCCGCCGGGCGACTCTGTATGGTGGAGACCGGTCGCCGGGTCGGAGCTCGGCCCTCCTCGACCCCAAGACGCAGCCGGCCCACGTCCGCGCCATGTATACGCACCCGCTCCATACGCGGAAGGGCGTCGGCCGTCTCATCCTGTCTCAATGTGAGGCTGCGGCGCGGGCCGAGGGATTCCGCAGCGTCGAGCTCATGGCGACGCTCGCGGGGGTGCCCCTGTATCGGGCGTGCGGTTATGAATCGAGCGAATCAGTGTTCGACGACCGGGGTGGCGCGCCGGTCCCGCTGGTGCGCATGAAGAAGAACCTGTAGTACCTTCCACCCATGGGCGCTCGGCTCCTCAGTGTTCTTCGTATCGTCGCTGCGTTCACCTACATGGCGCACGGCACCCAGAAGCTCTTCGGCTTCCCCGGTGACGCGGTCCACGTTCCGTACATCTCCCTCTACGGCCTTGCCGGCGTGATCGAAACGGCGGGTGGGGCGCTCATTCTGGTGGGGCTCTTCACGCGGCCGGTGGCGGTCATCACCGCCGCGGAGATGGCGGTCGCGTACTTCCTGGTGCACTTCAAGCAGGGACTCTGGCCCCTCCTCAACCACGGTGAGTTGGCCGTGGTCTACTGCTTCCTTTTCATCTATATAGCCGCCGTCGGCCCCGGCCCGTGGAGCCTGGACCGGCTGCTCGTCGCTGAAGGCGACATCAGGAGCACCGGAGCTCGGCGCCTCAATAAATAGGCGGCGTGGAGCGCTGTCCCGAGCCGAATGCAACCTTTCCGGCCCCACCTGCGTCTTATGCGGTGTGATGAGAACCTTTAACCGATTTGACGACAGGGAGCTGGATATGAAGGGCACTGTGTTGGCTTTGGCGGCCGTCCTGACGTTGGGCAGCACCGCGCTGGGTATGCAGGGAATGGCTTCGGAATGGGCGACCGCCCAGGATGAGGGCGCCATGGCGGCGGCTCCCCGGGCCACCCCCGGTCCCGCGGCCCACATCTGGCTGGGGGGAACCCTGCCGGCGATTACCGTGACGGCGCAGGCCTATTCGGCGGTGGTCATGACCACCCCCGAGGCCCCCCTGACGGTCCCCAGGCACCGCGCCTGACCGAAACCGGAAACCGGGACTCCCAAACCCCCGTAGGATTCAGCAGTTTACGAATCCCGCGGGGGTTTCTCGCAGGAGGAGGCGGTTTATGACGATGAAAAGCTTCTGGATGAAGTGGCGCGCGGAACTCCTCCGCGGCTCTGTCATCTTCGTGGTCGTGGTCGGGCTCGGCCTGGCCCTCGTGTCGGCCTTTCACTCCGGGGTCGCCCGTCTGAAGTCCACCACGGGGAACGGCCTCGCGGCACTCGCGCAGGGATTCGGCGCCAGCTTCGGCGGGGACTTCGACGCCCCCGGCCGAAACCACGGCGATCCGTGGTCCTGGCACTCGACACTGACGCCGGGCCAGACGCTCGCGATCCGCGACCTCTCGGGACCCATCGAGGTGACCGCGGCCCCGGGGAACGAGACCGTGGTGACGGCGGAAAAAAGCTGGCTCAACTCGGATCCGAACAGCGTCACCGTACAAGCGGTACCGACATCCGCGGGCACGATGATTTGCGCGGTCTGGCCCGGCTCGACCGAGGGTGAATGCTCGTCCGGTCACAATTTCAACGTGCACATGAACGGCCGTCAGCATAACGACGTCGCCGTGAAGTTCGTCGTTCAGCTTGCGCGCGGCGTGAAGATCGACGTCGGCGGCATCAGTGGCGATGTCCAGATCGAAGGGGCGACAGCCGGCGTGACGGCGAACACCGTCTCAGGCGATCTCTCGATCCAGACCAGCTCCTGGCCCGTGGACCTCAACACGGTGAGCGGGGACATTTCGGTCACCACCGGCAGCCCGGGCGGCGATGCCGCGAAGGTCCACTCCGTTTCGGGGGACGTGCACTTCAACATGCCTCCCAATCCGGATGTGACCGTGAGAGCGACCACGGTGAGCGGCGATGTCGGGGACGACTTCGACCTCCCCGTGCAGGAGGCGAAGTACACCAACTCGCAGTCGCTGAACGGGACGATCGGGAAGGGCGGCGCGCAGCTCGAGCTCGTCACCGTCAGTGGCGACATCAATCTGGGCAAGGCGACGACGGCGACCGTGCTGATCGGGAAGCGGGCGAAGGGTGTGACGGTGGTGAACGGCACGCCGGCACCGGCCGCGGCTCCCACGCCTCCGGCCAAGCCTTAGACGAGGTATCCCTTCACGGCCGCGGCGAACCCGCGAACGTCGATGGGTTTCGGCAGGAAGCCGTCGAATCCGGCGGCGTGAATCCGGTCCCGCTCGTCGGGCGCCGATCCACCACTCAGGGCGACCACCTTCAGAGGTTGGCCGCCCTGAACGTTTCGGGCCGCATCGAGCAGGGCGAACCCGTCCCGGCCTGGAATCTGAATGTCGAGGAGGAGCAGGTCGGGGCGGCGTTCCGAAAGCAGGGTCTCGAGCTCGTCGCCTGACTCGCGATCGACGACCTCATGTCCCGCGGACTTGAGGAGTGCCGCGCCCAACCGCCGGACGGTCGGATCGTCGTCCACCATCACGATGTACGCCACGCTTTACAATACTATTTTTCTCTCATGCGACCTAACAGCCTCGGCATCCTGGGACTCGGCGCCATCGGGGGATCGTTGGCGCGCCAGGCCAAGGCCGCCGGGATTCCGCGCGTGCTCGGCTGGAGCCCGGAGCCCGCGGAGCGCGTCGCGGCCGTGAAGCAGGGCGCACTCGATGACGCGCCGCACGCGGCGGCAGACGTCGCGGGCCGGGTGGACCTCCTCGTGCTCGCCGCGCCGCCGGCGGCGAATCTCGAGCTCCTGGATCGACTCGCGCCGCGACTCGGACCTGATTGTGTGGTTACCGACGTCGGCGCGGTGAAGCGCGCGATCGTATCGAAGGCGGAAGCGCTTGGGCTGGGGAGCCGGTTCGCCGGGTCCCATCCGCTCGCCGGCACGGAGCGGAATGGGTTCGACGCCTCCCGCGCCGACCTCTTTCAGCGGGCGGTGGTCTACGTGACGCCGGCGCACCAGGGGGAGGGGACGGCCCGGGAGGTCGCGCATTTCTGGGAGTCTGTCTGCGGGGCGCATGCCGTGGTGCTCGACGCCGCTGCCCATGACGCCCAGCTCGCGGTCACGAGCCATTTGCCCCAAGTGGTGTCCTCTTTGCTCGGGCTTTACCTGGCCCGGCATCTCCCCAGCGGGGCGAGCCTCGGTCCGGGGGCGCGGGACACCACGCGCCTGGCGGGTTCCGAGCCTGGCCTGTGGACGGAGATTCTGCTCCTCAATAGAGACGCCGTGCTACCCGCGCTCCGGGCGCTCGAAGAGCCGCTGGGCGAATTGGAACGGGCCTTGGAATCGGGGGACCGTGACATGCTGAAGGCCTGGTTGACCCGGGCTTCGGAATGGCGCCGTGGGCTGGACCGCACCGGTCGCGAGCCTTAATGTTGCGCGCTCCGTGAGCGATCTCCTTTCCATTCTCAATGAAGAGCTGAAGGACAAGTACGTCCTCCAGCGGGAGCTGGGTCGCGGCGGAATGGCCACGGTGTTCTACGCCGAGGACGTGAAGCACGGGCGCGGCGTGGCCATCAAGGTGCTGCACCCCGATGTCGCCGCGTCGATGGGGCAGGACCGGTTTCTCCGCGAAATCGAAATCGCCGCCAAGCTGCAGCATCCCCACATCCTGGGGCTCTACGACTCAGGTGCCGCGGGCAATCATTTCTACTATGTGATGCCGTTCGTGGAGGGCGAGTCTCTTCGCGACCGGCTGGACCGCGAGAAGCAGCTCGGCCAGGAAGACGTTCTCAAGATCACGGCCCAGGTCGCGAGCGCGCTCGGCTACGCCCACGCCCGAGGCGTGGTGCATCGCGACATCAAGCCCGAAAACATCATGCTGTCGGGGGACACGGCGATCGTCGCCGACTTCGGGATCGCGCGCACCGAGGGGGGCGGGCACTCCCTGACGCAGACCGGGACGATCATCGGAACGCCGACGTACATGAGCCCGGAGCAGGGGACGGGCAGCCCCGACATCGACGGCCGGACGGATCAGTACAGCCTCGCGTGCGTCGTGTACGAAATGCTGGTCGGCGCGCCGCCCTTTACGGGGCCGACGGTGCAGGCGGTGATCGCCCGGCATTCAATGGATCTCGTCTCGCCGCCGTCGATCGTGCGCGAGTCGATTCCGGACACCATGGAGACGGCGCTCCTCAAGGCGCTGTCGAAGACGCCCGCCGATCGCTATCCCACCGTCGTCATGTTCGCCGAGGCGCTGGGACGGCCCTCGAACATCACCGCGTCGCAGCGGCGCCGGACGATGGGGGGCATGCCGGCAGAGGGGGCGCGCCGGGCACCGCCCTGGAAGCTGATCGCGGGCGCAGCCGGGGGCGTGGCGGTCCTGGCGATTGCGTTCATCCTGTTTCGCGGCCGGGGCGGGCGCTCGATTGGTGGGACACTCGAGGGACCTGACCCGCGGAAGATTGCGGTTCTCTACTTCACGGACCGGTCGAGCGGGAAGTCATTGGGTTACGTCGCCGACGGCATGACGGAAGCGTTGATCCACGAGCTGGCGACCGTTCAGACGCTCAAGGTGATTTCCCCGAACGGTGTGGCGCCGTACCGGGGCACCACCGTGCGCCAGGATAGCATCGCCAAGGCCCTCAGTGTCGGAACGATCGTGTCCGGCGCGGTGGACCAGATCGGCGATTCGCTGCTCCTGTCGGTCTCCATGTCGAACGCGGTGAACGGCAACGAACTGGGGAGCGCCCGCCTCGTCGCCCCCAAAGGCAACGTACTCGCCCTGCAGGACACGCTCGCCAAGGAAGTTGCGCGCGTTTTGCGGCCTCAGCTCGGGCAGGAAGTGGAGCAGGTGGTTTCTCGCGCGGGAACAGGGAATAAGGAAGCGTGGGACCTGGTGGAGCAGGCAGCGGGGTTCGATCGGCAGGTCGAGCCGCTGCTCGCGTCGAACGACACTGCGGCGGCGGCACGGGCCCTCGCGAACGCGGACTCGGTGCTGGCGAAGGCCTCCCACCTCGATGCGAGATGGACGACGCCCGTGATCGAGCGTGGGTGGATCGCCTGGCATCAGCGGCATGTGAAGGGAATGCAGGCCGCCGACTCATGGACGAAGCAGGGCATTGATTTCGCCGATCAGGCACTCAAGATCGGGCCTGATTCCGCGGCACTCCACCTGCGCGGCACCATGCGGTACGTCCGGTACCTCCTCAACCTGGATCCCGGTCCGCTGAAGAACAGCGACCAGTTGCTGGCTGCCGCCGGGCAGGACCTGACCGCCGGCGGGGAGGACCTGGCGAATCCGCGGCGAGCGGAAGCCCTCACCCTGCTGGCGCACCTCGAGGCGCGGATTTCCGAGGGGGCCCAGGCCAAGGTGTTCGCCTCGCAAGCGTACGACGCCGACCCGTATCTGTCGGACGCGAACGAGACGGTCTGGATGCTGTACGCGACGTCGCTGGATCTGGGGGACCGGACCGAGTCGTCTCGCTGGTGCCAGGAAGGCAGCCGCCGTTTCCCCAACGATTCGTATTTTACCGAGTGCCAGATTTCGCTTACTGCGCTGAAGGGTGGTCCCAAACCGGACATCCCGAAGCTCTGGAAGCTCCTGGACCAGAACGTCCAGCAGTATCAGCCGGCCGACCGGGATTTCCGGAGGTATCGCGGGTCGCTGTTGGTGGCGATGGGGATCGCGAATGCGGGGTTGAAGGACAGCGCGCGCAATGTCGCCATGCGCGCCCGCGCCGGGTGGAACAACGATCCGGCCGGTGATCTGTTCTACATCGAGATGTTTCTGCGCAATCTTCTCGGCGACCGGTCGGAGGCTCTGGACCTGCTCGCCAGGTATCTCGCGAAGAATCCCCAGGAACGCCCCAACGTCGCGAAGGATCGTACCTGGTGGCTCGACGGACTCCGCGACGACCCGAAGTTCAAAGCGCTCGTAGGATCCCGCTGACAGAAAGTGTGGGACGCGCGCCCCAATATGGCGCGCGTGCCTCAGATTTTCGTCCTGCCATTGCACGCTTTCGTCTGGCGTAGATTGTGCTTCAACGCACAACTTTGATGCGTCTCGCCGTCATTCGTTTTCTCCTCTCGCGCCCGAGGTAACGACCGATGCACATCGGCCGCCGTATCGCTCCCGTCCTGGCAGTCGCGCTCATCGCCGCGTGCGGTGAAGCGAAGTCTCCCCTGAATCCGACCGTGACCAGCAGAGCGCCAGCGCTGGCAGATCGCAATGCTGCTCCGAACAACACCTGCCAGTTCGGCTCTCTCACGAATCTCGTGAACAAGTACTTCCCGAGCGCCGAAGCGTTTGTGGTGAAAACGATGGTGGGCAACATGCAGAAGGCCAAAGCCGGGACCACGACGGCTCAGAGCATCGGGTTCGACATCCTGGTCCACGTCGCGAACAATGTGACCGCCGGCAACACCGACGTCACCGACGGCGGCGCGCTGGTGAACGGGCTGATCGCATGCATGTACACGAACGCCGCGGATCAGCCGCTGACGTTCCCCGAGGACTTCTCGGTGGCGCTCGATCCCAATCAGCATGGCGCCTTCGCGATCCGCGGCGGGGCGAATGATCCGACCGATCCCGTCGTCAACCGGCCGACCACCGCTCCGTTCTCCGGCGTGAAGCCGGTGAACGGCACGTGGACCGATCTCCTGGCCGGTAACCCCGCACCGAATCGCATCCTGATCTACGGCCGCCCGGGCTCGACCACGACATCGTACGACTGGAAGGTCGTGCCGCGTTCGACGGTCTTCGCGGGCGGCGGCGCCGAGGTCGGTCTCTGCCTCGACGTGTCGACCAATCCGAAGTCGCTGATGCACGAGGAGAACGTCGGCCTGCTGCCGTTCCAGGATGCCGCGTTCCTCGATCCGGTGAGCTGCTCACCGTCCCTGGCGGCCGCCATCAAGCCCGGGTTCTTGAAGCAGCTGGCGAGCGCGGTCGGCTCGGTCTTCATGCCGAAGTCGCTCTACGCCAATCCGGGCGGTCTGGCGGGTTCGACCTCGGGGATTCACAGCGAATTCGGCCCGCTGGTGGTCGACAGCGGCGCCCCCGAGACTTTTGTGGTGCAGCCGAGCGACGTGAAGGTGAACGCGGTCATCAAACCGGCCGTGCAGGTGCTGGTGACCGACGCGAAGTCCGGTGATCCGATCCCGAACGTGGCCGTGACGGTGGTGGCCTTCAACAACAACGGCACGCCGGCGCAGCTGAATGGGACGCTGACGCAGGTCACCAACGGTGCCGGGATCGCGACCTTCAACGACCTGAGCCAGGTGAAGCCGGGCGGGTATCTCCTCACCGTGACGGGGTCGGTCGGTGGCCGGCCGGCGATTCAGGTGAACGGTGCGAGCTCGCTACGCTTCAACGTCCATCCGTAAGCGGTATTCAGCCTGACGCATGCAAGGGCGGCTCTTCGGAGCCGCCCTTTTTCTTTTACCTTTTACCTATGCACGTGAGCGGAACGGTGACGCCCCCGGGCGACAAGAGCATCTCGCATCGCGCCCTCATGTGCGCTGCCCTCGCGTCCGGGAAGAGCGAGGTTACCGGGATCCTCGCCGGTGAGGATGTGAAATCCACCGCCCGCGTCCTGCGCCAGCTCGGTGCCGAGATCACGACTGTGCGCGAGGGAAAGACCGTCACCATTCGGAGTCGACGACTCACGACTCCCGACTCCCGCCTCAACTGTGGCAACTCCGGCACGACCACGCGGCTTTTGCTCGGCATTCTGGCGGGGAAGGGCATCAAGGCGACGCTCACAGGGGACGCCTCCCTGCGCCGGCGCCCGATGCGTCGCGTGACCGACCCGCTCCGCGAGATGGGTGCGCGTATTCAGGAAAAGGACGGAGGCACGCTTCCAGCGACGCTCCGGGGCGGTCGGCTGCACACGATCGAGTACCGGTCACCGGTGGCATCGGCCCAAGTGAAGAGCGCGCTCCTGCTCGCCGGGCTGACAGGGGAAGTCGCGGTGACCGTGCAAGAGCCCGTGGCCTCGAGGGATCATACCGAGCGAATGCTCCGCTGGCTTGGAGAAGGTGTCGGGGGCCAGGGGTCAGGGGTCAGGTATGAACCAACGGGTAACGAGATGCGGGGCTTTGCACTTTCCGTTCCGGGCGATCCCTCTTCGGCCGCGTTTCTCGCCGCGGCCGCGGTGTTGGCCGAGGGCGGGGAGCTTCGCATTCAGAACGTCTGTGTGAACCCGGGGCGCACGGGCTTTCTTCCGGTGCTCGCGCGCATGGGCGCGCCGGTCGACGTCACGAACGTCCGCGAAGTCGGGCCCGAGCCGGTTGCGGATCTGGTGGTGAAGCCCACGTCGCTGCGTGGCACCACGATCGAAGCGGCTGAGGTGCCTTCGCTCGTCGATGAGATCCCGATCCTGGCGGTGCTCGCGAGCCGTGCCGCGGGAGAAACCGTGTTCCGGGGCGTCGGTGAGCTGCGGGTGAAGGAGAGTGACCGCCTGGAGATGATCGCCAGGAATCTCCGCGCGGTGGGTGCCGAGGCCGAGGCCAGGGGCGACGACCTGCACATTCGCGGTTCCTACCAACCGGCGCGGGGCTCGGTGGAAACCGCCAGGGATCACCGGTTGGCGATGGCGTTCGCGGTGCTGGGCACCATCCCCGGCGCGAACGTGAAGTTGTCGGAGCGGAAATCGGTGGCCGTGAGTTACCCGGACTTCTTCTCGGACCTCCGGAGGGTCGGTGGTGCTTCGCGTCGTCGCGATTGACGGCCCCGCAGCCTCCGGGAAGTCATCCACCGCCAAGGCGGTCGCCCGCGCTCTCGGGTGGACGCACCTCGACTCCGGCGCGCTCTATCGCGCACTGACGCTCGCCGCGCTCGACCACCTTGGCGGCGGGGCGTGGATCGAGTCCCGCATCGTCGGCCTCGCCGAGGAGCTGCCGGTCCGGTTGAACCTGGTGGGGACGGAATTCCGTCCGTCGGTCGCCGGCGTCGACGTTGGGGCTGCGATCCGCACGGAGCGCGTCACCGCCCGGGTCTCCGAGCTCGCCGCGCTTCCGGGGGTGCGGAAGTGGGTGAATGCGCAGCAGCGACAGGCCGCGAAGGAGCACCCGTCCGGCGTCGTGGTGGATGGACGGGACATCGGCACGGTGGTCTTCCCGGACGCGCCCGTGAAGGTCTTCCTGACTGCCACCCCCGAGGAGCGGGTCCGCCGGCGGATCACCCAGCGCGGGGAGCCCCTCGATGCCGAGCGCCTCATTCGCGAATCCCGGGCCCTTGCCGCGCGGGACGAGGCCGATTCGAAGCGGGCCGTCGCTCCCCTCAAGGCGTCCCCGGACGCGCTGCTCCTTGACTCCACGCGACTTTCGTTCGATGAGCAGGTCCAGCGGGTCGTAGCGCTGGCGCGGGAGTGGGCACTCCGCTAGGTTCCCCGTCCTGTTTGACGCCCCCGGGGATTGGCCCCGGGACGCGATTCCCGAAACGCCTAACCCAACCAGGTGGCCATCTCATGCAGGTTGAAGCGCAGGATCTCGAAGATTCGTCCGTAGAGTATCCCAAGAAGTCTTCCACGCACTCGGTGCTCCGCGTCCGGTCCGATCTCCACGAAGAGTATTCCGCCGACGACATCGCGAAGATGACCGAGCTGTACGAGGGCACCCTCTCGAACATCGAAGAGGGTGAAATCGTCAAATCCAAGGTCCTGCGCGTCACCGACGCGGCTGTGATCCTGGACGTCGGCTTCAAGTCCGAAGGCGCCGTCCCGATCGACGAGTTCAAGGACCCGAAGAGTCTGAAAGAAGGGGACGAGGTCGAAGTCTTCCTGGAGCATCTCGAAGACCAGGAGGGCGCGGTCGTCCTCTCGAAGAAGAAGGCCGACTTCATGCGGGTCTGGGAAAAGATCCGCGAAGCACACGAGAAGGATGAGCCGGTCCACGGCACCCTGATCAAGAAGATCAAGGGCGGTGTGGTGGTCGATCTGATGGGGGTAGATGCGTTCCTGCCCGGTTCGCAGATCGCCCTGCGGCGCGTCCCGAACATCGACGAGCTGCTCGGCCAGAGCTTCGAGTTCAAGATCATCAAGCTGAACAAGCGGCGCCGGAACATCGTGGTCAGCCGCCGCGTCCTGCTCGAGGCCGAGCGGCGCACGAAGCGCGACGTCCTGATGAAGGAGCTGCAGGTGGGCCAGGTCCGGAAGGGCGTGGTCAAGAACATCACCGACTTCGGTGCCTTCATCGATCTCGGCGGCGTCGACGGCCTGCTGCACATCACCGACATGAGCTACGGCCGTGTCTCGCACCCGTCCGAGATGGTGCAGATCGGCCAGGAGCTCGAGGTGAAGATCCTCGACATCGACTGGGAGCGCGAGCGCATCTCACTCGGCCTGAAGCAGCTCCAGTCCTATCCCTGGCAGAACGTCGCCGCCAAGTACCCGGTCGGCACGCGCGTGCAGGGGAAGGTCGTCTCGATCACCAACTACGGTGCGTTTGTGGAGCTCGAGCCCGGCATCGAGGGCCTGGTCCACATCTCCGAGATGAGCTGGACGCGCAACGTCCGGCACCCCTCGAAAGTCGTCTCGATCGGCGAGTCCATCGAGGCCGTGGTGCTCAAGGTGGACGAGACCGAAGAGAAGATTTCGCTGGGCATGAAGCAGACCGAGCAGGATCCGTGGATGGCGCTGCCGCAGAAGTATCCGGTGGGCACGCGGATCACCGGCAAGGTCCGCAACCTGACGTCGTTCGGCGCGTTCGTCGAAATCGAGCCGGGCATTGACGGCCTGATCCATATCTCCGACATGTCCTGGACCAAGCGGGTACAGCATCCGTCGGAAATGCTGAAGAAGGGGGACACGGTCACCGTCCTCATTCTCAATGTCGACGCCGAGAACAAACGGATTTCGCTCGGCCTGAAGCAGGCCGAAGAGGATCCGTGGCTCCGCATCGGCGAGACGTACCCCGTCGGCACGCAGATGCGTGGCCGCGTCGTGCGGCTCATGGACAAGGGTGTCGTCGTCGATCTCGGCAGTGACATCGAAGGGTTCATCCCGATGTCGCAGCTCGGCATCCCGGACATTCAGGATCCCGCCGAGGCCGTGAAGGAAGGACAGGCGGTCGAGGTCTCGGTCCTCGAGGTGGATCCCATTCATCATCGGATTGTCCTCGCGGCTACGGGGTTCCCGAAAGAGGAAACCGAGGCACCGAAGGCAGAGTAAAGGCTGGACGCGCAGACGCACAGATGGTGAACGGTTTGAGGGGGACAGGTTATCCTGTCCCCCTTTTGTTTCCCGCATCCCATCTGTGCGTCTGTGCGTCTAGTCTTTTCGTCTGTGCGTCTGGTAGTAGATTCTGTCCTCATGTCTACAAGAGAAAAACTCGAAGATCTGCAACGCCGGCGGGCTGAGTCGGAGCAGGGGGGCGGCCCGAAGCGCATAGAAGCGCAGCACCAGAAGGGCAAGATGACGGCGCGGGAGCGGCTGGACTGCCTCCTCGATCCCGGTTCCTTCGTCGAGCTCGACCGCTTCGTCACCCATCGCATCACCGACTTCGGACTGGCCGACCAGAAAATCCCGGGGGACGGGGTGGTCACCGGCTATGGCCGGGTGGACGGCCGGCTGGTGTACGCGTTCTCGCAGGACGCCACCGTATTCGGTGGCTCCCTGTCCGAAGCGCACGCGGAAAAGATCTGCAAGGTGATGGACACGGCCCTGAAGGTCGGGGCGCCGGTGGTCGGGCTCAACGACTCGGGCGGCGCCAGAATTCAGGAAGGGGTCGCCTCCCTCGGCGGCTACGCCGACATCTTCCTTCGGAACACCCTCGCTTCGGGCGTCGTCCCACAGATCAGTGCCATCCTTGGCCCCTGTGCGGGAGGCGCGGTCTACAGCCCGGCGCTCACGGATTTCGTGTTCATGGTGCGGGGCATCTCCTACATGTTCGTGACCGGGCCCGACATCGTGAAGACGGTCACACACGAGGACGTGGACTTCGAGGGCCTGGGGGGCGCGGACGTGCATGGGGGCACCTCGGGGGTTGCCCACTTCGTCCACGATGCCGAGCTCGAAGCCCTCGCGGCGATCCGCACCCTGTTGTCGTTCCTGCCGTCGAACAACCTCGAGACCCCGCCCGTGAAAGCGTCCACCGATCCGGTCGACCGCCGGGACGAGGCACTCCTCGATGTCGTGCCGGATACGCCGAACAAGCCCTACGACATGCGGGACGTCATCACCCGGGTGGTGGATGACGGCGAGTTCTTCGAGGTCCAGAAGGACTACGCGCAGAATCTCCTGGTCGGACTCGCCAGACTGGGTGGACGGCCGGTGGGCATCGTGGCCAACCAGCCGTCGGTGCTGGCGGGCGCGCTCGATATCGGGGCTTCCCTGAAGGGCGCGCGATTCATCCGGTTCTGTGACGCTTTCAATATTCCCCTGGTCACGTTCGAGGACGTGCCCGGGTTTCTCCCGGGAGTGGGGCAGGAGCATGGCGGGATCATCAAGCATGGCGCCAAGCTCCTGTACGCCTACTGCGAGGCGACTGTCCCGAAGCTCACGGTGATCACCCGGAAGGCGTATGGCGGGGCGTACGACGTGCTCTCGTCGAAGCACATCCGCGGGGACTACAACGTCGCCTGGCCGACCGCCGAGATCGCCGTGATGGGGGCGGAGGGAGCCGTGAAGATTCTCTACAAGGGGGAATCGAGTGAAGCGCGGATCCAGGAGTACCGCTCCAAGTTCGCGCATCCGTATCAGGCCGCGTCCCGTGGTTACGTCGACGACGTCATCGACCCGCGCGACACGCGGCCGCGTCTCGTGGATGCGCTCGTGACGCTCTCCACCAAACGCGACAAGAACCCGCCGAAAAAGCATGGCAGCATTCCTCTTTAAGGCGCTGCTCGCCGCCCAGCTCGCCCAGGCGCAGGTCCCGTCGCCGGAATCTCTCGCGGTCCTGTCGAGCCGGGTGGCGCACGACTCCGGAGATGCGGCCGCATGGCTGGCACTGGGGCGAGCGCAGCTCCGCGCAGCCGACGCCTATCACACCCACGCCGGACCTCCCGACACCGCGTGGGCACGGAGCACCATGCTGTCGGCCGAAATGGCCTTCGGGCGCGCCGCCGCGCTCCGACCCGGTCTGGGCCTCGGCGATTCGGCGTCGACGTTCCGGGTGATGGCGCGCGAGGACCTCGCGATACTGTCGTGGGAGCTGGGGGACACGACGGCGGTGGATTCGGTCTGGCAGGAGATTCCCACCGGCTCCCGTTTGCCGCCGGTACTCGAGGAGCTTGCGGAGAACCTCCTCCGCGCCTGCCCTCCGCATGCGGTGCTGTTGACGGACAACGACGTAGTGTCGGCGGCGGCGGAGTACCTGCGATTCAATCACGACATCCGGCCCGACTTGCTGACCGTGCCCCTGAACCGCTACCGGACCGACTCCGTGTTCTCGATACGCGTGGCAAAGGACGCCGGACTCAAGAAGCCGCCGAAGCGGGCGGAGAGCGCGGAGTCGATGATCCTGACGCTGGGCGCGCTGCGTCCCGTCTGCGCCGGCGTCGATTTCGGAGCACCTCCCGGCGGGCATGGGCGGATCGGCTGGCAGACCCGTCCCTTCGTGTGGGTTGCCGGGAAGAGCTCGGGCGCGGGGCCGCAGGTGCCGGCTGCCGACTTCGTCTTCGCGGCGCTGAAATTCGCGATCGATGCCAACGATCCGTGGGCGCGCTTCGCCCTGGATCTGTACCGCCACGCGGCGCGGCTCTCACCGGATTTATGCCGGCCGATGGCGAGCTATGGTATTCCGCGGGCCCGGACCGGATGCCGGAGCTGAAGCGGGTCCTCGTCGCCAACCGGGGGGAAATCGCCCTCCGGATCATCCGGGCCTGTCACGAAGAGGGGCTCGAGGCCGTCGCGGTGTACTCGGATGCCGACCGTCTCTCGCCGCACGTCCGCGCCGCGAACCTCGCGGTGCACCTCGGCGCGGCGCCCGCGTCGGAGTCCTATCTCAACATCCCGAAGCTGATCAAGGCGGCGAAAGACACCGGATGCCAGGCGGTGCACCCGGGATACGGCTTCCTGTCGGAGCGTGCCCCCTTTGCCGCGGCCGTGCGGGACGCTGGGCTGACGTTCATCGGACCGACTCCCGAGGCCATCAAGGCGATGGGAGACAAGACCGAGGCACGTCGCCGCATGCAGCAGGCCGGCGTACCGATCGTGCCCGGCCTGACGACACCCCTGAAAGACGCCGCCGAGGCCGCGCGTGAGGCCCGGCGGATCGGCTTCCCCGTGCTGTTCAAGGCGGCAGCGGGAGGAGGCGGGAAGGGGATGCGCCTGGTGCGGAGTGCCGCCGAGGCCGAATCAGCCTTCGAGGGGGCGAGAAGTGAGGCGCAGAAGGCGTTTGGGGACGGCGCGGTCTACATCGAGAAGTATATCGAACAGCCACGGCACATCGAGATCCAGATCCTGGGTGACACCCACAAACGGGTCGTGGCGGTCGGTGAGCGCGAGTGCAGTATCCAGCGCCGCCACCAAAAACTGATCGAAGAGTCGCCGTCCGTGGCGGTGTCGCCTGCGTTGCGACGCCGGATGGGAGATGCGGCGACGGCGGCCGCGGGGTCCGTCGGTTACGTCGGGGCCGGCACCATCGAGTTTCTCCTCGCGTCGAACGGCGAGTTCTACTTCCTCGAGATGAACACCCGCATCCAGGTGGAGCATCCCGTGACCGAGCTGGTGTATGGCGTGGACCTGGTACGGGAGCAGCTCCGGATCGCGATGGGGCAGCCGATGCGGATTCACCGCGGCGCACTCGAGCCCCGCGGGCACGCCATCGAGTGCCGGATCACCGCCGAGGACCCCTTCAACGGGTTTCTTCCCGCGACCGGAGTGGTGAAGTATTTGAGAGTGCCGGCCGGACCCGGTGTGCGATGGGATGGGGGTGTCGAGGCGGGAAATGAAGTCACGCTTCACTATGACCCCCTGATCGCCAAGCTCATCGTGTGGGGTGAGAACCGGGAAACGGCGCTCGCGCGTCTCCGGCGCGCTCTTCGGGAGCTCGTGATCGTCGGCCTGCCCACGTCCCAGGCATTTCATCTTCGCGTGCTCGCCGACCCCGACTTCCGGTCGGGGGCGATCGACATCGGCTACCTGGACCGGAAAGGTGAAGCCCTGCTGTCGGCCCCCCTGTCGGATGCGCTCGTGAAGCCCGTGGCGGTGGTGGCGGCCATGCTGGCGGAAGAGCGAAGGTCCGGCGGCATGGCGGGAGGGGGGAGGAGCGAGGAGTCGCCGTCGGGGTCGCCCTGGCTCCAAGCCGCCCGACGCGAGGGAATTGGGCGTGAGTGAGCTCGTCACGATCACTTCGATCGCCGGTGGTGGTGACGGCGTGGGAAGGCTCGGGGACGGACGCGCGATCTTCGTTCCGCGCACCGCGCCCGGTGAGCAGATCCGGCTCGGTGCCGTCGAAAAGCGAAAGAACTTCGCGCGCGGGAGTGTCGAGGAGATCGTCAGCGCAGGACCCGCGCGCATCACCCCTGCGTGCCGGCACTACATCGACGACGACTGCGGCGGTTGCCAGATCCAGCACCTCTCCTACGAAGCCCAGCTCGCGGCCAAGCGCTCGATCGTCGGCGAGGCGCTGCGGAGAATCGGGAAGCTCGATCTCCCTGATCCCGAGATCGTCGAAGCCGCCGAAGAATGGCGGTACCGGGCGAAGATCACGCTCGCCGTGAAGGCCGGACATGGCGGGAAGGGAATCACCGCCGGTTTCCATCCGCAGAACCGCCCGAATGCCGTCTTCGCTCTCCACGATTGCCACATCGCGGACGTCAGGCTCATGGCGCTCTGGCGTGGCGTGGTCGCGCATCTCGATCTCCTGCCCGACCGCCCGGCGCACATCACGTTGCGGCTCGATCGGGACGGCCATCGCCACCTCATGGTCGAATCCTCGGGGGAGCCGTGGCTCAAGGCTGACGCCATGCGGAAGGCGCTCAGTACCGGCGACGGTGAGGTCATCTGCTGGTGGCAGCCGACGGAGGGGGCAGCACGCGTCATGGCGGGTCCGGCCACGGGCTTCCCGGCCACCGCCTTCGAGCAGGTGCACCCCGAAATGGGTGGGCTGGCACGGGACTGGGCAGTCCAGCAGCTCGGCAACCTGACTGACCAGCTCGCCTGGGACCTGTACGGTGGGATCGGAGACACGGCGCTCGCGCTCGCCAAGGCGGGCGCCTCGGTGGTGAGCGTCGACGCGGACGAGAAAGCGGTGACGTGGGCTCGCACGCGTGCCGGGATCGACCGGATTCGGTTCATCGCGGGAAAGACCGAGGACGTGCTTCCCACGCTCGAAGATCCGCCGGCGGCCGTGGTCGTGAACCCGCCACGGGCGGGGCTCCATTGGGACGTCACGCTGCGATTGACGGGTGAGCCGGTGGCGAAGGTCGTCTACATCTCCTGTGACCCCGCGACGCTCGCGCGGGACCTTTCGCGGTTGTCGACCAACTACCGGGTGACGGGCGTGAAGGCGTTCGACCTGTTTCCGCAAACGGCCCATGTCGAGACGGTCGCCATCCTGGAGGCTGCGTGAAGTACTTCGTGCGGCTCGCCGGCCTGACCGTCGAGGTCGAGGTGTCGGGCGGGTCTGTCCGGGTGGATGGGGAAACGCTCGAAGCCCACCTTGCGGCCGTTCCCGGCACCCCGCTGCATCACCTGTTGCTCGGCGGGGACTCCTGGACCGTCTCGGCCCAGGCCCTGGAGGGTATCGGGGAGTGGGCCCTGGGGGCCGTCGGTGAGCGGGTCGAGGTCGAAGCGGTCGACGAGCGGACTCAGGCCATCAGAACCCTGACCGGAAAAAAGGGGGGACCCGCGGGGGGTGGGGTCATCAAAGCTCCCATGCCGGGATTGGTGGTTCGGGTACCGGTCACGGAGGGTCAGAAGGTGGGGCCCGGGACCGGGTTGGTGGTGGTCGAGGCGATGAAGATGGAGAATGAGCTCAAGGCGACCCATCCCGGGATCGTCAAAAAAGTGCACGTGACCCCTGGCGCAGTTGTGGAAAAAGGGGCCCCACTCGTGACCCTCGAAAGTGTGGAACCCTCCAATTGACACGTGCTTAGGGCCCGGTTAGAGTTCTAGTCTGTCTATTTTCGGGCTCTCGAAGAGGACCATGAAGACATTCGTTCTGAAGCCAGAGGAAATCGAACGGCGTTGGTGGGTGGTGGATGCCGCGGGCCAGCCCCTGGGGCGTCTCGCCTCGCGGGTGGCGCAGGTCCTGCGCGGCAAGCATAAGCCCACGTTCACGCCGCACGTCAACGGTGGTGACTGCGTCATCGTCGTCAACGCCGAAGCCGTGAAGCTGACCGGGAACAAGCCGGCGCAGAAGGAATACTTCCGCCACACCGGCTACATGGGGCACGAGCGGTTTACGCCGGTCGCGAAGCTCCTCGAGAAGCACCCCGACCGCGTGATCGAGAAGGCGGTGTGGGGAATGCTGCCGAAGACCACGCTTTCCCGTCAGAAGGTGAAGCAGATGCTGAAGGTGTATGCGGGACCGACGCATCCGCACGCGGCGCAGCAGCCGCAGCCCATGACGCTGGCGGGTGCCAAGTGAGCGCCGCGATCACGCCGGAGCTCCGCTGGCACGCCATCGGCCGCCGCAAAGTCGCGGTCGCCCGGGTGTACCTCACGCCGGGGTCGGGGAAGTGGAACATCAACGGGCGCACGCTGGGTGATTACTTCCCCCGGCCGAGCCTCGTGTCGCACATCCAGCAGTCGTTCACCGTCACGGACACGCTCGGCGCCTTCGATGTGCGCGCGCGCGTGAATGGCGGCGGCATGACGGGGCAGGCCGGCGCGCTTCGCATGGCGATCGCGCGTGCGCTCTGTCTGGCGGACGAGCGGCACCGGAAAAAGCTTCGTGAACAGGGCCTCCTTACCCGCGATCCGCGGGCCGTGGAGCGCAAGAAGCCGGGCCGGGCTGGCGCGCGGAAGCGCTTCCAGTTCAGCAAGCGGTAAAAATTCTCACGTCGCCCGATCCGATGCCGGGTCCCTTCGGGGTGGCGTTGGAAATGACGGCGACGGCGGACTAAAACCCAAGAAAGGATTGCATGGCGCAGCCTCAACTGCAGGACCTGCTGGAAGCCGGTGTCCATTTCGGACACCAGACTCGGCGCTGGAACCCCAAGATGCGGCGGTTCATCTTCGCCGAGCGCTCCGGCATCTACATCATCGACCTCCAGAAGACACTCCATCAGCTGCAGCAGGCCCAGGAGCTCCTCCGGAGCGTGGTCCTGAAGGGCGAGGGCGTCCTCTTCGTCTGCACCAAAAAACAGCTCAAGGCGATTCTGCAGGCCGAAGCCGAGAAGTGCGGCTCGTTCTTCGTGTCCGAGCGCTGGCTGGGCGGCACGCTCACGAACTTCCAGACCATCAAGAAGCAGATCAAGCGGCTCAAGGATCTCGAGCAGGGCGCGTCGGACGGTGAGTTCGAGAACTACACGAAGAAAGAACAGCTCCTGTTCGACCGCGAGCGCGAGAAGCTCGACAAGAACCTGTCGGGCATCAAGAACATGGGCCGCTTGCCCGGGGCGCTGTTCATCGTCGACGCCAAGAAGGAGCGCATCGCCGTCGCCGAGGCCAACAAGCTCGGGATTCCGGTGGTCGCGATCGTCGACACGAACGCCGATCCGGACCTGATCACGGTGCCGATCCCGGGGAACGACGATGCCATCAGGTCGGTCGCGCTGATCACCGCCGCGCTGTCCGACGTCATTGGGGAAGCGCGCCGGCAGATGCCGATGCGCGAATCCGCCGAGGAGGCCGAGGGCACCACGTATTCGACCGAAACGGGTGTCGAAGCCGAGGCCGACGGCGACCGGAAGAAGAAGCCGGCCCGCCGGAAGCGGCGGCCGAAGCCCGAGGCCATTGCGGCCCGGTTGAAGACCGATGAAGCGCCGGCGGGAGGGACGTCGGCGGCGGGGGGCGCGTAAGCGCGCTTGCCCGGACGGGGTTGCACAAGAGCCGCCGCCCTCCGTGCCTGACGGCCGAGGGCGGCATTTTTTAACGGGGACACTGATGCCTGAGATTTCAGCGAAAATGGTGGCGGAGCTCCGGAACCGTACCGGTGCCGGCATGATGGATTGCAAGAAGGCCCTGGAGGAGACGGGTGGCGACCTCGAGAAGGCCACCGAGATCCTGCGGGTGAAGTACGCCGCCAAGGCGGAGAAGCGCGCCGAGCGCAATGCCGCCGAGGGCCTGATCGATTCGTACATCCACTTCACGGGCAAGGTCGGCGTGATGGTCGAGCTGAACTGCGAGACCGACTTCGTGGCCCGCACCGATGAGTTCAAGCAGCTCGCGCGCGACGTCGCGCTCCAGATCGCGTCCAGCCGCCCGCTGGCCGTCCGGATCGAGGACGTGCACCCGGACGTCGTGGAGCGGGAGCGGCGCATCTACGAGGCGCAGGTCATCGAGCAGAAGAAGCCCGAGCAGATCCGCGGCAAGATCGTCGAGGGGATGCTCAAGAAGTTCTTCCAGGAGAGCGTGCTCATGGAGCAGCCCTTCGTGAAGGACGACAAGGTGACCATCGGTGATCTGGTGAAGGCCTATTCGGGGAAGACCGGCGAGAAGGTGGAGATCCGCCGGTTCGCCCGGTTCGAGCTCGGGGGCAACTGACCATGCCCGTCCTGGCCTACAAACGCGCGCTGCTCAAGCTGTCGGGCGAGGCGTTTGCGGGCGGGAAGGGCACCGGGGCGGGCATCGATTTTGCTACCCTGGAAGGCATCACCGATGAGCTGAAGTCGGTCGCGGCCACGGGAGTCCAGCTGGGCCTGGTGGTGGGGGGAGGCAACATTCTCCGCGGCACCACCGCCAGCCAGCAGGGGATGGACCGCGTTTCAGCCGACTACATGGGCATGCTGGCCACCATCATCAACGCCCTGGCCCTCCAGGAAGTGCTGGAGAAGAAGGGCGTCGATACGCGGGTGATGACGGCCATCCGGATGGAGGAGCTGGCGGAGCCCTACATCCGCCGGCGGGCCATTCGGCATTTGGATAAGGGCCGCGTGGTGATCTTCGCCGGGGGGACCGGAAACCCCTACTTTTCGACGGACACCGCCGCGGTCCTCCGGGCCCTGGAGATTGAAGCCCAGGTCCTGATGAAGGCGACCAACGTGGACGGCGTCTACACGGCCGATCCGAAGAAGGACAAGACGGCGACGTTCATCCCCGAGCTGTCCTTCCAGGACGCGCTCGTGAAGGGGTACGCGGTGATGGACGCCAACGCGTTCGGGTTGTGCAAGGAGAACCGGCTCCCCATCGTGGTGTTCAACATCAACCAGTCCGGCGCGACCGCGCGCATTCTGGCGGGGGAGCGCGTCGGCACCATCGTTCGATGAGCACGATCCCCGAGTTGTTGAAGACGGCGAAGGCGGCCATGGAGAAGTCGGTCGAGTCGGTGAAGCGCGAGTTTTCCAGCGTGCGCACCGGCCGGGCGACGACCACGCTCCTCGACGTGGTCCGCGTGGACGCCTATGGCAATCTGATGCCGCTCAATCAGGTCGCGAGCGTCGCGGCGCCCGAGCCCAAGCTCCTGACGGTCACGCCTTGGGACAAGTCGCTGGCCAAAGCCATCGAGAAGGCCATCGTGGTCTCGGAGCTCGGCCTCACCCCCTCCAACGACGGCACGGTCATCCGGATCCCGATCCCGGCGCTCACCGAGGAGCGGCGCCGGGAGTTGGTGAAGGTCGTGCACAAGTTCGCCGAAGAAGGGCGGGTGGGAGTGCGGCATGCCCGGACCGACGCGATCGCCAAGGCCAAGAAACTCGAGCACGTATCGGAAGACGAAAAGAAGCACTGCGAAAAGGACGTGCAGAAACTGCACGATGAGAAGATGAAAGCGATCGATGACGCGGTGAAGGGCAAAGAAGCGGAGATCATGGAGGTCTAGTGGTCACCGCGGATCTCCTGGCGCAGGTTCGTCTCAACGGGGGCGTCCCCCGCCACGTGGCCATCATCATGGATGGCAACGGGCGCTGGGCCCGCGGGCGCCTCATGCCCCGGCCCCTGGGACACCGGGCGGGAATGAAGGCCGTCCGTGAGGTGGTGGAAGGTGCGATCGAGAGCGGCGTCGAGGTGCTCACGCTGTTCGCGTTCTCGGAAGAGAACTGGAATCGCCCGGCCACCGAGATCTCGGCCCTGATGAACCTGCTCGAGGAATACATCGCCCGGGAAGTCCGGGAGCTGTCGGATCAGGGCGTGCGCGTGAACGTGCTCGGCGACCTGACCCGCCTCGGCCCCAAGCAGCGGGCCGCGGTCGAACGGATCATGTCCGACACGCGAGGCGGCACCAAGCTCTCCCTGAACCTCTGCATCTCGTATTCGTCCCGTGCGGAGCTCGCGCGGGCCGCGCGGCTCCTGGCCGAAGAGGTGCTGAAGGGGAATAAGCGCCTGGAAGACCTCGATGAGGGGGCCCTCGCGGCGAAGCTCTACACCGCGCCGTGGCCCGATCCCGATCTCCTGATCCGGACGTCGGGCGAACAGCGTCTCTCCAACTTCCTGCTCTGGCAGCTGGCCTACACCGAGATCTACATCACGCCGGTGCTCTGGCCCGACTTCGACCGCCAGTGTCTGTACGAGGCGATCCTCGACTATCAGCGGCGCGAGCGGCGCTTCGGCAACGTCACGGCCTGATGTCGCGGAATCTGCTGGTCCGGATCGCCTTCGCAGTCGTCGCGATCCCCCTCGCGGTCCTCATCATCTACGAAGGCGACTGGATTCTGGCGGGGATGCTCGCCGTGCTCGGTGTCCTGGGCACACGTGAGCTCTACGACCTCGGCCGGAAGCAAGGGATTGAACCCATCGCCTGGCTCGGGTACCTGTGTGCCGCCGCCATCCCTCTCGGCATGCTCTCGTCGATGATCGTCGGCTGGCCCTATGCCCTGGCGTGCTGGCTGATGGCCGTGATGGTGGTCGCCCTGGCCACCCGGGCACCGACACAGAAGCCGCTGACCGCGGTGGCCCTCACCGTGATGGGCCCATTTTACGCGTCCTGGATGCTCGCCTTCATTCTCAAACTCCGGAATGGCGCCCTGGGGCCCTGGCAGGGCACCTGGTTGGTGCTCCTGCCGCTCGTCGCCACCTGGGTCTGCGACACCGCGGCCATGGGCGCGGGCTCTGCGATCGGTGGGGCGAAGCTCGCGCCGGTCGTGTCTCCCAAGAAGACCTGGGCTGGGGCCGCCGGCGGACTGGCCGGCGGGATCGTGGCCACCGCGGCGATCGGCCTGTGGGTGTTCCCGCGGTTGGGGATGGTGGTCGGCGTGCTCCCGTTGATCGTGATCGGCGTCGCCATCGGCATTCTGGCGCAGGTCGGCGACGTCGCGGAGTCCCTCTTCAAGCGCGAAGTCGGCGTGAAGGATTCGTCGGCGCTGATCCCCGGGCATGGCGGCGTGCTCGACCGGCTCGATTCGCTCTACTTCGTCCTGCCCGCCACCGCCGGACTCTTCTGGTTCTTCCGGGTTCCATGAGCACCGGCGTCGCGATCCTCGGGTCCACAGGCTCCATCGGACGTTCCACCCTGCACGTGCTGTCGCGGCAGCGTGACCGTTTTCATCTCGTCGCGCTGACGGCGCACACGAACCAGGCGATGCTCGACGCCCAGGCAAAGGAGTGGAAGCCCGCGTTTGCGAAGTGTGTGAACGGGAACGGGCGGGAATGCCTGATCGAAGCGGCCACCCGGCCCGACGTGGACATCGTGGTGAACGGTATCGTGGGTGCCGCAGGACTCGAGGCGACGCTCGCCGCCCTGTCGGCGGGGAAGCGGGTCGCGCTCGCGAACAAGGAAACGCTCGTGATGGCCGGCGAGCTCGTGACCGCCGCCGCGAAGGCCGGGGGCGGGGAGCTCGTCCCGGTGGACTCCGAGCACAGCGCCGTTCTCCAGTGCCTTTCGGGGCGCACGCCCGAGGATCTGCGCCGCCTGATCCTGACGGCGTCGGGCGGCCCATTCCGCACGTGGACCCCGGAGCAGGTCGCCGGGGCGTCGGTGGTCGAGGCGCTGCAGCATCCGACGTGGAAGATGGGTCCCAAGATCACGGTCGATTCGGCCACGCTGGTGAACAAGGCGCTCGAAGTGATCGAGGCCCACTTTCTGTTCGGTCTGGGCTACCCGTCCGTGGAGATCGTCGTCCATCCACAGTCGATCATCCACGCGTTTGTGGAGTTCCGGGATGGCTCGGTGCTGGCTCAGGTTGGCTTCCCGACGATGGAGCTGCCCATTCTGTACGCCCTCACTCACCCGGAGCGCGTGAGCGACTCAGGGACCAGAGCTTTCGATCCGCTCGCCACGGGAGATCTGACCTTCCAGCCGGTAAACCCGGCGCTCTTTCCGGCGTATGGGTTGGGGAGGAGTGCGGGCGTGGCCGGGGGGACGGCCCCCGCGGTGTTCAACGCGGCCAACGAGGTGGCGGTGGAGCTGTTCCTGAGCGGCACGATCCGGTTCGGCAGAATCGCGGAGGTGATCGACGGCACCCTGGCGAAGGCCCCGCAGGGGGACGCGGGCACCTTCGAGGGTGTGCTCCACGCCGATCGCGAAGCCCGGCGCCTCGCCCGGGAGATCGCATGCTCCTGACCCTCGCCGCCTTCGTCGTGATGATCGGCGTGCTCATCTTCGTGCACGAAGCCGGTCACTTCCTCGCCGCCAAGGCCGTGGGGATTCAAGTGCACCGGTTCTCACTCGGCTTCGGGAAGCCCATCCTGTCCTTCACCTGGGGTGAGACCGAGTACTGCATCGCCGCACTCCCCCTCGGCGGCTACGTCAAGATGGCGGGCCTCGAGGATGAGGGGATGATGGGGCAGGTCGAGGGCGGCCCGGCGCCTCAGGCAGTCGACCCGTCGCGCGCGTTTGACCGGAAACCGCTGTGGGCCCGGATCGTGGTGATTCTGGCCGGCGTCACGATGAATCTGATCCTCGCGTACGTACTGATCACCGGTGAGGCCGTGGTGTTCGGTGCGGCGACGATCGCGAGCACGGTCGTCGACTCCGTCGATGTCGCGAAGCTCCCGGCCGGCGCCGAGGCGTTGGCGACCCTGCATCGGGGTGACCGGCTCCTGACCATCGGCGCCGATTCGATCCGCGATTGGGGCGACGTCGGGAATGCGCTCGACAGCGCCGTCCGGGGGAGCACCATCGCCATCCGGGTCGCGGGACGCGCCGAGCCCCTGAGGGTCACGATCAGCAAGGACTCGCTCACGGACGGAGGGTACTTGGCCTCCTTGATCGAGCCCCTGATTCCTCCGCGGATCGGCCTCGTGATTCCCGGAACGCCGGCCTACAAGGCGAAGCTGGAGCAGGGGGACATGATCGTCGGCGCGGCGGGCGACACGGTCGCGTCGTGGACTACGGTACAGCGGCTCATCCACGAAAGTCCGGGCAAAGCGGTCGCGCTGCGGATCCGGCGGGCGGACTCGACGTTCGCGGTCACCGTGGTACCCGATTCGATCACGGAGAAGGCGGGGACATCAGGGCAGGCGAGCACCTACGGCCAGGTCGGCGTTCAGGTGGACGTCCCCACGGCCTACCACCCGGAGCCGATTGGACGCGCGATCCCCGATGGATGGGACGTGAGCCTGCGGACTGCGGGAGGGATTCTGAGCGGCCTTCGTGATATCGTCACCGGCAAGGTTTCGATCGGGCATGCGTTGTCGGGGCCCGTGACGATCGCCCAAGTCTCCGGGCAGGTCGCCCGGCAGGGTGTGGAGCGGTACATCGAGTTCATGGCCGTCTTCTCCATCAATCTCGCGTTCCTGAACCTGCTGCCGATCCCCGTGCTCGACGGCGGTCACTTCATGTTCCTGGTGGCCGAGGGCATCCGTCGACGGCCGCTGTCCCTGGAGCTGCGGCTGCGGCTCTTGCAGGTCGGGTTCTTCCTCATCGTCGGTCTCATGCTCTTCGTGGTCGGGAATGACGTCATCAAAGCCCTCCGCTAAAGACGCGCTCGCCGAGTACGTAGGCGGGCGGATCAAGGCGGACCGGCTGGTCGCAGCGGTCGCGGCCACGTATTACCGCGAGCGGAAGTCGTTGAAGGGGGACGGCTGGCGCGAGCTGATCGCGGTGATCGAACGCGGCGCGCCCGGAGTCGTCGAGCTGGCGGCGGCTGAAGGGAAGGGGTTCGAGATCAAGCTTGCCGAGCGGCCATTTCCGGCGCAGTACGAATCGGCACTCAAGGCCGCGGCGAAGAAGGCTCTGTCGGAGACGCCCGCCAGCCTGTCCGCCGAAGTGGCGACTCCTGTTGCTCAAGCGCGTGGCTTTTTCGGCCGTCTCATGGACCGGGTACTTGGGATGTTCAGATAGCCGACTTAGCGACTTGGCGTCTTAGCGACTAATTAGTCTCCACACCAAGATCGTCAGCACCACCACCCCTCCCACCAACACCCATACTTCCCACGGAAATTTCTTCGTCACCGGTCGCTTGATAGCAACCTGCTCGCGCGTTCCCGGCGGCGGCGTCCCTACTTCGACGGTGGGGCGCTGCTTGGCCTCGACTTCTACGAGGTCTTCGAGCAGCGCGGTGGCCGAGGCGTAGCGGTCATCCGGGTGCTTGGCGAGGCACTTGAAAATCACCCGTTCGAGGCGCTTCGAGAGGTCCGGCCGGCGCGCACGGGGGGGCGGTGGCGGATCTTCGACGTGCATGCGCGCCAGCTCGAACCAGTCCTTCGAGGAGAAGGGCACCTCGCCCGTGGCCGCCTTGTAGAGGGTGACGCCGAGAGAGTAGATGTCCGCCCTCGGGTCCAGGGGACGGCCCTGTGCCTGCTCGGGAGAGATATAAGACGGCGTGCCGATGGTCATATCGACGCCCGTGGACGTCGCGTAACCCGACACCGTTCGTGCGATCCCGAAGTCCGTCAGTACGGCTGACCCATCGGATCGCAGGAGCACATTGTCGACCTTGATGTCGCGGTGGATGATCCCCTGGCCATGCGCGAACTCGAGGGCATGCGCGAGGTCCTTGGCCGTGCGGAGCAGGTCGGCCTCGGGCAGGGGACCCTCGCGGGCGATCCGGAGGGCCAGGCTGTCCGAGCAGAGGTCCATCGAGAAGTACGAGTGCCCGTTCGCCTCACCCACAGAGCGGATCCGGATGATGTTCGGATGCTCCAGCTGGGAGGCGGTCTTGGCCTCGTTCCGGAACCGCGGGGCGAACTGGGGGTCCGTGGCGTAGCGCGGCTTCAGCACTTTGACGGCGACGGGGGTGCCGTCGGCTTCGCGGGCCGCGAAGACCCAGGCGAAACCGCCCTGACCCAGCAGCTGTTCCAGCCGATATGGGCCCAGAGTCTGACCGACGAGGTCAGTCGGGGCTGGGGGGGCGTTCGTCATCAGGCCTTTACAGAGGCGGGGTGTGCCTCTAACTTACTGTGCTCACAACGATTAGGGAACACGAACAGATGTACGACAAGACGACGCCGGTTCGGAAACACGGGCAGCACGACAAGGACACCGGATCCACGCCGGTGCAGATCGCGTTGCTCACCGAGCGCATCAACAGCCTCACCGATCACTTCCAGACTCACGCCAAAGATCACCACGGACGCCGCGGGCTTCTGCGCATGGTGCATCAGCGCCGCCGCCTCCTGGAGTATCTGAAGCGCACGGATCTGGAACGGTATCGCCGGCTCATTACTGAGCTGGACCTCCGCCACTAAGAGGTCGGACGGCGTCGCGTCAGGGCTGGCCGGGAAGAGCACCGGTCTAGCCCGGCGTCCTTCTATTGTGCTCTAGACAGGCGACCGAGGTGAAGCACGTCGAAAAGCAGTTCGCCGGCCGGACCCTCCGGCTGGAGTCGGGACGGCTGGCCAAGCAGGCCGCCGGATCCTGCCTGATGCAGTTCGGGGAAACCGTGGTGCTGGCGACCGTGACGGTCTCGGACAACGTGTCCACCCTCCCGTTCTTCCCCCTCACCGTCGAATACCGCGAGAAGAGCTACGCCGCCGGCAAGATTCCCGGCGGCTTTTTGAAGCGCGAAGGCCGCCCCTCGGACGAGGAGATTCTCTCCGCCCGGGTGACCGACCGCTCCATCCGCCCGCTCTTCCCTGAAGGATTCAAGAACGAAGTCCAGGTTTTCATCTACGTCCTTTCCGCCGACCAGGAAAATGACGCCGACGTCCTCGGCGTCACCGCCGTGTCCACGGCCCTCTCCTTGTCGAAGGTGCCCTGGAATGGTCCGATCGCGGCGGTTCGCGTCGGCCGCGTCGAGGGCGCGTGGGTGCTGAACCCGACGTTCCAGCAGCTCGAGTTCTCGGACGTCGACATGATCGTTTCCGGCTCGGCCGACTCCATCGTGATGGTGGAAGGCGGTACGCTGGAGCTGTCCGAGGCCGACATCGTGAAGGGCCTCCAGACGGCGCACGCCGGCATTAGAGACCTGATCGCCGCGCAGAAGGAGCTGGTCGCCGAAACGGCTCAGCCCAAGATGGAGTGGACCAAGATCGAGGCGCCCGCCGACCTCGTCGCCCGGGTGAAGGCCCTGGCCGAGCCGCGGATCTCCGAGGCCCTGAACCTCGCCGAGAAGTCGGAGCGGACGCAGGCGCTCGCGGCGCTGAAGCACACCATCCAGGAGCAGCTGGCGGAGGAGTTCCCGGATAACGGGAAGGATATCTCCAGCGTCATCGAAGAGATCGAGTACCACACCATGCGGGAGCAGGTGCTCTCCCGTGGTGAGCGCGTGGACGGCCGTGATCTGGATACCGTCCGCCCGATCACCTGCGAAGTCGGTGTCTTGCCGCGCACCCATGGCTCGTCCCTCTTCACCCGTGGTCAGACCCAGGCCCTGGTCTCGGCGACGCTCGGCAGCGTCTCGGACGAGCAGCGGATCGATTCGATCGACGTCCCGCAGGAGACCACGAAGTCCTTCATGCTGCATTACAACTTCCCGCCTTTTTCGACGGGCGAAGTGAAGATGGTGCGCGGCGTTTCCCGCCGGGAAATCGGCCACGGGGCGCTCGCGGAGCGTGCCCTCCAGGCGTTGCTGCCGCCGTACGAGCAGTTCCCGTACACCATCCGCATCGTCTCCGACATCCTCGAGTCCAACGGCTCGTCGTCCATGGCGACGGTCTGCGGCGGCTCGCTCGCGCTCTTCGACGCCGGCGTGCCGATGACGGGTGCCTGCGCGGGTGTGGCGATGGGGCTGATCAAGGAAGGGAAGCGCGTCGCGGTGCTCACCGACATTCTGGGCACCGAAGACCACCTCGGCGACATGGACTTCAAGGTCGCGGGCACGCGGGCCGGCGTGACGTCCATTCAGATGGACATCAAGATCGAGGGCCTGGATTTCGGGATCGTGACCGAGGCGCTGGAGAAGGCCCGCAAGGCGCGCCTCAAGATCCTCGACATCATGGAAGCCGCCATTCCGCAGCCGCGGTCGCAGCTGTCCAAGTACGCGCCGCGAATCATCACGATCCAGATCCCGCAGTCCAAGATCGGCGACATCATCGGCCCCAAGGGCAAGACCATCCGCTCCATCCAGGAGCAGACGGGCGCCGAGATCAACATCGACGACTCCGGCCTGATCACCATCTCCGGCGTGGGCGAGGGCGGCGAACGCGCCCGCGACATCATCGCCGGCATGGTCCAGACGCCCGAAGTCGGCAAGATCTACGAAGGCACCGTGAAGAGCACCACGGCGTTCGGGGCGTTTGTCGAGATTCTGCCCGGCGTCGAGGGGCTGCTCCACATCTCCGAGCTGCAGCATGCCCGCACTGAGAAGACCGAAGACGTGGTCAAGAAGGGCGACACCGTGCGGGTGAAGCTGCTCGAGGTGGATGAGCGCGGCCGGATGAAGCTCTCCCGGAAGGCCCTGATCGAGAAGAACTGAGCGGGCGTGAACACCGTTCAGCTCGACCAGGAGATCTACCAGACCACGGCCGACAACGGCCTGGTCATCTGCTCCGAGCGCGTCCCCACGGTGCGCTCGGCGGCCGTCGGTATCTGGGTGCGCGCCGCCAGCGCCCATGAAGCCCGCCCGCAGATGGGCGTGTCGCACCTCCTCGAGCACATGGTATTCAAGGGCACCGAGCGGCGGAGCGCACAGGAAATCGCGCTGGCGCTCGAGGCCCGGGGCGGGTCCCTCGACGCCTACACCTCGCGGGACTCGACCGCGTTCCAGGCACGCGTGCTGGACGCCGATCTGCCCCGCGCCATCGACGTGCTGACCGATCTGGTCCGCCGGCCGGTCCTCCGGGACGCCGATCTCCAGCTCGAACGCAACGTCATCCTCGAAGAGATCTCGACGGTGCAGGACACGCCCGACGATCTCGTCTTCGACCTCTCCGCCGAGACCCTGTGGCCCGAGCATCCGTACGGGTTCTCGATCCTGGGAACGCGCGAGACGGTCGGCGCGCTGTCGACGGAGCACCTCGGGGATCTGCACCGCCGGGCCTACCACCCCGCCAATTGCGTCATCGCCGCGGCCGGAAACTTCACCCACCAGGACCTGCTCAAGATGGTGGAGCAGGAGGGGTGGTTCGAGCGTCCGGCGACTCCGGCCGGCCGCGTCGAGATGGCGCGGGTCACGCCGGCTGTCCGCGGCGGCTTCCGGCGGGTGGCGCGGGAGTCGGCGCAGAGCCACCTCGTGTTCGCCACCGATACCGTGCCCTTCGCGGACAAGCGGAAGTACGCGATCATGGTGCTCGCGAACATTCTGGGGGGCGGGATGTCGTCCCGGCTCTTCCAGAAGGTGCGCGAGGAGCTGGGATTGGCCTACGCCGTGTACGCGTTTTCGTCGTTCTTCCGCGGAGTCGGCACCACGGGCGTGTATGTCGGCACGCAGCCGCAGACGGCGCAGGCCGCCGCGGACGCGATCCGTGGCGAGCTGGCGACGCTGTCGCGCGAAGGACTGCGCGGCGACGCGCTCAAGGAAGCGAAACTGCAGACGCAGGGGCAGGTGATGCTGTCGCTGGAGAGTCCCACCGCCAAGATGTATCGTTTGGCGGGCGGGCACGTGTACGGCGAGGCCTACCGATCCCTGGATGACGTCCTCAAAGAAATCGTCGCGCTCACCGAAGACCAGGTGTCAGCCGCGGCGGCCGAATTCTTCAATCCCGAGCGCTTCACGCTGGTGTGGCTCGGCCCGAATTCCTGACCAGCCTCCTGGAGAGACCGGCATGATCGTCGGCGTCCCGAAAGAGATCAAGACCAACGAGAATCGCGTGGCCCTGGTGCCCGCCGGCGCCGAGGCGCTGGCGGCGGACGGTCACACCGTGCTGGTGGAGCAGGGCGCGGGACTCGGAAGCGGGTTTGCCGACGATGCGTACACGGCGGTGGGCGCGCAGATCGTGCCCAAGGTCGACGAAGTCTGGGCCAAGGCCGAGATGATCATGAAGGTGAAGGAGCCCATCGCGGTCGAGTGGCCGCGGATGCGGAAGGGCCAGGTGCTGTTCACCTACTTCCACTTCGCGGCAGCCGAGGACCTGACCAAAGCGGTGATCGGCTCGAACGCAGTCGCCATCGCGTATGAGACGGTACAGCTCGATTCCGGTGAGCTGCCCTTGCTCACGCCGATGAGCGAGGTCGCGGGCCGGATGGCGGTGCAGGAGGGGGCCAAGTACCTCGAGAAGGTGTTCGGCGGCTCCGGCATCCTGCTGGGCGGCGTCCCCGGCGTGCTGCCGGCGGAGGTCCTGATCATCGGGGGTGGCGTCGTCGGCACCAACGCGGCGAAGATGGCGGCGGGCCTCGGTGCGCATGTCACCATGCTCGACGTCTCGCTCGACCGGCTGCGCTATCTGTCCGATGTCCTGCCGCCGAATGTCGATCTCCTGTACTCGAATCGCCACAACATTCTGGACCAGCTGAAGAAGGCGGACCTCGTCGTCGGCGCGGTGCTCCTGCCGGGCGCCAAGGCACCGCACTTGGTGAAGCGCGATGATCTCAAGCTCATGAAGCCGGGAGCCGTGATCGTCGACGTGGCGGTCGACCAGGGCGGCTGCATCGAGACCATCAAGCCCACGACCCACGAGAATCCGACCTACGTGGTGGACGGCATCATCCACTACGCGGTGGCCAACATGCCCGGTGGTGTGCCTCGCACGTCCACCCTCGCGCTCACCAACGCGACGTTCCCGTACGCCAAGCGGCTGGCCAAGGTGGGCTGGAAATCCGCCTGCAAGGCGGACCGCGCCCTGGCGCTGGGCTTGAACGTGATCGAGGGCAAAGTGGTCTATCCGGGCGTGGCGGAGGCGTTCGGCCTCTCGCTCGCCGACCTCAAGACGCTGGTCTGAGCATGGGTGCGCCCGTCGTGTCGGTGCGGCGTCTGCCGCACCACGACGGTCTTCCCCTGCCGGTCCGTCAGACGGCGGGTTCGGCCGGCTACGACCTCGCGTCTGCCGAGCCTGATTTCACGGTGCAGCCGCTCGAGCGCCGCCTGGTCAAGACGGGCCTCGCGATCGCCATCCCCGAAGGGTACGAAGCCCAGATCCGCCCCCGCTCGGGGCTCGCCCTGAAGCAGGGGCTGAGCCTTCCCAACACCCCCGCGACCATCGATTCCGATTACCGCGGCGAGTTGATGGTGGCCGTGATCAACCTCGGCAAGGAGCCGGTGCAGGTGACCCGGGGGATGCGGATCGCGCAGATGGTGTTCCAGAAGGTCGAATTGATGGAGTTGAAGGAAGTGGCCGAGCTGCCGCCGTCGGCCCGGGGTGAAGGGGGATTCGGCAGTACGGGAACGTGATGACGCCACCAGTGCTGTGCTATCACCGCGTCGGCGGCCCGCCGGAGCTGGGCGTTACCCGCGTTTCTCTCGAAACCTTCCGTCGTCAGATGTGCGCCCTCGCCAAGGCCGGCTGGCGGACATTGACGCTTGAGCAGTTCGCGGCTGCCGCCCATGCAGAACACTCCGCACTCCGCCCTCCGCAATCCGCATTTCTGCTGTCGTTCGACGACGGCTACTCCGAGCTCGCCGAGCACGCGTATCCTGCGCTTGCAGAGGTGGGCTTTCGGGCAACGACGTTTCTGATCACCGACTTCATCGGCAAGACGAACGCCTGGGACATCCAGTACACGCGGGATCCGCTGCGCCACCTGGACTGGGACGCGATCGAGAGGTGGAAGGCCCGAGGGTTCGACTTTGCCTCTCACAGCGCGACCCACGCCCGATTGACGTGGCTCGATGACTCTCGCGTGAGGGACGAGTTGGGCCGGTCTCGTGAGACGCTCACCACCCGAATGGGCGCGGATGCCGGCGAGGCCGTCGCGTATCCGTTCGGTGCCGTCGACGAGCGCGTGGCCCGCCTGGCCAAGGGGGCGGGGTACTCACTTGGATTCGATGGGGTGGCCGGCGTGGACGGAGACTCCATGCGGTTGTCCCGGGTGCCCGTGTACATGTGGGACCTGGGTGACGTGCCATTTGGCCTGCGGGATGATGAGCTGGGAATCGTGGGTCGGCTGGTGGCCTACGGCGCGAATCGCGCCGCGGTCGGCACGACGGTGATGCGACGACTACTGGGTCGCGATACCCCGTCCTGACGCGCGGTCCAACATCATCTGACGTATCTCGTCGAGGTTGGGCACGTAACGCCTCGAGACTTCGTACCGCTTGTCTCCCTTCGCGAATACCTCGATCGAGTCGGCGTGGCCGACCACGCGGCTGATCTCGGGCCAGCCGAGCCGGAAGCTGCGGAAGGGGGTCATGCGGACCTGGACGCCGTCATCGTCCATCCGGACATACCGCCGCCGTCCCAAGTGCGCGTGGAACACACCCAGCAAGACATAGAACGCGCCGAGGCCGTAGTAGCCGTAGATGAGTGTCTTGTGATGCTGGCCCTCAGTCGCGAGTGTCAGGCCTTCGAGCGCCATCAGACCACCCACCGCGATATCGAACCACCGTACCCAGCTGCCGAACTTCTTCCCCCGCTTCAGCTCGATCACGCCCACACCCAGGACGGCGAACCCGACGACGAGGTCGAAGATGGACAGCGCGTTGGTCCCCGCGGACGTCACGTCCTTCCATCCTGCCTGAATCAGCACGATGGCCGCGAGACATTCCTTGAGCGCAGAGACGCGCTCGTGGCGGCGCATCGCATGGGCATCTACGAAGATGGTCCGGGGCTCCATCACCACCCGGGCGGGGGCGGTCAGAAGAAGAACCTCGCGGCCACTGGGATGAGCTGGGGATGCTTCACCAATGCATGCGCGAAGATGCGGCCGAGGGTGCGTTTGGGGGTGGGTATCGCATTCACCGTGCGCGCCAGGGCGTTGAAGAACCCGTCATCCAGGTCCTCGAGCGCCTGCTTGATGCGGTAGTACTTGAGATGATCGTCGCCGAGGAGCTTCATCCAGTCGTCGTGGTAGCTCGACAACCGGTCGGCGGTGGTGTTCTTCTCGCGGATGGCCGCAGCGGCCGTTCTTCCGGCCAACCGGCCCGCCTTCATGGCGTTCACGATGCCGCCGCCGGAGAGGGGATTGACCATGTGTGCGGCATCACCGGCGATCAGGGTCCCGTCGGCGAACGTCCGCTTGACCGTGGTGTGCACGATCACGCCCCCTACCGTGTATCCGGTCTTCGCACCCGCCGGGTAACGGGCTGCGATCCAGTCGTCCAAGTATCCCCGGGCCGAACGGCCATCCGCCCTCAGCGCGACAATGCCGAGGCCGACGTTGGCCACGCCGACGCCCTTCGGGAACACCCACGCATAGCCGCCTGGAGCTACCTGGTCGCCGAACTGCAGGTAGATGGCGTCCGGGTCGAAGTCGATCCCCTGGACCACGTACTGGGCGCAGGACTCCATGTCCCGCGACGGGACACGGGTGTCGAGGCCGGCCCAGCGCCCGACCATCGTTTCGACGCCATCCGCGCCGATGACGATGCTGGCCCTGATCGTCTCCGCACCCCGGGCGCCCCGGGTCTCGACCACCCAACGGTCGCCATCCCGCCGCATGCCCCTGACCTCGGTCCCCACGCGAACCTCGGCCCCTTCGCTCACGGCCTCGGCGGCCAGGAATGCGTCGAACCGGGTCCGGTCGAGCACCCAGCCCACCTCGCGCTCGGCCACCTTCACCTCAGTCCCGTCGGGAGCCCAGAAAATGACCTTCGTGATTTTCCGGGCGGTCCAGGGCGCCCCGGTCGGGTCGGCGAATTCGCGCAGCCCTGCATCACCAACGCCCTCGGCACAGCGCACGGGTGCGCCAATCGCGCGATCGCGTTCGAGGAGGACGACGGAGACCTCGGGGGCGGCGCGCTTCGCTTCCGCGGCCGCGATGCTCCCGGCGGGGCCGCCGCCGACGACCAGGACGTCGACGTCAGGCATCAGGCGGCGGCGCGGTTCGGGACCATCGACAGGGCACCCACGGGGCAAGGTGCCACGCACTTCCGGCAACCGGTGCAGGCGACGCCATCCACCACCAGGTCGGCCAGGGCCAGGTGGATGGCTTCGGGGGGGCACAGGGGGAGGCAAAGGCCGCAGCGGTCGCAGAGGCTCAGGTCGACGACGGCGATCTCGGCCGGGCGGGTGACGCGCATGGGCTGTAAGTTACACCATCCGTTCCGCTTATACAGCAGCGCCGTCGCCACCACTATCTGGGAGGGGTCGTCCCATGCGTAGGCTCGTGTCGACGTGCTTGCTCTTGTTTGCAGCGTCGCCGGTCGCAGGCCAGAAGTCGCCTCCACCACTGAACGTCGATTCCCTCCGAGCGAACTTGTTCGCCCTCGCCGCCGACTCGATGGGCGGCCGGCAGACGGGCTCGATCGGCGACTGGAAAGCACAGGAATGGGTTGCCGCTGAGCTGAAGGCGGCGGGGTGGCTCCCGGCCGGCGAGAATGGCGGCTACTTCCAGGTGGTTCCCTTCATTCACGTCTCCGTCGATGCCGGGGCATCCCTCAGCGCGGGCGGCGAGACGTGGACGGTGGGGAAGAATCTGCTGCCCCTGGGTCCCGCCGTGACACACGATTTCGCGGCGGTCCCGACGGTCTACGGGGGATCCATTGATCAGCCGGAGACCTGGCCCGATTCCGCCGCGATCGTCGGACGCGTGGTGGTCTTCTCGGTCCCCGATTCGATTGTGAGCTTCCGGCCGATGTTCGCAACGATCGGGGCGATCGCGGCGCATCCCGGCATGACCCGCGTCGCGGGGATGGCGCTCGCAGGCTTCGATCGAATGCCGCCCGATCTCACACCGCAGATTCTGGCCGGTCGAGTCACCACGGACACGACGCCGATCACCTCCCCAATCCCGCCCCGATTCCTGATCGCCCCGCGGGCCCTGCCGGCGCTCTTCGGCTCGAAGCCGAAGCCCGGATCGGTCGGTGCGGCGGTGTCGGGGTCTCTGCGCTGGCTGCGCCAGCCTCTCGATCACCCAGGCCGCAACGTCATCGCCATGTTGCCGGGGTCGGATCCGGCGCTCAAGGGCGAATACGTGTCCATGAGTGCACACCACGACCACGTGGGGTTCACCCTCGTGCCGGTGGACCACGACTCGGTGTACGCCTACAACCGGGTGGTGCGGCCGATGGGCGCGGACTCCCCCCAACGCGCGACGACTCCCGCCGAAGCGACCCGCGTGGCGGCGATCCGCGATTCGCTCAAGAAAGCCGTCGGGGACCGTCCGGACTCGGTCTTCAACGGCGCGGACGACGACGGCTCGGGCACAGTCGGCCTGATGGCGGTGGCGCGTTCATTGGCCGCGGCGCCCCACCCGCGCCGGTCCATCCTGATCGTCTCCCATGTCGCCGAGGAACGCGGGCTTCTCGGATCGGCGTGGTTCACGGACCACCCGACGGTCCCGCGCGACTCGATTGTCGGGGAGATCGATATGGACATGGTGGGTCGGGGGAATGCCATCGACTTGCCCAAGGGCGGCCCCGGGTATCTCGAGGTGGTGGGGGCCAAACGGCTCTCGACCCAATTCGGGGACCTGTTCGAGAAAGTGAACTCGGGTGAGGCCCAGCCCTTCACGTTCAACTATGAGTTCGACGTTCCCGGGCACCCGCTCCAGTACTACTGCCGGGCCGACCACTACAGCTACGCGCGGTACGGGATCCCGGCGCTGGCGATCTCGCGCGGGGAGCATGCCGACTACCATCAGGTGACCGACGAGGCCCAGTACATCGATTACGCCGTGCTGGCCCGGGTCGCGACCCTGGCTCGGGATTTCGCGGTGGCGGTCGCCAACCTGGAGCACCGCCCGGTGGTGGATGGACCCAAGCAGACCGACCCGCACGGTCCCTGCCGCCAATAGGGGGTCGCCCAAGCCTTCGTATTGATTGCAGTTAGGCCATTTGTTACCTTGGGGGCGCTTGAGATAGCGCCCCCTCTTTTTTCCCTTTGCCCTGACTGCCTGTGCCGCTAAGCTGGTCGAACCTAAAATTTGGTGCTTGGAGCCCCGCGAACGAGATCGCCGTCGATCTCGGCACGGCGAACACGCTCGTGTATGTGCGAGGCGAAGGCATCGTGCTCAACGAGCCCTCGGTGGTCGCGATCGAGAAAGCGACCGGCAAGATCAAGGGCATCGGACTCGAAGCGAAACGGATGCTCGGGCGCACGCCCGACGGTATTCTCGCGGTGCGTCCGTTGAAGGACGGCGTCATTGCCGACTTCGACGTCACCGAGAAGATGCTCCGCTTCTTCCTCAAGACCATCATCGACCGCCATCTCTTCCGCGTGAAGCCGAAGGTGATCGTCTGCGTGCCTTCGGGAATCACCGAAGTGGAGAAGCGCGCGGTGCGGGACTCCGCGCAATCGGCGGGCGCGAAAGAGGTCTACATGGTGGCGGAGCCGATGGCCGCGGCGATCGGTGTCGGCCTGCCGGTCGAAACGCCCACCGGCAACATGGTGATCGACATCGGCGGCGGCACGACGGAAATCGCGGTCATCGCGTTGTCCGGCATCGTGTCCGACACGTCGATTCGCACCGGTGGTGACGAGCTGGATCAGGCGATCGTCCAGTTCATGCGGAAGAACTACAATCTCCTGATCGGTGAGCCGACCGCGGAGCAGATCAAGATCCAGATCGGTTCGGCGGCACCGGTGGGGGAAGAGCGCGAGATGGAAGTGAAGGGGCGCGACCTGGTCTCGGGCATTCCGAAGATCGTGCGCGTCCACTCGAGCGAGGTGCGCGAGGCCGTGCAGGAGCCCATCCAGCAGATCGTGGATGCGGTGCGGCGCGCGCTGGAAATCACGCCTCCTGAGCTCGCCTCGGATATCGTCGATCGCGGGATCGTCATGACGGGCGGTGGCGCGTTGATCCGCGGCCTCGACGTACTCCTCCAGCAGGAAACCGGACTGCCCATCCATCTGGACGAAGATCCGATGACCTGTGTCGTGCGCGGGACGGGCCGGATCCTGGACGATCCGGAGAAATACCGTAACGTCCTGACCACCTGAGGCTGGGATGACGATCGAGGCTGATCGCTACGGATCGCGGGCGGATACGCTCGTGTTCCTGGGATGCCTCGCCCTTTCCATCGTCGCGATGACGGTGCCCGACTCCATCCGGCGTCCCTTCAGTCAGGCTCTGCGGCAGACCATCCTCGCTCCGCTGCTCGCTCTACAGGAAGAAACCGCGACCCTGAAAACCTCGCAGGCACACGTGGACGAGATCACGGCGCAACGGGACTCCGCCATGCTCGCCGCGACGTTCCTGCCAGAGCTTCGCAGCGAAAACGCGCGTTTGCGCAGTCTCCTGGGCCTCGGCCAGCGCCTGCAGACGGGGTACGTCCCGGCGGAAGTGTTGCACGAATCGGGTCCCACCGATCCCCTGACCTTTCTGGTGTCGGCGGGACGCACGGACGGGGTGAAGACGCTCGATCCGGTCGTCAGTCCCGAGGGACTGGTGGGTGTGGTTTCCGCGGTGGATGAGCAGACCAGTGTCGTGGCGACCTGGGCGCACCCGGAGTTCCGCGCCGCGGCCATGGCCGCGGACGGGAGCGTCTACGGCATCGTTGCGCCGCACGGCTCGGAAGGACCCGGCATCTGGCTCCTCGAGCTGCAGGGTGTCCCCTACCGGTCGGTGGTGCCGGACAGCGCGCTCATCGTGTCGTCGGGATTGGGTGGCGTCATTCCGCGGGGCATTCCGATCGGTACCGTGATGGGGCAGGGCGTGGATAACGAACACTGGGAGCGGACCTATCTCCTGCGGCCCGCCGTGCACCCCGCGTCCGTTACGCACGTCATGATCCTGACGGGAACGACCAGGGGTGGCGGGAATCTGCGCGAGCTCTTCCAGGATGAGGGGAAGAGCCCATGAGACGGACCGACAAATACCGCTTCTGGTTCGTGCTCGCAGGGCTGGTGCTGCTGCACTTTTCGGTACGGAGCCGCCTCGGTGACGATCGCATCGCCCCCGACTTCCTCCTGCTGGCGCTTCTGATGTACACGATCCGCGCGGCTCCCGGGCCGTCTGCCGGCGCGGGGTTCAGCGTCGGGATCATCCGCGATGCGCTCACGCCCGCATCCTTCGGCGCGAACGCCCTCGCCCACACGCTGGTCGGGTATATCTCGTCGTGGTCCAAGGCCGTGTTCTTTGCCGAAAACCTGTTCGTGAACGGCTGCATTTTCTTCGGCGGCACGTGGATTCGAAACCTTGTGGTCTCGCTGGCCTCAGGCGAGTTGAAGGGCCAGACGCTCGTCTGGGAGCTCCTCGTGTGGTCTCCGTTGCAGAGCCTCATGACGGCGCTCGTGGGCGTGCTGGTGCTCATCGTGCTCGGCCGGTGGCTGTCCGTCCGGTTCACTGACGCATGAGCGCGCCGTTTCACCCGTTCACACTCGACCGCCGGTATCGGCTGGTGCGGTCGCTGGTGCTGGTGGTGTTCGCGGTCCTGATCATCGCCTTCTTCCGCACGCAGATCCTCGGGTACAGCCACTACCGCCTGCAGTCCGAGACCAATCGCCTCAAGGAAATCATTCTCCCGGCGCCACGCGGACTGATCCTCGACCGCAACGGCAAGGTGCTGGCCGACAACATTCCCGGGTACACGGTCTCGCTCTTGCCGGATGACACGGCGAAGCTGCATACCCGGCTCCTCCAGATCGCTCCACTCGCCGACCTCGACTCAGAAGCGATCGCCCGCGTCCTCGAACGGTTCTCGCGGGCGCCCTATCAGCCGGCGCTGGTCATGGCGAACGCGCCGCCGGATCTCGTGGCACAGCTCGAGGAGCGACGCCTCAACATCCCGGGGCTGTTCATTCAAGCCGAGCCACGGCGCTACTATCCCGACTCGGGCGCCGCAGCGCATCTCCTCGGCACCGTCGGCGAGGTCACGGAAGACGAGCGGAGTACACCGCGGTATGCGGGGCTGCGGCTGGGTGCGCTGGTGGGGAAGACGGGGCTCGAGCGCGAATACGATGATTCCCTCCGCGGGCAGGACGGACAGCGCTTCGTCGAGGTGAGTGCGGTGGGACGCGTGGTGCGGGAAGCAGGCGCGGCGCCGACGCTGCCGCCCGTCCCCGGCGCGACCATCCGCACGACCATCGATCTCGACCTCCAGCGGTATGTGGCGAAGGTGTTCCCGGCGGGGCAGCGGGGCGCACTGATCGCGATGAACCCCAACACGGGTGAAGTGCTCGCGCTCTACAGCGCACCGGGATACGACCCCAACGCGTTCGTCGGGGGCATCGATCCGGATACGTGGAAGAAACTCAACGACAATCCGGCGAATCCGTTCTTCGACCGTGCCATCCAGGCCCGGTATCCCCCCGGATCCACGTGGAAGCTGCTCGTCGCGTCGATCGGCCTGAAGCGCGGCGTCGTCACCATGAACTCGCGGATGCCGATCCCGTGCACCGGCGGCCTGCAGTACGGCAACCGGTACTTCCGCTGCTGGGAGCCGCGCGGTCATGGCGACCTCACCCTCTCGCAGGCGATCGCGCAGAGCTGCGACGTCTACTTCTACCAGCTCGGCCTCAAGCTCGGCCTCACGTCACTGCTCGAAGACGTGAACTCGCTGGGCTTCCGGTCCAGGACGGGGATCGATCTGCCCGGCGAGATCACGCCCGAATTCCCGAACGGGACTGAGTACTACGACCGCGTGTATGGCCCGCGACATTGGACCTCGGCGGTGACGCTCAACCTCGCCATCGGACAGGGTGAGAACGCGCAGAGTCTGATCGACATGGTGCGGCTCTATCAGATGCTCGCGAGTGACGGAAAGTCTCGCGCGCCGTACGTCGTGCATCCGCTGCAGGCACCCACGGAGGACCTCGATCTCTCCGAAGATCAGATCGAGGGCCTGCGGAAGGCGATGATCGGGGTGGTGGAGCAGGGAACGGCGCGCGCGGCGCGGTTGGGGGACGTGACGATCGCCGGCAAGACGGGCACGGCCCAGAACCCGCACGGCCCGAATCACGGGTGGTTCATTGCGTTCGCGCCCGCCGAGAAGCCGCAGATCGTGGTCGGCGCGATCATCGAGTTCGCGCGCGAAGGCCCGTATGTCGCACCACTCGTGACGCGCATGATCGCCCGCTACCTCGGGGTCGACTCCTC
>DASQIZ010000036.1:0-3949 GCA_035631315.1 Gemmatimonadales bacterium
GGGCGGGCTGATCTGCGCCCTGCCCCTGTTCTGGTTGATGAACCATCCCTCGGAGCTGCTTGCCCAGCTTGGGCAACTTGGCCTCATATTGCTGATTGGAGTCTATTACGGGACGCTGCCCGCCGTTCTGGTGGAGGCTGCACCTCCGGCTGTGCGCTGCACCGCCGTCGCGCTGGGCTACAATCTCTGTTACGGCCTATTCGGCGGCTTGTCACCTCTCGTGGCGACCTGGCTGGTGGAACGCACAGGCGACGAAATTGCGCCTGCGTTCCTCATTATGGCGTCAGCCGCCGTGACCTTTGTGACGCTCTTCTGGTTTCGCGAAACCTCCCGCGCCTCATTCCGTCCTTTTACAGCCGCGACGTAGCCGTCGGCGCGCTCCCCCAGGCACGGTGATGAGCAGATTGGCCAAGAAGGCCGACACCGACTCCCAAGAGCTGAGGGTACGGAGCTGTTGACTCGCTAATCCATCAAAGTCGAAGATGAGGCCGGCTTGATTCGGTGATAACAGGCCTGGGCAACGAACCTACATCAAATCGACTTCGAGTCTCGATCATCCTTATTATCGCTGATTGCGGGCCCGCGATTTGAACCAGCGACCGAGCCCCAGCGAATGGCTCCCACGGCCGACCTGTGGATCACTGCTTCTCAGGTCATAGGGTGCGAAATTAACGCCGGGCTAGCGAGATCCTCACGAGCCGAGGGACACCTCCGCGATACCGGCGGGGATACCTCGCGGATACCTATGAGGTACCCCTATAGAGGGGGGAGATACCCCCTACGTATAGGTCTATAGGTGTCTCCCTGCCCAGTAGAATCCCGGTAGAATCCCTCGAGAATCCCGCTTGAATTGACCTTGAATTGCAGGGGCCATTCCGAGCGGCTCGTCCTTGCCTTCTGTCGACCTCGCAAGGTTAGATGACCCAACCGCCTCTCATTCCTTCGGGCATGATGTAGTCAATGGAAACCTCAACCTCTCCGTCGGCTCCCGCTTCCGGACCGCCCTACCCGAATGAGCCGGCCATTCTCCAACGTCTGCCGCGTGAGGTCGAGTACACGTTTATCAAGATGATCCTTGCCGACGTTCCCGGGCCATTCATGACGGCTGCGTGGACCGATCGCGAGCCGGGCGATGAGATCTCGAAGCGATTCCGGAACAACACGTACGGAGCTGTTGATCGCGCGTTGCGGAAGGCTGAAGCGGCATTGCGGAAGCTGCCTCCAGACGAACAAGCTGCCCGGCAGCCGCAGGTCCGCTCACTCCGCCATACCTGGGCCCAGCAAGTGCTCGGCGAGAGCGGCGCACTCGCCTCGGGCGTGATGCAAATCGTGACCACGTGGGTCGATCCAGAGAGACTGGGGATCTCACCGACTTCGACCGGGCTTGATGGCCCAGGGCTCATGATCGAGGTGTGGCTCACCGTCCAAAAAAGACTCTACCTGGTAGAGCGGTGGGCGCTTCCGGCGACGCTCATGCCTTGGCGCCCGGAGCCGGGGGTTCCATGGGTTGATCCCGGACTGGTCGACGAGATCTACGCCGTGCTCATCCGCACCTACTTTCGCCCGATCCTCCGCAAGCGGGTCGGCCAGCGCTGGCGTACCGAACGGGAGCCGGCGGGGTGGCCCATCCTCACCCAGCGCGTGATTCCGACCCTGTACGACTATCTCCGTCCGTACTATCAGGCCCGCCCGTATCATCACCACCGGCAGTCGATATCCGACGGCCACTTCCCCGCGGCGCTGCGCCGGGACATCACGGACCTGATCAAGCTCGAGTGCCCGCACTTGGCAGGCGAGCTCACCGTGGAGCGCGTGACGGCCATCATTCAGCGCTATGTTCGTTGTGCCCCTCAAGATCGGCCCATGGGGATCGATCTCTTCAAACCAACCCTCCCGACTCCCGAAGTCCCACCACACGGAAAAGTGCGGAGAAAGTAACAATGACCTGACGGACGCTGCCGGGGACACTGGCGCCCGACATGGCGACTCCCGGTCGACGGAAACCTTCCCGACAGGCCGACCCACCCCAGTCTCTTGGCACTGTGGGGCGAGGGAGCCGGTGCACTGCGGGAGAGGAATCGGAGAGCGCTCCAGTTGACCGTTCCGGAGCGCCGGCCCATGTTCCATCGCTGCTCGACGTCTACAAGGATCCCACCGTCCTCAATGGTCTCCATCTACCCGACATCCTGACCCTCCGGCGTCAGACGAGCCAACTCGCCGCCGACCTCGACGCGGCAGTCCTGAACACCTTGGCTAGTGCCATCACGGAGCGTCGTCGTTCTGTACCCGATGCAGATAAGCTGCTCACACCGGAGGAGGCCGCTGCGCGTTTCGGTGTGTCCAAGCGTTGGCTCTTCGAGCATGCGGATACGATGCCGGGCGTCAAGCGACTCTCTCGCAAGGTCATTCGGTTCAGCGAGCGGCGCCTCGCACGATTCCTCGACCGAGGACCGGTTTGACGACACGCGATGTCCTCACTAAGCTTCTCCCGCTTGGTGGAGAGGCGAACGAAGGGAGTCCAACACATGATCGAGACAAGACGTCACGTGTTGCCAAAGTTCCACCAGTCTGACGAGCGAGGGAGCCGTCCATGAGAGAGCGGGGATCCGGCTCCCTCTTCCGTGAGAAGTACCGCGACAAGCGAACCGGTCAGGTCAAGACCTGCCAGACCTGGACCATGAAGCTCTGGGTCGGTGGCCGGCGCCTGAAGCGGTCGGCAGGAACAACGTCCCGAGCGGTCGCCAACAAGCGCCTTGAAACCTGGAAGGCGGCGATCCAGCAAGGCATGTATGTCCCAGATGCTGAGCAGACGCGCTTCGAGGACCTGGTCGCTCTTCTCCTAGACGACTACCGAGCCAATAGCCGCAAGTCACTGGATCGGGTCGAGGATGCCATCGACCACCTCAAAGACATCTTCTCGGGATCTCGAGCGCAGGCGATCACGAGCGAACGCATCCGCGGCTACGTCCGGCATCGACAGGATGAGCGGGCCGCGAATGCCACCATCAACCGTGAGCTGGCCGCCCTCAAACGCATGTTCCGCCTCGGCGAGCGCGCCGGCAAGGTGGTCCGTCGGCCCTTCATTGCCATGCTCCAGGAGCACAACGCCAGGACGGGTTTCTTCGAACGGGACCAGTTTGACCGTGTCCTCGCCCACCTGTCCGAGGATCTGAAGGCCGTGTTCGAGGCAGACTACATCGCCGGCTGGCGTGTGAAGTCGGAGCTTCTGACGCGGCAGTGGGGGCACGTGGACTTCCAGAGCGGCTGGCTGCGGCTCGAGCCTGGGGAAACCAAAAACGGCGAGGGCCGCCAGTTCCCTCTCACCCCGGCTCTGCGGGCCGTGCTCCAACGCCAGCGCGAGCGCACGTTGGCGGTGGAGAAGGCTAGGCACACCGCCATCCCCTGGGTGTTTCACCGCGACGGACAGCGCATCAAGTCCTTCCGGCGGGCCTGGCTGACCGCGTGCAAGAGAGCGGGCGTTTTCGGACGGGTCCCACATGACTTTCGCCGGACCGCGGTCCGCAACCTCGAGCGGGCGGGTGTGCCGCGCTCCACGGCCATGAAGATGGTGGGCCATCGCACGGAAAGCATCTATCGCCGCTACGCGATCGTGGACGAGACGATGCTCAAGGAAGGGGCGGTGAAACTGCAGCGCCTCCACGATCGGCAGCAGCGCGCGGCGTCGAATGTGATCCGCTTGGCTGACGCGAAGCGTCTCGGGTCGAGTTCCGGCCGAGTCGCGAGGAAGGAGCGGGAAAGACTCGGAGGTCAGCTACGAACTAACTCGTCGAAGTCGCGACGGAAAAACATGGTGGGCAGGGACGGGATTGAACCGCCGACACCAGGATTTTCAGTCCTATTCTCTAGGTCGTGGAAGTGCGCGTAAATGCTTGCTGTCGAACGACGGAGTCACGACGGCATCGTGCGCTGGAGTGCTCAGGAATGATCA
>DASQIZ010000037.1:0-12383 GCA_035631315.1 Gemmatimonadales bacterium
TTCGAACTGCGAAAGCGATGCGTAGCGCGTTGGCGAGACGCGCGCAGGGAACGCAGTGTGGAGCGCGGTGATCAGATCGCCGATGGCCTCCGGCGGCAGGAGGGAGGGAGTTCCGCCGCCGAGGTAGATGGTTGGAGAGTCCCCCGCCGCATCTGGCTTCCCCAGGCTCGCGCTCGGGGTTAGTGAGCCCCCCCCGTCCCGGCTCTTGCTCATCCCCGGGCTCGCGCCCGGGGTTAGTGAGCCCCCCACGTCCCGACTCTTGCTCATCCCCGGGCTCGCGCCCGGGGTTATGAACGGCGTGTTGGCACCTGCGATCTCCGCCTGAACAGCGGCCACATACTCCCGAGCGGGAATGGATTTCCGCACCGCGATCGAGAAATCGCAGTAGGAGCAGCGTCTTTGGCAGAAGGGGATGTGGAGGTAGAGGTGCACGATGGGGGAATATAGGGAAGGCCTTAGAGGGTTCGGGGTTGTGGCTCACACATGCCCTGATTTGGGGCACTCATTTCTTAACCCCGGGGCATGGCCCCGGGGTCGGGACCCTCAGGAAGGAACGAGATCAGGATGATGTCGGAACTGACCGCCCACATAGATCCGCGCGCGCTCGATATGACTCCAGGATAGAGAGCCCGCGTAATACCCTCTCGCCCAACGAAAAAGCAAACCAGGGAACCTCTCGCTGATTCTGCGAGACGACTCTGACTTTGCATCCCGGACAAATGGTGTGACAGGGTGGTCAGGCCGGTAACTGATCAGGGTATGAACGTGGTTCGATAGCACGGCGAACCCCATCATGTGGATGTGATGCCTCTTTGCGGACTCGAGAATGGCATCCTTCACAATCTCTGCACGCACCCTGTTGATCGATCTCTCCCTTCTCGATGTGTGCCAGGTGAGATGCGCATAGAGAAGAAAGGCCCGATGCACCGTTACCTCGGAATCCTGATTGGGTAGACCGACCCCGGGGCCATGCCCCGGGGTTGCAGAGCCCGGCGGCTCGGCGCACGAGACGAGATGCGCGCGGATGCTACCTGAGCCCAAACCGCATCCCCGGCTCCTGGCGCACGATGCCCCGGAGCTCGAGATCCGTCAGCGCCGTGAGCACTCGCCCTGCGTCCCCGCCCCCGGCCGCGACGAGGACGTCGACGTGCTGCAGCTCCGGCCCCAGCGCGTCCCAGACAGAACGCTGGACATCGTCGAGATCGAGGGGCGCGACACGCTGGGGATTCGGGATTGGGGATTCGGGATTCGAAGCGGCCATACCAATCCCCAATCCCGAATCCCCAATCCCCGCATTATCGCCCCGCGGGAGTCCGATCTCTTCGAGAATGTCCCCCGCGTTGAGTGCGGGTTTGGCGCCCTGCTGAATGAGCTTGTTGCAGCTGTACGACGTTGGACTCGTGATCGGCCCGGGAACGGCGAGCACTGTGCGCCCTTGCGCGAGCGCGGTATCAACGGTGATTAGCGCACCAGACTTCATGGCGGCTTCCACGACCACCGTCACGCGCGAGAGACCGGAGATCAATCGATTCCGCCGGGGGAAGGCGCCGGCATGCGGGGGTTGGTCGGGGGGCAACTCCGTGATCAGGCACCCGTGTTCGAGCATGCGGCGGTACAGTCGCCCGTTACTGGGCGGATAGATCACGCCGAAGCCGCATCCGAGGACACCGACGGATCCCCCACCGACGTCCAGGGCCACTTCGTGCGCCGCGGAGTCGATGCCGCGGGCCATGCCGCTGACGATGGTCACCTGCCCGGCCTTTGCGACGTCGCGGGCGAGCTTGCGCGCCGCGGTAAGACCGTACTCCGTGCAGTTCCGTGATCCGACGAACGCCACGCACCGTTGACGCGTCTGCGCGAGGTCGCCCCACACGTACAGGATCGCTGGCGGGTCGGACATCTCGGCGAGCAACGGCGGGAAGTCCGGATCGCCCTCGAGCAACACCCGGGCCTTCAGCTCGTCGAGACGCCGGAGGATGGCGTGGCCATCCTCGAGTCGCCCACCGCGCTTCCGCAGTGCAGCCTCGGCGCTTCCGAAATGGGAGACGAGCTCCCGGAGCCGGACGGGACCGACATTCGGGACCTGCGCCAGCGCGAGGGTGGCGGCGAGGCCGTCTACGCGGTCGCGGGAACGGCTCGCAAGGTCTGCCACAGGGTCTCGAGCAGCTCCGGTACACCCGCCCGACTCACGGCCGAGATGGTGCACACGCGTGCGCCATCGTGGGTGTGAATGACGGGGGGCGGATCCCCTGACGGCAGAAGGTCCATTTTCGTGATGACGACGAGGTGCGGCTTCTTCGCCAGCTCTTCCGAGTAGCGCGCGGCTTCGCCACGGAGCAGCTCGTAGGTGGCTTGCGGGTCGGGGCTGTCGGCAGGCACGAGGACGGCGATGATCCGGGTGCGCTCGACATGCTGCAGAAACTTGAGCCCGAGCCCCTTGCCGGCGTGGGCGCCCTCGATGATGCCGGGGACGTCGGCGACGACGAACGACCGGTTATCCGAGAGTCCTACGACACCGAGGTTCGGCTCGAGAGTGGTGAACGGGTAGTCGGCGATCTTGGGGCGCGCAGCCGAGATCCGGGAGAGGAGCGTGCTCTTGCCGGCGTTCGGTTCACCGAGGAGGCCGACGTCCGCAATGAGCTTGAGGACCAGCTCGAGGTTGCGCTCTTCCCCGTAGGTCCCCGGCTCCCACTCGCGCGGCGCCTGATGCGTCGGCGTCGCGAAATGCTGGTTGCCTCGCCCCCCTCGGCCCCCGCGAGCGACCAGGACCGTCTCTCCCGGGAGCACCAGCTCGCCAAGGACCTCGCCGGAATCGAGGTCGCGGATTTCGGTGCCCGCGGGAACGGGGAGGTACAAGTCGGCACCCGACTTGCCGGTCATGTTCTTCCCCTTGCCGTGCACTCCGCGTTCGGCCTTCCACGAATTGTGGTAGCGATAGTCCAGCAGCGTGGAGAGGTTCTCATCCGCACGCGCGAAGATGCTCCCGCCGGTGCCGCCGTCGCCCCCGTCGGGACCACCTTTGGGGACAAATTTTTCCCGGCGGAAGGAGCATGCCCCTGCTCCACCCGCACCGGCCGTGACGTGAATGGTTACGCGATCGACGAACATTATGAGTGCGAAGTGCGAAGTGCGGAGTGCGGAATCGATGGACGAGCCAAACGTGCTGTCCGGATCGACGTGATCGTAATGGCGAGCAACTCCCTGGCCTCTCTTCGAAGATCGGTAACTCGTTCACTAGCAACCACGCCACTCTCCATGAGCAGATCCAGCCAAAATACGGATTCGTCTGCCTCCTCTTCAACAATGCCGAGCTTGGCAACGAATTCCTTGCGTGACCGGGCACGGCACGCGGCACGGTAGTTAGCACCGACTGAAGTGCCCGACCGGAGGAGCTGATTACCGAGGGTCCAGGATGTCCGATTCTTGGGGAGACACTGAACCAGACGAACGACCGCTACGGCGAACGCCTTGGTTCGGTCCTTGAGGTTCGAGTGTTTTTCATTTCGCACTTCGCACTCCGCATTTCGCACTTAGAGCCCTCTCTCCCTGACCTGACTCCACAGCTCCCAAACTTTCAACGCCTGCTCCGAACCCATGTCAGGCTCGAGGACGGCGAGCAGTGCGTCCACCTGCTCCCGGCTCCAGCCCAGGTTCAATGCACCGCGCAGATGGGCATGCACCTGCCTCGGCGCATCGAGCATCGCAATTGCCGAGAGCGTCGCTAACTCACGCCACCGCGAGTCGAGTCCCGGTCGTCCCAGGATCTTCCCGTACGCATCAGTCACCACCAGATGCTCGATCGCCGGGTGCAAGCCACGGAGATTCGTCAGGAGCTTCTGGTACGTGCGGCCATAGACCTCCCCCGCCGAGCCTTCGCCGCGCTTGCGCCAAGCGGCGTGGTGCGCGTGGTCGAGGGCCTCTCCCCCTTCATCTGACACCGTGGGCACGAGCTCCCGCCACACCCCGAAGGCCGCCAGTGTGAGCGGGTAGCCCACATTGAGGAAGCTCTGGAGCAGGAGCTCCTCGATCCAGCGATTCGGGACGCCGGCGCCCTGCGCCGCGCGGAACCGGTCGCGCAGGAGGTCTTCGCCACCCTTGGCGATGCCCGCCGCGAGCCGCGCGAAAGAAACGGCTTTCGCATCGAGCAATGTAGCGCCGGTGCGCTTCTGGTCTTTCATCGTATTACCGCGTAAGCCCCCCACGAATACGCAAAGCGCCGACCGTCTCCCCACGGGAGTTGGTCATCGCCTTTTCGCGGAGCGAGGCCGGCATGGGGCGAAGTCCCAGCTCCTCGAGGATCGTGGCGATCGCAACGATGGATGCGGGGCCATGACCGTCTTCGATCTTGAGCGCCACGCCGAGTCCTTCCTGCACGAGGAGTGCGGAGTAGACGCCGTCGGCACCGATCTTCGTGATCACGCGGTTCGGGTGGGCCTGCATCATCTCGGTACAGGGGCGTCCCTGGCCGGCGATCAGCTCTGGGTGACGGAGCATGGCTTCGCGAATGCGGAGTGCGGATTGCGAAGCGCGGAGCTTCGCGTAGGCGAGCGCCATATTCCTCAACGGCAAGGCAAAGCACGCCACGCCGCAGCCATCCACGGCCACGCCGATCTGCTGCTCCGGCACATTCGTCCATTTCGCCACCTCGGCGATGCACCGCTTCTGCACCGGGTGATCGGGGCGCACGTAGCCCTCGGTCGGCCAGCCGTTGTGTTTCGCCTGGGCGAGCATGCCGGTGTGCTTGCCGGAGCAATTCGAGTAGACCGAGGTGAGCCGAAGGCCGCGCGTTTGGTAGTCCTTGGCGACCGCATCCGACAGCGGTGTGTGCGGCCCGCACATCAGGTCGCGTTCGGTGCACCCAATTTTCTTCAGGAAGTCGCGTACCAGGTCCACCTGGGACTGCTCGCTCGAGTGCGACGCGCAGGTCAGCGCGAGCTCCTGCTCAGTGATGCCGAAGTGATCGGCAGCGCCGTCCGCGATGATGGGCATCGCCTGAAAGGGTTTCGCCGCGGAGCGCCAGAAGGTGATGTAGTCGGGGTCGCCGCCGGACGCGACGAGCTTCCCGTCGGCATCCACGACGGCGGCGTGGACCTTATGCCTGCTTTCGACGATGGTCCCGCGGAGGAGCTCAACCTGCACTTTGCTCTCCAGATGTGAGCGCGAGCCCGATCCCGCCGAGCGTCACGACTCCGCCAATCATCGCGAGCGGCGCCGGGATCTCATGAATAGAAGGAATCAGCCAGGCCAGAATCGTCGCGCCAACCGGTTCGCCGAGGGCGGCGACATTGACGGTGGTCGCCCGGAAATGTTTGAGCGCGTAATTGAGGCCTGTATGTCCGATCAACATGGGGCCGGCGGCGAGCGCGAGGAACACCGCCCAGTCGGAGGACGGGTAGCCCGTGAACGGGACCCGTGAGCCGATCGCGAGCCCTGCGAGCGCCGCGGCGGCCACGGTGTAGACGACGGTCGCATAGGTCCACACAGGGACCGTCGCCCGGACTCGCCGGCCGATGACATAATAGATCGCCGCGGCGAGCGCCCCCGTCAGCGCCAGCACGTCTCCGCCGATGGCCCCGACCGCGCCCCTCGCGTCCGCGACACCGATGAGAATGGCGCCGAGGACCGCGACGATGATGCCCCACTTTTCGCGACGGGTCGGATGTTCACGGAGCCACAGGGCTGCGATGCCCCACGCGAAGACCGGCTTGAGGGATACGAGCACGACGGAGCTCGCGACCGACGTGTACTGGAGCGAGGCGATCCAGGTCCAGAAGTGCGCGGCGAGGGCCAGGCCGGAGAGGGCCATGAGGCCGAGGGGCAGCGGAGCAATGGCCCCGGGCCATGGGCCCGGGGTCGGGCGGCGTTCCCGGGCTGCAAGAGTTCCCGTAACCGGGAGGACCAGCGTCAGCCGCCAGAACGCGATGGCCAGCGCCGGGGCCGTCGCAAGTCGAATCACGGGCCCGGCGTAGGTGGTCGCAAGCACCGCGACGATGAGCACGAAGAGTGGGGACATGGCGCGGGCTGAAGATAATGGGAAACCCCTATATTGTGCCTCGATGCGACCTCTGAGACTTATCGACCTACCGACTCTTGCGGTCTTAGCGTCCTTGTTGGCGCCTTGGCGACTTAGCGCTCAGGCCGCCTCTCCATATCTCCCCATCGGTCACTGGGCTACTCCCTACATCGAGCACCTGATCACGCGCGGCGTCGTGGTCGACCCCACTCCACTCACCCGTCCCTGGCGTGAAGCCATGATCGTCCAGGCCTTGAAGGACGCGGACACGACGGCGATGACGGGTGCGGAGCGGGCGCAGGTGGCCCGCATCGTTCAGGCGTTGGACGATCAGGAGCAGGGCCCTCGGGCGCGGGTGGATCTCGATGTGGGCGTGGCGGCCGCGAACTATTCGCGGCGCGATGCTCTGCGCGCCGACTCGACGGGCCATGGTACCGTGAATGCCGGCGCGAATTTCGATTTCCGCTTCGGCCCCATCGTCGCCGTGACGCACCCCGAGCTCGACACACGGCTCAAGTACGACCCCGACTGGTACGGAAGGAAAAATCGCGTCATCGCCGGCCGCGCGGACGAGGCCTACATCTCGGCGCAGGGGCGCTACGCCGAGGTCTTCTTCGGCTCACTCGACCGGAATTGGGGACCCGCAGCGACGCAGGGTCTCCTGCTCTCCCCCAATCCCTACAGTCTCACGCACCTCGCGGTGAACGTCGGGACCTCGGGCTTCCAGCTGCAGGCGTGGGTCACGCAGCTCAACGACCTCACGGATACACTCGCCGCGCCCATCCACCGCTACATGGTCCAGCACCGGCTCTGGTTGAAGATCCCGGCGGGGTGGGCGGTGTCGGCGTGGGAGGGGTCGGTGACGTCGGGCAACGGCCGCACGCTCGAACCCTGGTTCGCGAATCTGATGGACCTCGGCTACCTCGAGCAGGTAAACACGAACACCAACGTGAACAGCTTCCTGGGACTCGACTTCCAGAAACGGGGACGCACGTCGGTCTTTGGCCAGTTCCTGCTCGATGACATCCAGGTGGACAAGAGCACCGCGGCCGACAAGAAACCGTCGAGCTACGGCCTGACGCTGGGCGCACAGGGCTCAGCCGCGGGTGCCGCGTGGACGGTCTTCTACACCCGCGTCGCGAACCTCACCTATAGAAATGAAGACAACACGATGGTCCCCCTCTGGTTCGGGTTGGGGACCGGCCGCAACTACGACGACTACGACCAGCTGACCCTCAAGGCCTCGGTGCTGACGGGGCCGGGCATCATGTTCGAGCCTGAGCTGACCCTGCTCCGCCAGGGCCAGGGCGACCCCCGCCTCCCCCACCCCCCCGTCTCGGCATATCCCACGACGGCGGGCATCTTTCAGGGGATCGTCGAGCGCACCTTCCGCGTCGCCCTGGGCGCGCGTGCCGACGGGTCTCATTTCGGCATCAGTGGCGATGCAGGCCTGCACTTCGTCCACAACGAGGCTCACGTGAGTGGTGTGAACGGCACGCGCTTCGTCGGACAGATCGCCGTCACGTACCGGTTTGGCGGGGAGAGCGTGCTCCCGTGACCGCCCCCCGCTCGACCGGTGAGCAGCGGCTTACGCGCGAGCGGCTCGAGTCTCTCCTCCTCCGGATGGCCCAGCGCCGGATCGTGGTGGTGGGCGACGCGATGCTCGACATCTATCTCGCCGGCGACGCCGAGCGGATCTCGCCGGAGGCACCGGTGCCTGTCGTCACCGTGGAGCGACGTCGGCACGCCCTCGGCGGCGCGGCCAACGTGGCTGCGAACGTCGCGGCCATCGGCGCCGAGGGGCGCTTGGTGGCGGTGGTGGGAGATGATCAGCGCGGGGATTCATTGCGGTCCGAGCTCGCGACCGCGCGGCTGCCCGACGAGTACCTGGTCGTCGCGCCGGCGCGTCCGACGACATCGAAGACGCGCGTGATGGCGCGTGGGCAGCAGCTCGTCCGGATCGACGAAGAAGTGGACGACCCCATTTCGCAGAAGACCATGGAGCAGGTGTTCGCGAAGCTGGAGCACGGCATGGCCGATGCGGATGCGCTGCTCATCGAGGACTACAACAAGGGTGCGTTGACGCCGCAGGTGATCGACCGGGCGATGAATCTGGCGCGCAAGCGGGGCGTCCCCGTGGTGGTGGACCCCAAGTTCAAGAATTTCTTCGGCTACAAGGGCGCGACGGTCTTCAAGCCCAATCGCCGGGAGCTCGAACAGGCGATGGGGGCATCGCTCGACCTCGACCACCCCGACGCCCTGCCCCATACCCTCGGCAAGCTCGGCGTCGACAACCTTCTCCTCACCCTCGGCGCCCAGGGCATGGTCTTGGTGACGAAGGATCTCGACATCGTCCGGGTGCCGGCGATGGCGCGAGAGGTCTACGACGTCTCAGGCGCAGGCGATACGGTGACCGCGTGGGTGGGAACAGCGCTGGCCGCCGGAGCGTCGATTCGTGAAGCCGCGCAGATGGCGACGTACGCCGCGGCGATCGAGGTCGCGAAGGCTGGCGTTGCGACCGTCGCGCCCGCTGAAGTGCTGGCCGCTCACGAAGCGGTATTTGATCAGGTGGGAAAACTCCGGAGGGGGGGGCTACTCTAAGTGCGGAGTGCCAAGTGCGGAGTGCGAAGTCGAGCCACTTCCCACTCCGCATTCCACACTTCGCACTGTTATATTTGCCCCTTCGTAAGGGCCCTTAGCTCAGCGGTTAGAGCAGCGGACTCATAATCCGTCGGTCCCAGGTTCAAATCCTGGAGGGCCCACCATACTGCTAGACGCCCAGACGCACAGACGCCTAGGCTAGAACAACGAATTTTCCGGGTGGTTAGCTCAGTTGGTTAGAGCGCCGGTCTCACATACCGGAGGTCACAGGTTCGAATCCTGTACCGCCCATTCCTTCCAAATGCGGAGTGTCGAATGCGGAGTGTGAAATCGACGCTCGTGGCGCCGTCATTCCGCACTTCGCACTCCGCACTCCGCACTTGATCTGATGCACCGAGTCCTCCTCGTCTCCCATCGCTACGTGGCCTCCGATAACCGGGGGAAAGCACGCGCTCTAGCTGCGCGGGGCCTTGAAGTCACCGTCGCCGTCCCCCAGCGGTGGCGCGAGCCCGTCCTCGGCCGCATGGTCGAGACCAGCTGGGAGCGGCAGGCCGGGGTGGAGGTCTTCCCCGTCCAGACGGCCCAGCCTGGTGACGTCGTCCGCTACCGCTTCGCCGGCCGCGTGCTCGGCTCCCTGCTGCGAGACAAGCGCCCCGAGCTGATCCAGATAGAGGAAGAGCTGGGCACGCAGGTGACCCGCCAAGTGGCGAAGGCGGCGGCCCGGTTCAAGATCCCCGTGTTCGTCGGGGTCGCGGACAACGTGTCCGGGAATCGCACTGGGGACCGCGACCTGTTCGCCGGGTTCCGGCGCCGTCGCCTGCTCCGGCACGTCCGGGGCGTGGTGGCGGCGAGTGAGAACGCCGCGGCACTGGTCCGGGCCGACCGCAACGCCGTTCACGCCATGGTCATTCCGCATCTCGGCGTCAAAGCCCCGACCCACCCCGAGCATCACGATCACGAGGGCATGGCGCTGGGATTCGTCGGGCGTCTGGTGCACCGCAAAGGGCTCGATACCTTGCTGGAGGCGTTGACCAGGCACCGGGAGCTGTCCTGGACGCTCACGGTCGTCGGCGACGGACCCGCGCGTGAGGAGCTCGAGGCGCTGGCCAGTGCCCGGCGCTTGGCGGCGCGCATCCGGTGGATGGGCGCGATCTCTCCCGCTGATGTCACGAAGACGTGGCCTTTACTCGATGTCTTCATCCAGCCGTCGCGGCAAACGGAAGAGTGGAGTGAGCCGACCGGTCACACGTTGGCCGAGGCGATGGCGAACGAGGTGGCGGTGATCGGGACCGCGTCGGGGGCGACGGCCGAGGTGATCGGGGATGCCGGGCTGGTGGTGCCGCCGGATGATCCGGATGCGCTGGCGAAGGCGATCGGTGGGATGGCGGATCCCGAGGCGCGGTGGTCGTACGCCGAGGCGGCCCGGGCGCGGGCGCTGGCGAAGTTCAGCGATGATGCGGTGGCGGAGTTGACCCGCAAGTTCTGGGAAGAGGTGGTGCGCTGAGCCGAGTCCTGCTGGTTCCCGATTTGCCCCTCGAGCGGCTGGCGGCGATGGACAAGTACGCCCATCGCCTGCACGACTGGCTGGAGAGCTCGCGGCCGGGCTTTGACGTCCGGTTGGCGGCGCACATCGGGGACCTCACCCGGGAGCGGAGTGAGCACGGGAGCCGCACGTCGGGGGAATTTCAGCGCTGGTGGAATCAGGATGTGGATCCGTCGCGGATCGTGCTACCTGGTCCGTTCTACGCTCCGCACCGCGTGTCGGCCCGGCACTTCTTTTATCCCTGGCGTTTGCGGGGCGAAGCCCGGCGGGCGTCGGTGGTGCACATCCTCGACCATTCCTACGCGCACTTGCTCAACAGCTGCCGGCGCCGGCCCGTGGTGATCACGGTGCACGATTTGATGCCGGTGATCGTGTTGCGCTCGCCGGAGGATGGGTGGCGCGAGGGGATCAGGAACCGGTTGCTCCGCGGGACGCTCAAGGCGTTGCGACAGGCGGAGGCGTTCGTGGTCGGCACCGAGTGGTTGCGGAAGGAGCTCGCGACGTGGCTGGGGGATGACAAGCGGATTCACGTCGTGCCGTTCGGCGTGGATCGCGCGTTTTTCCGCGAGGCGCCTGGGGGTCGGGAGCGTGGGCGCGTGGATTGGCGGATTCCGGAGGACGCGTTCGTCGTGCTGCATGTGGGGAGCACGGTGGAGCGGAAGAATGTGCCGCTGGTGTTGCACACCGTCGCCCGGCTCCGGAACGATGCCGAGGTCTATCTCCTTCAAGTCGGCGGCCGCTTCACGAGTGATCAGGAGCAGATGGTGGACCGGTTGGGGGTTCGCCGGTATGTGCGGAGTGTGCCGGGGGCGGACGAGACGACCTTGCGGCGGGCCTATCGTGCGGCCGACGTGCTGCTGTTCCCTTCCTTATATGAGGGCTTCGGGTTCCCCGTGCTCGAGGCGTTCGCGTCGGGGTTGCCGGTCGTGACAAGTGGTGCCGGCGGGTTGAAGGAGACCGGGGCCGAGGCGGCGGTGATCGTTGAGGGTCGGGACCCCGCTCACTATGTCGACGCGCTCAATGAGCTCGCCGGCGATGATGATCTCCGGGAGGCTCACATCGAAAAGGGTCTCGAGCGGGCGTGGGGCTTTACGTGGGAGAAGACAGCGAATTTGACGGCGGATGTGTATCGGGGGCTGATGTAGGGGGTCGTCGTCACAAGCTCTTGACCATACATCGCTTAGCCCCGAGCTTTCGGCCCTATGCTCGGCTCAAGAAATCCCCGCGTCTGTGCCCCCTTCTTGTCTCTGGGTGGCGCCCTGTTGGTCGCGAGCGTCGCCCCGCTTTCTAGCCAGATTCCGCCCGGCCTTCCGGCCCCCGGCCAGGCTGCTCAGGTCTTGCAGCAGGCGGTCGGTGCGAACCCCAGCTTGGCCAATCTGATCACAGCAAAGTTGCAATCCTCGGGCATGACACCCGATCAGATCCGGGCGCGGCTCGCCGCCGCAGGTTACTCCCCCAGTTTGCTGGACGCGTACATGCCGGGACAGCAGTCCACCCAGGGACTCAGCCCGGGGGCCCAAGAGTTGTCGGCCATCCAGGCCTTAGGCCTGCCCCCCTTGGTAGTCTCCGCCGGGACCCTCGCCGTGGATACCGGGGTCATCGCTCGATCTGCACGACTGGCTGCCGAGTCCCTATCGACGGGCAACTACGTCTTCGGTGTCGATGTCTTCTCGAGGACCCAGACCCTCTTCATGCCGCTCCTCTCGGGCCCGGTACCTCCGGATTATCAAGTTGGACCTGGTGATGAGCTGGTACTGATTCTCACGGGCGAGGTGGAACTCTCCTACGATCTCCCAGTGACCCGCGAAGGGTTCGTGGTCGTACCGCAGGTAGGCCAGATATACGCAGCCAATCAGACGCTCGATCAGCTGCGGGACGTGCTCTACAGCCGGCTGGGCAAGGTGTACTCTGGGGTACGTCGGGAAGCGGGCGCCCGGACACAGTTCACTCTGTCCGTCGCGAACGTGCGGGCGAATCAGATCTATGTCGTAGGCGAGGTGAATCAGCCCGGCGCGTACCAGATCAGCGCATTGGGCACCGTGCTATCAGCGCTCTATGTCGCGGGTGGCCTTACGAGCCGGGCGAACACGCGAGCGATCACCGTACAACGCGCCGGCAAGACCGTTGCCACTTTCGATTTATATGACTACCTCCTACGCGGAGACTCGCGGAACGACATTCGGCTCCAAACAGGGGATGTTGTGTTTGTCGGCATCCACGGGCTTC
>DASQIZ010000038.1:0-39215 GCA_035631315.1 Gemmatimonadales bacterium
GGGATCATGGAGTCCGCGGTGCCGCGCACGTACAACCGTCCGATGTCCGCGGGCGACTGCCGGTACGCGGCCTGGGCTTCCGCCTGCACCCGGTACGTCTTCCCGTAGATGTTGAAGTCATTGATGTAGAGCGTGGACAAATTCGCCTGCAACGTGCCGTAGAGGTCGGAGAGCTGGACGCCCCGCGCCTTCGCCGCCGCGCGGTCGACGTCCACGTAGATCTGGGGCACGTTCGCGCGGAACGTCGTCTGAACGCCGCCCGCTGCCGGAAGCTGATTCGCGGCCCCGACGAACGCCTGCACCTGGTTGGCAAAGTCCTGAATCGATTGTCCGGAGCGGGCCTGCAGGTTGGCCTCCACGCCCGCGGTGGTGCCGAGCCCGAAGATCTCCGGGAGGTTGAAGGCGAACGACTGGGCATCGGGCATCATGAACAGCCGCCCGTTGATTCGGCCGGTGATCGCATCGATCGCGTCGTGCGAGCTCCGCTCCTCCCAGGGCTTCACGTTCACGAAAATCACTGCGCTGTTGCTCTGGCTGGCGCGGCTCAGAATGTCGAAGCCGACCAGCGCGACGATGTTCCGCACCGCCGGCTCCGCTTGCAGGTAGCCCTCGATGCGCTTGACCACGTCCTGGGTCCGCTGGAGCGACGCGGCATCGGGCAGCTGCACGGCCACGGCGAAGTAGCCCTTGTCTTCGGTGGGGACGAAGGCCGTCTGGATGTGCGTCCAGAGGAACCCGACCAGGAGGATGAGCACGCCGAACGCGCCGAGCCACGCCTTGGGCCGGCCGAGCACCTTGTCGACCGCGCCGGCGTAATTGCCGGTGATGTTCCGGAACCACTCGTTGAACTTTCCGAAGAACCCGGTCGAGTGTGCCTCGTTCGACTCCTTGAGCAGCCACGCACACAGCGCCGGCGTGAGCGTCAGCGCCACGATGCCGGACAGGATCACGGCGATCACGATCGTGATCGCGAACTGTTTGAAGAGCTCACCGGTCACCCCGCCGGTGAACGCCACCGGCACGAACACCGCCACGAGCGAGAGCACGATGGCGACCAGCGCGCCGGCGACCTGCTGGATGCCGCGATCCGCCGCCACCCGCGCCGACACGCCCTCCGACGCCATGATGCGCTCGACGTTTTCGATCACCACGATCGCGTCGTCGACCACGATGCCGATCGCCAGCACGAGCGCGAAGAGCGTCAAGACGTTGATGGACATCCCCAGGAGGTCGAGACCCAGGAACGTGCCGATGACGGAGACGGGCACCGCCAGCATCGGGATGAGGGTGGCCCGCCAGCTCTGAAGAAAGAGGAATACGACCATCGACACGAGGATCATGGCCTCGATCAAGGTCTTCACCACTTCGTCGATCGACGCCGTGACGAAAGGCGTGGTGTCGAAGGGGATCGAGTATGTAATCCCGGCAGGGAATCCCTGCTGCAGCTCATCCATCCGCTTGGTGACCGCGTCCCGCACCGCGATGGCGTTGGCGCCGGGGCGCAGGTAGATGAGGTCGAACGCGGTGGGTCCGCCGTTCAGCCGGGCCGCGAAATCGTTGCTCTGCGAGCCGAGCCGGGCGTGACCGATGTCGCCGAGCCGGATCACGGAGCCATCCGCCTTGGAGCGGACGATGATGCTGTCGAACTGGGCGGGGGTCGTGAGGCGTCCCTGCGTCGTCACCGGGATGGTGAGCTGGGTCCCCACCGGCGACGGCTCGCGCCCGATGCGTCCCGCGGGGTTGGTGGCGTTCTGCTCGCGCACCGCCGCGGCCACCTGGCTCACCGTGATGCCGAGCTGGGCCATCTTGTCCGGATCGAGCTGCAGGAGCATCGAGAATTGCAGCCCGCCGAACGTCTGCGCGTTCCCCACGCCGGGGACGCGCTTGAGCTCGTCCTCGACGTACAGCTTGAGATAGTTGGTGAGGTAGGGGGCGTCGTACCGCGGATCCTTCGACGTCAGCCCGATGACTGCCAGGATGTCGGAGTTGGCCTTGAGGATCGTCAGGCCGTTCTGGCGCACCGCGTCGGGCAGCTGCGGCGTCGCCACCTGCACGGCGTTCTGGACGTCGACCTGGGCCAGGTCCTGGCTGCGATTCACGTCGAAGTAGACGGACAGGCCCATCGTCCCGTCGGAGGCGTTGGCCGACGAGTAATACAGGAGGCCCTGGAGCCCCGACAGCTGTTCCTCGATGGGGCCGGCCACGGCGTCCGAGACGTCCTGCGCGGTGGCGCCGGGGTAGACGGCCGCGACCTGGACGGCCGGGGGTGTAATCGTCGGGTATCGCGACACCGGCAGCAGCCCGATCGAAAAGATTCCCATCAGGGTGATGGCGATCGAAATCACCGACGCCAGCACCGGCCGCTTGATGAAGAAGTACCCGATCTGGTGCCCGTTGCCGCCGTTCGCGGGCGTTGGGGCCGTCCCGGCCGTCCCGGCCGTCCCGACGCCGCTCACTTGTCCTTCCCGGGCACGGTGGTCGAGTCGGCGAGAGGCTTCGGCGCGACCGTATGTCCGGGGAACACCTTCTGGACGCCGTCCACGACTACGCGGTCACCGGGGTTCAACCCACTGGTGATGATCCACTCATCGCCACTCCATTGGCCGGGGACGACGTCGCGCGCCTGCACGGTGTCGCCCGCGCCCACCACGTAGACGAACTGGCGGCCGAGGCCCGTTTGCACCGCGCGCTGTGGCACGGCGATCGCCGAATCGCGCGCGAAACCGACGAGGCGCACCTGGATGAACTGGCCCGGCATCAGCAGCCGGTCCGGATTCTGGAAGGTCGCGCGGAACTCCTGCGTGCCCGTTGCCGCGTCGAGGGACGGCGCGATGAAATCGAGCCGGCCCGTCCGCGGGAGCACCGAACCATCGGGCAGAATCGCCTGGATTTCGAGCGGACTGCCGGGGCGTGTCAGCGCGCGCGAGGAGGCATGCCGCTGCCAGTCGAGCAGCTGCGCCGACGACGGACGGAAGGACACGTAGACGGGATCGATGCGGTCGATGGTGGTGAGCAGATCTCCGGGACCGGTAACGCGCGCACCCACCTCGAGATTGGTCCGCCCGACGCGGCCCTCGATCTCGGCTTTGATCTGCGTGTCGTCGTAATCCTTTTTCGCCTGATCGTAGGCCGCCTGCGCCGACGCGAGTCCGGAGCGTGCGTTGTCGACGTCCTGCTCGGCGACGGCGTGCTGGGCGAGGAGCGGCTCCACGCGGTTGAACGTCGCCTTGGCCGTGGCGAGCCGCGCGTCCGCACTGTGGTAGGCGGCCGCGTAGCGCACCGTGTCGATCTGGTAGAGGACCTGACCCGGCTGCACGATCTGGCCCTCTTCGAACTCGCGAGCCAGGATGATCCCGTCGACGCGCGAGCGGACTTCCACCCGGCGATAGGGAAGCACGGCGCCCGGGAACTGATAGGTCTCCGGGACGGCCGCGCGCTGGGCGGTCACGATCGTGACCTGTGCCGGCGGCATACCACCGGCAAACCCGCCTGCCTTTTTGCAGCCGCCAAGGAACACGAGTGCTACGAGGGCGCGTAAACCAGTCGTCTTCGTCATTGCTGAGGTCTTTTCGCGAAGTGGTCTTTGAAGAACGCGTGAAGGGGCGGAAAGGTTTTGGATTTCGGGCCTCCGGAGGCTACCCAAAGAAAACCCGAAGCGCAAGGCACCAGAGGTGAACGGGGTCTATTTGGCGGCGGAAATCTCCTGGAACCGGATGTTCTGGATGCCATACTGCTTCCAGTCCTTGTAGTCGAAGTGCCACCATTCGAAGGGGTACACCGTGAACCCCTCCTTCTCCATGGCCGCCCGCAAGAAGTCGCGCATCCGCCGCTGCGCGTCAGTCCCGCCGGTATAGGTCGGGTACGCCCGCTCCGACATCTCGTCGTAGACACTGGGCATGTCCACTGGTTGACCATCCGAGAGGCGGTAGAGTGACAGATCCACCGCGCACCCCCGGTTGTGACGGGACCCGTCGGCCGGATTCGCCACGAAATCGTGCTTTGCCGGGGGGGTCGCATCCCAGAAAATCTTGGTGATGTACCAGGGCCGGTACGCGTCGTGAACCAACAGGCCGTACCCCTGCGCCCGCAACGCGTGGCTTACACGCACCAGCGCTTCCGCGGCGGGACGCTGCAGGAAGGCTCTCGCCTCCTCATACAGCGGAGTGCTGAGGAAGTTGTCCGTCCCCGCGTAACGGATATCCAATTTGATAGACGAATCGAGGGTCACGATTTCGACAAGATCAGACGCCCGGAATGGTCCTGCCTCGGCCGGCGGGGTGGCCTTCAGCGCCTCGGCGCGGAGCTCCGCAACGGGCCTGACCGGGGTGATCCGGAAGACCTTGGGCGCGGTGGGCGCCTGAACCGCCAGCAGCAGGAGGAGGGCTTTCATCAGGTCCCGAACCTCTTGATCGACCGGGCCTTGGCTTTCGCGGCCTCGACCTCGCGGTTTTTCGGGGGCGCGGTGGTCACGAGGGCGTCGAGCAGCTTGTTGACGATCGCGGAGACCTCGTCGACCGCGTGGTCGAAAGGCTCCTGATTGGCTGCCGACGGCTTGGTGAATCCTGACACCTTCCGCACGAATTGCAGGGACGCTGCCCTGACTTCGTCAGTGGTGGCGGGGGGCTCGAAATGGTAGAGCGTTCTGATGTTGCGGCACATGGCGGTCTCCGGATCGCATTATCCTGCCCGGAATCTGCCCGGTAACTTGAGGAATGACTAGATACCTCCTGGCCTTGAGCCTCAGCGCCGCGTGCCTCGGAATCGACGCGGCACCAGTTACCCACGATGCGCCCCCGGTGTCCATCGATCACGTCTTTGTGATCGTCCTCGAAAACCGCAACTACGACGCGACCTTCGGTCCCGGGAGCACCGGGCCCTATCTCGCCGACACGCTGGTGCGAGAAGGTGCTCTGCTGACCCAATACTATGGAATAGGGCACGCCAGTCTCGACAACTACATCGCGATGGTCTCCGGTGTCGCGCCCAACCGGAGTACCCAGGGTGATTGCCCGGTGTTCACGGAGTTCGCTCAGACCGGGACTGCGCCCGACGGCCAGCCGATCGGGATGGGCTGTGTGTATCCCACCTCCATCCGCACCATCGGGAATCAGCTCACGTCGGCGGGGAAGACGTGGCGGGTGTACGCTGAGGATATGGGGAACGATCCCATGCGCGAGCAGGGGACGTGCGCGCACGTGGCCATCGGCGCCGTCGATCCCACCAAGCACGCAGATAACGCGCATCGGGACCGGTACGCCACCAAACATGAGCCCTTCGTCTATTTCCATTCGATCATCGACGACACCGCATCCTGCGCGCGGGACATCGTGCCCCTCACCGATTTTGACGCGGACTTGAGGGCCAACACGACTAATTTTTCCTTCATCGTGCCGAACCTCTGTCACGACGGCCACGATCCCGATTGCGGTGATGAGCCCGGCGGATCGGCGGGCATCGACCAATTCCTTGCCCACTGGGTGCCGGCGATCACGCACTCGGCGGCTTTCAAGAATGGTCTGGTGATCATCCTGTTCGACGAGTCCGGGAATGACGACGCGGCGTGCTGCGATGAGCAGCCGGGCCCCAACACCACGACACCGGGAGGCGGTGGTCCGGGAGGTGGGCGCACGGGTGCGGTTCTGCTCTCGCCCTTCATCAGGCCGGGAACCGTATCCGCGACGCCGTACAACCACTACTCGATGCTCAAGAGTGTGGAAGAGATCTTCCACCTTGCGTTCCTCGGGTACGCCGGCAGAGCCGGGCTCGCGGGATTCGGGTCCGACGTGTACACCAAGAAGTAATGGTTGATTTTCCTGACGACGCGCTCACCGGCGAGGATTTTCCGTTGGGGGACGGCACCGCCGATGGCGCCGCCGTGGTGACCTGTCCGTACTGTGGAGAGGAGGTCGAGATCACGCTCGATCCGGGTGGGGAAGAGGACCAGGAATACATCGAAGACTGTGAAGTGTGTTGTCAGCCCTGGAGTGTCACCGTCCACTACGGGCCTGAGGGCATGGCGGACGTGCGAGTGGAGCGACTCGAATGAAGCCAGTAGTGGCAGCGGCCATCGGTGTGGTGCTGGGGCACGGGGCGCTTTCGGCGCAGGAGCTTCTGCCGCGCGGCACCGCGGCATTTCGTTGGACAACCGTCACGGCGCTCGTCGTTCCTGATTCGACGCAGGGCGTCGGCGTGGTGCTCGTCACCAGGCCGGAAGGGGCGCCCCGGGGAGCGACCATCCCGTATCTCTTCGCCGCCATGACCTTCGATCCGGTGACGGCGGGGCAATGGGCGGATTCGGCGAAGGCGCTGGCGGCGCAGGGTGCGGCCGGTGCGACGCCACCGCTCACGCTGGTGTCGCGCGACTCGTCGCTCCTGGTGCTCGCGTGGGATCGAGCCGTGACCAAGCAGCATACGCGTTCGGTCCTGGCCTACTACCCACCGCCATCACCCGATGGGAACACCAGCCTCAACATCGAGGTGGACTCGGCGGATGTCCTCGCGTTTCTGGACAGCCTGCGGGCAAAGTCGGGCGTCAGCAGGTACGATCCGCACGCGCCTCCACCGGACTCGACCGTCCTCGCCGCGCGGGCGGTCGGTGAAAAGCCCGAGATCGTGTCAGCTCCACCGGTGGAGTACCCTGAGTACCTCCGTCAACAGCGCGAGCAAGGTGTAGTGATCGTTCAGGCGATCGTAGATACGACTGGCTGGGTGGAGCCCCTCTCACTGAAAGTGAAGTCAGCCTCGAATCCCGGGTTCATTCCCCCCGCAAAAGCCGTCGTGTTGAAGTCGCGTTTCCGGCCGGCGCGGCTGAATGGCCACTTGGTGCGGGTGCTGATCCAGGTGCCCGTGAACTTCACCCTCAACCATCGCTAACGGATCAAGGCCTGCGCTTCGGCCACCGTCGTCACCTGGAGCTGAACGGCTGCGCCCGGCAGGCGTTGGGCGAGTATCGGAAGATCGGCTGTAATCACCGCCGCGATTTTCGGATAACCACCCACCGTCGGACCGTCTGCCATCAAGACAATCGGCATGCCGTCAGGCGGGACTTGAATGGCCCCGACACACGCCGGTTCTGACAACAGGTCGGCGGCCGGCGCCTTCAGAGCGCCCTCGCACTCCAACCGGTACCCCATCCGGTCCGACGCCCGCGACACCTTCCAGGGCGTCCTCAGGAACCGCTCCCACTCCGCGTCCGGGAAGAGCGAACGCTGCGGGCCTTCGATGACGCGCACGACCCCGGCGTCGTAGGGCGGCAGGTTCCCCGGTCTTGTTGCCGCGCTGGTCGGGAGCGAACCGATCGGGAGGCGGTCGCCCGTCCTGATCGCGTGGCCGAGGCCGGCGGCGAGGTACGTCGATCGGCTGCCCAGGGTGGTGGGCGTGTCCACCCCGCCTCGGACCGCCATATAGAGGAAGCGTCCCGCGGTGGGTCTGGGGAGCACCAGCTCCTCCCCCGCGTGCATCCCGTGCGTGACCTCAATGCCCGGTCCGCAGATCGCGACGACCGCATCACACTCGAAGTGCAGGCGTCCACCCGTGAGGGCCCATTCGAACACCGCGGCATCGGTCGGGTTGCCGACCATCCGATTGGCGGCGGCTGACGCCCAGGGATCCATCACCCCCGACACGGGCATCCCCGCGGAGCGGAGATGCCGCCAGCCCAGATCCTGGATGGTGCAATACGCCGGCGCTTGGGGGACCGAAATCATGCGCGAGCCTCGAAGCGCACCCGGTCTCCGGCGCGCAGGAGCGCCGGCTCGTCGCGAGCCGGGTCGAACATGCGCATGTCGGTGCGCCCGATCAGATGCCAGCCCCCCGGGATGGAGAACGGGTAGACCCCCGTCTGACCGTTCGCGATGGCGACGGCACCGGCCGGAACCCGCGGGCGTGGTGAGGGTCGCCGGGGGAGGACGAGGGACGCGTCGACGTCGCCGAGGTAGGCCCATCCCGGCGCAAAGCCGACGAGGTACACGTCGTACCAGCGGCCACTGTGCCGGGCCACGACCTCGGCCGTCGTGAGTCCCGTGCGCCGAGCCACGTCCTCCAGGTCGGCGCCGTCGTACACGACGGGGATCGTGAACTCACGGCCTCGCTCAATCGGAGGCTCTGCCGGCGCGCTCTTGAGGACGGCTTGGACCTGCCGGGAGATGGTTTGATAGTCGACGCGTTTCGGGTCGTAGTAGATGGAAAGGGTGGCGTACGACGTGACCAGGTCCTGCACCTCTTCCAGTCTTTCGACCTTTGCCGCAACGGACCGCACCCAGCCGTGGGTGTGCGAGCTGACTCCACCTGGCCAGGTGATCGTCAACGCGCTGTCACCGAGCGGTGTAAGGCGGGGGAAAATCATGCGACGAACGGAGCGAGCTGAATGCCCGCTGCGGTGAATCGCTTCCGAACGGCCTCGAGGAGGAGGGCGGCGTGCGGGCCATCACCATGCACACACAGCGAGTCGGCTCGGATCACGAGATCAGGTCCTTCGCGCGGCGTGAGGCGCCTCTCGGTGACGAGCCTGAGCGCACGTGAGACCGCCACCGTCACATCGTCGAGCAAGGCCCCCGGTTCTCCCCGCGGCACCAGCGACCCGTCTCTCTGGTATCCGCGATCCACGAAGGCCTCGGCGGCGGTGCGAACGCCGGCGCGTTGGGCCTCCTTCATCATCTCACTTCCGGGCAGACACAGGAGCACCAGATCCCCGATGGCATGCACGACGGCGCGCGCCGCCATGATGTCGCGGACGGCCCGGTTGTAGAGCGCTCCATGCGGCTTCACATACCGGAGCCGGGCACCAGCCTTCCGGCAGCACTCGGCCATCGCACCGACCTGGGCCGATACCTGCTCCTCGATCGCTGCTGGTGACAGGCCAAACTCCCGTCGGCCGAACCCCTCCCGGTCCGCGTACCCCGGGTGCGCGCCGATCGCGACGCCCAACTGCTTTGCCATGGTGACGGTCGCGAGCATCACCCCGGCGTTTCCGGCATGACCGCCACACGCGATGTTCGCCGACGTCGCGAGGGTGAGCAGTCGTGCATCGACGGGTGAGACTCCGGGGCCATCCCACTCGCCGAGGTCGGCGTTCAAGTCGACGGTCGTCACGTGGTTTCCGGAATGGGAACGGCGAAGCGACGCCAGATGAAGTACACGGGTACGCCGGCCAGCACGAGCAGATAGCCCATGCCGGAGGTCGCCGGCGTGAGATAGCTCAGATCCGCCACGAGGAGGGCGTCCACCAGGAGATAGATGACGGGGACCAGTGGATACCCCCACACGCGGTACGGGCGCTCGACCTCTGGAGCCCCGTGTCGCAGCACGAATACCGCCGCGATCATCAGTCCGTAGAACACCATGTCGGCCGCGATGATGTACTCGAGCAATTGCGTGTACACGTTTCCGTAGACCGGTCCTCCCGGCCCCGGGGTCACGGTGCGTGGCAGCGTGAGCAGAGCGGCCCACACGCCTTGAAAGATGAGGGCGACGGCAGGCACGGCCCGCGAGTTCACGATGCCCGCTTTCGCAAAGAAGAGTCCGTCGCGTGCCATGGCGTAGTAGACGCGGGCTCCAGAAAGAATGAGCCCGTTGTTGCACCCAAACGTCGAAACGACGATCACCGCCGCCATCGCTACTCCGCCTCCCGGGCCGAGGATGGCTTGCATGAGTGCGACGGCCACCCGGTTGTTGGGTGCGTGCTGGATCCCGTCGAGGGGCAGGACGGCGACGTATGCGAGGTTGGCGAGCAGGTAGAGCACCACCACGGTAGCGCAGCCGATCAAGAGGGCGCGGGGCAAATTGCGTCCCGGATTCTGGACCTCGGCGCCGGCGAACGTCACGTTGTTCCACGCCGACTGCGCGAAGAGCGGCCCTACCATCGCCCGGCCCAGCAGCATCAGCAACGCGAGGATCCCGGTCTTCGCCGCCCCATTGACGGCCGGATTCCACCAGGAAGACGTGTGCGCGGCTCCCGCTGTGTGATCGCCGACCGCCAGGCCGAGGACGATCAGGCCCGCGAGCGCCGCCACCTTGGCCACCGTCGAGACGTTCTGCACGCGAACACCCTGCCTCAACCCCCGCGTGTTGGCGAAGGTGAGCAGGAGGATGGACAGCAGGGCGGTGAGCTGCTCGGTGGACAGGCTGATCGCGAATCCCGAACCGCCCAGCGCCATCGGTGTGACGAGGAACCGGGAAGGAGCAACGGCGGGGACCAGCACGCCGAGGAAGCTCGCGAACGCTACAGCGACGGCGGCGATGGTTCCGCTCTGAATGACCGTGAAGAGTGCCCAGCCGAAGAGGAATCCGACGCCGGGCCCGTACGCGTCGCGCAGGAACACGTACTGTCCGCCGGCTCGCGGATAGGCCGCAGCCAGCTCGGCGCAGGTGAGGGCGCCCGTCATGGTCAGCAAGCCTGCGAGGCCCCACGCCGCGAGCAGCCAGCCAGGAGCCCCCACCAGCCGCGCGGACTCCGCGGATGTGATGAAGATGCCGGAGCCGATCATCGAGCCGATGACGATCATGGCGGCGTCGAATGACCGAAGGGCGCGTTGCAGGGGCGGCATGGCGGCTAAGGTTGACACCTGGAGTCCGCGCAGGCTAGGCTACCTCGCCCCGCCGTCGGAATCCACGAACCACTGGAGTGTCCATGGCCAGGTTGTCCCGTTTCACCGCGTTGCTCGCCTGCGTGAGCGCCGCCGGCAGTCTCCGCGCGCAGGCGCGTTCGCCGCTGCCCGAGGTCACCGCTCCCCTCAAGGTGCTCGACACCGCGTACCTGAACCGGCACGCCAACGCCTGTGTGGACTTCTTCGACTACGCGAATGGCGGCTGGAGGGCGAAGGACACCATCCCCGCGGCCTACTCGTCCTCCGGTGTGGCGCGAGACATGTCGGACCGGAACGAGCTGGCGGTGCGGTCGGTGCTCGAGGAGGCGATGGCCGGCCGGAGCAAGGCGCCGGCGGGGAGCACGGTGCGGAAGCTCGGGACCTACTACGCCACCTGCATGGACTCGACGGCGGCGGAGAGGGCCGGGATCACCCCGATCAGGCCCTGGCTGGCGGCGATCGACTCGATTCAGGGTCCCGCCCAGCTGCTCCCGGCCATCGCGACACTCCAGCAGCACGGGGCGAACGTGGGATTTTTCTACTCGCCCAGCGGCGATCTCCATGACGCGGCGCACTACATCGTGGATCTCAGCCAGGGGGGCCTGGGCCTTCCCGACCGCGACTACTACACGGACTCAGGGTCCGCCGCGGACTCGACGCGCCAGGCGTTCGTGGAACACATCGGAAAGCTCCTTACGCTGGCCGGGGAGGATCCCTCGCAAGCCGGGAGTGATGCAGGCCAGGTGCTGGCGCTTGAAACCGAGATGGCGAAGGCATCGCTGACGCGCGTCGCGCTGCGCGATCCGGCGGCGACCGATCACTCCACGACGGCCGAGCAGCTGGCGGGGATGACGCCGGGACTCGACTGGCCCGGGTACTTCCACGCCATCGGCATCACGGCGCCGGTGCAGCGGCTCAACGTGGGCGAGCCGGACTACTTCAAGCGCCTCTCCCGGCTCATCGATTCGGTCCCCCTGTCCGCCTGGCGCGCGTATCTGCGGTATCACGCCATCGGGAGCGTCGGCAGCTGGCTGTCGACGCCCTTCGTGCAGGAGAGTTTTGCGTTCTCCTCGCGCTTCACGGGCGCGCGGGCGCTCCTGCCGCGCTGGAAGCGCTGCCTGCGCGAGACCGACGGTGATCTCGGCGAGGCGCTCGGCCAGGCGTACGTCGCGAAGACCTTCTCACCTGATGCCCGGCGGCGGGCCAAGGCGGTCATCGACGACATCCGCGCGGCCTTCCGCGAGCGGCTCTTGCATCTGACCTGGATGTCCGACTCGACGCGTGCCGAGGCACTCAAGAAGCTGTCGATGATGGGGGAAAAGGTCGGGTATCCGGAGAAGTGGCGCGATTACTCGAAGCTGAGTGTCCAGGAAGGGTCGTTCGCGCTGAACGTGGCCCGGGCGAATCGTTTTGAGTGGGAACGGACGGTGAACCGGCCTGGTCTGGCGGTCGACACCACCGAGTGGGGCATCACCGTGCCGACCGTCAACGCGTATTACGACGGGTCCAAGAACGAGATGGTGTTCCCGGCCGGCGCCCTGACCCCGCAGACCTTCGACGCGAAGGCGGACGACGGCGCGAACTACGGGTCACTCGGTGGCAGCTGGGCCGGGCACGAGCTGACGCACGGGTTCGACGACGAAGGCCGGCATTACGACGAGCACGGCAACCTGCGTGACTGGTGGCAACCTGCCGACTCGGTCACGTTCACCAGGGAAGCCGACAAGATCGTGGCCCAGTTCTCGGGCTACATCCAGGTCGACACGATTCATGGCAACGGCAAGCTGACGGAGGGGGAGAACATCGCCGATCTGGGCGGGATCCTCACCGGATACGACGCGCTCGAACGCGCCCTGCAGCGGGATGGCCGGCCGGGCCCGATCGAGGGGCTCACGCAGGAGCAGCGGTACTTCATTGCGTATGCGCAGAGCTGGCGGACGCACACCCGGGACGCCACGCTCCGCACCTGGGTGAAGACGAATCCCCACGCTCCCGACTATTGGCGCGCGAACGGCCCGCTGTCGAACGATCCCGAGTTCGCAAAGGCGTTCGGATGCAAGCCGGGGGACCCGATGGTTCGGGCACCGGATCTCGTCCCGCACATCTGGTGAGCTAGTCGAGCGTCAGGGTTTTCACGTCCACCGAGGGCTTGGGGAACTTCATCCTCAAGCCCTCGAGTGTTTCCACGAGGATCCGGCACACGGCCAGATTGCGGAACCACTTCCGGTCGGCAGGGATGACATACCAGGGTGCCTGCTCCGTGCTGCATTTCGACAGGGCGTCTTCAAAGGCTTTCATGTAGGCGCCCCAGTATTTCCGTTCGGCGAAGTCGGCGGGCGAGATCTTCCATTGCTTGTCCGCGTCCTTGATCCGGTCCTCAAATCGCTCCTTCTGCTCCTCCGTGGAGATGTGCAGGAAGCATTTCACCACCACCACACCCTGCTCGGCCAGTAACGCCTCGAAGGCATTGATGTCGTCATAGCGGCGCGACCAGACGGCCTTGGGGACGAGGTTGTGGGCCCGGGTGACCAGGACGTCTTCGTAGTGGGAGCGGTTGAAGATGCCGATGTCGCCGAGGGGCGGGACGGCGCGGTGGATGCGCCAGAGAAAGTCGTGGGAGGCTTCTTCGGGGGTCGGGACCTTGAAGGCGGTCACCCGGCACCCCTGCGGGTTGAGCCCGGTCATCACATGCCGGATGGTGCCGTCTTTCCCGGCCCCGTCCATTCCCTGGAGCACCACCAGGAGCGCATGCTTGCGTTCGGCGTACATCACATACTGGAGCGCGTCGAGCTTCTTGATGCTCTCAGCCAGCTCCTCTTCCATCTTGGCGTCCTTCTTCCAGCCATGGGTGTCGGCGGGATCCCACTGGTCGAGCGAGACCGTACTGCCGGGGCGGATGCGGAGCTTATCAGACAGCGACATCGGCTTGCTCGGGGAAAGGGCGGCTCAACATATTCTTTCTCACCACGGCGTCCAGAGTCCCAAACCAAAGGAAATTCCGATGCGAAGGATGCTAGTTGCGGCGGGTCTTCTGACCGCCCTCGTCGCGTGCAACAAGCAGGACCAGGGTGGCGTCCAGTCCGCACCGACCGATCCGACGGCCCTGCTCAACCCCGCGGCCTTGAACGCGCAGGCTCCGGCCGCGTATCGCGCCAAGTTCGAAACCTCCGCGGGCGACTTCACCATCGAAGTCACCCGAGCGTGGGCGCCCCTCGGCGCCGACCGCCTCTATAACCTGATCAAGAACGGGTTCTATGACGGCGACCGGTTCTTCCGCGTGGTCCCGGGCTTCGTCGTGCAGTTCGGGCTCAACGGCAATCCCACGGTGAGCGCGGCCTGGCGTCACGCGACCATCCAGGACGATCCGGTGACGCAGCATAACGCCACCGGAACCCTGGTGTTCGCGACCGCCGGTCCGGATACCCGCACGACGCAGCTCTTCATCAATTACGCGGACAACCTGACCCTCGACACCAGGGGCTTCGCGCCGCTGGGCACGGTGGTGGAAGGGATGGATGTGGTACAGAAGATCTTCCCGGGCTACGCGCAGCAGCCCGATCAGGGCATGATCGAGAGCCAGGGGAATGACTATCTGTCGCAGGCGTTTCCGAAGCTCGACTTCATCAAGAAAGCGTCGATCCAGTAGCCATGTCCGAGACCAGAGTCCCGACCGCACCGTGTTCGAAGTGCGGTCGGCCGGTGGCGGAGACGGCCAGACGCTGCATCTATTGCGGCACCGTGCAGTACCGGACGGCGCCGGGGACTCCGGAACGGGCGGCGGACGAAGCGGCGGCGGTGGAGGAAGAGAAGAAGCTGAAGCGGCAGGCGGCCCTGTATCGCGCCGGGGTCGGCATGCCCAAGGAGGAGAAGGGGGCCGCCGGCCAGAAGGCCGCCGCGGGTCTGGCCGACATCCTGATTTCGGTGTTGATGCTGGGGGTGCGGCCGATCTGGGCCTTCAAGCGTCTGCGGACCATCTTCAAGCCCTGAGCGCGGCCTCAATTCCATCCAGCTCCGCCACCAGCCCCTCCCCGAAGTAGAAGCGCAGCTCCTCCCGCACGCCGCGATAAAGCGTCGGACCGGTATCGAGGCACACGAGACTCGAGTCGAACACTTCTTCGGACAATCCCAGCTCGTCGTCTTCCCACGTGAGCGGGAAGAGACAGTCGACGATCGATTTCACCTCGTGGTAGTCCACGCCGGCGGAGAGGGCGTAGGCGTGGATCCGGCAGCCGCGGGACTCTCTGTTGAGGAAGACGCACGCACCATCTTCGACGGCGATGCGGTCGGACCCGCCACCCGGCATGGTCTCGTCGGGGGTCTTCTCGCCGGTGAACCAGCGCGCTCGCGCCACACCGGAGAAGGCCTCGAGCGCGTGGGCATGCTTTGCGAGATTCGCCCGGACGTGCCAGTCGTAGTCCACTCCGTAACTGCAGCACTGGTCATGGCAGAACGTGCACTGCAGGCAGTGGGTGAAGTACTGTCTGGTGAAGATGGCGGGATCGACGGCGGCGATGGTCGGCGCGCCGTAGCGACAAGGATAGGGTTGCGACAGGGCGCGGGTCGTCACGGCGGAGAAGTTTCTCGTGGCCAATGGTCAGGCGCCAGTGGGCAGTGGAACCCAACACCAGCCGGGGGCGTACTGATTCCCATGAACCGTCGCCACTCCGTAGTCATGCTCACGCTGCTGCTCGCGGCATTCCCCCTGGCGGCCCAGACGGCCCGCGGGTACCGCTACACCTTCACCTTTTCGGGGGATGGGACCGACCCGGTATCAGGCACGACCTGGGCGACGGGCACGCGGTCCCGGATCGACATCGATGGGCAGTCGGATCCCCAGTACATCCTCGTGGACAATGCCGCACACACCGTGACCCTCGTGTACCCCGACAAGAAGGAGTACTCGGTCGTCTCGGATACGACGTTTCAGCGGCTGGTCGGGAACGTGCTTGCGTCTCTCCCGGTCGTGAACATCACCCTCTCGGACACGCAGGTTTCCGACACCTCGCTCGGCGGGGGAGAGACCATCGCGGGTCACCCGACCGACCGGTACCAGGTGACGCAGGCCTTCACGGTGTCGGTGGGGGCATTCGGATTCCAGGCGGTGGGCATGCGCCAGCGCGTGACGACGCAGTACTGGATGGCCCGCGATCTCACCTTGCCGTCCAACCCGCTGGTGACGCTCCTGGCCCAGCTCACCACCGTCCTGGCGCAGAACGACCGGGAATTCGCGCACCGGTCCGCCATCGCGCTGCGGCCCGTCACCCGGGGCACACCCCTGCGGGTGGTCGTACACTCCGAGACGAAATCGGGGGACAAGAACGAGGTCACTCAGAAGACGCAGACGCTCCAGGTAACGTCGATTGCGCCGGCGACCGTCGATCTGTCGCGGTTTGTCTTGCCGGAGGGCTATACGCAGAAGGACCCCCAGTTCACCGGGAAAGTCTTCTAGTCTTGCTCTGACCTACCCTCCGTTCTAGCTTTCTCCGCCCGCCCTGGTGGTGAAACTGGTAGACACGCTGTCTTGAGGGGGCAGTGCCGCAAGGCGTCTCGGTTCGAATCCGAGCCAGGGCATTCGTAATCCAGTCTTCATGAAGTCTTCAAGGGGGCTTCGGTACCTTCCCGCCCCCGATGCTCGTTCCCAAGCTCGTCACCTCGCTCCGCGGGTACACCCGCGACCAGCTCACGGCCGACATGATTGCCGGCGTCATCGTCGGTATCGTCGCGCTCCCGCTCGCCATCGCTTTCGCGATTGCCTCCGGTGTCACCCCGGAAAAAGGACTCTACACCGCCATCGTCGCCGGATTCCTCATCTCGGCGCTTGGGGGATCGCGGGTGCAGATCGGCGGTCCCACCGGGGCGTTCGTGGTGATCGTCTACGGCATCGTCCAGCGATACGGAGTCGAGGGACTGACGATCGCCACCCTCATGGCGGGCGTCATTCTGATCCTCTTCGGCCTGGCCCGGATGGGTGGGGTCATCAAGTTCATCCCCTATCCCGTCACGCTCGGGTTCACGGCCGGCATCGCGCTGATCATTTTCTCGGGCGAAGTGAAGGATTTTCTAGGTCTTCGGATGGGACCTCCTCCCGCCGACTTCATCCCGAAGTGGCGGGCCCTGATGGCGCATCTCCCCTCCGCCAATCCCTGGGCCGTGGGGCTGGCAGCGGTGACCGTGCTGATCATTATCCTGTGGCCCCGGGTCAGTCGTCGCATCCCCGGCGCGTTCATCGCACTTCTGGTCACGACGGCGGCCGTGCACTGGGGTGGCATTCCGGTGGAGACCATCGGGTCGCGTTTCGGGCATATCGACGCCGGGTTGCCGCGACCCCAAATCCCCTTCGTGACGCTCGATACCCTGAGGGGTCTCATCGGTCCGGCGTTCACCATCGCCATGCTGGGCGCGATCGAGTCGCTGCTCTCCGCCGTCGTGTCCGACGGGATGATCGGGGGGCGGCATCGTTCGAACATGGAGCTGGTCGCGCAGGGCGTCGCGAACCTGGCGGCTCCGATTTTCGGAGGCATCCCGGCGACGGGCGCGATCGCGCGGACCGCGACGAACGTCAAGAACGGCGGACGGACGCCGGTGGCGGGGATGACCCACGCGCTCACGCTGCTCCTGATCACGCTGGTCTTCGGACGGTGGGCAGCCCTGGTCCCCATGGCCACGCTGGCCGGGATTCTGGTGGTGGTTGCCTATCACATGAGCGAGTGGCGCGCGTTCCGGATGGAATTCCGCGCGCCCAAGAGCGACCTGCTGGTGCTTCTCCTCACTTTCGCCCTGACGGTGCTCGTCGATCTGACGGTGGCCATCGAAGTCGGAATCGTGCTCGCAGCATTCCTCTTCATGCGGCGCATGGCCGAGGTGACCAACATCAGCGTCCTGACACACGAATTCAGGGATCCCGCGGACGATTTTGAGGGAGACCCGAATGCAGTCCGGCGGCGGCAGGTCCCGGCAGGAGTCGAGGTCTACGAGATCAGCGGGCCGTTCTTCTTCGGCGCGGCGGAAACGTTCAAGGACCGGCTCAGCCAGGTGGCCGGCAGACCGCGGGTCCTGATCCTGCGCATGCGGCACGTCCCGGCTATCGATTCGACCGGGCTCAACGCGCTGCGTGATCTGATCAGGCGGTGCCGCCGAGAAGGGACCCTGGTCCTGCTGTCGGACGTGCACGCTCAGCCCATCGTGGCCCTGGAGCGGTCCGGCCTCTATGCCGAGCTGGGAGAGGAGAATGTGACGGGGAACATCGACGACGCGCTGAATCAGGCCCGGGCCCATCTCGGTGTCGCTCCGGTATCCGCCCCGGCGTTCGCGCAGCCGACGGTCGCGCGCGAAAGTGGCGCGCGCCCGGCGACTCGGTGATCGGAACCCTACCGCTTCCAGACGTTGTTGTCGCGATTCACATCAGGGAAAAGCTGGTCCGGGTCGATTTCGACCCGGGTGATCGCGGGTTCCGCCGGTACGCGCACCCGCACCCGGCGCGTGCCTCCTCCTGCGAACCACTCAGTCTCCGGCAAGTGAAATCGCGTAACCGAGCCATCGGATCGTGTCACGGCGAGGTACACCGGCATCGGGGCGAGCCCCTGATCGCGGATCACGATGGTCGACGAATCGACGCCCGGCAGCACTGAGTCCACAGCCTGATCGAGTGGCCATCCGTGATAGAACCAGGTGGTGAAGAACCATGAGAGATCGCGTGCCGTGCCCGTGCTCATCGCATTGAAGAAATCGTACGGCTGCGGGTGCTTCCCGACCCATTCGCGCCCGTACGTGACGAATGAGCGGTGGAACGCCTCATTGCCGGTCACGGCGCGAAGCGCGGCGAGGACCTGTGCGGTCTTGTTGTAGTACATGGTGAGATACAGGTCCTGGGGGAACTCGTCCCCCGGCACCATCAGGGAATGGTCCAGGCCGGCCCGGGCGGCCCGCAGGTAGCTGCCGCGCTGGCCCTCTTCAGAATCGTTCGGTCTCCCGCCGTGCCGCGGCGCGCCATAGAGCACCTTCATCCCCTGAGCAACGTCGAACTGCGTGAAGCCCTCGTCCATCCAGGGGAAGCGCGTCTCGTTCGAGCCGGCCTGCATGGGAAACCACATATGACCCGTCTCGTGCATCAGATCCCCGGCGAGCGAAAGCGTATCGGCCCAGGGTTGCATGAGCGTCATCATCGGGTATTCCATCCCGCCGCCATCCAGCACGCCCTCCATCGAGCTCATCTGCGCCCACGGATACTTCCAGAGGTACGCGGACATCTGCTCGATGGCATCGCGGGTGTACCGGGCTCCTCCGACGCGCCACGCGGCAGCAGCGGCCGTGAGCCGGAAGAAGCTCGAGATGTTGACGGTGTCCCGTCCCGAGTCGATCAGCGCGCGCGTCTGATCCCATGCGTATTGATCGCTTGTGCCCCAGGCGAAATCGCGGACATCGTTGGCGACGAAATGCCACGTGGCGGTGGGGCCGGTCCTGGCAAACGCGGCGCCGGCCCCCGGACCTGGAGTGAGCACCCGCACGACGCGCCCTGACGCCCGAGCTGCCGCTACGCTGTCGCGTGCCCGGGGGGAGAGCACCGCCTCGGCGTTGGTCAGCGTCCCGGTGGCGCCGACCACCCAGCCCTTCGGAACCGTCAGGCGCACGTCGTAGTCGGCGGGGTCCATGTACAGCTCTGCTTCCAGGAGGTACGGATCCGCCACCCAGCCGTCCACGTCATCGTAGACGGCGATTTCCGGATACCAGTAGCCCTGGAAGTAGACGTGACCGTCATGTCCTTCCCGTCCATCCGCCGGCGCCGGGGCGGGGGTGTAGCTCCACTCCACCTCCAGCGTGAGCGAGTCGCCGGACTTGAGTGCGGTGCCGAGCGGGATCCACATCACGGTGCCGTCGACGACGTACTGACCTGGTTGCGGAGGTTGCTCCGGTGGCGCCGTAATGGGGACGGCGGCCGGGCGCGGCTCGAGTACCAGCGCGCGGCCGTCGATTGCGACGCGGCCGAGCGTCACTCCACCGGTGATGGGGACCGGTTGGCGCCGGGCGACCCCGGGCGCGAATACGTTCTGCCGCAGGTGGACGGCGATGCGGTCGAGGGTGTCCGGAGAGTGGTTCACGTATTCGACCGTCTCCCGTCCCGTCACCCGGTTACGAACCGGGTCGAGCGACGCGGCGATCTGGTAGCGAGGGTGCTGGACCCAGTAGTGGGGGCCCGGCGCCCCGGTGCGTGTGCGGGTGCCGTTTGTCACCGCGCGGGTGAACCCCGGAGTCTCGTAGATGGGCCCGGGCAGGGGTCGCGGACCCTGTGCCGTCGCCGCCGGATCGACGCTTGGCGCGGGACGGGTCTGGGCGGCGAGGGAAATCGGGCCGCAAAGCAGGATCGTCAGAAGGAGCCGGGAGCTCATCCGCACACTACCTCCGTGACGTGTCAGGGGTGCCGAGCATCAGAAAAGCATGTCGTAGGCGAGTCGGAAGCCACGCCCCGGCTGCGGGACGAAATCCTTGATGACCGACAGGTTGTCGCGGTACACCGTATTGAACACGTTCTCGCACTCGAGCGAGACGAGCGATGTCAGGTCGCCCTGGGTCAGATGCATGCCGACCCCCACGTTCATGACCGCGTAGCCGGGGGTGGGCGTGTCGCCCTGCCCCAGGCGGGTTTGCCGGGCGGCCAGCCGCCATTCGATCATCCCGGTGTAGTCGGACCCCTGATACCTCGCACGGAAGAGCCCGCGGAGCGGCGGGATGAAGGGGAGCGGCACATGCTGCCTGGTGTCTTCTGCGTGGACATAATCTGAGCGCGCCTCGAGGACGATAGTCGAGGTTGCCGCCACCGTGAGATTCGCTTCGAAGCCCGCGAGCCGGGCCGTGGTCGCGCTGAACTGCCGGACCGGGAAGCCCTGAATCGTATCGCCACGGAGAAACCCGTAGATGTAGTTGCTGATGACATTCAGATACGGGGACACCTGGAACGAGGCGCGCCCGAATTCGCCTCGCAAAGAAGCGTCGAGACCGGCGCCCGTTTCGGGCGTGAGGGTCGACGTCCCAATGGAGTAGGTGCTGCTCGCCGCGTCCAGGCCGTTGGCGAACAACTCTTGAACGGTCGGCGGCCGGAAGGAGCGGGCGACGCTGAAGGACCCAGTCAGCCCTCGCCCGAGGTCATGAATGACGCCGACGGAGGCCGTCACGGCGTTCGACAGTCTGGACGCCGACAGATGCTGGAAGACCGAGTCAGTCGAGCCCTGGTCGGGATGCGTCTGGATGCGGTTGTAGTCGTACCGGACCCCGGCCTGCAGCCGTGTTCCTCGTGCGGCGAGAAACTCCTCGTAGGCGTAGCCTGCCACTCCCGCCGTGGTGGAATTCGGGCCGAGTGGCTGATCGCCCGAGATGTCGAGCTTCTGGATGTCGGTCCAGAGTCCGATGGTGCCGACGAACCGCCCCTCCTGTGGCTGCTGCAGTTGCACGGTGGCGTTGAGCTCCTGCTTATGGAAATGATTGGCCAGTGGATCGGAAATGCCCGCGGAATCCTGCGCAGTTGGGAACTCTGAATGCGTGTAGTCGTTGTAGGCGGCGTTCAGTCTCAGTCGCGAAAACAGCGAACCGCCGGTATTGAAGAGGCCACGCAACTCGAGCGTCGAGCGTTGCTGCGCGATTCGCGACGTGGTCGGGGGCACGGCCGCCCAGTCGGGGTTGGGGGGTACCCCTGGAATGCCGTAGTTCATGGCATACCGGTTTCCCCCGATGCCGATCATGCCGAACGCCCCCTGATACGCATACCCGAGCCCCCCTTCGGCCGTGTGATCGAAGGACTGCGGCATGCGATCGAGAGCGAAGGCTGCGCCGGTGCCCGGATCGACGTAGGTCCCTTCGGGGATATGGATCGGGCCGGAGTGCAGCCCGCCCGCAGATACGCGGAAGGCCGAGCCACCGGTGGTGAGCACGACGTTCGCCGAGCCCGCGTACTCGTCGTTGACGGTGTTGCCCTCGACGACCGCGTCTCCTGAGACCGCGCGCTCGCTGGCCGTCGGCACCAGGTTGGTGATCACGTTGACGAGGCCGCCGATGGTATTGGGTCCGTACAGGACGCTGGCGGGTCCCCGTACGACGTCGATCTGCGCAATGCTGAGGGCGTCGATCGGCGTGGCATGTGCCGGATCGTAGGTGGCGATGTCGCCCATGCGGAGGCCGTCCTCCAACACGAGCACTTCGTTGTCCCCCAGGCCACGAAGAATCGGGCGGCTCGGCGCGGAGCCATTCCAGCGGGCCGCGACACCGGGCAGATCGGCGATTTTTTCGGCAAACGACATCCCGGTGCTCTGCGAGAGATCCGCTCGCGACTTCGACGCGACCGCTTGATACTCCTCATTCGCCGGCCGGGCCACGGGCGAGGCCGACACCACGACTTCAGGGAGAGGGATCGGCGACGGCTGGAGGGCGAGCGTCAGTCTGACGTCCGCGGCCGCGACCTGAATCGTGTCGATGACGGCCGTGTATCCGAGCATCCCCGCGTACACGCGATAGGTACCGGGCGGTACGTGGTCGAACCGAAATTCACCGCTCCTGCCGGTGCGCTCCAGCCAGTCGAGCTCCAGCACGCGGACCGTCACCCCGGCGAGTGGGTGGTTCGCGCCGGTGACCGAACCGCTGATTGTCTGTGAGTGGACGGGTGCGCTGGCCGCGCAGAATGCGGCCAGCAGGACGAGGCGTCGGGGAAGGGAGTATCGGATCATTTGTGCAATCTTACGCGAAGAGCGAGACTTATGTTGCGGGATGCCGTCAACTCACCGGGTTGGGGCGCGCGAACCTGGCGAGCGCGGGCGCGTCGAGCCGGGGACCCCGATAGGCCGTGACGTCACCGAAGCGCCGGTGCGCTTCCCAGTCGGCGCGGGCGGCGGCGATTTCTTCGGGCGTGCGCGCGACGAAGTTCCACCACATCAGGATGGGTTCCGGAAACGGGGGGCCGCCGATCAATAAGAGGCGGCCTCCCGTTTCGCTCTTGAGGGCGATGCTCGATCGCTGGGTGCCGAGGTAGTAGAGCCGCCGTGGCTCCAGGCGCTGGCCCTCCAATTCGGCTTCGCCAGACAGCACGAGCAGCGCGTGCTCGAACGAAGATTCAACGGCGACCTCAGTCGCGTGTCCGGGGTGAACCTCCAAGTCGGCGCCCACCAAGGTGCCTCCGGCCAGCGATCCCGCGAACACCTGAACTGCTGCCCCCGGGGTCTCGATCAAGGGGACGCGGGGGATGTGCTCGAATGTGGGTTCAGCGCTCCGATGCGCGTCAGACAGGGCGACCCAGAGCTGCACGCCATTCAGCTTCCCGCTATTCGCGACCGGCGTCTGCTCGGCGTGCGCGATTCCGCGGCCGGCGGTCATGATGTTGACCCCGCCCGGGCGGCCGGTGGCCGCGGAGCCGAGCGAGTCGTCGTGCAGGATCTCGCCTTCGAGGAGCCAGGTAACGGTCTGCAGGCCGATGTGCGGGTGCGGGGCCACATCCATCGGCCGCTCGGCACTGAATGAGAGGGGGCCGAAGCGGTCCAGGAAGCACCAGGGTCCGACCATTCGGCGGTCGCGAATAGGGATGGCCCGGGTGACGACCAGCTTGCCGAGCGAGACGTCGCGATTGGGGTACGATTCGAGGGTGTGGTGTGGCGCCCCCAGTGCGACGAATTGCTCGGCGGCGACCTGACTCGAAAGGGTCATATTGAAGAATATGCCCGAAGGGGGAGCGATGAGAAGCGCCTGGTTCGGTCTCCTGGTAATCTCGACCGCCGCGGCGGCACAGACACCGGCACCATTGCCGGTGGACACCATCGTCGGGCGCTATCTCGCGGCGCGGGGTGGGGCAGACCGGATACGCAATACGAAAGAAATCCGGATGGTGGGGCACATGGAATTTGGGCAGGGCGCGAACGGGATCGACACTATCGAGATGGCGCGCCCGGGGCGGATCCGAACGGCCGTGCACCTGGCGGAAGGGACATTGATTCAGGCGTACGACGGCAGGACGGTGTGGGGAACCTATCCGGGGGACTCCGGGCCCCATGCGCTCGACACGGGTACCGCAAAGAATGTGATCGCGGGTGGAGACATGGACGGACCCTTGCTCGACTACCGGGCGCGAGGGATCCAGGTCACGCTGATCGGACCCGATACGGCGCAGGGAAAGCCTGCGTGGGCCCTGAGGGTGATCAGGCCCGACTCCACGGTCGATACGTATTTCATTGACGCGGCCTCTTATGAACTCACGCGCTGGCAGGGGAATCGGGTGGCAGATGGGTTGCCGGTGATTTACGAGACCTACTTCAGCGATTACCGGCGCTACGGCGGGATGCTGTTTCCCTGTCGGCTGGAATCTCACACGCTGAATCGCCCCGGCAGTCAGCTGATCATCGTCGACTCGGTGGCCGTGGATCTGCCCGTTTCCGACCAGCGATTCAAGCTGCCAAACAGTCACTAGCCCCGGGCGTGAGCCCGGGATTGGACGACGGTGGGTTGTGATGTCAGCACCACCCCAAGCTTCGCCCGCAGCTCCCGCGCCCCGAGGGGCGTGACCGCCAGGGTCCGTTCCCGGCGCGGGCGAGTCACCCACCGTTTCTTGAGGAATGCTCCCAGCACGGCCGCGCCGAGTGCGCCACCCAGGTGGCACCGGCGTTCGCTCCAGTCGAGGCAGGGGAACGCAAAGCGGCGCCGCTCTGCTTTGATCATCTCGACGTCGATCCCCAGAGTCGCAAAGGCCCGTACGCCCTTCGAAGTGACCTCGTAAGTCCGGTCTCCCCCGGAGATCCAATCAGCGGCAAGCAACCGGTCATGGACCACGACACCGAGGGTGCCGGCGATGTGGTCGTAGCAGGTGCGGGCGACGCGGAGATGGTCGGGGGTGCGGGTTTGCACGCCCGTTCCGACGCGTCCGGCGAGGACGCTGAGGCTCTCCAGGACTCCGGCGACTCCGGTGCCGTAGAGGCTGTAGTAGCGATGCCGCCCTTGAATGAGGACGCGCACCAGGCGTTCGCGCTTCAGGCGATTCAGGTGGGCGCTGGCGGTGGAGGGGCCGACGGCGGCGACCAGGGCGAGCTCGGTGCTGGTGAGGGCCCGCCCATCCATCAGGGCATAGAGCATGCGAGCCCGGGCCGGATCGCCGATGGCGGCCGCGATTCGGGCCGAGCTCTCTTCGGCAACGTGAGTGGCATTCATAGTTCGACAGTAAACGAAGTGTGCAGGTAAAGCAAGCCTCGCTACTGGACGCACCGACGCGCAGATGGGAAACCGGGGACGTGCTCTAGAAAAGTCCGACGCGACCTTTCACGGATTCGACGATTTTCGCGGGATCGTAACCAACGCCCTGCTTGAAGACGAGCGCGACCTTCGCGATGTCATTGATGTCCGCGGCGGGGTTGCCATCGATCACCACGAGATCGGCCTGTTTGCCGACCGCGAGCGAGCCGATGCGGTCCGCGCGGCCGAGGTACATGGCGCCGTTGAGCGTGCAGATCTTGATGGCCTCGAGGGGTGTGAAGCCGTTGCCTACCAGGAGCTCGGCCTCACGCTGATCCGAATAGCCGGGAATCACGCCGCCGCCGCCCGTCGGGTCCGTCCCCGCGATCAGCAGGCCACCGGCTCGCGCGAATGCCAGCTCCATGGTACGGTCGAGCGCCAGGAGTTTCTTGTACCGCGTGCTGGTGTCCTGCGAAATCCGGCTGTATCCCTGCTCGTACTGCGCCTTCAAGATCGGATCGAGCACGTCCGTCCCCGGGGGAAAAGGCTGCCCGGGGGTGAACGTCTCGAATACCGTGAGCGTCGACGTCACGGCGACATGATGCGCGATGAGGTACTGCACCAGCGACGTGAACTCAGCGGACTTCGGGTCCACGGCCGCGAGCGCGTTCATCCCCGGGCCCTGGCCCGGGCAGAGGTCGGGCTGTTTGTCCTTCACGAAGTCGGTGGCGACGAAGAAGCCGTGCTCGAGATCGTCGATGCCGGCATCCGCTGCCTCCCGGTACGTCACCGAGCAGAGATGACCCGTGATCTTGAGCCCGCGCTTGTGGGCTTCCTGCACGGCGGCCCGCAGCTCGGGGCGCGTGATGTTCATGTACGCCTTGAATGACGTGGCACCCGCGTCGGCCCAGAAGGCCACAAAGCGCTGGGCGTCCGCGGAGTCTTTCAGCGCGTACATCTGCGTGAACGGAGAAGGACCGTTCACGTACGGGGCGGTGGCGTCGATCCACGGACCGAGCGCCGTACCGGCCTTGATCGCCGCGGCCAGATTCAGGTCGGCATAGCCGCCGACATTCCCCGCCGTTCGCATCGACGTCACGCCGCCAGCCAGATAGAGTCGCGAGAAGCTCACATAGTCGGCACCATAGACGCCCGGCCCGGTCGGGTAATAGAGGTGCTCGTGCATCATCACGAGCCCGGGGATCACGGACCTGCCGGTGAGGTCCATCACCTGGGCTCCGTCCGGGACCTTGGTCGACGCCGTGCTCCCCAGCGCCACGATGTTACCATCGCGAATGATCAGGGTCTGATCGTCCTTCGGCGCGGCGCCGGTTCCGTCGATCACCCGGACGTGCGTGAGGGCGACCACCGTCGTGTCCACCGACACGTACTGGCGCACATTCATGGCCAGCGTGGGGCGTTGGGCGGCGAGCGCGGGGGCGAAGAGCAAGGCACCGAGGATGGGTAGTCGCATGGAGTGAGACTACATCCTTGTTCGGTTTCGGCCAGAGCCATCCCATTTTCGAACGGTTTCCTGGCCTCACCCCTGCGACCCCATCGCCCATTTCAGGCATCCTCCATGGCACGCGGGTTGCCCCAGGGAGCCCTGACTCCCCTTCACCGGGCCAGGCCATGGACCGACTGCTCCAGGATCTGCGTTACGCGCTCCGCCGGTTGACTCGCACCCCCGGCTTCACAGCCACGGCGGTCCTCACGCTCGCGCTCGCGGTCGGTGCCACGACCGCCATGCTGAGCATCTTCGACAGCGTCGTCCTCAAGCCGCTGCCGTACCGGAACCCACAGACCCTCGCGTACGTCACATCGACGATCGGTGAGGAGCCGGACTACCTCTCGCCCCCCGACTTCGTCGACTACCGCGCACAAAACCACAGCTTCACGTCCCTCGCCGTGTACGACCCCGGGAATACGTCGACGCTGTGGCGCACCAATCAGCCCTCGATTCGACTAAATGCCGCGCTGGTGGGGGCGGACTTCTTTTCGATTCTGGGAGTGCCCTCGGCCATCGGACGGACCTTCGCGTCCGGTGAAGACCAACCGTCATCTCCGAAGACCGCCGTCGTTTCGTATCACGCCTGGCAGTCGCTCCTCGGCGGGGACTCCGCCGTCGTCGGGCGGCCGATCATACTCGACGGGGTGTCGTACACCCTCATCGGCATCGCCCCGAAGGGATTCGGATTCCCCGGCACCCCCGATGTCTGGGTCCCTCGCGTCTTCACCCCCGCCGACCTGGCGCCGTCCAGTCGCAGCGGTCACTCCCTCCAGGCGATCGGTCGACTGGCCCCCGGTGTGACGGGTGACGCCGCCTCCAGGGACATCGCCACCATCGCGTCCCGGCTCGCGAACCAATACCCCCGGACGAACGTGCGGACGGGCGGGCTCGTACAGCTGCTGCAGGACCGGGTCGTCGGGCCGAGTGGACAGGCGCTCGGCGTGATGCTGGTGGGCGTGGCGCTCGTGTTCCTGATCGCGTGCGCCAACGTGGCCAACCTGATGCTCGTGCGCGCCGCCGGTCGCGAATCAGAGGTCGCCGTCCGGTCCGCATTGGGCGCGGGCCGCGCCCGGATTTTGAGAGAGGCACTCACGGAAAGCGTGCTGGTCAGCATCACGGGGACCGCACTCGGTGTGCTCCTGGCGACGCGTCTCGTGGACCTCGTCGTCGCCTACGGACCGCGCGGCCTCCCGCGGCTGTCGGAAATCACGTTGAACGGCAGCGTGCTCGGGGTCACCGTGGTTCTCGCGCTCGCGACGGGCGTGATCCTCGGCCTCTTGCCCGCATGGCACGCCTGGCGTTCAGATGTCTCGCAAATGATCCGCCGGGGTCCGCGGACCGCGACGCCGGGTGCTCGCCGGACGCGCGGTGTGCTGGTCGCGGGTGAAATGGCCCTCGCGGTGATGCTCCTGGTCGCTTCAGGACTCCTGCTCAAGAGTTACCGTCGGCTGACGCAAGTGGATCCCGGCTTTCATCCCGATCACCTGCTCACCTTCAATGTGGACTTGCCCTCGACCACGTATCCGTACGACAAGGAGACGCTGGGCTACGTGAACCGGGTGGTTCCCGAGCTCCACGCCCTGCCGGGTGTCACCGACGTCACGGCGGCCGCGGGGAGGCCTATCCAGCCGGATGCGCCCTTTAGCGCGGTGGCGGGGATGAAGTTCCTGTCCGGTCGTCCCGCCGACGAGCCCGGCAAACAGCCGGGACTGCGCGTCTACGCCGTGAGTCCGAGCTTCTTCTCCACGTTCCGGATCCCCATCGTCCGCGGCCGGGCGTTCTCGGAAGCGGAGAACATGCCCAAGACACAGGCAGTGGTGGTGAACGAGGAATTCGTCCGCAAGTTCTCGCACGACCAGGATCCCATTGGGCGGCGCCTGCTGGTTGGTCTTTCGCATACCGCATCCGCCGCGCCCAGTGACACCGTCCGGGGCGGGGGTGACATCGTCGGCGTGGCCGCCGACGTGAAGGTGGGAAGTCTGGCAGATGCCGCCACGCCAACCGTCTACATCCCGTACGGCGCCAACCCGTTCGGCGTCTCGATAACCGTCCGAAGCGCACAGGACCCGATGCTCCTCGAACGGCAGATACGAGCCCGCGTCGAGGCCGTGGACCCCCAGGCGGCGATCTACGACGTCACGACGATGGATGCGGAAATCGCGGCCTCCGTTTCGCAGCCGCGGTTCTATGCGCTGCTCCTGAGCGGCTTCTCCGCGTTGGCGCTGCTCCTGGCCGGCCTCGGCGTGTTCGGTGTGGTGTCTTACGCGGTTGGGCAACGCACCCGCGAGCTCGGCATCCGCGTGGCTCTCGGCGCCGCCCCAAGGGATCTTCTCAGGCTGGTGATGGGGGATGGCGTGGGTCTCGCGGGTGCCGGACTCGTCGTGGGCATTGGGCTCGCCGCCATTCTGACCCGCCAATTGGCGTCACTTCTCTTTACCGTCACGCCACTCGACCCGGCGACGTTTGCGATCGCCGGGTCGGTGCTCCTGGTGGCCGCGGGCGCGGCTTCGTTCATCCCCGCGCGCCGGGCCGCGAAGGTCGACCCGGTGGTCGCGATGCGGGTGGAGTGACTAGCGGGGGAGCGCGACCTCCTGCAGTCCTGCGCCCTTCCGCTTCGTGTTGAGGGCGGTGAGTGCCGGGCCAGACAGCGTTGCCCAGCGCGCCATTACCGCGGCGCGCTCTTCACGCGCCTTCGTGCACGCCGCGACTTCTCCCGCTGAGGGCGTGATGTCGGCACCCTGCATGGCCATCGCCGCGCCGATCAAGTCCCCGGTGGCGGACTGAAGCGTCACGGGGCCCTCGGCGCCACCAAAGCGCCGGAATCCGCCGCGGCCACCGGCACGCGCGGGCGCGGGCGCGAGGGAATCAACGCGGGTCTTGAACGCCGCCGCGTCATCGCCTCCCGCCGCGTCGAGCGCCGCCGACAACGCGCGCGCCCGGTCATAGGCTCCCTGCACCTGCACAGCGCCGTCATACATCTCCTTCGACAGCGTGGAGAGCTTCGCGAGGCCGAGTGCCGGAGTTTTCACCCGGGGATCGAGCCGCAGCGTGATGGGTTGGGTGTACTTCCTTCCATCCACCGTCAGCCGCACCACATAAGTCCCCGGAGGTGCCCAGGGGCTGTTCACGGCCGGGTAGGTGTGATGGGGAACCGCGGCCCCGTTGTCGTCTCCCGGGCCGCGAGGTCCGATGGGATCGAAATGCAGATCCCAGGTGAACCGGTGCATGCCGGCTGCCGTCGAGAGCCGCTCGAGCGGCGCGGCCCAGTACAGCGGCACCGAGCAGTCGGGAGAGCGGGAATCCTCCTGACAGACATGGTCGTAACCCTCGGGGTCGACGCCCGGGTCGGGAGTCAACACCGAGTCGGTGCTGGAATAGGAGCGCACCACTTTCCCCGCGGCATCGAGGATCTCGAGCGTCACGGGATTCGAGGTCGCCTGGGTCAGCTGGTAGTCGATGATCCCACCCGGGGGCGGGTTTTCACCCGCGGGCCATTCGGGAGGCCACGGAGTCGGGTCGTTGGTGCCGAACCGCACGCGCACCGCGGTCTCCGGCTTGAAGAGATACGCTCCCGCGCTCGCCTTGACCTCGGCCGCCTGCCGGAAGGGCGTGACATCGTCGAGGATCCAGAATCCCCGGCCATGCGTCGCCGCGACCAGATCCGAGCAGAGGCACGTGCTGTCGTCCTTCACCTGTAGGTCCCGCACCGACACTGCCGGCATGTTGATCCGCAGCGACTCCCAATGGTTGCCGTCATCCACCGAGACCCACACCTGCGTCTCCGTAGCGGCATACAGCACACCCGGCTTCCGGGGATCTTCGCGGATCGAGTTCGCCACGGCATCCGAATCCATCCCGCCGTCGATCTCGGTCCACGTCGCGCCGGCGTCATGAGTGCGGAAGAAGTGCGGGCGCGGATCGTCGACTCGCATGGTGTTCGCGGCGACGTATGCGGTACGCGTATCGAAATGGCCGGCATCGAGATTGAAAATCCTCGTCCACGGTTTGATCGATGGAGGCGTGACGTTCTTCCAGGTCGCCCCGCCGTCGGTCGTGACCTGCACGCTGCCGTCGTCAGTGCCCGCCCAGATGACGTTCAGGCTCTTCGGGGAGGGGGAGAGCGCGGTGATCGCCCCCAGGGGAGCGGCCGTGACGCTGTCGCCGTACTTCCCGGCGTTCGCCGGCACGGCCCAGGTCTGCCGCGTGAGATCGGGGCTGATCTTGGTCCAGCTCTGCCCCTGATCGACGCTCTTCCAGACCACGTTCGACGCGTAAAAGAGGATGTGCGAGTTGAGCGGGGACCAGTTGATGGGCATGGTCCGCACGTTGCGGCCGAAGTTGGTCCCCCGCTGGGTCCGGTCGGGGCCCAGCGACGTCGTCTGGCCGGTGGTGCGGTTGTATAACGACACGGCCGTGCGCCCGCTGCCAAACACCAGGTCGGGGTTCTTGGGATCGGGCGCGGCGATGCCGTACTCCTGAATGTTCACCGGGTGCCAGTCGTGGAACGTGATTTCCCCATCCATGGACCGGCTGTCGACGCATCCGGAACCGGAGTCCTGCTGGCCGCCGCAAACCCGGTAGGGGAATGCGTCGTCGGTCGAGACGTGGTACATGGCCGCCGTCGGCTGGGTGTACCAATTACTCCACGAAAGCCCGCCATTCGCCGAGACGACCGCGCCCTGATCGGAGACCACGAGCAGGACGTCGGGGCGCTGCGGGTTGACCCAGGTTTTCTGGTAGTCGTCGCCACCAGGGGCGCCGCGGACGGCGGACCAGGTGTGGCCGCCATCTCTCGAGCCCCAGAGGACGGTCGATGAGCTGTACATGACGTCGGGATTCTTCCCGTCGATCGCGAGTGTGGGCAGATCGCCGCCACCGATGCGGACCAGGGGCCGCGGATCGGCCGGGTGTGCCGAGTCCCCCGTGACACTGGGGTCGTCGACGGCGGTCCAGTGGGCGCCGGCGTCGATCGACTTGTAGAGCCCAACGACGCCGGTCGTACCCCCGCCGCGCACGCGCGAGCCGCGCGCCGGCACGCCCGCCACCATCGCGTAAATCATCTTGGGATCACTCGGCGCGATGGCCAGATTGGCCTCGATGGCGTTGGGCAGGCCATCCGTCAGATGAGTCCACGTGGTCCCGCCATCCGTCGACTTGAAGATCCCGTTTCCCGATCCGCCGAACTCATCGCCTTCCCGGAAGCTCTGCTGCTGCTGCCACAATGCGGCGTAGAGGGTCTGCGGATCTGATGGGTCCATCACGACGTCGTTGGCGCTCGTGTACTCGTCCTTGTAGAGCACCTTGTCCCACGTCTTCCCGCCATCAGTCGAACGGAAAATGCCGCGCTCGGAATTCGGACCGTACGGGTGCCCCAGGGCGGCGACGAACACGCGGTCGGGGTTCGTCGGATCGAGCGCGATATTCGCGATCATCCGCGTGTCGCCGAGCCCGATGTGCGCCCATGTCCTCCCGGCATCGGTCGACTTGTAGACGCCATTACCCTGAGCCAGGTCGGGACGGATGATGCCGGCGCCCGAACCCACATAAATCACGCTCGGGTTGGTCGGAGACACCGCGATGGCACCGATCGCACCTGTGGGCTCCTGGTCGAAGAGGGGCTGCCAGGTGGAGCCGTAGTCGGTGGACCGCCACACACCGCCGTCGTCGAACCCGGCGTAGAAGACGTTCGGCTGGTTCGGAACTCCCGCCAGCGCGCGGGCACGCCCGGCGCGGGTCGGGCCGATTTCGCGCCACCGCATTCCGTCGGACGTTTGGGCCGTGAGGGCAGTCGCCGTGAGGAGCAGGATGGCGGACAGATGCATTGACCGGGACACAGAAGCCTCTCTGGAGGGCGGAGGTGACGAACAGAAGTTATCGGCGGCGGACTAACACGCGAGCCTTGTTTCCAATCGGCACGACGCGGTAGAGCGCGTACTTCAGCGGATGCACCGCGTAGGTCTCCCAGATCGCCAACTCGAGGCCCGCACGATCGCACGCGAACGCGAAGGACGCGCGACAGAACTCCTGCACGTGGCCTGGCTTGTAGCCCGGATCGTAGCGGTGGCGATGGATGCCGGTGCGCCTCAGGAAGCGGCGAAACTTCGCGTCCGCCGCATCGATGTTCGGAAACTCGAGGACGCCGATGCCTCGCGGCGACAGGAGGTCCCGGATCTGGGTGAGGGCGCCGAGGGGGTCGGGGAGGTGCTCGAGGACGTGGGTGAGCACGACGACGTCCCACGCCCCCGGCGTCCCCCGGTATGCGTCGATGCCGCCGGCGGTGACGGGGAATCCGTGCGCCCGCTGAACCATCGCGGCATGCTCCGGAAAGAGCTCGACGCCTTCGACGCTCCAACCGTCCTTCCGCGCCAGCCACAACACCGTGCCGTCTCCGCATCCGAGGTCGAGCATGCGTCCGGGGGGCGTGGCGTGGAGCTTGATGAAGGCGTACGTCTGCCGGTGTGCGCGGTTCTGGCGGGTGTTCGCCTCTGGGTTCACCGCCGTGAGGATGTACTTCTCCTGACTCACCCCGGTCGACGTGTCATAGACCACGAGGCGGCACGTGGGACAGCGATAGAACCCGTACTGATCCTCGTTCCCCTGGGTGTAGAAGAGGGGCAGGGTTCCGGTACCGCATAGCTTGCAGGTCATGATACCGCCCAAGATGGGGCGCCCCGACCGTCCCAGCCACCGCCCGAGTGCGCTCGCGTGACCCAGATCAGCTTCGGTGGCGTGGGTGTCGACTTCGGCGCAACCACGCTGTTCTCCGGAGTGTCCTTCACGGTCTCGCGGGGGGAACGGTGGGGCATCGTGGGCCGCAACGGCACCGGGAAGACCACGCTCTTCCGCCTGCTCACGGGTGAGCTCGAGCCCACGCGCGGAACCGTCACGCGGCTGCCTGGTCTCCGGGTCTCGCTGCTCGAACAGCATCGCAACTTCGGTTCCGCGGCCACGGTATGGGAGGCCGCGGCGGGCGAGCTGGCTGAGCTGTTGGCGCTGGAGCGGTCCCTGGAAGAGCAGGCGGCACGCCTCGCGCATGATTCGTCGCCGCAGGCCATGGCGAAGTACGGCGAGGATCTGGAGCGCTTCGAGCACGAGGGCGGATACGCCGTCACCAGCCGCATCGACGCCGTGCTACACGGGCTCGAGTTCGATCCGGCCCAGGCTCGCGTCACGCCCCTCTCGGCGCTGAGTGGTGGAGAGCTGGGACGACTCGGGTTGGCCCGGCAGCTGATGACCACCGCCGATGTCCTGCTCCTCGACGAGCCCACGAACCACCTCGACCTCGAGACCACGCGCTGGCTCGAGCAATACCTCACCGCGAGTGACCGCACCGTCCTCCTGGTGAGTCACGACCGCGCCTTTCTCGACGCCACGGTGGACCATGTCCTCCACTTGGAGGGCAACACCGCCACGCCGTACACGGGCGGCTACGGTTCCTTCGTGACGCAGCGTGCCGAGCGGCGGCTCACGCAGCAGCGGGCATTCGATCAGCAGCAGCGGTTCATCGCGAAGGAACAGGACTACATCGCGCGGAACATCGCGGGGCAGAACAGCAAGCAGGCGAAGGGCCGGCGCAAGCGCCTCGACCGTTTGCCGCGCTTGAGTCAGGTGGTCGGTCCCGAGGACACCATGGCGTTGCGGTTCGCAGTGGCCGAACGGGGCGGGGATCAAATCGTGACGGCCAGGAATGTGAGTGTGGGGATCGAAGATCGCATGCTGGTCACGGGGTTCAGTGGGACGCTAGGACGGACCGAGGTGCTGGGCGTGATCGGACAGAACGGAGTTGGGAAGAGCACGCTCCTCCGGGCGCTCCTCGGCGAGCATCCCGTCCGGAGTGGAGACCTCCAGCTCGGCGGCTCGATTTCCGTCGGCTACTACCGGCAGGACCTCTCGCAGGTGCCACTCGACAAGACGCTCTACGACGTGATATCCGATCTCCGCCCTAAATGGGAGCGCGGCCGGGTCCAGGGCCACTTGGGCCGCTTCGGATTCTCCGGCGACGAGGTGCGCCGTCGCGCCGACTCTCTGTCGGGCGGAGAACGAGCCCGGGTGGCGCTGGCCATTCTCATGCTGTCGGGGGCCAACGTCCTCGTGCTGGACGAGCCGACCAATCATCTGGATGTCGAGTCGATCGAAGCCCTCGAAGACGCGATGGACGCCTACGACGGAACCGTCATTCTCGTCAGCCATGATCGCGCGCTGCTCCGGTCCTTGACGACGCGGCTGTGGATTCTTCACGACCGCCGCATCACGGAATTCGCGGGAGGATTTGCGGAGTGGGAGGAGGTGGCGGGCGAACGCGAGCACGCCGCGGCGGTGGCGGCGGCCGAGGAGCAGGCCTTACAGCGGGTGCATGAACGGAAGCGCGTGGCCCCGTCGACACAGCCGGATCCCCGCAAAGAGCAGCGGAAGGCGCAGCGAGAGCTTGAGGAAGCGGAAGCTGCGGTGGAAACCCTCGAGGGGCAGATCGCCGCGGTGGTGGCGGCTCTCGAAGACCCGGCGCTCTACACCCGTCCCGACGGTGCGGAAGCGGCCCGCCGGCTTGGGGTAGAGCTCGAGGCCTTGAAGGGGAGCCTCGACCGGGGGATCGAGCGGTGGACCCGGGCGACCGAGGAAATGGAGAAGCATCTTAAAGCATCCCCTTAGGAGGCCTTCCCCATGTCGTTCCTCACGACCAACCGCCGCGGGTTCGTCGGCGCGCTGGCGGCACTCGGACTCCAGCAGTTCCTCACGGTTGACGCGTACGCACAAGGATCCTCTCCGTCGGACGCGTGGCTCGATGGCATGAAGGGGAAGCACAAGATGCTCTTGGACGTCCCGGAGCCGGACGGTGGGACCGCGCTGCGGCACGGGCACGGGTATCTCGACGGCTGGCGCGACGCGTATGCGACGCCGGAATCCGACGTGAACCTCGTGGTGGCGATGTATGGCCGCACTACGCCGTGGGGCGTCACCGACGCGATGTGGGAGAAGTACAAACTCGGCGCCGCGATCGGGCTGACGGATTCGACCACCGATGCGCCGCCCGTGCGAAACTGGTTTGCGCACCCGAAGCCCGGCGACCCGGTGGGTGACGGGACCCCTGCCAGCTCCATCGAAGCGTTGCAGGCCCGTGGCGTCACCTTTCTGCTCTGCAACAACGCCCTGCAGCGTTGGTCGGGGCGCCTCGAGAAGAGCGGCTTGGGGACCGCGAAGGACATTCACGCCGACCTGACGGCACACGCGCTCCCCGGGGTCGTGATCGTGCCCAACGTGCTGATTTCGATGAACAAGGCTCACGAGAAGGGATTCACGATGGTGCGATCCTGAGACCCGAATTCGCCTTCGCGTGCGGTAGCCACGGAGGCGGCTCCGGGCGGAGTACCGCTCGGGACGGACCTCCGCTATGTTTGGGACCTGTCGCCACCGTAGCTCAGGGGTAGAGCTCTCGATTCGTAATCGAGCGGTCGTCGGTTCAATTCCGACCGGTGGCTCTCTGCAGGACAACGCTTATCAGGGAACACTAGGGATTTCCTAATAGGCAACTCCTAATGGGGTGGAACCTTAGCGCAGCGTAAGTTCCGGCACTGCGCGCCTCCACTATTGAAGTCCTCATCGTGGACGACCGTCCGCGAGACGCCCAGGGCGTCCGGGATGCCCTGCGCACGGTCGCGGGCGTCAACAGCCCTGCCGCCATCATCGCCTCGCAGCATGTTGTTGCCTATCTCAAGAACAAGTCGCCCTTCGAGGATGCGGTACCTGCAGACTTGATTCTCCTGGCGGTGAATCCGCCGGGGCATCACGGACGAGGCACCCTCGCGCAGATCCGTAGCGTCGCCCACCATCCGCCCGTCATCATTCTCAGCCGCGTGACGGACGGGCCCGCCAGCAGGTACCTCGACACGGGCGCGTCGGATTACATGATGAAGGACGATCTGAGCCAGCTTGCGCACGCTGTGCGACGGGTCATGGCCGCCCGCATCCCCTTGAACGCCGTGACCCCACGTCAAATCGAAGTCCTGGAGCTGATCGGGACAGGTTTGAAGACGCAGGAGATCGCCGCGCGTTTGCGCGTCAGCAACAAGACGGTGGAGGCGCATCGAGCCTCGCTGATGGGTCGGCTGGGGATCGATTCAGTGGCCGGTCTCGTGCACTACGCGATCCGCGCGGACCTGGTGGAACTCGATCCACCGCCCGCTGAAAAGGTGACATCTGCCCGCCCCGCTCGCCGCAGAGCGCTGTCCGCATAGCGTCGAGGCGATACCGATGAAGCTCGGTAAACTATCAGGGAATCCCTCTTGTTGTCCGCGACGCACCCGCGTAGTTGTTGTGGATACCCGCCAATGCAAAATTCAGCCATTGAAGTGCTGATCATCGACGACAATCCGAAGGATGTGCAGCGGGCCCGTGACGCCCTTGGAGATGGTGCATCGCCCTACCACCTCCACGTGATGGTCGGCGGGGAAGACACGCTGACCTACCTCCGACAGCAACCGCCGTTCGTTCACGCGCTCCCCCCGGACGTAATCCTGTTGGCCCTCAATCCACCCGCGTGGCACGGGAGCCAGGTCTTCGACGAGATCCGCCAGATCGATTTTCATCCGCCCATCATCATCCTCGGCCAGGCGGGTAACGGGCCTGCGAGCCGTTACCTCCACACCGGAGCCGCGGACTACCTCTTCAAGGACGACCTCCGTTCGCTTCGCTTTGCGGTCGAACAGGTCGTGATGTCCCGGCGGCTGTTGCGAAAACTCAGTCGCCGGCAGCTCGAAGTGCTGCGGCTCATCGCGGAAGGTCTTGCGACGCGGGACATCGCAGCACGACTTGAGATCAGCGGAAAGACGGTCGAGGCGCACCGCGGCGAGTTGATGCGACGGCTCGGGATCCCGACCGTCGCAGGACTCGTTCGCTACGCGATTCGCATCGGACTCGTGCCGCTTGGTCCAACTCACCAGGACTTCAGCGCGTTCCTGCCACCAGAACCAACGGAGCCATCGTCGTCGTAAGGACCTGCGATTCGACGCGTGCGCGCAACGTTTTTCCTGACAATCCCTTCGACATTCCCTTAAGCAATTCCCTTAGTTTTCGAAACGGTCAGTTCAACAATTGAAGTCCTCTTCGTGGACGATCGTTCGCGAGACCCTAAGAGCATCCAGGACGCCCTCAGTTCTGTGACAGCCATCGGTCAAATCCGCGTGATGAGCGACCCCCAGCGCGCGCTCGCCTTTCTTCGGAAGGACCCACCGTTCACTGAAGCACGCACCCCCGACGTGATCGTGCTGGCCGTGAATCCTCCCGGCAATAGCGGACGCGTCACCCTCGAGCAGATCCACCAGCTGAGCCTGCATCCACCGGTGATTATTCTCGCGGAACCGGAGAATGGGCCTGCCAGCCTGTACCTCAACGCTGGCGCGTCCGACTACGTCGTGAACGACCACCTCGCCAAGCTCGGACAGGCCGTCGAAACAGCCGCCCGGTCCCATGCTCTGCTGCGGCGGCTCACGCCTCGTCAGATCGAGATACTCCGGCTCGTCGCGCAAGGTTTGGGCACGCGCGCGATCGCCGCACGGCTGGAGATCAGCCACAAGACCGTGGAAACACATCGCGCCGACTTAATGCAACGTCTGGGAGCCAAGACCGTGCCGGAGCTCGTGCACTTTGCCATCCGCACCAAGGTGGTGGAGATCGACGGCCCACAGTAAAGGCGCGGGGCCGCGCGACGCCGGAGAGTCGGGGCGCATCTCCTCCAGCACACACCATGCTGGAGGTTTTTTCATGCTTCCCATCATCTGGTTCGCATTCTCCGTCGGACTGCAGCGCCCCACGACACACCCCGTAGTCTGCGCGAAGGGCGTCCGCACGTACGACAGCCTGAAAGAAGTCTCCGCACCATTCGATACCCTCAAACTCCTCCCCCATGCCCCCGTACGGGTCACCAGCCAGGAAGAAGCCGATGCGGCGGAGGCCCAGATGATGACGGACGCCGGGAAGGTCGGCGCGACGGGGTTGGTGATCACTGAAGTCGTGGACGAGGACGGGAATTCGCGCTCAGTGCACCGGCAGGTCATCCCGGTGTTCGTGCCCTCGGATACGGCGCGCGCGTACGCAGCCTGCAGGAGCCAGTCCGATCGGAGCGGAGGGTCAAGGCATCAGCCCGACGCCCACGGAAAGGAGGAGGTCGTCGTTCCCCTGCGAGGTCGGGCCTCCGAAGAGCTTGCGATGGTAATGGTAGTCGCTGAACTCGAGGCGCCCGACGAGGTGGCCGGTGGTGACCACGCGGAGCCCGACGCCGAGTGAGGCCGCCCACCCGCTAGCATGCGTGCCCACGGTCACGTCCCCGGTGGGATTGACGTAGGCCGCACCAGCCGTCACGTAGGGTGTCGTCACCGATCCGGTCCGCGCGTTGTACCGGAGTCTGATTCCCATGATCAGCATCCGCGCCGGGAAGGTCTCGTCGGGTTGCCCGGTGTCCTGAATGCGGATCGGACTCGATCCGGCGTCGAGCGTCAGCTCGAGGGACACGCGGTTCAGAGCACCGAAGCCCAGGTGCACGCCGTACAAGAGGGCGTTGCTTTCCGACCAGGTCTGCTGGTTGTCCCGGTACATGTGCCCCGTGGGCAGGTACGCACCGATGCTGGGGTCAATCTCGAACGTGTCGTGCCCCTGCGCGGCGACGGGCGCAGCGATGGCGGCGCTGAATGCGATACTGGTCAGGAGGCGGCGCATGCGAGGCCCGGGTGAGGGTGCCCAAACCTGCAGCGCCGTTTCGAACTGCGCAATCTGAGCGGGACTACCCCTCGGCCGGAATCGTCAGCTTGAAGCCCTTCTGCTTGAGCTGAGCCGCGAAGCCCGATTTCTCCACGGCTTTCATGTAGGCCTCGTCCGGCTCCACCTGTTTCTTCTCGACGAGTTCGAGCAGCGCGTCGTTCAGCGTGATCATCCCGAGCTTCTTG
>DASQIZ010000039.1:0-117575 GCA_035631315.1 Gemmatimonadales bacterium
TGAGACGAACCAGGGGGGTGCGGACGATAGTGCCGGCGATGCGCGCCCGGGCCTCCCGGATCTCGCTCAAGGTGATGGGGCGAACCGGCTCGAGCGAGGCGGTCATCGCTGGACGACCAGCGCGGCCGCCGTCACATCTTCGACCGCCACACCCACCGACTTGAACAGCGTGATCTCCGAGGGCGCACGCCGGCCGGGCTCCGTCCCTGCTACCACCGCTCCGATCTCGGTCACCGGGCTCCCCGCCGCGATGACGTCGCCCGATTCGCGCAGCGTCGCTTCGCGCGAGTCAACGAAGACTCGGGCGGAGGTGACGAGGTCGTCGTCCAGCTCGCGCCAGTCACGGTTGATGGCGCCGACCGCATTGACGTGGACACCGGGTGACAACCATTTCCCCTGCAGGACAGGTCTGGTGGCGGTCGTGGCGACCACCACCACTTCCGCATCGCGTACCGCCTCCGCGACCGTCGCCACGGCCTTGACGCCATGCCGCTCGGCAAAGGCTGGTGCGTTTCGAGGACTCCACACGCGTATTTCCTCGAAGGAACGCACGTGGCGCAGCGCGGCGAGGTGACTCCTCGCCTGCACGCCGGACCCGAGAATCGCGAGCACCGACGCCTCCGCCCGGGCGAGGAGCTGGGTCGCCACCGCCGACGCGGCGGCGGTCCGCATCTCGGTGATGAGCCGGCCGTCCACCACGGCGAGCGGAACTCCCGTCTCGGCGTTGAAGAGGACGATGACGGCGTGATGCGTGTGGATGCCGACGTTCTGAGGATAGAACGTGACGAGCTTGGCGCCCAGGGCACCAGCGTACGCCGGCATGACCGCGAAAAAGCCGCCGTGCGGAGCAACGGGAAGCACGACGCGCACCGGCTGCACCACTTGACCGGACGACAACGCCGCGAGCGCCTGCGCAATGGTGGGAATGAGATCCTGGTAGTGCAGCCGTTGCTGGACGGTCGACTCGTCGAGGACGGGGATCTCCATGACATTGGAAGTACGTCCTCACGGACGTATTCACAAGCAGTGATTTAGCCTCGGCGCCCCAACGGCGAAGGAAGCTCCACGCGAAGGCTGGGCAGGTCACCACGCGCGAGGAAGCCGCTCGTACGCGACGTCGGCGGGTCTTCGGCTGAGTTCGGCACGTGCGGCGCCTCGCTCCCCTTATCGCGTCGAGTCCGACTTCCATCTATGCAGATCGGGAACCACCAACACTGCCTGTGGTAGTAATGTGCACTTCGCGGATCCGTGTGAAGCCGTCCCCTGCATGAGGTGCCCATGAATCGCGCGTTGCCTTCGGTCATCTTCGGTGTTCTCGCCGCCGTCGCCTGCAGCTCATCCACGTCCCCGATCTCGAACATCGGAGGACACTGGGCCGGCCTTTCCCAAGTTGATACCGCGGGATCCCCCTCCATGATTTGGCAGCTGGGCCTGATGCAGACAGGCTCGGCCATCACGGGGAGCCTGTTGTGCGGCGCATCGTCGGACCCGTACAGCGTCACCGGGCAAGTGTCGACCCAGGTGATGAATGACAGTGTGACGCTCTATTTCATCGGGGCCGGCAACGATACCGCCCGGTTGACGGGGTCCGTCCGCGACTCGAGCGTCGGTCTGGTGGCGTCCGGGCATTTCGAAGACGATGCCGTTGGGCAGTGCCTCTCCGGATCGGGCCACTGGACGGCTCGAAGGTTCTAGTCGGCCCACGCCGGCTCCAGCCGAGGGCAATCCGGCCCCGCGCAAAGAGGCGCTTGCACTCGCGTTCAATCGTGAGGATTAACCCTTCCGTGCGGATTAACTCTTCATCGGACATCATGCCCGGCCCTAGGGGGAAGTCCTAGAGTGTGGGGATCATGAGGTCATTTGCCTGTGATCTAGCCATGTAGCGTGGACGATACGGAAAAGATCAGGAGGGCGTGTCCAGGAATCGCTGCGCGTCCTCGCGAGTCGTGATTACCAGCTTCCATCGGTCCCGCATGACGGCCTGTGCGAACGCGAGCGCCGTCGCGCCATCGGGTCCTTTGCCGGGAGACTTGGTTCGCAAGGACAGCCGCGTAACTTCGTCCAACGCGACTTGATGCTCCTTCACCGCGTGCCGGAGAGCGCCCGCAAGGCGACGTGCCGCAGCGCCGTGAACGCTCTTCCCACGTTGGTAGAGCAGGTCCGCTTCGTGTTCCAAGGTTTGAATCAGCGCCTCGTCCGACATCGATCAGCCCTGCCCTAAGGAAATCCCCTAGAGAATAATGTATTGCTGGGAAACCGCTTGCACCATTCCCTCGGGCTTAGTAGGGGAGAGCTCTATCGCGCCTTTGTAAGACACGGTTGCCGTGGGCACGGGTGGCAACGACGGACGCCCACCGTTCCTGCCGCGCAGCTTCGGCGAACCAAAGCGCGATGGAGTCTTCAGTGGTGGCGGCTGTACAGTTCGCGCGCTTGGTGCAGCGCGCGACTTCGTTGACCGCGTCCTGATATTCCTTGAGTTCACACCGGAGGGTTCCTGCCACGCGATTGGCGTTGACGGCGCCAAGCGAGTCTCCGCTCTTCGACAGGCGATCACCTTCGTGTTCCAGCGCGCGAATCAGATCATTATCAACCATTGCTGCGCCCGTTCCTGGCTGGCTAGGGCATTCACCTAGAGCATATCCCTTGGTACCATGGGTCGCAAGAACCGCGTCTCGTACAGGTCGCGGAAAAAGGAGCGCCGGGCTTCCGTGCCCGGCGCTCGTGCTGTTTCGCCAACGCAGCGACTACTTCGTCGCGGCCGGAACCGGAGGATGGGAGTTAGCAGCGATAAACGAGGCGATGTCGCTCTTCAGCTGGCGGGCCGACGCCTGGTTGAGATAGGCCATGTGACCGCTCTCGTAGTAGGTGAACTTCACCCGATCCTTGTACGTCTGATCGTAGCCCAGATGATTGAAGGTGTACTCGGCGTTCGCAAATGGCGTCGCCATATCGTAATAGCCCGCTCCCACCAGGACGTGCAGGTAGGGATCCTTCGCCATCGCCAACCGTAGCGCGTCCGACTCACTGGGGAAGCCACTGCCGAATCCCGGTGTGGCCCCGGTGTAGTCCCACTGGCCGGCGTGGCCACCCATGTAGTACTGCAAATCGCTCTGGTAATTCAGGTCGTTATGCAAGTACCGCATGAACGCCGACATGAAGGCGCCGGAGGGCGCGACATCCGACGGGTCATAGTCCTGACGCTGATTGGCGGGCGTGCCGCTGATGCCGATCATCCGGCTGTCGTACCGCCCCACCATCTCACGCTGATCCCGCAGCAGCTCGGTGCGGAAGCTGCCCGCATCGATTCGCAGATTGTTATTGAGCGCGAATGCCGGCGAGACCCCCGTGAACCGCGCCAGCTTCTGTCCCGCCGCCGTTCGCTCGGCATCCGTCAGGGTGTTGCCTTTGGCGAGCGTCGCGGTGTAATCCCCGAACGCGTAGTCGCGCGCCTGCTGGACCACCTGCGCCAGCGATTGCTGCTGGAGATCGGGCGGCAGCTTCTTGTGATACCAGGCTGTGGCGGTGTACGCCGGCAGGAAGGCCGCGTACGCGACGTCATTCGGCCCGACCTGGGACAAGTACTGGAAATCAAGCACGGTGCCGAGCAGCATGATGCCGTTCAGCTCGATCCCCTCGCTCTGCTGCAGCTCGCTGGCGAGTCCCGCCGAGCGGAAGGTGCCGTAGCTCTCGCCGTAGAGAAACTTGGGGGACTGCCACCGGTTGTACTTGTCGAGGTAGTCGCGGATGAATTCGCCGAACATCTTGATGTCGTTGACCGCGCCCGTGTACTCGGTCGCTTTGACCCCGGGGCCGGGGCGCGAATACCCTGTCATCATCGCATCGACTTGCACGAGATCGGTGACGTCGAGCGGCGAGTTCGGGTTGTCGACCAGGTCGTACGGGGGCGGGGGCTCCTGGCCGTTTGGCGCCATGTTGGGATGCTTGGGGCTCATGATGCCCATCGAGAGCCAGATGGACGCCGACCCGGGCCCGCCATTAAAGAAGAAGGTGACGGGGCGATTGGCGGGATCTTCCTGGTCCCGGGTGTAGGAGATGTAGAAGACCGTCGCCTTCGCCTTGCCGTCCGCATCGTGCAGCACCATCGTGCCGGCGCGCGACGTGTACGCGATCGCCTTGCCGTCGATCGTGATGGTGTGCTGGGTAGTCGAAACCTTCTCGACGGGCGCGACGCCCGGAGCCGTGTCGGCGGCCTCGCCGCGCTGGCCCCGGCCACCAGGACCGGGCTGTTGTGCGCTGAGGGTGACAGCGGAGAGAGCGGTGAGCAGAAGTACAGGGACGCGGATCACGGTGTGTCCTCCACGGTGGTTCGAGTGAAAGAAGCCGGGAGAACAATGCGGGTGCCACCCGGACCACGCAAACCAGTTACGTCAGGAGTGAGTCCAAGGTGAAACACACGGCCAACGCCCGGTTTGTGCTACGAGGTCCCGTAGCGCCTTCGCCATCCCCGGTGCGCGCATGCGCCGTGGCGGGACACTCGCAACTCAGGCAAGTCCGGGCATATAGGTTGCACCGCCTTGCGGCGTGACGACCGCTCTCCCCGAACGCAACCTCGATCTGCTCCGCGCCATCGCGGTCCTCTGCGTTCTGGCCGATCACGTCCTCACCGTATTCAATCTCGACCAATCCGGCGTCGTCACCCGTTGGGAAATCGGGCGCATGGGCGTGCTGCTGTTCTTCGTGCACACCTCGCTCGTCTTGATGAGCTCGCTCGAACGGGAAGGCCCCCGGCACGACTGGGTACGGGCGTTCTACATCCGACGGGGGCTCCGCATCTATCCGCTGGTCATCGCGACCGTGCTGCTGGTCGTGGCGCTCCGGATCCCACCCAGCGCCGAGCGGGTGGCGACCAACCTGGCGGTGACGCCGACCCTGTCAACGGTTGCGTCGAACCTGACCCTGACGGAGAATCTCGCGGGGAAGCCGGACGTCCTGTCCGTTCTTTGGAGCTTGCCCCTCGAGGTGCAGATGTATCTCATGCTCCCGCTCTGCTTCGTCATGGCCAGGCGCGGAGTGACCGCGGTGGTGGGCGGCCTCCTGCTCGCGGCCATGGTGGGGGTCGGCGCCGAGTATTCGGGGGTTCCGGGAGTGTGGCGTCTCAACATTCTCGAGTTCGTCCCTTGCTTCCTCGGCGGCATCCTGGCGTACGCGATCCTTCGCAAAGGCAAACGTCCGGCCGTGCGGTCCTGGGTTTGGCCGTTGCTCCTGATCGCATGTGTCCCGCTCTTCGTGCTCCTCCGGCCCGCACCCGACAAACCGGAGCGGGGCTGGCTCTTCTGCCTCGGCGTGGGATGTGCGATCCCGCTGGCGGCGAATCTTCCGAAGTCGATCGTCACCCGCGTCGCGCACACGGTCTGCACATACAGCTACAGCATCTATCTGCTGCATCTGGTGGCATTGTGGGTGGCGTTCACGATTCTGAGACCGAGCCCTGCGGTGGTGCAGTGGGGGACCTGCGTTGCTCTCCTGTTCGCGCTGCCGGCGGTGTTCTATCGCGTCATCGAGCACCCCGGCATCCGGCTGGGGAAACGGCTGGTCGCTATTGCACCTCGATCTTCGACACGGGATGGATCTCGTTCCACTTCGCGTGATTCTGCTCCCGAATTAGCGTCCCGGTGATCGCGACGTGCGTGCCGACCGGCGGGATGGTCTGATGGTCGGCGAACGCCAGACATGCCGGCTTGGCGTCCGCCTGCGTCACCTTGTAGTGGCACACGATCTCGAAAACCAGATTCCCGTCCTCCGCTGACGTATTCCCGGCGTTGATCAACGCCGCATACTGCGAATCCACCTTGAGCCAGCCATGGGTGTCCCCATCGGCTTCGTGCCGCACACCATCGGGCTGATGATGGGACTGGTTGGCCGTCGCGTCGACGATCGTGCCTGTGATCGTCACGCAATCCTGGAGCACCAGGAGCCTCGAGGGATTGTAGACGTGCTTCCAGCGGCCGTCACCGCAGCCCACGACCGTGGCGGACCCGGGGATGCCGGGGCCAGGTCGGATGGCGACCGGCGCGGGCGCGCTGGACACCAACACGAACTTCGTCCAGACATACCCCGACTCCGCCTGCGTCGTGACCACGTGGTAGTAGCCTGAGTGCGGCGACGGGTCGATCAGGGTGAGAGGCGGCTCGCTCGGCTTCAGCAGCCGGATGGGCTTGTACTCGCTCGACGGGTCGGGCCGCAGATTGACGTTCTGCTTCACCGTCACCGTCTGTGTGGCGCCGGTTTGCGCCAGTACAATCAGGAACGCCGGAAGGAGCACGCGCATACTCCCGAAGGTAGGGGAATCTCCTTGACCCTGCGAATGGCCGGCTTCAGCTTCTCAAGATGAAGCTTCGCATCGCTCTCTGCTTGCTGTTCGTGGCGGGCTGCAGGAACTCGACTGAACCCGATCAGGTCCTGACCGGGAATTGGTCGGGGACCTTCTCCACGACGAGTCCTCCGGGGCCCAGCGAGGCGTGGACCGCCACGCTGACCCAATCGGGGAGCGCGCTTTCGGGATCGTTCGACTGCGCGTCGACTGAGCCGTACACGGTGACGGGGACCAACGTCCACAACGCCGTGAAACTCACCCTCATCGGCGGGTTCGGGGATACGGCCACCTTCAATGGCAGCGCTTCGAATAACGGGGGTGTCCTGGCGACTGGGACCTTCTTCGACAAGTCGGACGCGGTGTGTCTCTCGGGCTCAGGGATCTGGCAGGGGAGAATTCAATGAGTGAAGCGTCCGATCGTTTCAACACGTTGTTCAGAGAACGTCTGTTATCCGTGCCGCCCGACGAACGAAAATCGCTGCCGCCGGAGCGCCTGGTGCGCATGATCTTCGAAGCACAAGAGCAATCTGGTTGGCCGGGGATTCCAGCGGAGATGGAGTCGGCGGTGGTCGAGCAAATGAAAAAGATGGCGCCGGTGCAGAATCGGGTATTCGACCAGGTCAAGGGTGAATTTGCCGACCGGCCCAAAGATGCGGAGACGGGCCAGGCGTTTGCCAAGCGGTTGATGGAGCTCTTCATGCAGGCTATTTCTTCGGGACCCAAGCCTCCCGCTTGATATTCCGCGACGCCTCTTCGGCGTGTCCCTGGGCTTCCTTGAGTAGCCGCTCGTAGCTCGCCTTCCACTCTTTCGGCAGGTTCGCCCGGAAGTACGCCGCCGTCATCACGTCCCCCTTCCGCATCGACGTCCCACCATGCCCGGTCGCTTCCACGTCTCCGAGGAAGCAGGTCGAGCTCCCGGTGTCCATCGCGTTCACCACGCGACACTCGAAATGGGCGTAGCACTCGTCGAGGATGGGGACCCCAAGCCGGCCGGTGTGATGGGGCACGGTGGCGAGTTTGTCCACCGCCCGCCGGCTCTGGAAGCCCAGATGATGGATCAGGTCGTACTGATCGGTGCGGAGGAGATGGAGACAAAACCGGCCCGACTCGTCGATCAGCCCGTGGCTGTGGTTGAACTTGTGAATGAAGATGCCGATGCGGGGTATGGTGGGAACGATCGACGCGCGAATGGCGGAGTCGATGATCATGCCGTTTTTCTCGTCGCCCTGGGCCGACGTAATGGCCACCACCGGGGACGTCAGATTGCGGAGGAGTTGGTAAACCTGGTCGGGGGGGAGCATACTTCAATATATGAGTGGCCCGGTCGCCCTGAGCGAGCGATTCCTCGAACATGTGACGTCCCACCGGCTGTTTCCCAAGCCGGGAAGGGCGCTGGTCGCGGTGTCGGGAGGACCGGACTCCGTCGCTTTGCTGACTCTGCTTCGTGGCGGCGCCGAGCAACTCGGACTCACGCTCATCGTGGCGCACGTGAACCACGGAATTCTGGAAACGAGTGGCCAAGTCGCTCAGACGGTAAGTCGGTATGCCGAGGGCATGGGACTCCCGTTTGAACTGGGCGAGCTCCACCTCGGGCCTGATGCAACCGAGACCGAGGCGCGCGAGGCGCGATATGCGTGGCTGCGGGAAACCAAGAAGCGGCTGAAGGCCCAGTACATCGTCACCGCGCACCACGCCGATGATCAGGTCGAGACGATTCTGCTGCGCGTCCTGCGTGGCAGTGCGCCGACGGGGCTCGCCGGCATCGCGGCAAAGTCACGGGGGGGACTCATCCGTCCGCTGTTGCCGTTCACGAAGAAGGATCTTGCGATCGAAGGGGCCTTTGAGGATCCGGCGAATCGGGATCCGAAGCACCTGCGCTCCTGGGTCCGGGGGACTCTCCTTCCTCTTATTGAAGGGCGACTCGGTGAGCGGGTGCGGCACGATCTCCTGAGCCTGGGCCGTCACGCATCGCGGGACGCCAAGGCGTGGAACGCGCTTCCCGAACTCCTTCCGGAGCTTGATGTTCGCTACTCGCCGGCGTCCTTCAGCGTTGCCCGGCTTCCCCTCGCTGGGTATGATGCACCCGTAGCCGTGGCGCTCCTCCGCGCTGCCGCCCGCCGGGCCGGCATTCCACTCGGACCCAGGCATGCTCTCCGCCTCCACGAGCTGGCCAAACGTCAATCGGGACGACGTGTGGAATTGGGGAGTGGGTGGGTCGGAGAGGCGGTCTTCGATCGGCTGACGGTCGGCACTGCGCCCGACCATCCGCGGGAGACCATCCCCATGCAGGACGCGGGGCACGCGGTCTTCGGCGACTACCGCCTGGTGTGGCGCCTGGAGAAGGCGCCGGCGCGGATGGATCGCGCGGGATGGACCACCTGGGTGGCGGGGCTCGATGGTGGCATGGTGATCCGGGCGCCGCAAGCGGGGGACCGGTTGGCGCCCCTCGGTGGCGTCGGACGACGGGAAGTGCGGCGGCTGTTGATGGAAGCGCGGGTGCCGCGCGCCGCACGGGCAGGGTACCCGTTGCTGACGGTCGGTGAAACCATCGTCTGGGTCCCGGGCATCTGTCGCGGTGAGGCCCGGGTCCCGCAACCCGGAACTCCGGCGGTGCGGCTCGATGTTACCGAGTACGACCAGGCCTAAGCAGACGGGCGGCCGGGAGCTCGCGCGGATCGTCTTCGACCAGGAGACGATCGCGAAGCGGGTGGCCGAGCTGGGGCAGGAAATCACGGCGGCGTACCCGGACGGGGACCTGTTGGTGCTGGGGCTCCTCAAGGGGAGCTTCATCTTTCTGGGGGACCTGGTCCGGACGATCGACCGGCCGTTGCAGGTCGACTTTCTGGTGGCGGCCAGCTACGGGGCGGAGACCGTTTCCAGCGGGAGCGTGAAGCTCCTGTATGACCCTGAAACCCGGCTGGATGGAAGGCACATATTAGTAGTAGAGGATATCGTAGATACCGGGAGAACCCTGAACCGCCTGCTGTCCGTACTGGCGGCGCGGGGTCCGAAGAGCCTCGAGATCTGCGCGTTGCTGCATAAGCATGTGGCGGAGCACCTGGGGCGTGAGGTGAAGTTCGTGGGGTTCGATTGCCCGAAGGAGTTCATTGTGGGGTATGGATTGGATCATGCGGAGAATTTCCGGCACCTTCCTTATATAGCGAGCTTGCGGTAGATGGCGAATCGTTTGCCCCCGCGCGAGCGGGAATTCAGCTGGAGCCGGACCTTCCGGACCTTTTCGTTCTGGGCGCTGCTGCTCGTCGGAGCGGTGGCGTTGGTCCAGTTTGCGGCCAACAAGAAGCAGGACACCGCGGACATCAGCTTCTCGGATTTCGCGACCCAGCTCGACGGGCAGAACATCGCGGCCGTGGAGATCACCGATAAGCAGGAAGTGAAGGGTGATTTCCGCCACGTCATCAGCTACAAGGGGCACGACGTGGAGCACTTCACGTCGCTCCTCCCCTTCGACGCCACCAGTGACTGGATTGCGTCCCTGCGCGCGAAGAGCGTCGATGTGACCGCGAAGGAACCCAAGCAGTCCTTCGGCGTCATTCTCCTCAACCTGTGGCCCCTCCTCCTCTTCGCCGCCGTGATGATCTATCTCATCCGGCAGATGCAGCAGGGCGGAAACCGGGCCTTCGCGTTCGGGAAGTCCAAGGCCAAGCTGCTGGCCGGCGACACCCCGAAGGTCACCTTCGCGGATGTGGCGGGGTGCGACGAGGCGAAGCAGGAGCTGGAGGAGATCATCGACTTCCTGAAGGACCCCCAGCGCTTCCAGCGCCTCGGCGGACGTCTGCCCAAGGGCGCGTTGCTCGTGGGCCCGCCGGGAACGGGGAAGACCCTGCTCGCCAAGGCCGTGGCCGGCGAAGCGGGCCGCCCGTTCTTCTCCATGTCGGGCTCCGACTTCGTCGAGATGTTCGTCGGTGTCGGTGCGTCACGGGTCCGCGACCTCTTCGAGCAGGGCAAGGCGCACGCCCCCTGCATCATCTTCATCGACGAGATCGATGCCGTCGGCCGCCACCGCGGTGCCGGCCTGGGTGGCGGTCACGACGAGCGTGAGCAGACCCTGAACCAGCTGCTGGTCGAGATGGACGGCTTCGAGTCGAATGACGGCGTGATCCTGCTCGCCGCTACCAACCGGCCCGACATTCTCGATCCCGCGCTCCTCCGCCCCGGCCGCTTCGACCGCCAGATCGTGGTCGACATGCCGGACGTGAAGGGTCGCGAGCAGATTCTGCGCGTCCACACCCGCAAGATCCCGCTGCAGCCCAATGTCGACCTGGAGCGGATCGCGCGCGGCACGCCGGGTCTCTCCGGTGCCGAGCTTTCGAACGTGGTGAACGAAGCCGCGTTGCTCGCGGCGCGCCGGAACAAGCAGCAGGTCGAGAACCTGGACCTCGAGGACGCGAAGGACAAAGTGATGCTCGGCCTCGAGCGGAAGTCCATGGTCGTGACCGACGAAGAGCGGAAGCTCACCGCGTATCACGAGGCGGGGCACGCGCTGGTCAGCCTCCATGTGCCCGCGACCGATCCGCTCCACAAGGTGACGATCGTGCCGCGCGGCCGCGCCCTGGGCGTGACGCACTGGCTCCCGGAAGAAGACCGGCACAACTACACGAAGGAATACATCCACTCGCGGCTCGCGACCGCCTACGGCGGCCGGGTGGCGGAGGAGCTCGTCTTCGGCGCCGAGAAGGTCACGACGGGAGCGGCGCAGGACATCCAGCAGGCGACCGACCTGGCGCGCCGGATGGTCACGCACTTCGGCATGAGTGACGCGGTGGGCCCGATCGCCGTGGGCGACCGCGAATCCGAGATCTTCCTCGGTCGCGAAGTCATGCAGCGGCACGAGGTCTCCAACAAGACCGCGGAGCTCGTCGATCAGGAGCTCAAGCGGATTCTGTCGGACGCGTTCGACCAGGCCAAGAGCATTCTGACCGAGCATCGCGATCAGCTCGATCGTCTGGCGATGGCGCTGGTGGAACGCGAGACGCTGGGCCGCGATGAAGTCGATCTCGTGGTCGCGGGTCGGCCCCTGCCGCCGATGACCCGTCCACCGGCGCCGGGGAGCCCGTCTCCGGTGACGCCCGCCCGGCCCGCGTCGATCCCGGCCCGCGGCGTGCTCGGCTCTCCGCCTCCCGAGCCCGCCGGAGCGTGAAGGTCACCGCGCTCGCCGCGCACACGCCTCAGGCCGTGCGCGCGGCGCTCGCGGCCCGCGGTTGGGAAAGCCAGCCCGCCTGGTTCGCCGCCACCGGCATCCAGTCCCTCAACATTTTGATCGAAGGCATCGGTGACCTCGAGCGCGAAGCCCTGGTGCACTGGGCGGCGCGCTCCGGGGCGGATGTGCTGACCGGGGACGGATGGGCGCTCGTGTCGACGGCGGCGAGCCGCCTGGCGGTGCTCGCCCGCCCCGATCGCGTGCCCCCCGAGTTGGCGGCGCTTACTCCGGAAATCGCCCGCTACCTGATGACACACGCCGATCCCAAGCGGTCGTGGACGGTTGCGGGTGGCGAGGTCGCGCTCGATCAGCCGGTGGTGATGGGGATCGTCAACGTCACCCCCGACTCCTTTTCCGACGGGGGCTACCTCTCGACCAGGGACCAGGCCATCGCGCACGCCGAGAGGCTCGCCGCGGATGGCGCCACCATTCTGGATGTCGGAGGCGAGTCGACCCGTCCCGGCGCAGCGGTAGTACCGGTCACCGAGGAGATCGCCCGAGTGGTCCCCGTGATCGCGGGGATCGTGAAGCGCAACCTCGGCACCGTGTCCGTCGATACGCGCAAGGCTGAAGTCGCGCAGCGGGCAATCGAGGCGGGTGCGGCGATCGTCAATGACGTGTCGGGCCTCACGTTCGACCGGGAGCTCGCGGCGGTGACGGCGGACGAGGGGGCGGGGGTCGTGCTGATGCATATGCGCGGGACCCCCGACACCATGGACGCGCTCGCGAAGTACGGGCATGTGGCGTCGGAAGTGGCGGCGCAGCTTGGCGAGGCTGCCGGACGGGCGATCGCGGCGGGCATCGAGCCGGACCGCATCGCGGTGGACCCCGGGTTCGGGTTTGCCAAGGACGCCGATCAGAATCTCCGGCTGCTCGACGAACTGGCCACGATCGCCGGCGTCGGCTATCCTGTAGTCGTGGGGCCGTCGCGCAAACGTTTTCTGGGTGCGGTCACCGGACGGCCGGTGGAAGACCGCGACCGCGCCACCGCGGTCGCGTGTGTGATGGCCTGGGAACGGGGGGCCCGGATTTTCCGGGTGCATGATGCGGCCCTGACTGTGGAAGCCCTGAAACTCGCCGCCGCTGTGAGGCCCAGCTCGTGAATCTCGACGCCTACAGATTTCTGCTCCCCAAGTTGTGGCCCGACGCGTTCGAGATCCTCGTCGTCGCGTTCGTCATCTACCGCTTTCTGTTGTTCCTCGTGGGCACGCGGGCGATGCAGATCGTCGTGGGTCTCGTGATCGTCTCGCTTGTCTATGCCGGCGCGACCGTCGCACAACTCACGATGATCAGCGAAATCCTTCGCGTCGTGTTCGCCGTGGCACCCTTCGCCGCCGTCGTCGTCTTCCAGCCTGAGCTCCGCAACGCACTCGCGAAGCTCGGCCAGTCGCGCTTCATGCGCGCGTTCGCGCGGGGTGACCGGCAGTCGGTGGCGGAAGAAATCGCCGAAGCCATGGGACGCCTCTCACGCGCCGGCACCGGCGCGATCATCGCCGTCGAGGGAGACATCGGGCTCGAGGAGTTCATCTCTTCCGGCGTACCGATGGAAGCGAAGGTCTCGGCGGATCTGCTCACGACGATCTTCACGCCGTATTCACCGCTGCATGACGGCGCGGTGCTCATCCGGGGCGATCAGATCATCGGGGCAGGGTGTGTCCTGCCGCTCACGCAGTTCAAGGTCGCCGACAAATCCCTCGGCACCCGGCATCGGGCCGCACTCGGTCTGTCCGAAGAGAGCGACGCGACGGTGCTGGTCGTGTCCGAGGAAACGTCGACTATCTCCGTCGCCAGCCACGGGATCCTCCACCGGCCCTTGACGCCTGATCAGGTGCGCGATCTCCTGTCGGGTGCTTCGACCAGCCTCGAGGGGACGGAGCGGCTGTCGACCCGGATGACCGCCATACCCGAGTAGGTACTGAGCGGCTTGGCGCCTTAGCGACTTAGCGACTTGTTGTTTCCCCCCCGGCATCTCTGTATGTTCACCGGCTATGATTTTCGCCGGGCTTTCGGACCGCCTGAGCCGAATACGGGCCGAAATTTCCCGCCGGCAGCATCTGGGAGGCTGGACCCATCCGGTGACGGTGCTCGCCGTCACCAAGGGGTTCGGTCCCGAGGCGGTGAGGGCCGCGCTTGATGCAGGATTGAAAGACGTGGGCGAGAATCGGGTGCAGGAAGCGCTGGAGAAAATGGAGCATCCGGAGACGCAGGGTGCCGAGTGGTACCTGATCGGGCACCTGCAGCGCAACAAGGCGAAGCTCGTGCCGGGGAAGTTTGTCGAGGTACAGTCGGTGGACTCGGTCGACCTGGCGGAGGAACTGGACCGCCGGGCATCAGCACAGAAGACCCGGTTGCGCCTGCTGGTGCAGGTGAACGTCGCCGGGGAGTCGCAGAAGAGTGGATGCGCGCCGGCCGACGTACCCGGAGTGGTCGGGCGCGTGACGCAGCTCGAGCATGTGACGGTGGACGGATTGATGACGATGGCGCCGCTCACCGATGACGAAGCGATCCAACGGCGAAGCTTTCGGGGACTCCGGGAGATTCGCGATCGATTGAAGGAGGACGGCATATGGCTGCAGACCCTCTCAATGGGGATGTCCGGCGACTTCGGTACGGCAGTGGAAGAGGGAGCCACGGTGATCCGCTTGGGTACCGCCCTCTTCGGAACGAGGACGACGTGACGGACCCGCCGGGCGAGGCCCCCGAACAAGCCTTCGCGCTCACGCCGCTCGACATCCGGCGCCAGGAGTTCCGCCGCACGCTGCGCGGGTATGACCCGATCGGCGTCGAGGAATTCCGCATGCGCGTCGCGGATGAGCTCGAGAAAGTGATCCGGGACCGCTCCGTACTCGAGGAACGGGTCTCCGCCCTGACGGAGCAGCTCCGGGTGTTCCGCGAGCGCGAGAACGCGATGAACGAGGCGCTCGTCGCCGCCCAGCAGCTCCGCGCCGAGACACGCGACACGGCGGAGCGCGAAGCGCAGGTCATCAACCGCGAGGCCCAGGCCGAAGCGCGGACGATCACGGACGACGCCCGCAAGGCGGAGGCCGACATCCGCGAGCGCGTGGCCGAGGTGCAGCGGCAGTTCCAGGGATACCTGGCGGGGTTCCGGGCGCTCCTCGAGCGCCAGGCCGCCGAGCTCCGGGCCCTCGAACGGCAGGACGGGTGAGGGACTCGCTGCACCCGCACCGCACCTGATGCCGTACCCGCAGCTACCCACCGATCTCACCGCGGACGCGCTGGAGAAACAGCTCCTCGCGACGTGGAAGCACGAGCGCCTCTTTCCCCGCGTCCAGGAAAGCGCGCGCTACGGGCCGCCTTTCGTCTTCTATGAAGGTCCTCCGACCGCCAACGGCCGTCCCGGCATCCATCACGTCTTCGCCCGCACCATCAAGGATCTGATCTGCCGCTTCCAGTCGATGCAGGGGAAGAGTGTCACCCGCATCGCGGGGTGGGACACCCACGGTCTGCCGGTGGAGATCGAGGTCGAGAAGCAGCTCCAGATCTCGGGCAAGAAGCAGATCGAAGCGTATGGTGTCGAGGCCTTCAACAAGCTGTGTCGCGATTCGGTCTTCACGTACAAGACCGACTGGGAGTCGCTCTCGGACCGCGTCGGGTACTGGCTCGACTACGAGCACCCGTACGTCACGTACTCGAACGAGTACATCGAGACGGTCTGGTGGCTCCTGCGCCGCCTCTACGACAAGGCGCTGCTCTATCGCGGCTACAAGGTTCTGCCGTACTGCCCGCGCTGCGGCACCGCGCTTTCGTCCCACGAGCTGGCACAGGGCTACGAGAGCGTGCAGACGAACTCCGTCTTCGTGTCGTTCCCGCTCGAGAAGGAGCCCAACCGGCAGCTCGTCATCTGGACGACGACGCCCTGGACGCTCCTGGCGAATGTGGCCGTCGCGGTACACCCCGATCTCGAATACGGCGAATACGAGCTCGAGGGAGTCCGGTACATCGCGTCGACGGCCCTCGCGCCCACGATCCACATCGGTGGCAAGCCGCTCACGTCCGGCAACCAGGTCAAGGGCTACCTCGGCCGTGATCTGATCGGGCTCCGCTATACACGACCCCTCGAGGTGGTGCCGCTGCCGCAGGGAGGGCAGCGCGGCGTCGTGGTCGCCGGCGGATTCGTGTCGGCGGAAGAGGGCTCAGGGCTGGTGCACATGGCGCCCGCATTCGGCGCCGACGACTACGCGGTGTCGCAGCAGTATGGCCTCGCCTTCGTGAATCCGGTCGCGCCCGATGGGACCTTCGCGGGAACCCGGTGGCCGGAGATCGAAGGCAAGCTGGTCACCGACAAGGAAACGAACCGGCTGGTGATCGAGCGCTTGAAAAAGGATGGGCGCTGGCTCGACACCAAGCCCATCACGCACACCTATCCCTTCTGCTGGCGCTGCGACTCGGCGCTCATCTACTACGCCAAGAGCTCGTGGTTCATCCGGACCACCGCGTTCAAGGCGCGGATGATCGAGCTCAACGCCCAGGTGGACTGGCATCCGGCGGAGGTCGGGAGCGGACGCTTCGGCGGCTGGCTCGAGAACAACGTCGACTGGGCGCTCTCCCGCGACCGGTACTGGGGCACGCCCCTCAACGTCTGGGAGTGCGATCGCACGCCCGAGCACCGGGACGTCCTCGGCGGCTACGGTGACCTGGCGGCACGGTGGGGGAAGGACCTGCCCGGGCGTTTCGATCCCCATAAGCCGTACATCGACACCTACACGTGGACCTGTGCCACGTGCGGCGGTACCATGCGCCGGGTGCCGGAGGTGATCGACGCCTGGTTCGACTCGGGGTCGATGCCGTATGCCCAGTGGCACTATCCCTTCGAGCACGCGGCCGATTTCCAGGCGCACTTCCCGGCGGATTACATCTGCGAGGGCGTGGACCAAACGCGCGGGTGGTTCTACTCGCTGCTCGCGATCGCGGCGGGCACCTTTGATGCGCCGGCGTTCAAGAACGTCATCGTGAACGAGCTGGTGCTCGACGCGCAGGGCCAGAAGATGTCGAAGAGCCGGGGGAACGTCGTGAACCCCTGGTCGGCCATCGAACAGTATGGCGCCGACGCCATCCGGCTCTACCTGCTCGGGCAGAGTCAGGTGTGGCTGCCCAAGCGGTTCGACGCGAAACAGATCCCCGAGCTGGCGGGTGGCTTCCTCAATACGTTGCGCTCGACGTACGACTTCTTCGCGCGCTACGCGGAAGACTGGGTGCCGCCGGCGGAGGGCAAAGACGTAACGTACGAAGACCGGCCCCTGGTGGACCGGTGGCTGTTGGCGCGGCTCGACGAGGTGGTGGCCGCGGTGCGGCAGGCGTGGGGTGGCTACGATGTCACGGCCGGCGTTCGCGCGATCATGGATTTCGTGACGGAAGACCTCTCGCGCTGGTATGTCCGCCGGAATCGGCCCCGTTTCTGGGCACCCGACCGTGCGACCGATCCGCTCGCGCTCGAGGCGATTCATGAAGCCCTGACGGGCGCGGCCCGGCTGCTCGCGCCCGCGGCACCGTTCTTGTCCGACTGGATCCACCGGGCGCTCGCCGGAACTTCAGTCCACCTGGCGCCGTTCCCGGTGGATCGCGGCCGGCGCGATCAGGCCCTGATGGACGCCATGGCGGCGGTCAGGCGGCTGGCATCGCTGGCCCATGCCGGACGGCAGGAGAAGGGTCTGAACGTCCGCCAGCCCCTGGCGCGCCTGCAAGTGGCAGTGCCCGCCTCGGTCAAAGGCCCGGCCTTGGCAGACCTGTTAGATATCTTGGCCTCGGAAGTCAACGTAAAGAACGTCGAGGTCGTAGAATCGGATCACGACCTCGTGAGCCTGAAGGGGAAGGGCAACTTCCGGAGCCTCGGCAAGCGGTACGCGAAGGACACGCCGAAGGTGGTCGAGGCGATCGCGGGATTGGCAAACGAGCAGTTGCAGGCGCTGGAACGCGGCGAGACGGTACGGGTCGGCGAGTGGGACATTACGCCGGACGACGTGACCATCACCCGCGAAGTCACCAGTGACTGGGTGGTGCAGTCCGCCGGTCCGTTCGTGGTGGCACTGGATCCGCATCTCACGCCCGACCTGGAACAGGAAGGGTTGGCGCGCGAGGTGGTGAACCGGGTACAGCGACTCCGCAAGGATGCGGGGTATGAGTACACGACGCGGATCGAGCTGGGCATCGCGGGCGACACGACGGTGGTGGCGGCCTGCGAAGCGTACCAGGATTTCATCGCCGGTGAGACGCTGGCCCGGAAGACCATCTTCGGCCGGTTGCCGGAACCGGATTTGAATAAAGACGTCGATATCGACGGACGCACGGTGACCCTCGCCGTGCGACGCCACGAGGGAAGAAAGGGCACGCGATAACATGCCGACGAAGGCTACCGCAAAGAGCAGCAAGGGCGGACTGAACAAGAAGCAGCTCGCGCATCTCGAGAAGCGTCTCCTCGAGGAGCGCGCTCGGGTGATGAAGGAGCTCGGGCACTACGACGAATCCTTCAACTCGAGCCTGCAGAGCGCCAACGGCGATCTGTCGAGCTACTCCTTCCACATGGCCGATCAGGGCACCGACGCCATGGAACGCGAGAAGGCGTTCCTCTTCGCCTCGCAGGAAGGGCGCTACCTCTGGCATGTGAACGAAGCGCTGCGGCGGCTGTATCGCACGCCTGAAAAGTTCGGCAAGTGCGAGCAGTGCGGCGAGGAGATTGGCTTCGACCGTCTCGATGCGCTGCCCCACGCCCGGCTCTGCATCAAATGCAAGGCCAAGGAAGAAGATGGAAAGCGGCGCTGATCGCCGGCTCTTCTGGTTCACCGCGCTGGGGGTGGTCGCGGTCGATCTGATCACCAAGATCGCCGCGGTCGGCGCCCTGATGGCGCGTCCGCGCCCGGTCGTGGGGGACTACGCGGTCCTGCGCCTGGTGTACAACGAAGGGGCGGCGTTCGGAATCTCCCTCGGTCCCGCGTCCCGCTGGATTTTCCTCGGGCTCGCTCTCGTCGCGCTGGTCGTGCTGGGCGCGATGGTGCGGGCGACCAAGCCCGGCGACAAGCTCCGCCTCCTGGCGCTCGCACTCGTCTGCGGCGGCGCCGCCGGCAACCTGCTCGACCGGATCCGGTCGGCGCAGGGTGTGGTGGACTTCATCGAGGTCGGGATCGGCCCCCACCGCTTCCCGACGTTCAACGTCGCTGACTCGGCGATCACGATCGGCGCGATCGCGCTGGCGATCTCCCTCTGGCTCGAAGGCCGCCACGTAGCTCACGCAGCGCCGGTTCCGCCGACACCTCCCGATGCCGCGAAGGAGGCCGGAGCCGCCACGCCGTGAGCGGCGTGACGGTCACGTTCTCCATCGTGGTGCCGGTGACGGAGCGGCTCGACCGCTTCCTCGCCGATCAGCTGTCCCTCTCCCGCACGCAGGCTGCTCGTCTCGTCGCCGACAAGCGTGTCGCGTCCGCCGGCAAGGCCCTGCGGGCGTCCGCGCTCCTCGAGCGCGGCACCGAAGTCTCGGTGGAATTTCCCCCCGAGGCCCAGGTGCGCACCTATGCGCCGGTGCACGCGGATCTCTCCTTCGTCTATGAAGACGACGATCTCGCGGTGCTCGACAAGCCCGCGGGCCTGGTTGTCCACCCGGGCCCCGGGCACTGGAACGACACGCTCGTCAATGTGCTGGTCGGGCGGGGCATGGAGCTGTCGGAGGGTGGCGGGGAAGGGAGGCCGGGGATCGTGCACCGGCTCGACCGCGACACGTCGGGGCTCCTGCTGCTCGCGAAAACGGATCTGGCCCACCGCCGGCTTGCCGGCGCCATCGAGCGCCGGGAAGTGAGGCGGGTGTACGCGACGGTGACCTGGGGACATCTGGCGAAAAGCCCGCTCGACATCGAAGCCCCGATCGGGCGGAATCCCAATGACCGGAAACGGATGACGGTGGCCGCGGGCGGGCGGCATGCCGTGACGCACGCGAGTTCGATCGCGCGCTTCGAGCTGACCGAGTTGCTCCGGGTGAAGCTCGGCACCGGGCGGACCCATCAGATCCGCGTGCACCTGGGGCACGTCGGGCACCCGGTGGTGGGGGATCGCGACTATTCGTTCGGCGGTGCGCGGCGGGTCACGCCGTCACTCCGGCGGGCCGCCGAGCGGCTCGACGAGCTGGCGCCGCGGCAGCTGCTGCACGCGGCGCTGCTCTCGTTCAAGCACCCGGTCTCGGGCGCGCCGGTGGAGGTCCGCTCCGAATGGCCCGAGGATTTGCGCGCCGCACTCGCGGAAACGAGTGGCGACGCGAATTTGCTTGCTCAACGCAACCCCTTGCAGTATCTTGGTTTCTTCGATTCAGATGATTGATTCTGCCGTCGTTCGGCTGCTCGTGTTCCGGGTGGGTTCGCTGTCCTGCGCGGCCGAAGTGGAGACCGTACGGGAAATTCTTCCGCGTCTGGCCGTGACCCGGATCCCCGGGGCGCCCCCTGAAGTGGCGGGGATGGTGAATGTTCGCGGGGCGCTGGTGACGGTCGTGGATGGGTGGCGCGCGCTGGGCCAGAATGCGCCGGAGCCGGGAAGTGGTACCACGGTTCTCCTCGAAGTCGAGGGGGGCAAGCGGCTGATGGGGCTCACCGTCGACGAGGTGGTGGACCTTATGGCCGTGTCGGGGGAGGCGCTGGAGCAGCGGCAGTCCCTTCCGGGCCTCGACCCGACCATCGTGCGTGCGGTCGGCCGCCGCGGCACTCAGGCGTTCGTAGTCCTCGACACCGACCGGTTGCTCGGTCCCATTCTGTCTTCCTAGTGCCGTTCCAGACGGCGCGATGGGAAGACGTAACGATGGCAGTCCAATCACGTTGGAACGGCACTAGGGAGGTCGTGTGAGTCACACGGTTCTCGTCTGCGACGACGCCATCTTCATGCGGACGATGATCAGCGACATTCTCGCGCAGGCGGGGTTCGAGGTCGTAGGTGAGGCCGAGACCGGCGCTCAGGCGGTGGAGAAATACAAACAGCTCAAGCCCGACCTGGTCACCATGGACATCGTCATGCCGGATATGGGCGGCATCGACGCGGTCCGGGAGATCGTAAAGGGCGATCCCGACGCGAAGATCCTGATGTGCAGTGCGATGGGGCAGCAGGCCCTGGTGGTGGAAGCGATCCAGGCCGGCGCCAAGGACTTCGTCGTCAAACCTTTCCAGCCGTCCCGGGTGCTCGAGGCCGTCCAGCGGGTGCTCGGGTAAGCAATGGATCTGTCGCAGTACGCCGAGTTGTTCCTGGCCGAAGCCCGCGAACACTTGAGCGCATGCAATCAGCTGCTGTTGCAGTGGGAGCGCGCGCCGGACGCTCCGGAACCCGTCACCGGCCTCTTCCGTGCCGTCCACACCATCAAAGGGATGGCCGCCACGATGGGGTACAGCGTGGTGGCGGACCTGGCGCACCGGATGGAGAACCTCCTCGACGCCCTGCGCCGCGGATCCCTCCGTCCGGGTGACGACGTGCTCCAGCTGCTGTTCCGGTCCACCGACGCGCTGGAACGCGCGGTGGGGCTCGCGGTCACCGGCAAGGAGCGCGACGCCGACACGCGGGGACTGATCGCGGAGCTCGACCAGGCCGCCGAGAAGGTCGGCGCGCCGGTCGCGAGCGCGGCACCCCGGGGTTCGGGTCCGGGGGACGAGGGGGCGTCCGGGCGGCCGCCGTTGGCCGCCGTCTCCGCCGAGCTCGCGGTGCCGGCAGCCGGACGCCTGGTGCAGGTGATGCTGCGGCCCGATGCGGAGCTCAAGGCGGGACGCGCGCTGCTGGTCTTGAAGCGCGTGGAGGTTCTCGGCCGCGTGAGTGCCGTGACTCCGCCGCAGGCCGCGTTCGAAGCCGAGGATTTCGACGGCCGGTTCTCGTTCCGGCTCGACGGGGACGCCGCGCCGGATGTGATCGAGAAGGCCGTGCGCACCGCCGGCGATGTCGAGCGGGTGGTGGTGGGAGAACAGGAGACGGAGGCGCCGCGGTTCGACGCCGCCGCGGCGGGTCCCGGAGAGAGCGGCCGGGCCCGGCACATCCGGGTCGACCTGCGGCGCCTCGACATCCTGATGGACCTGATCGGCGAGCTCACGACGGCGCGAGGCCGGCTGAACCAGCTGGCGGGCGACCGCCGCGACGCCGAGCTCGATGATGTGACGCTGCAGATCTCACGGCTCTCGTCTGATCTGCAGAACGAGATCGTGCAGGCGCGCATGACGCCGGTCTGGCAGGTGTTCGACCGGTTTCCGCGGCTGGTGCGGGACATCGCGCGGCAGCTCGAGCGGCACGTCGCGTTCCGGGTGGAAGGAAAAGAGATCGAGCTCGATCGCGCGATTCTCGACGAGCTCGGTGATCCGCTCCTGCATCTGCTGCGGAACGCCGTGGACCACGGCATTGAGTCGCCGGCCGAGCGGCGGAAGGCCGGGAAGAAGGAAGAAGGCGAAGTGGTGCTCGCGGCGGTGCGGGAACGCGCCAGCGTGGCGATCACCATCTCGGATGACGGGCGCGGCATCGACCGGAAAAGGATTCTCGAGAAGGCGAAGCGCGAGGGTCTGGTCGAGGCTCACCAGGAAGCGTTGAGCGACGATCAGCTCCTCCGCGTGATCGCCCGCCCGGGATTCTCGACTGCGGCCGCGGTGACGAACGTGTCGGGACGCGGCGTCGGCATCGACGTGGTGATGAACCGGATCCGGGCGCTCGGTGGCACCGTCGAGATCCACACCGAGATCGGGAAGGGGACGACGTTCGTCCTCCGGATGCCGGTGACGCTCGCCATCGTGCGGGCGCTGATCGCCGCGGTGGGGCAGGAACGGTACGCCCTGCCGCTGACGTACGTGTCCGAGACGGTGGAGTTCGGCACCGTGCCGACGACGACGGTGGAAGGACGCGAAGCGATGGTCCTGCGGGACCGCGTGGTGCCGCTCGTGCACCTTCGCGGACTGCTCGGGGTGCAGGCGGAAGCCCCGCCGCCGCGCCGGCCGGTGATCGTGCTGGAGATGGGCGAGCGGCGCACCGGAGTGGTCGTCGACGGGATGCTGGGCCAGCAGGAGATCGTGGTGAAGAGTTTCGAAGCGCCGCGGGGCACCCTCCCGGTGTTCAGCGGTGCCACCATCATGGGCGACGGGGTTCCGGCGTTGATTCTGGACGCCGGCGGACTGCTGTAGGCGGGGGATAGTCATGGACGACGTCCGCGATTTGAAGACGCTGCAGATCGACGCCCTGCGCGAGGTGGCCAATATCGGGGCCGGCCACGCGGCCACGGCGCTGTCGCAGCTCACCAACCGCCGGATCATGATCTCGGTGCCGCAGATCAATATCACGCGGCTCGAAGACGTCCCCAATCTCCTGGGGAATCCGCAGGATGTCGTCGCCGCGGTGCTGATGCACATGCTCGGCGATCTGACGGGCCGCACGCTGCTGCTCTTCCCGGAGCAGACGGCGCGCCGGCTCTGCGACATGCTGCTGCGGCGCCCCGAGCAGACCACCACCGCCTTCGATCAGCTCGAGCAGTCCGCCCTGAAGGAAGCGGGGAACATCCTCTCGGGCGCGTACATGAACGCGCTGTCCGACTTCATGGGGATGCTGCTCCTGCCGTCCGTGCCTTCGCTCGTGGTGGACCTCTCGGCCGCCGTGCTGACCACCACCTATCTGAACTTCGGCCACGACCGCGATTTCGTCTTCTGCGTGGAAACGGAGTTCCGCTTCGACGCCGAGGACGGCCTGCGGGGGCACTTCCTGCTCCTGCCCGACCTGGCGTCGCTCAAGGCGATCTTCGACGCCATCCGCGTGACCTGACCCGTGGCGGCACCGGCGCTCTCCGACAAGGACCTCGCCGTCCTCCGGTCGTTTGCCCGCCGGATCGACCCCTCGGACGCCGGGGCGCACAACAACCTCGGCGTTTTGTATTACCAGAAGGGGCTGGTGAGCGAGGCGATCGCCGAGTTCACGCGCGCCCTCGAGCTCGACGCGAAGATGCAGGTTGCCCAGCGCAACCTGGAAATCGCGTACCACAACACCGGCTACTACGATCAGCTCGTCGCGCAGCTGCGCGAACGGCTGCGGGCGGCGCCCGACGAGCGTGACGCGCGCTGGGAGCTGGGACGCGCCTACCACATCCTGGGCGTCTATGACGCCGCCGTTGGGGAATTCGAGCAGCTCCTCGCGCACCACCCGAGAGACACCGCGGCCATGCTCCAGCTCGGGCAGGCCGAGAAAGCCCGGGGCCGTTTCGATGTCGCGACCGAGTGGCTGCTCAAGGCGCAGGAGCTCGAACCTACGTCTTCGGTGGTGCAGTTCTACCTGGGCGAGGTCTACTACAATCGCGGTCTGAACGACGCGGCGCTCACCGCGCTGCAGCGGGCCGTGGAGCTGAACCCCGACAACGCGAACGCGCATTATCTGATGGCGTTCGTACTCGGCGACATGGGCCGCCACCAGGACGCGCGGTCGGCGTCCAAGCGCGCCATCGAGCTGAACCCGCCGCTCGCGCGCGCCCAGGCCAATCTCTCGCTCGAACGCTACAACGCCGAGCGCAAGAGCCAGCAGCTCAGGCTCCGCGATCTCCCCGAAACGGAAGTGGTGGAGGGCGCCGAACTGGCGCATTACAACCTGGGCCTCGCGTTCCGGCAGAAGGGCTACTACGCCGAGGCGCTCCGGGAGTACCGGCTCGCGCTGGACCGCGGCGAAGACCGGCGCATGACGTTGCAGGCGATGGCGGAGGTGCATCTCCTCCGTCGCGACCTGGCGTCGGCCCTCGAGCTGTACGACGCGCTGTTGCAGGAGGCGCCGCAGTCGCCGAAGCTGTGGAACGAGCGGGGCGTGGTGCTGCATCAGGCGGGGCGGACGGACGAAGCACTCGTGGCCTATCGCCAGGCCATCGAGGTGGACGCACGCTACTCACTGGCGTGGAACAACACCGGCGTGGTGCTCAGCCATGCCGGCGCCACCGACGAAGCGATCGAATCGTTCCGGTCTGCCCTGCGGGCACAGAACGACTTTCCCGTCGCGCGCCTCAACCTCGCGCTGTTGCTCTTCCATTTGCGCCGCTTCCAGCTTTCCCTCGAGGCGTACCGCGCCGTGCTCACCGAGCAGCCGCGGTCGGCGCCGGCGTGGAACGGCGTGGGTCTCGTCTTGCTCGAGCTGAAGCGTTACGCCGATGCCCGCAACGCGTTCGCGCGCGCCGTAGAAGCGGACGCCGACCATGCCGGCGCGCACTACAACCTCTCGTTCGCCCTCTCGAACCTCGGGGACTTCGACGGCGCCCTCCGCGCCACCAAACGCGCCCTGGAGCTCGATCCCTACTACGTCTCGCAGAAGTTCCAGCTCACGATCGATCTGCAATTCGAGAAGGCGACGATCGGCGTGGCGCCGGAGATCTCGGCGGACGTCTCGACCGAAACGCTCGGCACCGATTTCTCCTTCGACCAGCGCATCCTCGACAACATCTTCCAGGAGCTGGAGCCCCCCGTAGCATCCGTGGCGCCCGCCGCGCCAGGCAAGCCGAAGGACGACGCCCTCGCGCTCGCGCGGGACTACGTGAGCAAGGGACTGCACGACCTGGCGGCCGCGGAGGCGATTCGTGCCGTCTCGCGCGGTGCTGATCAGGCCGAGGCTTCCGTCCTGATCGGCGAGAGCTACGCGAAGCGGGGCCTGCACGGGGAAGCGCTCGAGCGGTTCCGCGAGGCGCGGGCACTCGACGCCGAACGCGTGGACGCGCGGGCGGGTGAGGTGCAGGCGCTGGTGGCCATGGGACGCATGCAGGACGCGGGACCGCTCGCCGAAGAATGGCTGACGCGCGCGCCTGGGGACGTCGATGCGCTGGTGGCCGCCGCCAAGGCGCGTGCGGGTGCGGGTGACGCGGCCGGAGCGCTCACCGCGCTCCAGGAAGCGCAGTCCCGCGCGCCGGGCCGGGCCGACCTCCACAAGCTCCAGGGCGATGTCCTGCTCAAGGTGGGGGACCGCGTCGGCGGACTCGCGGCGTTCCGGACCGCCCTCGAGCTGGACCGGGGATACGTGCAGGTCTGGCTCGACCTCGGCCGTCTGCACGAAGAGAAGGAGGAATGGAGCGACGCGCAGCGCGCGTATGAGAACGCGCTCGAGGCGCTTCCGACCTTCCACGAAGCCAACCTCGCCCTCGCCGAGCTGCTGAGAAAGAGCGGGCGGGTGCGCGTGGCCGTGGCGAAGCTCGCGGACCTCCTGGAGCAGGATCCGTATGACCTGGATGCGCTCCTGCTGCTCGGCCGCGCGCTGCTCGACGACAAGCGGCTCGACGCGTCCGCCGAAGCGTTCCGGCGCGTCCTCAAGTTCGATCAAGAACACGTGGGCGCGCTCTTTCACCTCGGGGTGACGCTCGCGCGCCGGCACCGGTACCCGGAAGCGGTGCGGGCCTGGGACAAGGTGATCAAGCTCGATCCAGGCGGCAGCTACGCGTCGCGGGCCAAGATGCACGCACGAACCGCCGCCGATCTCCAGACCATCTTCGCCTCCGACGCGGCCTAGAACCCATGCCTATCGAAGGCCCGCTGAAGGAACTGGGTATCCACGACGTCTTCCAGCTGCTCGACCTGAGCCGGAAGACGGGATCGTTGCGGGTTACCTCCGAGCTGCGGCACAACTCCGGTACCGTGTATTTCGAGAACGGCTCCATCATCTTCGCGCAGATCCAGAGCAATCCGCACCCCCTGGGCGCCCTGTTGATGCGCACCGGGAAAATCACGGAGGCGGATCTGGAGCGGGCACGGGACCGCCAGCGGAAGGGTGACACGCGCCGGGTCGGGGAAATCCTCGTCGAGATGGGGGCGATCACCAATCGCGAGTTGCAGCGGCAGGTGCGCTTCCAGGTCGAAGAGGTGGTGTTCGAGGTCATGAGCTGGCAGGAGGGCTACTTCTCCTTCAGTGAAGGACAGGACACGGCGTTCCCGGCGGAAGCGTCCGTGCGCATCCCGACCGAAGCGCTCCTGATGGAAGGGGCGCGGCGGATCGACGAGTGGTCCCGCATCGAGAAACGGGTGCCGCACGTGGGCGTGGTCCCGAGCTTTGCGGGCGCCACCGATGGACAACCGGGGGACCTCGATCTCCTGCCTCCCGAATGGGAAGTGCTCGCCCTGATCGATGGCGAGCGCGACATCCGGGGAGTCGCGTCGGAGCTGGGACGGTCCGAGTTCGACGTGGCGAAGACGCTCTTCGGGCTCGAGAGTGCCGGCGTCATCGCCTTCGGAGAGAAGGCCCTCGCCCCGGGCGCGAGACGCACGTCGGCGGTCAACGAGCTGATGGCGCAAGTGGACGCGGCGCTGAAGGAGCGCGATCTGGAGAAGGCGCGGGCGGCGGCGGAGCAGGCAGTGGCGCTGCACGCGCACGACCCGGGTGTCCACCTCCTGCTCGGGCAGGTGCACCTGGCCGCGGGCCGGGCGAATGACGCGGTCGAGGAGCTGCGCCGGACCGTCCGGCTCGATCCACTGCTCGCCCCGGCGCACCGCGTGCTCGGATTTGCCCTGGTCGGCATCGGGCGGTTCGCCGAAGGCGTGGAAGAGTGGGACCGATGGGAGCGGCTCGCGGCCCAGTCGGAATCCGAGATGGCGAAGCTCGACGAAGTCCGGCGGGCCAAGTCGGCGGCGCAGATCCTGGGGGGCTTGGGTGGAGGCGGCGGTGGCTGACGACGTCAAGCTGCTTTCCGCTCAGCTCGCGCAGGACCCGCACAGCCTCGTATTCCTCCGGCTGGGCGAGCTCCTGCGTCAGAAGCGCCAGTTCGATCTGGCCCAGCGGGTGGCGACGAATGGGCTCGAGCGGCATCCGCACCTCGCCGATGCGCACGACCTGCTCGCGCGCATCATGGCGGACCGGCACGACTACGAGCACGCGTTCGATGAATGGGACATGACCCTGCGTATCGCGCCGGGTCACACGGGGGCCTTGAAGGGCCTGGCCTTCCTTTATTTCAAGGTCGGCGACCTGGCGCAGGCGGAGTCACACCTGCGGGAAGCGAAAAAAGTGGACCCCGATGATCCGGCTGTCGATCAGGCCCTGGCCATGGTGCGCGGCGGCGTCGCGGCATCCGACGCGCCAGCACCCGCGGTGCCCGTGTCGAGCGAGGCCGCGGAGCCGATTCCGGAAGAGCGCGTCTTCGCCGGACTCGAGGGAGCCCAGGAAGGTCTGCTGCTCCTGGACGCCGCGGGCCAGGTCTTGGGCGGTGCGCTGAAGAGTGGGGACGGGCAGGACGCGACGCAGGCGGTGGCCGCCTACCTCGCCGGTGTGTCGCAGGAGGCGAGTCGCACGGCCAAGCTGCTGGGGCTCGGTGGCTGGGTGGGGCTGTCGGCCGAAGGACCCCAGGGCAACGTGCACCTGACACCGCCGACTCATGACGCGCTGCTCCTCATCGTGCGTGACCGCAGCGTGCCGATGGGGAGGCTGGCGGTGATCGGGCAACGGGCCGCGCTCATCGCGCGCCGGTGGCTGGAGCGCCAGGCATGAGCAAGAACGGGTACGAGTCCGCCTTGAACGGGGTCACGGCCGTGCGAGGTGTCCGCGGCGCCATGGTGGTAGCCGGTGGGGACGGGCTGGTGGTGGCCGAGAGCCTGATGGAAGGCATCAAGGGCGCGGCCGTCGCGGCGCTGGCCGCGAGTCTCGCCACGCGCCTGGGACGGGCAATGGAGGCCGGAGGAGTGGGGGGTGGCGTCTTCTGGCATCTGCAGGCCGAGCGCGGAGCGCTGCTCGTGGTCCCGGCGCGGTCCGGCATGCTCATCGTGGCGATCGCCGAGCCGGGCGTGAATGCCGGTCTGGTTCGGCTCGAGCTGCTGAAGGCCGCGGAGGGGGTGGCGTGACGGCGCGCGCGGTGGAGTCCTGGACCCTCGAGCCGCTCACGACGTTCGTGCAGGAGGCGGGAGTGCGTTTGGTGCTGCTCATGACGCCCGCGGGGCAGGTGCTGGCCCAGTCCGGGTTCGCCCGGGCGGTGGACGTGATGTCGGCCGCCGCGCTGGGTGCGGCAATCTTCGCGTCGACCACCGAGATGGCCCGCCAGCTCGGCGAGCCGCCCTTTGCCGGGCTCGCGCACCACGGAGAGAAGCATGGGATCTTCCTCTCCTCGGTCTCGACGGACCGGGGACCGGTGGTGGTCCTCGCGGTCTACGACCTGGCCGCCACGTCGCTCGGCCTGGTCCAGCTATTCTTCGACCAGCTCGCCGCGGACTTGCGGGGGGCGAGCCCCAAGGGCTCCGAACAGAAGCAGGTACTGGCTGCCGACTTCGAGCGCGAATTGACCAACTCCCTCAACTCGCTCTTCGGGAGATAGCGCGTGTCGCTCGTCAATTTCACGACCCGCGAAATCACCTGTAAGATCGTCTACTACGGACCGGGACGGTCCGGGAAGACGTCGAACCTGCATTACATCTATGGCCGGGTGCCGGAGGCCCGCCGCGGGCGCATGGTGTCACTCGCGACGCAGACTGACCGCACGCTCTTCTTCGATTTCCTGCCGATCGACCTGGGGAGCATCTCCGGGTTTACGACGCGCTTTCAGCTGTACACGGTGCCCGGGCAGGTCTACTACAACGCGACCCGCCGCCTGGTACTGCAGGGCGCCGACGGCGTCGTATTCGTCGCCGACAGCCAGGGCCGCCAGCTCGACGAGAATCTCGAGAGCCTGCAGAACCTCCACGCCAATCTGCTGGACCAGGGCGTGGACGTCCGGGCCATGCCGCTCGTGCTCCAGTACAACAAGCAGGACCTGCCCAAGGAGCTGATTCTCACGCCCGCCGAAATGGATGATGCGCTCAACTTCCGCGCGGTCCCGGGCTTCTCGGCGGATGCACTCCACGGCACCGGGGTGTTCGAGAGCCTCAAGGGAATTTCCGAGCTCGTCTTGAAGAAGTTGGCGCAGGGAGCGCCCGCGTGACCGCGGCCCTCAATCCGAAGTTTTCCTTCGACTCCTACGTGGTGGGCGCGGCCAACCGGCTCGCGGTCACCGCGGGGCGCACGGTGGCGGAGAATCCGGGGTCCGCCTACAACCCGCTCTTCATCTATTCGGGGTCGGGACTCGGCAAGACGCACCTGCTCATGGCGATCGGGCACGCCGCCAAGAAGGTGGCGCCCGGACTCTCGGTGGAATACCTGACGCTCGACGAGTACGTCGAAGCGTTCCACGCGGCCATCGCCGCGGGGCAGGGGGACACGTTCCGCCGGCGCTTCCAGTCGGTGGACATGCTGTTGGTCGACGATGTGCAGTTCCTCACCAACCGGAAGGAAATGCAGTCCGAGCTCCTCAGGCTCACCGAGGGACTGCAGGCGGCCGGGCATCAAGTCGTGCTCGCGTCGGACCGGCCGCCCGCGGAAATCGCGGACCTGGATGAGCGGCTCATCTCGCGCTTCTCCGGCGGCCTCGTGGTGGACATGGGCATCCCCGATTACGAGACGCGCGTCGCCATTCTCCGGAAGAAGGCGGAGGAGCGCGCCACCAGCTTTCAGTCGGGCGTGCTCGAGACCGTCGCCAACGTGGAGTTCGCGAACGTCCGCGAGCTGATGGGCGCGCTGAACCGCCTGATCGCGTTCCAGGCCGTGAACGACGCGCCGATCACCGAGGCCGCGGCCCGCCAAGTGCTCGGGCTGGCGCCCCCGGCCGACAACAGCGCCGAGCCGACGGCCACGCCGGCGCCGGCTCCTGACGAGTTCTCGAACTTTCTCTCGGATGTCACCGCCACGGTGGGTCGCGCCGTCGAAGCGTGGCGTGCCCGCGTGAGCGAAGCCATCCTGCGCTGGGAAGGGGAGGGCTTCCGGACCAAGCGGCTCGAGGCGCTGCTCGCGCAGGAGACGCCCGGCGCGGTGGATCAGGTCATCTCCGGATTCGTGAAAGACGTCGAGCGGCTCAAGGTGCTCGCGGCGGAAGTCCAGATGCTCGACCCGCAGGCCGCGGGCGACAGCGTTTTTCGCGATCCCGAGCGGCTCGATGAGGCGGAAAAAGTCGCCGTGCGCGTGCGCGAAGGCGCTGCCCCACCCCCGGCGCCATCGGCCGCCTTCCCCTTCGACACGTTCGCGGAAGGCCCGTCGAACGAGAAGGAGCTCGCCGTCATTCGCGAGGTGACTACGACGCCGGGGAAGAAGTACAACCCGCTGGTCCTGGTCGGCGCGAGTGGCCTCGGGAAGACGCATCTCCTCAACGCCATCGGGCTCGAGCTCGCCGGAAAAGCACGGGCGGTGGTCGCGTGCCTCTCCACGCAGGCCTTCATCGACGAAGTGATCGCCGCCATCGAGGGGGACCGCGTCGACTGGTGGCGGGCCCGGTACCGCCGGGTCACGGCGCTGCTCCTCGATGACGTGCATCTCCTGGCCGGGAAGGACCGTACGCAGGAAGAGCTCTTCAATCTCTTCAACGTGCTGCAGGACAAGGACCGGCAGCTCGTCTTCACGTGCCCCGCGGCGCCCAACACGCTCGAAGGCCTGGAGGAGCGGATCCAATCGCGCCTGGCGGGCGGGCTCGTCGTCACCCTGGTCGAGCCCGATCGCGTCGTCCGCCGCGCGGTGCTGGAGCGGACCCTCGGCAAGGTCGAAGCCTCGCTCCTGGACTATCTGGCCGACCGGCCCGCTACATCGATCCGGGCCATGATGGCGGAAGTGCAGCGGGTGAAGGACGTCGCGGATGCCCAGTCACAGCCGCTGACGGCGGGCCTCGCGCGCGTGGTGCTCGAGGGCGAAGTCGCGCCCCGGCGGCGCACCTCGGGGTTCCGGACCTCCGGGATCGTGGTGTCGAGTGCGGGCGGAGTCCGCAGCCGCGAGAAGATGGTGTGGGACTGGCCGGTGCCCGCGGACCGGATGATCGAGGACCTGCGCTAAATGGCGATCAAGGGCTCACTCAAGGAAGCGTCGCTCCCCGACGTGCTCCAGCTGCTGGCGCTGGGGCAGAAGACGGGGTGCCTGTCGATCGCCGACCGCCAGAACTTCGGATACATCTTTTTCGACAAGGGCCGCATCTGCTACGCCAGTATCGTCAACCGCCGGGACCGGCTCGGCGACATCCTGGTGAAGCACGAGAAGATCACCCAGCAGCAGCTGGAAGACGGCATTCATCTCCAGGGCCAGTCGAAGAACCGGGACAAGAAGCTGGGCGCCATTCTGGTGGAACAGGGGGCGATCACCCAGGCCGACCTCGAGCGGTACATGCGGGTGCAGATCGAGGAGTCGGTGTACTTCCTGTTCACATGGACCCAGGGGACGTTCAACTTCGAAGCCGATGTCCGCCCGGAGCGCCAGGACTTCCTGGTCGCGATCAATCCCGAGTCCCTCCTGCTCGAGGGTGCCCGGCGGGTGGACGAGTGGAGCCTGATCGAAAAGAAGATCCCGTCGTTCGACGTGATCTTCATCGTGGACCGCGACCATCTCGAGATCAGCGAAGTCAGCCTCACGCCCACGCAGGAGCGCCTGCTCCCCCTGATCGACGGGGAGCGGGACATCCACACCCTCATCGAAGACACCGGGCTGGGCGAGTTCGAGGTCGGCAAGGCGCTCTACGGACTCCTGACGGCCGGTTTCCTGCATCGCGCCGGTCGTACGACGGCCAGTCAGGCGGAGGACACGAAGGCCACCGACGCGCGTGTCGAAGAGCACCGCAACCTCGGCGTGGCGTTCTACAAGACGGGCATGCTGGAGGAGGCGTCGCGTGAATTCCGCCGCGTCTCGGAGCTGCGTTCCGAGGATGCCAACGCGCTCTTTTTCATCGGACTGGTCGCGCTGCGGCAGGCGCGCTGGCGGGAGGCGATGGAGGCGTTCCGGCTCGGGGCGGAGAAGGGGGGCTCCCGTCCCGCCGTCCTGCACAATCTCGGGCTCGCCTACGAGCACCTTGGCCGGCTCGAGGAGGCGGAGAACGCATACGCCGAAGCCGCCACGCGGAACCGGAATGACGCGCGCATCGCGACGGGGTGGGGTGTGGTCGCGCTCAAGCGGGGCGACTACGAGAGCGCCGCGGGCCGGCTCGACCGCGCCAAGGAGCTGTTCGGCGAGAAGGTGCCCGGCGTCTGGTACTGGGCCCGAACCCTCGCGGCCGCGGCATCGGGCGACTTCGAAGCGGCCGATACACTGGCGGAAACGGCTGTGACGGCGTTCCCAGACAACGCGGTGCTTCGCAACAACCGGGCGGTGCTGCGCGAGCTGGCCGGAGATCTGCCCGGTGCCGAGGAGCTGGTGCGGAGCGCGTTGCGTGACGAGCCGTCGCATCCCCAGTTGTCGAAGAACCTGGGAGATCTGGAATACCGCGCGGCCCGCTATGACCAGGCGTGGGACGCCTACCAGCGTACGATCGAGCTCTCCCCCGAGCTCGGCGACGACGTCTACTTCAAGCTCGGCAACATCGCCTACAAGCGAAATGACCGGGAGCTCGCGTCTCAGATGTGGAAGAAGGCGCTCGAGCTCAACCCGGCGCACGAGCTGGTCAAATCCAACCTGGATACGCTGAGCGCGCTCAAGTGACGCCGGATGAGGACGAGCGCGCATTTCGCGCGCTCACTCAGCAGATCGCCCGTGCCCGCGGGTTCTCCTGCGAAGCGTACAAGGACAAGTGCCTGAAGCGTCGGATCGCGGTGCGGATGCGCGCTTGCGGGGTTCACACCTACGACGCGTACGCCAATCTCCTCGTCCGTGACGCCAAGGAGTACGAGCACCTGCTCGACGCACTCACCATCAACGTCACGAAGTTCTACCGGAACGCGGAGACATGGGATGCCGTGCGGCCCATGGTCGCCAAGGCCTGGAAGGAACAAGACGGCAAGTATTCCGCCTGGTCTGCCGGATGCGCCTCGGGGGAGGAGCCGTATACCATCGCGGCGCTGCTCGCCGACATCGCCCGCGCGGCGGGCATGGAAGACCGGCTGGGGCGCACGCGCGTCGACGCGAGCGACATTGATCGTGCGTCCCTCGCGCGGACCGCCGCGGCCGAATACACGGACGCCGCCTTTGCCGAGATGCCGAAGGCCATGGCGGACCGGTACTTCACGAAGGCCTCACCCCGGCAGCCCGTCCCGTTGGTCAAGAACCTGGTCCACGTCGCGCGTCTCGATCTTCTGAAAGAGCGCCCGCCGCGCCCGCCCTACGATCTCATCTTCTGCCGGAACGTCGTGATCTATTTCGACCGTCCCAGCCAGGAAGGGCTCTTCGTCCGGTTCGCCGAGGCGCTGCGGCCCGGGGGCATCCTGGTGCTGGGGAAGGTCGAAACGCTGTTCGGCGAGAGCCGTAACCTCCTCGAGCTCGAAGAACCGCGTGAGCGGATCTACCGGCGGCCCTCCTGACGCGCGCTCCGGCAAAGCCGAAGGAGACGGTGGTCACCGTCGCCGACTGGTCGGCCGACCAGGGTCCGGCGGATCTCGTCACGCTGGGACTCGGCTCGTGTGTCGCGATCATGCTGTACGACAAGGACACCAAGGTGGGTGCGATGGCGCACGTGCTGCTGCCATCGCGGTCGCTGGCCCGGGACGCGACCAATCCCGCGAAGTTCCCGGAAACGGCCGTTCCGCTCCTGGTCCAGCGGATGGCGCAGCTGGGGGCGGACCCGCGGCGCATCGTCGCGAAGCTCGCCGGCGGGGCCAGTATGTTCGCGGCCCTGATGACGCCGGGCACGATTCAGATGGGCGAGCGGAACATCGTGGCCTCGCGCAGCGCGTTGCGGGAGGCGGCCATCCCCATCACGGCCGAAGGGGTCGGAGGTGCCCAGGGCCGCTCGGTGCGCTTTCACCTTGCCGACGGCAGCGTCGAACTCCGGACCGTGGGCTCCGATGTCACCATCATCTGACGCCCGGCCCACGGTGCTCGTGGTGGACGACAGCGCGCTCATGCGCCGCGTGCTGGTCGACGTGCTGGGGGGAGGATCGGCGGAGAACGGCCCCTTCCGGGTGATCGCCACGGCCCGCGACGGCTTCGATGCGGTCCGCAAAGTCCACCAGTACCAGCCCGACGTCGTCACCATGGACCTCGAAATGCCGGAGCTCGACGGCCTCGGCGCCATCGGATACGTGATGTCCGAGTCCCCGCGTCCGATCGTCGTGGTAAGCGCGCACGCCGGACCGGGGACCGCGGCGGCGATCCGCGCGCTCGAGCTCGGGGCGGTGGAGATCGTCGCGAAGCCGGACGAGCGTAACCGGGAATCCCTGGAGGCGCTCGGCCCGTTGCTGGTGGACGCAGTCCGGCGGGCACTCGCTGCCGACCTCTCGCGCGTGTCGGTGCTGGCGCGCCCGCCCAAGCCGGTGGCGCACGCGCCGGAGATGCAGTTGAAGGGACGCGCCAAGCTGGCGGTCGCCATCGCGGCATCGACGGGTGGACCGAGGGCGCTCGCGGAGGTGATCCCGCATCTCAATCCGGGGAAACAGGCCTGCGTGCTCGTGGTGCAGCACATGCCCGCCCGCTTCACCCGGAGTCTCGCCGAGCGGCTCGACTCGATGAGCACCATCCGGGTAGTGGAAGCGGACCAGGGCGCGCCCCTCGTCGCCGATACGGCATACGTCGCGCCGGGGGATTATCATATGCGGGTGGAGGCGGGACCCGACGGACCGACCATCGCGCTCGATCAATCGGCGCCCCTCTGGGGTGTGCGTCCGGCGGCGGACCCGCTGTTCCGGTCGGTGGCGAAGACGTTCGGCAAACTCGCGCTGGGTGTGGTGCTCACCGGGATGGGCCGGGATGGCGCCGACGGTCTGCGCGCCGTACACGACGCGGGCGGTCTCGGGATCGCACAGAGCAAGGAGACCTGCGTGATCGGAGGCATGCCGGGCGCGGCCGTGCAGGCGGGCGGTGTCGATGCCGTATTGCCGCTGCCCGAGATCGCCGACCGGGTCTCCGGTGAGTTGACCAGACGGGCGGCGCGCGTGTGAAGAGCAAGGGCGCAGGGTACATCATGGTCCGCGTGGGCGGCCGGCCCTACGGACTGCCGCTTGGTCCCGTGCTGGAAGTCGGCGACCTGGGTGAAGTGCTGGATGTGCCGCGGGCCCTGCCGGCGGTCCGCGGCCTGACCCCGGCGCGTGGCCGGCTGGTGCCGCTCATTCATCTGGGGGCGTTGCTCAAGAATCAAGCGCCCCCCGTGGAGCGCGGGGGCGCGATGGTGCTGGTGACCATCGGCGGTCGACTGGTGGAGTTCGAGGTGGATGACGCCGACGAAGTCGTGCGGGAGGCCCCGCTGCCGGTGCCGCCCGGGGAATCGCTGCCGTGGGCGTCGGGCATGGGGCGCCGCGAAGGTGATCTGATCCCGATACTCGACCTCGAAGCACTAGGGGAGCGGATGCAATGAGCGCGGGCGACGATGTCCAGCTGGTGACATTTCGAGTGGCCGGCCAGGACTTCGCCTTCCACATCTTCCAGGTGGAGCGGATCCTCCGGTATGAGCGTCCGGCGCCACTCCCCAAGGCGCCGGAATTCCTCGAAGGCGTGCTCCGGTATGAGGGTGCCGCCGTGCCAGTCATCGATCTCCGAAAGCGCCTTGGTGTGCCTGCGCCGGTCCGCGACGACACGCGGACGGTGATTCTGGAGTACGACGGCGGGAAGATCGGGCTGGTTGTGGACGTCGTCACCGAAGTGTTGCAGGTGGGCGCCGAAGAAGTGACGCCGCCCCCCAAAATCGTGAAGGGATTGGCGGCCGCGTATGTCACCGGGCTTGTGGTGACCGGCGGCCGGACCATTATCGTGCTCAATACGGCGCAGTTGCTCGCGTCGAAGGAGAAAGTCGCTCTGGATGCCGCGTTGACCGCTCCGGCGGGCGCCTGATGTCCGATTCTCCGGTCGTCGCCCTGCGTGCGCAGTACGACACCATCGCGCGCAAGCTCGACACCGCGAAAGCAGCGGCCGAGCAGGAGGCAGTCAAGCGCGAGATCATCGGCTTCTTCAAACAGGTTGACGGGCTGCTCGGCGACCTCGGCCAGCTGAAAGAGGACATCCGTCAGCTGGTGGAGAAGTACAAGCAGGTGTCAGCATCGACGGCCGAGGCATCCGCGCCGGAGTTCACGGGCACGCGGCCGGCGGTGCACGCGGATCACATCGGTGCGTCGACCTTTATCGAAAAGGGCTGGAGCCTGATCTCGTTAGGAGACCACGCGGGCGCCATCCAGGCGTTGCAGAAGGCGTTGGCCCTTTCGCCCGGTGAGACACAGGCGGAGTCGATGCTCGGGTGGGCCCAGATGCTTCACGAGGATTTCGACGACGCACTGGCCACGTTCCAGAAGGTATTGATGAAGGAGCCGGCGAACTCGCTGGCCCGAATCAATGTCGGATATATCTGCCTGAAGAAGAAAATCTTCGGGGAAGCCATCGAGCACCTGTCGAAGGCCATCCGTCTCGACAACGACAAGAAGGCCACGCTCTACGCCCACTTCTACCTCGGCCTCGTGTATCTCCAGCGGGAGATGCAGGAAGACGCGGTCACCTTCTTCCAGAAGACCTTGAAGCTCGGACCCAACCTGATCGAAGCGTACTACGAGCTGGGGCGCGCCTATTGGTTCGGGGGCGAGCAGGCGCAGGCCAAGCAGGCGTGGCAGGACGGATTCAAGGCGAACAAGTTCAATCCCTGGGGCAAGCGCTGCCAGGAAATGCTCGAGGCGGTGGGCCGGGGCGAGGAGCCGCCGCGACCCTAGCGCTTCTGGCCCTGCTGATCCAGGGTCCGCAGGTCACGGTCGTCGGCAACGTCACGGCGGTGTGGTGGCCTCCGCAGGGGAATCTCGCGACCGCCCTGGCCGAGGCGGCCGACCGCCCCGCCCCGTTTCCCGGAATCGATCCCGAGCCGGATCGCCCCCTCAGGATTTTCCTCGCGCCCAATCGTACCATCTACGACTCGCTGACGCGGGGACGGTTGCCCACCTGGAGTGAGGGCGCCGCCTTTCCGGGAGCGGGCGCGATCGTGCTCTGGTCGGTCGGGTCTCCCTCTGACCTCCAGGTCTCCCTCCGCCATGAGCTCGCCCATGTCGCGCTGCGCCGTCGCGTGCGGCACGCCCTCCCGCTCTGGTTCGAGGAGGGGTACGCCGCGGTGGCGGCGGGGGAGTGGGGGCGTACCCGGGCGTTCGAGCTCGACTGGCACTTGTTGAGCGGGCCGGCGCTTGAGCTGGACAGTGTGGACCGGGCGTTGCGCGGACGCGCCGGAGAAGCGGCGGGGGCGTACGCGCTCGCCACCACAGCGGTGGCTATGCTCCAGCGCTGGGGCGGGGCGACGGGCTTGCACCGGTTCATCGACGCGCTGGCTAGCGAGCCCACGTTCGACGACGCGATGCGATCGACCTACCACGTGACGCTCGACCACTTCGAAGAGCTCTGGGCGCAGGATGTCCACCGCCGATATGGATGGCTCGCGGGGCTCGGGGCCGCGACCCTGTTTTGGGGTGTGATCGGACTGTTGCTGGTCGGGCTCGTGTGGCGCCGCCGGAAGCGTGACGCAGTGCGTCGTGAGGCCCTGGACGAGGGGTGGACCATCCCGACGGATGAGGCAAATCCTTGACGGAAAAGCGATTGCGGGGGTATTATGCGTGCCGCCTATGGCTGACACACAATCTCGCGAACGCCTGCACTTCGGCCCCCGGAACTACGCCGCCTTCGGGGCGGCGCTCGTCTGTCTCGCCGCGGGGTATGTGTCATTGAACGCCGGATCGACCACCCTGGCGCCAATCCTTCTGGTGCTGGGCTATCTGGTATTCATCCCGGTAGGGCTCGCCCTCTAAGGCGTATGTGGACGGGCGAATAGCTCAGCTGGTTCAGAGCGCCTGCCTTACACGCAGGATGTCGGGGGTTCGAATCCCTCTTCGCCCATCGGTGTAGTGAGCAGCACGACCCTAAACGGAGGACCTGCGTGAGAGTGTTCCGTCTGGTGGCCGTCATGGTGTTGGGAGCCGCTTCTGTCGGATCGGCTCAGCTCGCCATCACCCAGCCGACCGAGAAGCTCCTGCTGTTGCCGCTCCCCAGCGCCGCCGCCGGAGACTCCGCGGCCAGCATCGCCGTGATGGATCTCGCGCGGGACCGCGTGCAGCAGCTGGCGCGGTACAAGGTCCAGAACATTCCGAAGAGCAAGATCTGCGAAGCCCTCCTGTCGTTCGGCTTCCAGTGCGACGCCGCGAGCGGCGGGGGGATGTACATCCTCGATCCGTCGCAGGCGGCGCAGTTCGCCAAGTCGGTCAGCGTCAATTCCTACGACGTCGGCTCGTTCTCGCATGTCGGCAACCTCTACACGGCGCACATCCGCCTGATTTCCGGCGGCTCCGGCTTTTCGTCGGCGTTCACCGTCTCGGGTGCCACGCCGCCGGCCATCGCCGAGTCCCTGGGCCAGCGCCTCGTGACCGTGATCAAGGCGGCGGAGTTTGCACGCGAGTGCGATGACCGCCGCGGGCACGGCAATATGAGTGGCGCGATCGAATCCGCGAAGAAGGCGTTTGCGATCGATCCGAACCTCACGGCGGCGCACCTGTGCGTGCTGACCGTCTATGAGGCTCAGCGGCAACCGCCCGACAGCATCATCGCGGCCGGGTACCGCGCGCTGAAGGGCGATTCGATGAACACCACCGCGTGGAGCCGGATTGCGGGCGCCTATCAGCAGAAGGGTGATACGCTGAAATGGCTCGACGCCCTGCAGAGCTGGGCGGGAGTGGAGCCGGACAACGTCCCGCTGCAGCTCAGTGTCGCCGATCAGTTGATGAAGGCGCATCAGTATCCGAAGGCGACGGCGCTCCTCAAGACGGTCACGGGCCATGCGCCGAACAACCCGCAGGCCAAGGACATGCTCCGCCGTTCCTGCATCGAGGGCAGCCAGTGGCGTTGCGTGCTGGACCTCGGTGCGGCGGAAGAGAAGGACTCCGCGGCCAAGCTGAATGACTCGACGGAGCTGAAGATCATGATCGGGGCGGCGAACGCGCTCCCCGATACGCAGGCGTGGCTCCACTACGCCAACCTCGCGGTGAAGGATTTCCCGAAGAACCCCGGGTTCTGCAACATCAGGGGTCAGGCCCTCGAGGCGGCCAACCAGGTCGATTCGGCGATTGCGGACTACAGGGCGTGTGCGGCACTCGCGCCCACGGATCCGCGGCCGAGTCTGCTCGTGGCCGCGACCATGCTGAACCACGCGGTCTACGACACGCTGCACGCGCCGAAGGACACGGCCCAGTTGCGCGTGTATAGGAACGCGTACGCGGAAAAGGTCGATCCGGCCAAGGCCTACATTCAGCCGGCTTTGGCAGGGACCGATACCGCGCTCAGGATCAACGCGGCCGCTCTGTACCTGACGGCGGGGTCGAACCTGGCTCGCGCCGGGGCGTACGACCGGGCGTACCCGTGGCTCGATCAGCTCCTGACCATCGTCGAGCCGAAGACCCCAGCCGATACGACCGGGCCGAAGCAGCAGATCCGGGTGCAGGGGAGCTTCTGGTACGGGCTCTCGTCGACCCTCACACTGGGCGATGAGTACAACAAGATGACCAAGGACAAGAGCTGCCCGGAGGCGAAGGACGTGCAGGAGCGGATCGATCGCACCAAGGCTGCGCTGTTCCTGGGCGGCAAGATCGCGCCGGGTGTGGCCACGCAGATGCTCGGGTTCATCGACCGGTATGCCAAGGCGATGGGCCAGGTGAAGGCCGCGTTCAAGTGCACCAACTTCTGAGCCATTGAATTGACCCCGGCGCGCGTCTACATTTCCGCGCTCACTTCAAGGGGTTGTAGCTCAGCTGGTTAGAGCGCCGGTCTGTCACACCGGAGGTCGCGGGTTCGAGCCCCGTCAGCCCCGCCTGAACCCGCTTCGCGGGATGTTCTCCCCGGCTTCGCCTGCTTCGGCACGCGAAGCCGGTGTCTTTTTCAGGAGCCCATGACCTTCCACGAGCCTGTCCTCGCCGAGCATATCCGCGCCTGGGCCACCGGGAGCGCGCGCGCCGTGGACGGCACCGCCGGCGGAGGAGGGCATACGGCCATCCTGCGAGCGTCGGGCGCCCTCGTGCTGGGGATCGATCGGGATCCCGAAGCCCTGGCCGAGGCCCGGACGCGCGTTGGAGACGATGGCGTCACCTGGCTCGCGGCGCCCTTTGCATCGAAGGAAGCGCTGGCCGCCGTCCGCGCGTTCACACCCGACCGCATCCTGCTCGACCTCGGCGTCTCGTCGCACCAGCTCAACGCGGGGACCCGGGGCTTCACATTCCGCCCGGGCGCCGCGCTCGACATGCGCATGACGCCCGAGGTGGGCGTGTCCGCCGCCGACATCCTGAACACGTGGGGGGAAGAGCGTCTGGGGACGGCATTCGCCGAGGATGCCGATGAGCCGAAGGCGCGGCGGTTGGCCCGGAGCATCATCCGCCGGCGGGAGCGCGGCCCCTTCATGACCAGCGATGACTTCGTGAACGCTATCCGGGAGGCGCTGGGGCCGAGGTCGGGTCCGTCGGATTTCGCCCGGCTCTTCCAGGCGCTGCGGATGGCGGTGAACGGCGAGAAGGAACAGCTCACCGCCGCCCTCCCCGCCTTCCGGGATGCCCTGACCACCGGGGGTCGCTTGGGCGTCATCGCGTATCATTCCGGGGAGGACCGGATCGTGAAGCACGCGTTCCGGGAGTGGGCGCGGGATTGCATCTGCCCGCCGGGGCAACCGGTGTGTACATGCCGGGGACATGCGCTAGGGTTCCTCCAGACGCGGAAAGCCGTGACGCCTGGTCCGGATGAGGTCGCGGCGAATCCACGTTCCCGCTCCGCACACTTTCGCGACTTCGAGGTGGCCTGAGTGGCGCTCAAAGGTCGGCACTGGGTGATGATCTGGCTGCTGGCGTTCCTGGCGGCCGCGGGCTCCGTCGTGGCGCGCCAGACTGCGGCGCTCCGTATCGCCCGCGCGTTAAGCCAGACCCGCGATACCCTGTCTTCACTCCGAAGCCGCCGCGCCGAGTACGAGCGCCGCCTCCGGCAGGCATCGAGCCGCTCCGTCCTGGTCCCACGAGCCCAGGCTCTGGGTCTCCGCCTTCCCGCTGATTCCGAAATCGTGATTCTGCCCGTTCCCGACACGAGCGCGCCCTGACGTGGCGAAGCTGAACACGCGCGTCTCGTTCATCGAGGGCTCGCTGGGCGTGTTGCTCCTGGCGTTGCTCGTGCGCTCCGCCCAAGTCCAGCTGTTTCAGGGCGCGCGCTGGGCGACCGAGGCGAAGCAGTCACGCACCGAGCATGTGGTGCTGGAGGCGCCGCGGGGCGCGCTGCTCGACCGCCACGGAACGCCCATCGCCTTGACCCAGGAGACCTATCACGTCGGCATCGCGCCGAATGAGCTCCGCGATCCCGATCACGATCCCGAGACCATCGCGCGTGTGCTCCATCTCCCCCTCATGCACGTCGAGGACGAGCTCGGCAGGCACTACGCCTATTTCTCGGGCCCATTCACCGCAAGCACCGTGCAGGGGCTTCGCGATCTGCGAGGCGTGCATCTCGAGCCCGTGTTGAACCGGTTCTATCCGTCACCGGAGTTCGCGCGTGCGATCATCGGCCGGGCCGGGGAGGGGGGACAGAAACCGTCGGGGCTCGAACGCACGCTCGACACGCTGCTCGCCGGCACTCCCGGTGCGGCGGTCGTGCTCAAGGACCGCGCGGGCCGGCAGTACGACTCGCCCTCCCGGCGGATCCAGTCACCCGTGCCGGGGAACGACGTGGTGCTGACGCTCGACGCCGAGCTACAGGAAATTGCTCAGCGCTCCCTGCGCCTCGCGCTCGAGAAGATGGACGCCGATGGTGGCGATGTGGTGATGCTCGATCCCGCGACCGGGGAGGTCCTGGCGGTCGCGTCCGAACGTCGCGATGGCGGCATACGCCCTTCGGCGTTCATCGATGCCTACGAGCCGGGATCGGTGGCCAAGATCTTCACCGCCGGCGCCCTGATCGCCGATCGTCGCATCCGCCTGACGGACCGCGTCTCCGGAGAGAACGGGAAATTCAAGATGCAGGACCGGACGCTGGTGGATGAGCACCCGCTCCCGACGCTGAATCTGGCCGACGCGATCCGCGTCTCGTCCAACATCGCGATGGCCAAGTTCGTCACGCGGCTCGACCACAGCAGCGAATATGAGATGCTGCGGGATTTCGGGCTTGGAACGCCCACCGGCATCGAGTTTCCCGCGGAGGCGTCGGGCCGGCTCGCACTGCCCAAGGACTGGTCCCGGCCCACGCCCACGTCGCTCGCCATCGGATACGAGGTGTCCGTGACCCCCCTGCAGATCGCCGCGGCCTATGGCGCGATTGCGAACGACGGGGTGCTCCTCGAGCCCACCCTCGTCCGCGAGGTTCGGGCTCCCAACGGAGAGATCCTGTACCGTCACCAACCAGAGCCCGTGCGGCGCGTGGTCTCTCCCGAGGTCGCAAGGGAGCTGCGGCAGCTGCTCGCGGGCGTGGTCTCCAGCACCGGAACGGGGGCGAGCGCCGCCCTCGCGACCTTTACCCTGGCGGCGAAGACCGGGACGTCCCGACAGGTGGTGAATGGTCATTACAAGGCGGGCGCCTACAACGCGTCGTTCGCGGCGCTCTTCCCGGCGGAACATCCCCAGCTCGTGGTGGTCGTGAAGGTCGAGAACCCGCGGAAGGGCGGCTACTTCGCCGCGGAAACGGCGGCGCCCGTGACGCGTGCGATGCTGGAGCAGGCGCTCGCGTCCCGGACGGTAGCGCTCGACCGGGCCCGGCTCTCCGCGGCCGCGCCAGCACCGGGCGTGGGTGAGTTGGAAGAAGACCCCGGTGTCGCACCCTACGTCGTGAGTTGGCCTCCACCGCACGACACTGCGGCTCCTGCGCCCCCACGTCCCATTCCCGACGTCTCCGGACGGACGCTGCGGGACGCGGTCCGCCTCTTGCACCGTCGTGGATTTCACGTGGTCATCAAGGGATGGGGCAACGTCGAAAAGACGTGGCCCGCCGCGGGAGCCGAGGCTGCCGCGGGATCCCTGGTGACGGTCTTTGGAGATACGCCTCAGTGATCGAGCTGAAAGACATCGTCGCCGCCCTTCGCGAACGTGGACTCCTGACGCACGCCCCCGTGGCATTGCCGGCCATCACCGGTGTCACGGCGGACACGCGGAAGCTCCAGAAGGGCATGCTCTACTGCGCCATTCGCGGCGCCATTCAAGACGGACACACCTATGTGTCCAAGGCGACGGAGCAGGGAGCGGCGGCAGCTCTGGTGGAGACGGAACAGCCGGGGTCCCTTCCCCAGGTGGTCGTGAAGGATGGCCGGCGGGCGGCGGCGGTCGCGGCCGAAGTCTGGTTCGGGTACCCGGCGAAGAAGCTCAATCTCGTCGGCGTGACCGGTACCAACGGCAAGACGACGTCGGTCACGCTCGGCCGCCACGTCCTCTCGTTGCTGTGGCCCTCCGGGTCCATCGGCACGCTGGGGGCGTTCGCTCCTGACAACACGCCCGTCGAGAGTGAAGCCGGCAATCTGACGACGCCGGGCCCCATCGACCTGCAGGAAACGCTCGCCCTGCTCGTCCAGCGTGGAGCACGTGGCACGGCGATGGAGGTGTCGTCGCACAGTCTCGACCAGGGGAGGATCGACGGCCTCGTCTATCGCGCGGCGATCTTTACGAACCTGACGCGCGATCACCTCGACTACCACAAGACCTTCGAGCACTACTTTCACGCCAAAGCGAAGCTCTCGACCTACCTCGCCCCCGACGGCATCGAAGTGGTGAACGCCGAGGATCCCGCGTGGGAGAAGCTGCCCGGCGGACACCGGCGCATCACGTTCGGGGAGTCGAAGGGGGACGTACGTGCGGAGAACGTGCGCACCGACGGCTCCGGATCGCGGTTCGTCCTGGTGAGTCCACAGGGCCGCGCGGACGTGAGCCTGCCGCTGCTCGGTGCGTTCAACGTCGCCAACGCACTCGGCGTCGCGGCCTGCGCCCTGGGGTTGGGCGCGTCAGTCGAGGGGGTGGCCGACCGGCTGACGCACGCGCCGCAGGTGCCGGGGCGCATGGAGCGGATCGCCTCCAGGCCCTGCGTCGTCTTGAGAGATTACGCGCACACTCCCGATGCGCTCGAACGCGCGCTCGAGACGGTGCGGCCGCTGACGCCCGGAAAGGTCATCGCGGTGTTCGGGGCCGGCGGGGACCGGGACCGCGGGAAGCGCGCGCCGATGGGGGACATCGCGTCCCGCCTGGCGGACGTCGCCATCGCGACGTCCGACAATCCCCGGACCGAAGATCCGAACCGGATCCTCGACGACGTGGAGCAGGGCATGCAGGGGCGCCCACACCACCGCGAGGCCGATCGCCGGAAGGCCATCGCCCTGGCCCTTTCCCTCGCGCAGGCGAAAGACACCGTGATTCTTGCGGGGAAGGGCCATGAGACGTACCAGGTGATCGGCCACGATAAGCAGCCCTTCGATGAGCGCCAGGTCGTCCGGGAGCTGGGAGCCTCCTGATGGCGGAGACAGCCGTTCCACCAGAACCCCCTGAACCCTGGACGTCAGCGCAGGTGCTGGCAGCGCTCGGCGCCGAGGCGAAGGTGCCCCCGTCCTTCGTGGGTATTGCCACCGACACCCGACACCTGAGCCCTGGCACCTTGTTCGTCGCCCTCGCCGGCGAGCGCTTTGACGCGCACGCGTTTCTCGATCAGGCGAAGGCTGGAGGGGCAGGGGCCGCCGTGGTCCGCCGCGGCACGCCACCCGTGGCCGGTCTTCCTTTCATTGAAGTGGCGGACACGCTGGTGGCCCTTGGGCATCTGGGCCGGGCCCGGCGGCGGCGGCTCCCCGACGGGGCGCCAGTCGTCGCGGTCACCGGGTCGAGTGGCAAGACGAGCACGAAGGAGCTGATCCGGGCCGCGCTGGGCGTGCGGTATCATGTGCACGCGACCGCCGGCAACCTCAACAACCTGGTCGGCGTCCCGCTCTCGATCCTCGCCGCGCCGGCCGGGACGGATGCCCTGGTGATTGAAGCGGGGGCGAATCTCCCCGGGGAAATCCCGCGGCTCCGCGACATCATCGAGCCCACGATCGCCGTGGTGACCAATGTCGGGTACGCCCACGTCGAGGGCTTCGGATCCCTCGAAGGGGTGATGCGCGAAAAGGTCTCCCTGGTGGAAAAGGCGGACGTCGCGGTGGTCGGCCCCGAACCGCACGCGTTGGCGGCGGCGGCACGGGCGAAAACCAGAACGGTGGTGGCGGGCGCCGGTCCGGGTTCCGAGATGCATCCCGACGCGGCGGAGCTCGACGAGTCGGGGCACCCGCGCATCCGGTGGTATGGGCGGGAGGTCACGATTCCGGTGACGGGCTTCCATCAGATCGACAATGCCGCCATCGCGGTCGCCGTCGCCCGCGAGGCGGGGGTCAGGCCTGGTGATGCGTTGCAGGGATTGACGGCGGCGCGTGTGCCCGGGGGCCGTGGGGCCATCACCGAAGTGCGCGGGCTGACCGTCATCGACGACAGCTACAACGCCAATCCCGGCTCCCTCCGGCGCGCCGTGGAATTCGCCCGGTGGCTGGCGGAGAAGCGGTCCCGGCCGCTGGCCGTGGTGGTGGGAACCATGTTGGAGTTGGGCGCGGAGAGTGACAAATTGCACCGGGCGGCGGCGGAGGAAATCGTCGCCGCGGCGCCGGCGTTGGTGGGTGCCGTCGGCGCCTTCGAGACCGCCTTCTCGCCGTTCGCTGGCGTTCTCAAGGATCGTCTCGTCGTCGCACCGGATGCGGAGCGGCTCGGGCCGCTGCTCAGGCAGCGGCTGAAGGGGAACGAGGTCGTGCTGCTCAAGGCATCGCGGGGAGTTGCGCTGGAACGGGTGCTGCGCCACCTCAACTGAGGGCGGATATCGGGCCGTGCTTTATCACCTGCTGTCGCCACTCGCGAAGACGAACATCCTCTTCAATCTCTTCAACTACATCACGTTCCGGATCGCGGGCGCGACGGCCACGGCGCTGCTCATGGCGTTTCTGGTAGGACCCTGGATCATCGACGTCCTCCGACGCCGTAACGTCGGGCAGGTGGTGCGCGCCGAGGGACCGGCGAGTCACCAGGGGAAGCGAGGGACGCCGACGATGGGCGGCCTCATCATCATCATCGCGACCGTCGTGCCGACGCTCCTCTGGGCCAGACTCGATACGCGGTATGTGCTCGTGGCGGTGGTCGCGACGTTGTGGATGGGCACCATCGGGTTCATCGACGACTACCTCAAGATCGTGCGGGGCAAGTCGCAGGGTCTGGTGGCGCGCTGGAAACTCGTGGGGCAGGTGACGTTCGGGCTCGCGCTCGGCACCTTCCTCGTGCTCTTTCCCTTCGTCGACAAGTGGGCGACCGCCACGCAGCTCCCACTCCTCAAGTACGTCTTCCTCGTCCTGCCGTGGCCGATCTACATCGCCTTCGTGACCGTGGTCGTGACGGGCTCATCCAACGCGGTGAACCTGACCGACGGGCTCGATGGACTCGCGACGGGTCTCACGGCGATCGTCGCCGGATCGTTCACGATCTTCGCGTACGTCTTCGGCCGCGCCGACTACTCGAAATATTTGGGCGTCCTCTATTCGCCGGGCGCCGGGGAGCTCGCCGTCTTCTGCGCCGCGCTGCTCGGCGCGAGCCTGGGATTTCTCTGGTACAACGCCCATCCCGCCAAGGTGTTCATGGGGGACACCGGCTCCCTGGCGATCGGCGGCGCGCTCGGCGCGATCGCGATCATGCTCAAGGCGGAATTCCTGCTCCTGATCGCGGGCGCGGTGTTCGTGGCGGAGACGCTCTCGGTGATGATTCAGGTCAACGTGTACCGGTGGAATCGGAAGCGGCGCGGGAAGGAGTATGCGGACGCGCATCGCGTGTTCCGGATGGCACCGTTGCACCATCACTTCGAGAAGATGGGGTGGGCGGAACCGCTGGTGGTCATGCGGTTCTACATCCTGGGCGTGCTGTGCGCGGCCATCGCGCTCGCGACGCTCAAGGTGCGATGAAGCTCCCCGATTCCTGGCGGAACGGCACCGTCGCGGTGATCGGGTTGGGCAAGAGCGGGGTCGCGGCCACGCGGCTCCTGGCGCGCGAGCATGTGAAGGTTTACGCCTCCGATGGCTCGAATCACCCGTACGCCGGCGACGCGCTGCAGGCACTCGGCTCCCTCGCGGGGGTCGAAGTCGAAATCGGGCATCACAACCTGGCGCGGATCCAGCATGCCGCGGGTGTCGTGGTGTCTCCGGGCGTTCCACCGGAAGCGCCACCGCTCAAGGCAGCACGCGATGCCGGTATCCCCATCGTGTCCGAGCTGGACCTTGGGTGTCAGGCGCTGGAGGGCACACGCGTCATCGGGATCACCGGCACCAACGGGAAGACGACGACCACGGCGCTGATCGCGCATCTGCTGCGCTCCGGGGGCATGGCGGCGGAAGCGGTGGGGAATATCGGCCGGCCCGTATCGGATATGGCACTCTCCTCGACGCATCCCCGGGTCCTGGCCATCGAGGTGTCATCGTTCCAGCTGCATGACTCGCCCCACTTCGCGCCCGATATCGGGGTCCTCACGAACCTTGCTCCCGATCACCTGGATCGGTACGCCTCGGTGGTGGAGTACTACGCCGACAAGGCGCTGCTCTTCCGGAATGCGGGGCCGAAGAATGCCTGGGTCATGAACGGCGACGACCGGGCAGTGCTGGACATGGTCAAGAGCGTCGCGGGCACCAAGCTGCAGTTCTCGCTGGAGGGGAGGGCGGACGCCTGGTACGACCGGGGGGCCGATGCCCTGATGCTGAAGAACGACGTCCTGCTCCCGCGCGGAGAGCTCACCCTCCTGGGGGCCCACAACGTGGGCAATGCGCTGGCGGGCGCCCTCGCGGTTCAGAAAGCTGGGGTTTCTCGTGAGGCCATCGCGGCCGGACTCCGGACGTTCCGCGCGCTTCCGCACCGGCTGGAGCCGGTGCGCGAGGCCGGTGGGGTGCTGTGGATCAACGACTCCAAGGCGACGAACATCGCGTCCACGGTGGTTGCCGTGGAAGCAATGACCCGTCCCTATGTGCTCCTCCTCGGCGGCCGTCACAAGGGTGAGCCCTACACGCGGCTCGGCCCTCTCCTCAAGAAGCAGTGCCGTCTCGTGATCGCGTACGGTGAAGCGGGCCCGATCGTCGCGAAGGACCTCGAGGGGCAGGTTCCCATCGCGCGGGGCACGACCTTCGCCGACGTCCTCGACCGGGCTCGCGCGGCCGCCAAACCGGGCGACGCCGTGCTGCTGTCTCCGGCGTGTTCGAGCTATGACCAATTCAGGAACTACGAAGAGCGGGGTGCCACCTTCCGGCAGTACGCGGAGGCTCTATGAAAGACCATCAGTGGGAGACCAGACTGCTGGGCATTCTCGCGGCGGTGCTGATTGTCGTGGGACTGGTGTCGGTCTACGGCGCATCGAGTCTGGTCAACACCGAAGGGGGCGTGGTCGGGGCCAGCTACTTCTTCAAGCAGGCGATCGGGGCAGCGATCGGTGGGCTGGGCGCGACGATTCTGGCGCGCACCGACTATCACGTTTGGCAACGCTGGGCGTGGCCGCTGCTGGGGCTCACGCTGGTCCTGCTTCTCATGCCGGTGCTCCCGTTCACCCGCGCCATCGCACCGACCTTGAATGGCGCCCGGCGTTGGGTGAATCTCGGCGTGACGGTGGTCCAACCCTCGGAGTTGGCGAAGTTCACGCTGGTCTGCTGGGCGGCGATGCTGGCGGCCAAAAAGGGCGATCAGATCCGCACCGTCAAGTTCGGGCTGTTGCCGTTCCTGGTCGTCCTTCTCCCCATCATCGGGTTGGTGTTCCTCGAGCCCAACCTGTCGATGGCCCTCTTGCTCACGATGCTCGCGGGCACCGTCCTGTTCGTGGCGGGTGCCCGGATCGGACATTTCCTGCTTCTCGGCGCCGCGGCCGCACCGCTGCTCTTCGGCGCCGTCGCGAGCGCGCAGTACCGGTTGGCACGGGTCTCGCACTTCTTCAGCTCCGGCAGCGCGCCGAGTGAGGCGCAGTCGCAAGTCCACCAGTCGCTGGTGGGGATCGGGGCGGGGAGGCTCATCGGGGTCGGGTTCGGGCAGGGACAGCAGAAGCTGGGGTATCTCCCCTATGCCTATTCGGACTTCATCTTTTCGACCATTGCGGAAGAGTGGGGGTTTATCGGGGTTACGGTGATCATTCTGTGTTTCGCCGGCATGTGCTGGCTGGGCTTCCGGATCGCCCGCCGCGCTCCGGATCCCTTTGGCCAGTTCCTCGCCGCCGGACTCACGGCACTGATCGGCATCACCGCGGTCCTGCACATCGCCGTCTCTCTCGCGGTCATGCCGGCAACCGGCATCACCCTGCCACTCATTTCCTATGGGCGGACCAGCCTCTTCGTATCGCTGGCCGCGATCGGCGTGCTGGTGAGCATCGGACATGGGCAGCCGAGTCCGCGAAAGACCGCTGGGCGGAAACGCGCGACCGCGGCGGGCACGAAGTGAAGATCCTGATCTCCGGCGGCGGTACCGGCGGGCATCTTACGCCCGCGCTGGCCCTGGCCGACACGTTCCGGCAAATGCGTCCGGACATCGAGATTCATCTCGTTGGGGCCGAGCGGGGAATCGAGTCGCAGATCCTGCCGCACCATCCGTATCCCTTCACCCTGCTTCCGCTCCAGCCGATCTACCGGCGGCAATGGTGGAAGAACCTCCAGTGGCCGGTGCTCGCGGTTCGGCTGTGGCGCCGGATCGGCGGGCTGCTGGATGAGGTGCAGCCCACGCTGGTGGTGGGAACCGGTGGGTACGCTTCTGGACCGGTCGTCTACCACGCCCAGCGTTCGGACATCGCGACGGCCATCCAGGAGTCTGATGCGCGGCCGGGGATCGCCACGCGGTGGTTGTCGGGTCGCGCCCGGCAGATCCACTTGGGATTTCCGGAGGCTCAGGCGCTGCTGCGCCCGGGGGACCGCACCGAAGTTTTCACCTTTGGGAATCCGACCAGACCGCCGGAGCCAGGGGACAGGACCGAGGCGCTGAAGGCCCTTGGGCTCGACCCGTCACTCCCGACTCTGCTGGTGTTCGGTGGTGGGCAGGGGGCGCGGGCAATCAACTACGCCATGGCCGGGGTGCTTGAGCATGGGCACCTCAACGACGTGAACCTCATCTGGGGAACGGGCGCCGCGAACTTCGCTGGGCTCTCGGGATATGCCCGGGCAGGAAAAGTCGTGTTGCAGGGATTCTTCGATCCGATGGCGCCGATCTACCGGGCCGCTGACCTCGTCGTCTGCCGCGCTGGGGCACTGACGATCGCCGAGCTGTGTGCGTGGGGGAAACCCTCGCTGTTGATTCCACTGCCCACGGCGGCGGCGAATCATCAGCTGCAGAACGCGCGCGCGATGTCGGCGGCGAACGCGAGCGTGCTGATGGAGGAGTCGACGCTCACGCCGCATTCACTCGCCACCGCCGTCACGCAGTTGATGTCCGACTCCACCCGGCGTTACTCGATGACGCGCGCGGCACTCGGTCGGGGTCGACCAACAGCGTCCCGGGACGTGGTGTCTAAATTATTGACACTCGTCTCGTAGCTGGCGCAAGTGTAGTAGATTTCCTATATTAGCCCCCTACAGATGACCTTGTTTGCACCCGGGGACCCCCGCCCAGTCCACTTTATGGGCATCGCAGGCGCCGGGATGAGCGCTTTGGCGCTTATCGCCAAGCGGCGAGGGGTTCAGATCACCGGGTGTGATCAGGATCCGGCTGGAGCCCAAGACCTTGTCGCATTGGGGGTTCCGGTCTTCAGTGGGCACGACCCCTCGCACCTCGAGGGAGCGCGAGCGATGGTGGTGACGGCGGCGGTTTCGCCGAATCACCCCGAGGTCGAGCAGGCGCGCACGCTGGGAGTCCCGGTCATCCGGAGGGCTGATGCCCTGGGGGAAGCCGTCGCCGGAGGGACGGTCGTGGCGATCGCCGGAACGCACGGGAAGACGACCACCACGGTCATGGTGACGGAGGGCTTAGCGGCCGCCGGACGAAATCCCACGGGACTCGTCGGCGGCCGTGTCGCTGGGTGGGGTGGCAATGCCCGTCAGGGGAGCTCCGGGCTCTTCGTGGTCGAGGCTGACGAATACGACAAAGCGTTTCTGTCCTTGCAGCCGACGGTAGCGGTCGTCAACAACGTCGAACCGGATCACCTCGAGTGTTACGGCAGCGTGGACTCCCTCGAGGCGGCTTTCGCGGAATTCGCGGAACGGGCGCAGCGGGTGATCGCCTCGGCCGACGATCCGGGGGCGCAGCGTGTAGTCCGCTCTTTGAAAGCGCCGGTGTGGACGGTCGGGACCAGATCGGGGGACGTGCAGATCCACGACGCACACTTTTCGCCGGCCGGTTCGACGGCTCGCGTGAAATTGCCGAACGGGGACTCGGTCGCCCTGAGCTTACAGGTTCCGGGCGCGCACAACGTCCGCAATGCCGCCACCGCGCTCGCCGCGGTGCACGCCGTCGGAGCGAACGTCCGGTCGGCTGCGGCGGCGCTCGCGGAGTTTCGTGGAGTGGCGCGGCGGTTCGAACGGCTGGGGGAGGCGGACGGGGTGATGGTGGTCGATGACTACGCCCATCACCCGACCGAAGTCGCGGCCACGCTCGCCGGCGCTCGGCAGGCGTTTCCGGAGCGCCGGATTGTCGCGGTCTTTCAGCCGCACCTGTATTCGCGCACGGCGGCTCACGGGAAGGCGCTGGGTCAGGCACTCGCCGCCGCCGATGTCGCCGTGGTTGCGCCGATCTACGGCGCTCGTGAAGCGCCGATGCCGGGAGTCACCTCGGAGCTGGTGATCGAGGCGGCACGCGCCGCCGGAGCGGAAGTCGTCAAGGTCGGTGATCGGGCGAAGCTCACCGCCGATGTGGCGGCGCTCCTCCAGCCCGGAGACCTGTTGCTCACGATGGGTGCCGGTGATGTGACGCGGGTAGGACCTGAAATTCTTTCTGGCCGACGGAGTGCCGGCCGGGAGCGGGCTCCGCGGTGAGCTGGGCCCTGGAGATCCTGCAGGACCGGCGCGTGTGGGTACCGCTGGTGGTCCTGGTAGCAGGCGTCGGATTGTGGTTCGGTGTCCCCGTGGTGGGGCGCCGGCTGGAGTTTTTCCGGGTGCGGCAGGTGGAGCTGGTTGGCGTTCGGAACCTGGCACCGGAAGCCGTGATCCAGGCACTCGGGATGTCGCCCGAGGCCAGCGTGTTCGACCCGACTGCACCGCTCGAAGCGCGGGTGCGGGCACTGCCGGGAGTGGCGGACGCACGCATCAAGCGGCACCTCCCGGGCGCGCTGGCGGTGATCGTGCGCGAAGTGGATCCGGCGGCGTTCGTGCCGGGCCCCCGTGGGCTGGTGGTGGTCGACGCGGCCGGGCATCCGCTGCCGTTCGACCCGGCGCGGACGGTGCTCGACCTGCCGGTCGCGGGGACGGCGGATTCCGGCCTCGCCTCGGTGCTCGGTCTGGTTCGGGCGGTGGATCCGGTGCTGTTCCAGTCGATCACGTCGGCGCGGCGGATTGGACGGGGCGCGTTCGCGCTGGATGAAGGGACCGCGCACAGGCGCGTGCTCCTGGGGGCCGATCCTCAACCGGAGGTCATTCAGGCGGTGGTGCTGGTGCAGCAGGACCTGGCGGCGAAAGGACGGACGTACGCCGAGCTCGACGCGCGATTTGCCGGACAGATCGTGGTCCGGCGAAAGGCGTCGTCGTGAGCAAGAGCGAACGACGGCTGGTCGCGGGACTGGACCTGGGCAGCACCAAGACCTGTGCGGTGATCGCCGAGATTGCGGGAGATCTGCCCCGCGTCCCGGTGGTGAAGATTCTCGGCGTCGGCGTCGCGAAGAATACCGGCGTCCGGCGCGGCATGGTCCGGGACATCGAAGAGACCGCGCGTTCGGTGACCGCGGCGATGCGGGACGCGTCGCGGATGGCGGGCGCCAACGTCACCGAGGTGACTTGCGGCATCGCCGGCGAGCACGTTTCGGCCCGGACCTCGAACGGCGTGGTCGCGATCCGTGGTGACGAGATCTCCTCCGCCGACGTCGACCGGGCGAACGAGGTGGCGCGGGCGGTCGCACTCGGCCGAGACCTGCAGCTCCTGCACGGGATTCCGCAGGAGTACAAGGTCGACCAGCAGGGCGAAATCTCCGACCCGGTCGGCATGACGGGGACGCGACTGGAAGTCGAGATGTACCTGGTCACGGCGCAGGCCACCGCGTTGCAAAACCTCCGCCGCAGTGTCGAGCGTGCGGGGTTCAAGGTGGCGGACATCGTGCTCGAGCCGCTCGCGGTTTCGCACGCGGTGCTGACCGACGACGAACGCGAGCTGGGGGTCGCGCTCGCCGAGGTCGGTGGACAATCGACCGGCGTCGCGATCTTTCAGAAGGGGAAGATCCGGCACCTGGGGTCGCTGAAGTTCGCGGGTGGCCACGTGACGAGCGACCTGGTCCAGGGGCTGTCGCTCACCCAGGCGGACGCCGAGCGCGTGAAAGAGCGCTTCGGCAGTGCGTACCAGCCACTGGTGAATCCGGACGAGATGGTCGATCTGCCGTCGACGCCCGGACAGGGCGCGCGGCAGGCGTCGCGGGACATGGTGGCGCACATCATCCACCAGCGCGTGGATGAGATCCTGCAGCTCGTGCGTGGCGAGCTCCAGAAGGCCGGCTACGACGACCCGAAGCAGCTGCCGGCTGGCGTGGTGCTCACCGGGGGGACGGCACACTTGCCGGGGATCGTCGAGCTGGGCCGCGAAGTCTTCGCCATGCCGGTGCGGGCCGGAACGCCCGAGCGGGGACTCGGCGGATTGATCGACAGCGTACAGGCGCCGCGTTACGCGGTGCCGGTCGGGCTCGCGATGTACGCCGCCCGGCGCGTGGTGCAGAGTCAGATGAGTGGCGGGCAGGGCGGTGGCAGGGGGGAAGGCTCACTCGTGACCGGTCCGGGGATGGACAAGCTCCTGGGACCCGTCAAGCGATGGCTGCAGGACTTCTTTTGATCAGGGAGCCGGAGCAACCATGATCTTCGAGCTCGAAGAGACGGTGGCGCAGAACGCGCGGATGAAAGTCGTCGGCGTGGGCGGCGGCGGCGGCAACGCCCTCAATCGGATGGTGGACGAGGGTGTGCAGGCCGTCGAGTTCATCTCGGTGAACACGGACGCGCAGGCCCTGCTCAAGAACAAGTCGGACGTGAAGGTCCAGATCGGGAAGAAGCTCACCCGCGGACTCGGCGCGGGGGCGCGTCCCGAAATCGGACGCCAGGCCATCGAAGAGAACCGCGACGAAATCCTCCACGCGCTCCAGGGTGCGGACCTCGTGTTCGTCACCTGCGGCATGGGGGGAGGCACCGGCACCGGATCGGCACCCATCATCTCACAGATCGCCAAGGACCTCGGCGCCCTCACCATCGGCATCGTGACCAAGCCCTTCCTCTTCGAGGGCCGCAAGCGGATGAAGCAGGCCGAGATGGGGATCGCGGAAATGCGGAAGCACGTGGACACGATGATCGTCGTGCCTAACGAGCGGCTGCTCGCCGTGGTCGGGAAGGGGATTCCATTCCAGGACGCCCTCAAGAAGGCGGACGAGGTGCTCCTGCATGCCACGCAGGGCATCAGCTCACTGATCAGCGTGACCGGCATCGTGAACGTGGATTTCGCCGACGTCCGCACCGTCATGCAGAACGGCGGTTCGGCGCTCATGGGTACGGGCGTGGGCCGCGGCGAGAACCGCGCCCTCGAAGCGGCCCAGCAAGCCATCAGCTCGCCGTTGCTCGACAACATCCAGATCTCGGGCGCCACCGGCGTCTTGATCAACATCACCGGCGGCGAAGATCTCACCCTCGGTGAAGTCACCGTGATCAGCGAGGCGATTCACGAGGCGGCCGGGCAGGAAGCGGAGATCATCTTCGGCGCGGTCAACGATCCCGCGATGCAGGGCGAGGTCCGCGTGACCGTGATCGCGACCGGGTTCGACAAGGCCGGCATTGCGGGCGAAGCCGCCGCTGCGGCCGCCACCGGTGCGCGGTCCGGTCCCGGCGTGCTGCCCTTCCGTCCGGCCGCGCGCCCGACACCTCCACCGCCGCCGGGATATGCGAAACCCACCGAGGTGCAGCCGAAGCGGCCCAGTGCGCCGCCGCCGGCCGCGACGGGTGAAGTGAACGAGATGGAAATCCCGACCTTCATTCGCCGCCAGATGGACTGATGACTTCGTCGCGAGTGGTTCGGGGTGCGCTGGCCGGAGCCGGCGCTCTCGTCCTGGTGGGGGGGGGGCTGGCCGTGCGTGCGTGGATGCACAGGCCACTCACGGCGCCGCCGGTGGTGGTCACCGCGGCCTACCAGGAGTACTCCGACACACTCCGGCGTGATGAGACGTTGAGTGATCTGTTGCAGCGCGGTGGAATCACGGGCCGCGCGTACGGTGCCCTGTTGTCGGCGGCGCACGTCCTGGACGCCCGGCGTCTGCGTCCCGGCCTGGTGTTCGCGTTCCGTCGTCCGCTCACCGACTCCGTGGCCGACCGGATCAGCGTCCGGACCGCACCGGAACAGCGGATCTGGCTGACGCGGACCGGCACGATGTGGACTGAGCAGGTCGAGGCGATCGCCTGGACCACGAGCCGGGTCCGCGTGACGGGCACCATCACCGACAACTTGTACGACGGGCTGGATGCCGCGATTCCCGACAGCATCCTGCCGCGGGGCCAGCGCGTCGCGCTCGCGTGGGCCATCGCCGACGTCTACGACTGGGAAGTGGATTTCACGCGCGATGTGCGCGCGGGAGACCGCGTCGACATCCTGTTCGAGCGCCTCGAGTCGCCCACGGGCGAGCGGCGGTTCGGCCGGATTCTCGCGGCCCGGGTGGACGCGGCCAAGTCGCCGAATTACGCGTTCCGGTTCGCGGGCGCCGACTCCGCGCGCGCGGGGTATTACGACGAGGCCGGTCGATCGCTCCGGCGTGCCTTCCTGCGCGCTCCGCTCCAGTTCCGGCGGATCTCGAGCGGATTCGGGAACCGGTATCACCCCATCCTGCACCGGTGGCGCAAACACGAAGGCATCGATTTTTCGGCGGCCTACGGCACTCCCGTCCGGGCTACCGCGGATGGCTCGGTCTACCGGCTCGTTTACGAGGCCGATGGCTACGGGCGCATGATCGAGCTGCGTCATGCCAACGGCATCAAGACCATTTACGGCCACCTGTCCGCGTATGCGAAGGGCCTGCACGTCGGGCAGCGGGTGACCCAGTCGGAGACCATCGGCTTCGTCGGGTCGACCGGCTTGTCCACCGGCCCGCACCTGCACTACGAGTTCCTCGTGAATGGCCAGGCGACCAACCCGAACCGCAAGGACATGGGTGCGGGCACGCCGGTGCCGAAGTCCCTCATCGCTTCGTTCAACGCGGTGCGCACCACGCTCCTGTCGTTGCTCGAGCCCGCGGTCAGCGTCGCCTCGACCGGGGATTAGCTTCCAAGCATTCGATGGACCTCTATCCCGCCGTTGACGTCGCCGGTGGGCGGGTGGCGCGCGCTCCAACGGGCGCGAACGATCCGCTCGCGGTGGCGCGCGCCTTCGTGTCGGCGGGCGCTCAGTGGATTCATTACGTCGACATGGATCGGGCCTATGGCCGCGGGGAGAATCATGCGGTCACCAGGCAGATGCTCGGTGCGGGGCTCGCCTGGGTGCAGGTGGGCGGGGGACTCGCCGGCGAGAAAGACGTGCGCGAAGTCCTGACCTGGGGAGCGGCCCGTGTGGTCGTCGGGGCGGCGGCAGCGCTGGACCCCGGCGCAATCGACCGGATCCTGAATGCCCTGGGTGCAAGCACGCTGGGTGTGGCCCTGGACGTCGCCGATGGGCGACTCGCCCCGCGCGGTGGTGCGAAGGTGGATTCCGGTATCACGCCGCTCAGTCTCGCCCGACGGCTCCGCGAGCAGGGGGTGCGTACGGTGGTGTACACGGACGTGCCGAGGGATGGCGCGCTTGCGGGTGCGGACCTGAACGCCGCGGCTGCCGTCGCCGAGCTTGGGCTCGACACCATCGTGTCGGGGGGCATCGCGGCGCTGGATGAACTGGCACGAGCCAAACACCTGGGGCTCGCCGGTGCCGTGATCGGGCGTGCGCTCTACGAAGGCCGTTTTACTCTCGCGGAAGCGCTCCAGTGCGTGGCCTGAATACCTGGGGACCGGTGGCGCTGCGGGTGGTCGGCGCCGCCTGTCTCGTCCTCCTGTTGTGGAATCCCGCGTTCACGCGTCGGTCGGTGGCCGGCGTTCCCCCGGTCGTCCTCCTCGATGCTTCGCTGTCGATGAATGCCCGTCCGGGTCTTTGGGCGCGGGCGCTCGATACGGCCCAGGCCGTGGCGCGTGGCGGCGTGATTCTCCGGTTCGGCGAGACCGTCTCCGCATTTGACACCACGGCGCCACAGGAAGGTGCCTCGCGTCTCGCGCCCGCGCTGACGGCGGCCGCCGCCCGTGGCGGTCCGATCGTGGTGGTGACGGATGGCGGCATCGAAGACCGCAATGCGCTGCCGTCGGATGTGATCGCGCGGTCGCGGGTGATCGTGCTCAGAGACTCCGCCTCACCGCCAGACGCATTCGTGTCATCGGTAGAAGGGCCGCATCAAGTGTCGCCGGGGGATACGGTGAGGCTGCAGGTGACGTACGGGAGTGCCGGGAAATGGGTCACGGGAAGCGGGAAACGGGATGCGTCTCTCACGGTGCGTCTGGACGCTCGAGTCCTGGCAACCCGAAAGGTCTTTCTCCCCGACAGCGGCACCATCAACACTGATCTCACCTTTCCTGTTTCCCGTTTCCCGACCGGATGGAGTTCGCTGGCAGTCGGAATCCAGTGGGCCGGCGATTCTGAACCGCGAGACGATTCCCGGGTTTTTCCGATCAACGTGACCTCTGAACCCGCCGCCGTGGTCCTCGGCGCGCCACCGGACTGGGACGCGACCTTCCTGGCGCGTGCGCTGGGGGATGTCGCACGGGTGCCGGTGAAGTACTTCACGCAGATTACCCCCGGCAAATGGAACGAAGGTGTCACCCTCGCGCCCATCTCGCTCGAGCGCGTGCAGCGAGCCCTTCGGGGCGCCCGCTTGGTGGTCGAAGTCGGGGATCCGGCGCGGTGGCCGAAGGTGGCTGCTCCCGCGCTGCTCACGTGGAACAGTACCGGGGGCGCCGCCGGGGATTGGTATCTCGCGCCCGCGTCGAGCTCGCCGCTCGTCGGGGCCCTCGCGACGGTCCCGTGGGATTCCCTGCCTCCGGTGCTGGCGGCACTCCCGACTGTGCCCGACAACGGCGCCGTCCCGGTACTGGAGGCGACCCGTTCGCGCCGCGGACAGGCACGTCCCGTGGTGATGGTCTCTCAGAGTTCACGCGGCCGCCGGGCTGTCGTGAATCTCGCGGGGCTTTATCGCTGGGACTTTCGTGGCGGTGTGTCACAGCAAGCGTACCGCGCGGCCGTGGCGGGACTGGTCGACTGGCTCTTGGCGGGTGGATCCGCCGCCAGCGACTGGGCGCATCCGGAATCGCTCGACGTGCCCGCCGGATTGCCGGTCACGTGGCGCTGGTCGGGTCCTGGTGCGCCCAAGCCGGTCGGCGTCGCGTTTGCGACGACCACCGGGACCACGACCGACACGCTCCAGTTCGGCGCAGACGGCCACGCGCAGGTGCGTCTCCCGACCGGGGCATATCGCTACACCTTGGCCGATGGTCATGGCCGCGGGCTGATCGTGGTCGATCAGTACTCCGATGAATGGCGGCGTGGAGCGGCCCTCGTCGACCAGGCGGGACGGGCAGCCTCGGACCGCGTCACCCTCGACTGGCGCGAGCACTGGTGGCTCTTTGCGCTGGCCATCGCGGTCCTGGCGGCCGAATGGGCCTGGCGCCGCCGCCTGGGCCTCCCCTGATGGGACTTTGGAGCAAGCTCGGACGCGTACTCGGCCGCCGCGATCCCGCGGCGCGCGCGGACGCGGAACGGATACTTCTCGACGCTGACTTCGGACCCGCGCTCGCGGATGAGCTGCTGGCGCGGTTGGACCAGGTGCCGGATAGGGAGCTTGAGGCGGCCCTCGAACGCGAAGTGCGCGCGCTCAGCGCGAATGGTGGACCGAGAGAAGTGATCCGCGCGGCGACGTCGCCGACCGTGATGCTGCTGTACGGCGTGAACGGCGTGGGAAAGACCACGACCGCCGCGAAGCTCGCCCGGCGTCTGCAGGGGCGCGGGCGGGAGCCTCTGCTCGCGGCGGCAGACACGTTCCGCGCCGGCGCCGTTTCTCAGCTCCGCATCTGGGCCGAGCGACTGGGTGTGCCGTTCGTGGGCCCCAGTGCTGACGGCACCGGCGACTCGGCGGCAGTGGCGTTCGACGCGGTGAAGGCGGGGGCGGCCCGCGGCGTCGACACCGTGATTGTCGACACCGCGGGCCGCCTCCATACCGAAGACCGCCTGCTCGAGGAGCTGAAGAAGGTGGTGCGCGCGGTGGGCAAGGCCCACCCCGCACACGACGCCCCGCACGAGTCGCTGCTCGTGCTCGATGGCACGGTCGGGCAGACCGCGGTCCGGCAGGCGGAGGCCTTCGCGAAGGAGATCCCGCTCACGGGCACCATCATCACCAAGCTGGACGGCACGGCGCGGGGCGGCGCCGTGGTGGCCCTGTCCCGCGCCGTGCCGTCCGCGGTGCCACGGTTCGTCGGCACGGGTGAAACGCTCGAGGACCTCTCGCTCTTCGATGCCGAGGCGTTCGCCAGGCGCCTGGTTCGCGACTGATGCCGCTGGAGCTCAACGCCCCGGTCAAGTTCGTGAAGGGGGTAGGGCCCAAGCGCGCCGAGGCACTGGCGCGGATGGGTGTGCGGACGGTGGGGGATCTCCTCTACCACATCCCGCACCGCTATCTCGACGCGACGACCGTCACCCCCTTCGGCCGCGCGCGCATCAACGAAGAGGTGACCGGTGTGGGCCGGGTGGTGTCGACCGGGATCATTCCGACGCGCCGCGGGTTGCGCGTCTTCCGCGCAGTGCTCAAGGATGACAGCGGTGTCCTGGAGTGCGCGTGGCCCGGCCAGCCGTTCCTCGAGCGCACCATCAAGACGGGCCAGCTCCTGCTCGTCACCGGGCCGGTGCGGTACTATCACGGCAAACAGCTCGCGCCGCGCGAATTCGTGATTCTGGCGGAGGCGGGGGAGGACGGACCCGATACGGGTGTGGTGCTCCCGGTGTACCCGGCCACCGAAGGCCTGACGCACAAGCAGATCCGCGGCCTGATTCACCCCCATCTGGACGCGCTCCTCGAGCTGGTGCGCGATCCTCACCCGCAGGCCCTGCGCGCGAAGGTGGGCATCCCCGAGCTGCGGCTCGCCCTCGCGGCGGTGCATCGCCCGGGCACCCCGGCGGACGCCGAGAATGGACGGCGTCGCCTCGCGTTCGACGAGTTTTTCGATCAGCAGCTGGTGCAGGCGCGGGCGCGCTTTCTGGCCAAGCGCGCCCGCACCGGGATCGCGTTTCAGCTGCGCCGCGAACTCACGACCGCCCTGAAGGAGCATCTCCCCTTCGAGCTGACCGGCGATCAGCGCCACGCCATCCGGGAAATCACCGATGACATGACGGCGCCGCAGCGCATGCACCGGCTCCTCATGGGGGACGTGGGCACGGGCAAGACGGTGGTCGCGCTCTTCGCCATGCTGCTGGCGGTCGAGAACGAATTCCAGGCGGCCATCATGGCGCCGACGGAGCTGCTGGCGGAGCAGCACCATGCGACGCTCACCCGGTTGCTCGCCCCGCTCGATGTTCGCCCCGACCTCCTGATCGGCCGTCTGACCGCGGCGGAAAAAGACGCTGCGCGGGAGCGGATTGCCCGCGGGTCGTCGCGCGTCATCGTCGGCACGCACGCATTGATTCAGGAATCCGTGTCGTTCCGGAAGCTCGGTCTGGCCGTGGTGGATGAGCAGCACCGGTTCGGTGTGGAGCAGCGCGCCGCACTGGTCGAGAAGGGGGACGCGCCGGATGTCCTGCTCCTTACGGCGACGCCGATTCCGCGCTCACTGGCGCTCACGCTCTACGGAGACCTGGACGTGACCCGGCTCCGGGAACGGCCGCCGGGCCGGGGGTCGATCAAGACGGCTCTCCGGACCGATGCGTCGCGTGCCAAGATCTACGCCTTCTTGCAAGGCGAAATCGACGCGGGGCGTCAGGCGTACGTCGTCTATCCCGTCATCGAAGAATCCGAGAAAGCTGATCTCCGGGCCGCGGCGACGATGGCCGACACGCTCAAGAAGACGTTCGGAGAGTCTCGGGTGGGCCTCGTGCACGGCCGGATGAAGCCGGAAGAGCGGGATAGCGTGATGCGAGCGTTCCGTGACAACCGGGTGCCGCTCCTCGTCGCCACGACGGTGATCGAAGTGGGTATCGACGTGCCCAATGCCACCGTGATGGTGATCGAGCACGCCGACCGGTTCGGTCTGGCCCAGCTGCATCAGCTGCGTGGGAGGGTGGGACGAGGGGCGGCGGCGAGCCACTGCATTCTCATCTCCGACGTCCCGGAGGCCGCGGAGAGACTCAAGGCTTTCACCGAGACGACCGACGGCTTTGCGATCGCCGAGCTCGACCTCAAAGAGCGGGGCATGGGAGAGCTCGCGGGCGCGAAGCAATCCGGCGGGCAGGCACTCCGCTACGTCCACTGGGATACCGACCTGCCGCTGCTCGAGGCTGCCCGCGTCGCAGCGGGCGCGATCATTGGATCTGATCCCGCACTCACCCGTCCGGAGCATGCCGCCTACCGTGCGCGGATTCTCCAGCGGTATGAACGGGGCTTCGAGCTGTTCCGGGTCGGTTAAAACGCGAGGCGGAGAGCCACAGTGGCGCCATCCGGCGTGGGCGTCACGGCGAGCTTCAGCGGGTGCACCGGTTGGTTCCGGGTGGTCGTGGACCGGCCCTTCACGTCGGCGACGAAGAGCCCCACCGCGCCGAGCAGAGAAACCTGGCCGGCGATGAGGCGCCAGCGGGCCCGGTGGTCATAATAGAGGGCCAGCTGGTAGTAGTACTCGGACTGATAGTTGCGATACCGCCCGTCCGGTCCGACGGCGCAGTTCTGGCTGTTGTTGTTGCAGATCGCGAGCAGGGAATTCCACGCGTTATTCGAGTGGGTGTGCTGCTCGATGGCGAGCGCGGTGAATGCCACGGCCCCGGCCGCGGCGACCCACTTCCCGTAGTGCACCGCAGCATGTGCCCACGCCGACCGCGGCGTCGAGTCGACGAGGTGCGACTGGGCGGAAACACCCTGCGCCGTGAGACCGAGCGCGAGCGCGACGATCGTCGCTTTCACTTGTATGACACCACCTGCCCACCGCCCGCGATGAGAATGAGCCGGCCGTCCCACACGAGCGCTGGTTGCTCGACTGGCCCGGAGACGGTGACCCGCCAGCGCTCGGTGCCAGTCCCAGGATCGACACAACGGATCACGCCACCAACATCCGCCACGACCACGCCGTTGGCGAGGGGCGTCGGTCCGGCGACCGACACCAGATCGAGCTCCACACCGCGTGCTGAGGCAGGAGCGGCGAGGGGAACCCGCACCAGACGCCCCGTGCGGGTGAGCACGAAAAGGGTGTCCCGCGCGATCGCCGGCGCGCCGTACACGCCCCCGCCGACGTTCCGGGTCCACACGGTATCGAGGGTCGCAGCGTCGAGACTCTCGAGCGTGCCCGTGACGGTGGCGAGGAAGACGTGCGCGCCGTCGGTCGCGGGGGTGCCAAGCACGGTCCCCGGCGTTGGGGCGCGGCGCTTGATCGCACCGGTGGCGGGATCGACCAGGTACACCGAGTCGGCCGTCGTGGCGATGACCAGTCCGGCCGCCGTCGGGACGGGTGCGGCGTGCACCGACCCACTCAGCCGGCGCCGCCACCGGATGCCCCCGGTGTCCGGATCGAGCGCCATCAGCACCCCAAACTCCGAGCCCGCGAACAGACCGTCCTGGGTCAGCACCATCGCCGCCGCCACACCGCCGGTCTTCGTATCCCAAACGGTCTTGCCGTTCCGCAGTTCGAGCGCATAGACGCGGCCCGACGGCGACTCCTCCGTTGCGACGTAGACACGCTTGTCCGTGAGCAGGGGACTGCTGCGGATCGTCCCGCTGACCCGGCGGTCCCACAGCACCTGTCCCGAGTCGGTGCCCAGGAGGGCGACGATCTTGTCGGTGGTGCCGACGGCGAGCACGCCCTTGCCGGCCGCCGCCGCCCCGCGGATTTCGCGTCCCGGGTTGGCGCGCCAGCCGAATTGCGGGGTCCCGTCCAGGCGGGTCGCGGCGTCGATGTCATGGGCGGGGGATCCGAGGTAGACGGGCCAGGTCACGGGCTGGCTCTCGGGTCCATGCCGGATGACCGGTGCGCACGCGATCGCGTTGACAGTGCACAGCACCGTCACTAGTATGCCGCGCCTATGCCGGAACAAACGCGTATCGACGCGCTGGCCGACCGCGTCGGTCAGACGGTCACCGTTCGCGGATGGGTGATGACCACCCGTTCGAGCGGCAAGATCGCGTTCGTCACGTTGCGGGACGGCACCGGATACCTGCAAGCAGTGGTCTCCAAGAAGGATGTGCCCGTGGCCGCGTGGGAGGCGAGCGGGCGGCTGACCCAAGAGACTTCCATCGCGGTCACCGGCGTGGTCCGCGCCGATGCGCGCGCCCCGGGAGGAGTCGAATTGACGGTGCAGGACCTCGCGATCCTGGGCGGGTCGGTCGACTTCCCGATCACTCCGAAGGAGCACGGCACCGCATTTCTGTTTGAGCACCGCCACTTGTGGCTGCGCTCCCGACGCCAGGTCGCCATCGCCCGCGTCCGGACCGAAGTGATTCAGGCGATCCGCGACTTCTTCTACGAACGCGGTTTCACGCTGGTCGACACCCCGATCCTGACGGGATCGATCGGCGAACATGCCGGCACGCTCTTCGCGACCGAATACTTCGACCTCGGCAAGGCATTCCTGGCGCAGACGGGGCAGCTCTACGTCGAAGCCGCCGCCGCGGCCCTGGGCAAGGTGTACTGCTTCGGCCCCACCTTCCGCGCCGAGAAATCCAAGACTCGCCGGCATCTGACCGAATTCTGGATGGTGGAGCCCGAGGTCGCCTGGAACGACTCGAACGACAATATGCAGCTCCAGGAAGACTTCGTCTGCTACATCGTCAAGCGCTGTCTCGAACGTCGGAAGCCCGAGCTGCTCGAGCTGGAGCGGAATCTCGCGCCCCTCGAAGCGGTGCGTCCGCCGTTCCCCCGTGTTTCCTACACCGAGGCCGTAGAAAAGCTCAAGGGTCTCGGCGCCGAAATGACGTGGGGCGAGGACCTGGGTGGGGAGTTCGAGACACTCCTGGCCAAGCAGTACGACCGGCCGGTGATGGTTTACAACTATCCCCGGGAGGTGAAGGCCTTCTATATGAAGGAGAATCCCGCCGACCCGCGGACGGTGCTGAACAACGACTGCCTGGCACCCGAGGGGTACGGGGAGATCATCGGCGGGAGCCAGCGCGAAGACGACTACGACAAGCTGCTGGCCCGCATCCGGCACGAAGGCCTGCCCGAAGAGGCGTACGGCTGGTATCTGGATCTGCGGAAGTATGGGACCTTCGTGCACGCCGGATTCGGCCTCGGCGTGGAGCGCACCGTCGCGTGGATCTGTGGGATTCCGCACATCCGCGAGGCGATCGCCTTCCCGCGAACGCTCTACAAGCTCTGGCCCTGACCTTTCACCTCGTCCCACAGCCGGTCGAGCACGTCGAGCCCGGCCTGGGATAAATCGACGCCGCGCTCCTGTGCCAGCTTTTCGACCGCCGCAAACCGGGTTCTGAATTTCCCATTCGCCTTCTCGAGCGCTCCGCGGGGATCCACGCCGAGCTTCCGGGAAAGGTTGACTACGGCGAAGAGCAGGTCGCCGATCTCGGCTTCCAGCGCTTCCCGATTCCCGCTCACCGTCTCCCGTTCTACCTCTCCCAACTCTTCTCGCACCTTCTCCGCCGGTCCTTTCGCGTCGGGCCAATCGAATCCCACGCCCGCCGCGCGCTCCTGAAGTCGATAGGCCATCAGCAGCCGGGGCAGGGTGGCCGGGAGGCCTGAAAGGGTCCCACGCCTTCCACCTCCCTCGTCCCGCTTCCCGGCTTCCCAGGACTTGGGTTTCTCGCCCAATCCGAAGAGGTGCGGATGCCGCCGCCACATCTTTTCTTCGAGTCCCCGGGTCACCTCCTCGGCCGTGAACAGCCCGCGTTCGTCCGCGATGACAATCTGGAACGCGACGTTCAGCAGGAGATCACCGAGCTCGGCCTTGATCTGCGCCGCGTCGCCGGCGCCGATGGCCTGATCGAGCTCGAGCGCTTCCTCCACGAGGTACGGCCGCAGGGTATCCGGTGTCTGCGCCTGGTCCCAGGGGCAGCGGGCCCTGAGATCGCGCACGAGCGCGAGCGCGCGGCCGATTGACGCATCACGATCCATGGACCCAAAGGTAGCACGCGTCTTGACGCGTGCGGAAATCGCGGGCAGACTGACGCTCCCGCGTACCGGAGGGCACGATGCGAATCGCCTGGCCGGCCCTGATGATGGCCGTGCTGCTGGGGGGCTGCAGCAGCGAGCGGATCATGATGGGCGACACCTTTTCCGTTCATGGCGTCGTGCTCGCGCATGTGAATGCGAGCAACTCGTCGTACTGTGATGTGCAATGGACGACGCAAGTGAACGACAACGGCCGCACGTACTCGTACAGCGTGACATTCACGCCTTCAGGGGTTGGCCCCTCGACCTACACGGGGACGACCACCGGGGCGGCAGGCGCGTCGATGACATTCCCGGGGCTATCGGGGACCGTCGCGTGGGCTTTCACCTGGGACACACTCCAGGGAGGGGGGCAAGCCACAGTGTCGTCCTGCGCGGTGAGCTGACTCGTCCAACCCCTTCTCATCCTTGTATTTGAGTAGAGCGCGCCATATGATTCGCGCGCCCGTGAACCCCCACAGCCACCTCCATTCCAGCGATCGCCTCCATCAGCACCGCGCCTGGGTGGAGGTGGATTTCCACGCATTGGTCGAGAACGCTCGCGCGGTGGCGAAGGCCTCTGGCGCTCCGCTGATCCCGGTCATCAAGGCGGACGCGTACGGGCTCGGTGCCGTGGGCGCGGCGAAGGCGCTCGAAGTCCTCGAACCCTGGGGCTACGCCGTCGCGACCGTCGAGGAGGGGGTCGAGCTTCGCGGCGCCGGCATTGACCGGCGCTTGCTCGTCTTTGCACCCGTCGAGCCGTCGCGATTCGCGGAATTCGAGTGGTATCAGCTCACCCCCGTGTTCGACCATCTGCCGGCGCTCCGCGAATGGCGGCTCCGCGGGACCAGAGCCTTCCATGTGGAGATCGACACCGGGATGTCCCGGACCGGGGTGCGCCCGGAACAGCTGGGCGAGTGGCGCGAAGCGCTCGACACGCCTGCGTTCGAAGGGTGCTTCACGCAATTCCATTCCGCGCACAGGGACGTGGAAGCGACGGTGGCACAGTGGGAGAAGCTGACGCAGGCTGTTGGCGCGATGCCGCATCGGCCGACCGTCGTGCACGCGGCGAACAGTGCCGCTGCGCTGCGCGGAGCGGCATTCGCCGGTGACGCGGTCAGGCCCGGGATCTTCATGTACGGCGGCGATCCGGGGAAGGGACTGCCGGAGGGGAAACCGGTCGCCCGCGTGCTGGCGCGCGTCCTGAGCGTGCGTCGCATTCAGGCGGGCGACAGCGTCGGGTACGGCGCGACCTGGCACGCACCAAAGGCGACAACGATCGCGACCCTCGGCATCGGGTACGCCGATGGCGTGCGCCGCTCCGTGGTGAAGTCGAGTGACGCGCACGTCTTATGGAAGGGCGCGCGCTATCCCTACGCCGGTGTTATCACGATGGACCTGACGATGATCGACGTCGGCGACGCGAGGGTCGAGCGCGCCGACATCGTGACTCTGCTGGGAGCGGATGGAGGGGAGCTCATCAGCTTGGCCCAGCTCGCGTCCTGGTCCGCCGAAAGCCAGTACGTGATCCTCACGGGACTGGGACCGCGGCTGCCTCGGGTACCCGTCCCGTGACCGGACGCCGCGCCGGGATCATCGTCCTCGACGGCGTAGGAATCGGGGCCGCACCCACGACCGCAGCATATGGGGACGCGGGCAGCGACACGCTCGGAAACGTCGCCCGGGCCGTGGGAGGACTCTCGCTCCCGAACCTCGAGCGACTGGGGCTCGGACTCTGCCGGCCCCTCGCGGGGGTGGGACGCCCCAAGGCTCCAGCGGCTGCCTACGGCGTCGCACTGCCGGCTTCGGCCGGCAAGGACAGCACGACGGGACACTGGGAGATCTGCGGTGTCCTTCTTGAGCGGCCCTTCCGGACGTACCCGAAGGGTTTTCCCGCGGCATTGCTGAATGAGTTCAGCCGGCGGACGGGGCGGGGGTGGCTGGGGAACAAGGCGGCGTCGGGCACGGCCGTCATCGCCGAGCTGGGGGCCGAGCACCAACGGACGGGTGGCTGGATCATCTATACGTCGGCTGATTCGGTTTTTCAGGTCGCGGCGCACGAAGAAACGGTCCCTTTGGAGGAGCTCTACCGGGCCTGCCGAATCGCCCGGGAGCTCCTGGTGGGGGAGGAGGCCGTCAGCCGGGTGATCGCCCGTCCCTTCAGGGGGACGGCCCCGGCCTACCAACGGACGGCCAACCGGCGGGACTTCTCCATTGAGCCTCCCCAAGCGACCTTGCTTGACCGCTTGGCCGACCGGGGGATCCCCCGGGTGGGAGTGGGGAAGGTCGATGACCTGTTCGCCGGCCGGAATATCACGAGCGAGCACACACCGACCAACCCGGATGCGTACCGGTTGGTGGAGCGGGCCCTCGAGACGATGGATTCGGGGCTCCTCTTCGTGAATGTGATCGAGTTCGATCAAAGCTGGGGGCACCGAAACGACGTGGCGGGGTTTCATCATGGGCTTTCCGCACTGGACGCCTGGATCCCACGGTTCCTGGAGCGGCTCCGGCCCGACGACCTGATGATATTGACGGCGGATCACGGCAATGATCCGACGACGGCATCCACCGACCACTCCCGTGAAGCGGTGCCGGTGCTCGTGTGTGGGCCGAAGATCAAACCGGTCGCACTCGGCGAGCGCGCCACCTTCGCGGACCTCGGCGCCACGGCGGCGGAGCACCTGGGGCTGGCCGGGATCGGCGCCGGGACGTCGTTCCACCGGCAGGTGTGGGCATGACGGACGGCCGTGACGCTTTGGTCCGCCGGGCCCGCGAAGTGATGAGGAATGCGCACGCGCCCTACAGTAAATTTCACGTGGGTGCCGCGATCGAGGCTGGTGACGGCACGATCTACACCGGCTGCAACGTCGAAAGTGCCTCGTACGGGTTGACGATCTGCGCCGAGCGGATGGCGCTGGGCGCCGCAGTGGCGGGGGGCGCGACGCGCATCTCGCGCGTGGTCGTGACCACTGAAGTGGACCCGCCCGCGGCGCCGTGCGGCGCGTGCCGGCAGCTGTTGGCGGAATTCGGACTGACGATGGAGATCCGGGCGGTTGGCCCCACCAGCGAGCGGCGCTGGACCCTGGGGGAGCTGCTGCCCGACGCATTCACACGGGAGACGCTGGAGCAATGATTTGAGGATCGGACGCCCGACTCGGCTTGCCCTCGGGCTCGTCGCCGCCATGCTGGCGTGCACCGAGGACGCCACCGCGCCTGGGAAGTGTCCCGCGTACTGTCCGGGCGGGCAGATCCAGGTCGTGGACACGATTCTCCGCATCATTTCGCGGGACTCGAGCTACCTCGGCTACGTCGTGCCCGAGAGCGCGCAGGTCATGCCGGCGGTGAACGCATTCGGGATCGATGCCCGTCCCATCTTCTCGATGGGTCCGGTGGGCAATCGCGTGCTGCTGAATCCGTCGAACACATCCGACACCACCACCGTGGGCGCAGCGTCGGTGGACTCCGCGACTTTGATTTTCAAGATCGACCGCCGCGATACCCTCGCGAGCAATCTGCGGATCAGTCTCTACCGGATGCCCCTGACCATCGACCGGAATTCGACGCTCGCGGGTTTGGCGGGTCCGTTTACCGATTCGCTCATCCGCACGATGAACGTCGACAGCGTCTTCAAATTGCCCGGCGGCGTAGATTCGACGGCCGGTGATTCGGTCGCGGCGATCGACTCCCTGCGCATCCAGATCTTCGTCAAAATCAAGCTCGATTCCGCGCAGGCCCGGTACCTCGCGGCCGACTCCGGCCGCTCCGCGTTTGGCATCCGCGTCACCGCAGACTCGCTGGCGAGTGTGACCATCGAGACGCTCAATGGCGGTCGCGGACCGACGCTCACCTGGTTCGCCACGTTCGACTCTGCCGGGACGCCATCGCATCGGCTCATGGCGATCTCGAATACGACGTTCAGCTCGTTCGTGGGGAACGCCGCCTCACCGACGCTCGACTCGAATCTGGTGGTCGGAGGGCTGCCGTCCGCGCGATCCATTCTGCGATTCTCCATTCCCCGGGGGATCCGGGACTCCGCACAGGTGGTGCGCGCGACGCTGTACCTGGTTCCGGTGGCCGCGCCCCAGGGAATTCCGTCCGACTCCGTGGTGATCGCCTTCGAGCGAGTCAGCACCGACATCGGCGCGAAGTCTCCGTGCGTGCCCGTTTCCGGACTGACCACGTGCTTCACGTCCGGCCCGGGTGATTCGGCGTTCGTGGTGCCAGCGACCGTTTCGATGGGGAAGACCGATACGATCGCTACCGACATCACGGACATCGTGCGCGGCTGGGCCACCGATACCATCGCGCCGCAGACCCTGATGGTGAGCCAGATTCCCGATGGCGGGAACCTGGTCTTCCTGCGGCTCTACTCGACGCGGTCGCCGGCCTTCCGGCCGGCATTGCACATCACCTACGTGCCTCGCTACTCGTTCGGGAATCCCTGATGCGCCGCGCGACGATCTGGTCCGTGCTGATGCTCGCGGGTCTCCACCCCCTCGCGGCCCAGGATTCTCAGTTTGGCATCCGCGGTCTCGGGGCGCCCGGCACGTTCGCGAGCGTACGCGCGTGGACCACGGGCGGCGCCTTCGCCCCGTTCGACGGGATGTCGGCGCTGACCGACGCGGCGCTGTCGGACGTCACCCGTCTCACTGCCTCCGCGACGGGGGCCAGTGTGTACCGCACCGTCGACGACGGGACCAACTCCAGCGCGCTCCGGAGCTCCCGGTTTCCGATGATGCAGGTCGCCGGTCAGGTGCTGGATAAGCTGGTCGTCGGTGGCGGATTCTCGACGTACCTCTACCGGTCGTATTCGGTGCAGGTCCCGGGAACAATCTCGATTCGCGGCGTGCCCGAGACCTATCTCGACGAGCTGGGCAGCGACGGCGCGGTGACCGATCTCCGCGTGGCGGCGGCCTGGAAGTTCAGCTCGCGGCTTTCCATCGGTGGCGGGCTCCACATTCTGACCGGATCGAGCAACCTGACGGCGACCCGCCTGTTCACCGATTCGGCGGTCTACAAAAACGCCACCCAGACCGATCAGGAGAGTTACGGCGGCTTCGGGGTCTCCCTCAGCGTGCTCGCCACGCCCGTGTCCGGCCTCCGCGTCTCCGGGTTCCTGCAGTCGTACAACCACCTGCGGGCGGAGATCAGCGGGTTCCAGAGCGCGGAGAACGAGCTTCCGACCACACTTGGCGGCGGCGTCCAGTGGACCGTGACGCCGGAAGTACGGCTCGCGGGCACCGTCTCCCACGCGAACTGGTCGGTCTCGAGCGCCGCGGGCACGGCGTTCAACACGACCAACTGGTCGGTGGGTGGAGAGTTCGGACGGGCCGCCCTCCCCCTCCGCGTGGGCGTACGGGGAGGCCAGATGCCCTTCGGCCCCGGGCCGACCGCACCGACCCAGCTCGGCATCTCCGCCGGCACCGGCTTCACCTTCTCGCAGGGGCGAGGGATCCTCGATTTCGGGGTCGAACACGTGCGCCGGACCGGAGGCGGGCTGACCGAGAGCGGCTGGACGCTCCTGGCCGGGCTGACCGTTCGCCCCTGAGGGCGATTCTTCCCCTATCTTACCCGCTGTGAAAACCCGCGGCGTCTACATCGAGACCTACGGTTGCCAGATGAACGTGTCGGATTCCGAGTTGATGCTCGGTCTCCTGGCACGGGAGGGGTACGCTCTGGTCGAGACCCCCACGGAAGCCGACGTCCTGCTCGTCAACACCTGCGCCGTTCGGGATCACGCCGAGCAGCGGGTGCTGTCGCGGATGGGCGAGCTGAAGACGTTCAAGCGTCCCGGCGGTGTGCTGGGCGTGGTCGGCTGCATGGCCCAGCGACTGGGACCGCGTCTGCTCGAGCGCGTTCCGCAGGTCGATCTGGTGGTGGGTCCCGACGGGTACCGAAACCTGCCCGAGCTGATCGCCCGTGCTTCCGCGGGCACGCGTGCCGCTGACGTCGAATTTCGAGGATGGGAGCACTACGAGGACGTGCCCGCGCAACGCGTCGATGCCGTTTCGGCGTATGTGACGGTGCAACGCGGCTGCGATTACCGGTGCACGTTCTGCATTGTTCCGATGACGCGCGGCCCGGAGCGCAGTCGTAAGTTGGCCGACGTGGTGGACGAGGTCCGCCGGCTGGCGGCGGGTGGCACCACCGAGGTCACGCTCCTTGGGCAGACGGTCAACAGTTACACCGACGGCACGGCGGATTTCGCGGATCTCCTCCGCGCGGTCGGCGCCGTTTCCGGAATCCGGCGGGTGCGTTTCACGTCGCCGTATCCGACGGACTTCACGGACCGCGTTTTCGCGAGCATGGCGGAAACGCCGGCTGTCTGCGAGCACGTGCACCTGCCGGTGCAGAGCGGATCGAACGCCGTGCTCAAGCGGATGCTCCGCCGGTACACCCGCGAGCGCTACTTCGAGGTCGTCGAGGGATTGCGGCGCGCGGTGCCGGGGCTCGGGCTCACCACGGATATCATCGTCGGGTTCCCGGGTGAGACGGAAGCCGACTTCCGCGAAACGCTCGATCTGGTCGAGACCGTCGGCTTCGACGATGCCTACACCTTCAAGTACTCGCCGCGCGAAGGAACACCGGCGGTCAAGATCCGGGATGCGGTGCCCGACGACGTCGCCGGGGAGCGTCTCGAGCGTCTGGTGGCGGTGGTGCGGCGGATCGCCCGCACCCGAAACGTGGGACTCGTCGGCACCGTGCACGAGGTGCTGGTCGAGGGATTCGCGAAGCGCGGCGGTCTGCTGCAGACCCGCACTCGCGCGAACAAGGTCGTGCTCGTCGAGGGTCCCGAGTCGTGGATCGGGACCTACAACAGGGTGCGTCTCACCGGGACCACCGGCTCGACGTTCACCGGCTGGCCGGTGGAACGGGAGTTGGCCGTCGTGGGGTAACGAACGTGATGTGGGAAATGGCGCAGCGGGAATACGACCTGCTGCGTCCTCAGCTCCCCCAATTCTGCGGGTGCGACACCTGCCGGGGGGACGTGCTGGTGTTCGCCCTCAACCGCCTCGATCCCCATTACGTCTCGACCCGGCAGGGCGAAGTGCTCACGGGTCTCTCGCTCTCGACCGACCAGGCGCGGGCCAAGACCGACGTGGTCCTGATGGAGGGATTCCGGAAAGTCGCGATCGCCCCCCGCTGCGGTGCGACACCAGTGCAGCTCCCCTAGCGCCCACCGCCTGCTAGGGCGCCATGCGCGCGCCCATCGTGCTCTTCACGTTGGCCTTCGGGGCCGGCCTCACTGCCGGCCTCGTTCCGTTTCTCGATCCTCGAAGCATTCCTATCGCCCTCGGCGTGTCGGCCGTGATCGCCGGCGTCTCGTGGCGCTCGTACGCCCGCGCGCCGCGGCTCGCGCTGGTGATCGTCGTGATCTCGGCGGGTGCGCTCTGGGGGGCCGCCGCGCAGCGCGAGCAGCAATGGACCTGCGTGGGACAATGGACTACCGCGGGCAAAGCCACTCACGCGCTGACGGTGCGGCTGATCGACCCCGTCTCACCCGGCGGGGAAGTGGTTGGCGCGGATCCTCTCGACGCGGAATGCGAGGGGGAGGTTCCCCTGCGCTGGCCGGCGGACAGCACCGCGCAGGGCGGGACCACCTGGCTGGTGTCGGGGCGGTGGCTGAGTGAAGGGGATGGGACCCGTGGAGTTCTGAGGGTCAGCCATGCCCGGGTCCTCGGGGCGCGGCCGAGGGGGCGTGGGGGAGTCCGGAACGCGATCTCGGTCCGGGTGCGAGCGCTGTTCGGGAGCCGGGCGCCACTGGTGGACGCACTGGTGATCGCGCGGCGGAACGCCCTCGATCCTGAGGTACGCGAGCGCTTTGCGCAGGCGGGACTCGCGCATCTCTTGTGCGTCGCCGGGTTGCACGTGGGGTTCCTGGCGGGATGGCTCTCGGTTCTGCTGCGTCGTCTGCCGCTCTCGCCGGCGGCGCGGTACATCACCGGAGCCCTGCTCATCCTTTCTTATGTCTGGCTGCTTGGCTTCCCGCCACCGGCCACGCGCGCCGGGGTGGGGCTCGCGGTGCTGGGGTACGCCCGGCTGCGACAGCGATTGGTCCCGCCGCTCGCCGTGCTGTCATTGACCGCCCTGATCCTGCTGCTCTTCGATCCGTTCTCGGCGCACTCGGTGGGGGCGTGGCTCTCGTTCGCCGCCGTCGGTGCCGTCTTCGCCGCCGTACGGGCGACTGCGGGGGCACCCTGGTACGTGCGGGTGACCGCTCCGGGAGTCGCTGCGACGCTTGTGACCGCTCCGATCACCGCCTTCGCCTTCGGGACCGTCGCACCCATCGGCGTGCTGGTGAATCTCATCGCCATCCCCCTCGCCGGCATCGCTATCCCCGGAGCGATGCTGGCGATCATGGTGACCGCGGTCGCGCCACCTCTCGGCGCGCTGCTCGCGCGGGGCGCCGGGTTGGGGCTCGCGCTCCTCGACGGAATCGCCGGGGCTGGGGACCGCGTGCCCCTGGGGCACGTCGTGATGACCGCCGGACCGGCAGCGGCGCTGACGTGGCTCCTCGTGCTGGCGGTCGCATGGTGGCTCTGGCGGGCCCCGCGGCGTCGATGGATCATCGCCGCACGCGCGCTCTTCGTGGCCACGATCATCGCATGGAGCGCGGCATTTCGGGCGCCGTCACTCGACGATTGTCGATGCCTCGCCATATCTTTCCTGGACGTCGGACAGGGTGACGCCGCCGCGTTGCGGACACCCGGGGGCCAGTGGATCGTCATCGACGGCGGTCCGCGGATTCCGGGAAACGATGCGGGGCGCCGGGTGGTGGTCCCGTACTTGCGTCGGCACGGTGCGCACAGGCTGGCACTGATGATCTCCACGCATTCGGACGCCGATCATCTGGGGGGACTGCCGGCGGTGGTGGCGGCATTTCCACCGCACCTGGTGATCGAGCCCGGCGAGCCGCTGGCCCGGCCGCTGTATTTCGAATTCCTGGCCGCGGTGGAAGGGGCTGGGTCCCGGTGGCGGGCCGCCCGGGCAGGGGACCGGATCACGCTGGACAGCGTGGTGATTCAGGTCCTGAGTCCTGACGAGGACTGGATGGGCGTGCCGGTGGACGTCAACGACCACGGTGTGGTCGTGCTGGTAACGTATGGAACGACCCGCGTCCTGTTTCAGGCGGATGCGGGTGTGCCCGTGGAGCAACGGCTCGCCGGAACCGTCGGACATGTGGACCTGCTCAAGGTGGGGCACCACGGGTCCCGCAGTGCGAGCTCAGAAGAATGGCTGGCGGAGCTTTCACCGCCGGTGGCGGTGATCAGTGTGGGGGCGCGGAACCGCTATGGTCACCCCGCACCAGAAGTGCTCGAGCGCCTCGCGGGGCGGGGAATCCGGATTCTCCGGACCGACCAGCGCGGTACCATCACCTTCACGAGTGACGGTCACAATGCACCACGGGACATCGGTCATCACGATTGAGCGGTTCATTGTGGACCAGGAGCGCCTGCACCCCGAGGCGACCGGTGAGCTGTCGAACCTCCTGTATGATCTCGCGCTCGCGGGGAAGATCATTTCGCGGCAGGTCCGCCGCGCCGGGCTGACGGACATCTTCGGATCGGCCGAGTCCGTCAACGTGCAGGGTGAGATCCAGCAGAAGCTCGATCTCTTCGCCAACGAGACGGTCCGCCACAGCGTGCAGCACACCGGCCGGACGTGCGTGCTCGCGTCCGAAGAAGACGAGTTGCCCGTACCGGTGCCCGAAGGCAAACCGCTCGGCAAGTACGTTCTCCTCTACGATCCCCTCGACGGCTCGAGCAACATCGATGTCAACGTGCCTATCGGGACCATTTTCTCGATTCACCGGCGCCGCACGCGCGCGGGAACGCCCGGGACACTGGACGATTGTCTCCAGCCGGGGTACTCGCAGATTGCCGCCGGGTACATCGTGTATGGATCGAGCACCATGCTGGTCTATACGACGGGCCAGGGCGTGCACGGCTTCACCCTCGACCCGACCATCGGTGAGTTCCTGCTATCGCATCCCGATATCCGCTGCCCGCGGATCGGCAAGTATTACAGCGTGAACGAGAGCAACTGGAACCGGTGGCCTGACCCCGTGCATCGCGTCGTAGCGGCATTCAAGACGGGCGAAGGACCGATCCAGGCGCGCAACGCGCGCTACGTCGGCTCCCTCGTGGCCGATTTCCACCGGAACCTGCTGTCGGGCGGCATCTTCCTGTATCCTGCGGACGCCAAGAGTCCCCAGGGCAAACTCCGGCTCCTCTACGAAGCCTGCCCGCTCGCGATGGTCGTCGAGCAGGCGGGGGGCGCCGCAACCGACGGGCGACGCCGCATTCTCGAAGTGGAGCCGCGCGAGCTGCACCAGCGCACGCCCCTCATCATCGGATCGAAGGAAGACGTCGAGTACGCCACGCAGGTGCTCGTGACCGAAGGAGCCGGAGTCCGGGCGTGACCTGGAACGGTGATCCTGCGAAGGACCTGGGGGCTCCCGGAGCGTTTCCGTTCACCCGCGGGATCCACGCCTCGATGTATCGGGGCCGCCGCTGGACCATGCGGCAGTACGCCGGGTTCGGGACGGCGGAGGAGACGAACGGGCGCTTCCGGCACCTGCTGGCGGCGGGGCAGACGGGGCTCTCGGTGGCGTTCGATCTTCCCACGCAGATGGGGTACGACTCCGACCATCCGATGGCGGAGGGGGAAGTGGGCCGCGCCGGCGTCGCGATCGATTCGGTCGATGACCTGGAGCGGCTCTTTCACGAGATCCCGCTGGACAAGGTCTCGACCTCGATGACCATCAATGCCACCGCGGCGATTCTCCTCGCGATGTACGTGGTGGTCGGCGAAGAGCAGGGCGTGACGCAGGAGCAGCTGCAGGGCACGATTCAGAACGATATCCTGAAGGAATTCATCGCCCGCGGGACGTACATCTACCCGCCCGAGCCGTCTCTTCGCCTCATCGTCGACATTCTCCGGTTCACCAGTGACGCCGGGATGAAGTTCAATCCCATCTCCATATCGGGATATCACATCCGCGAAGCGGGGGCGACGGCAGCGCAGGAGGTGGCGTTCACCTTCGCCAACGGTCTCGAGTATGTCCGGCGGGCCGTCGCGGCCGGGCTCGATGTGAACAAGTTCGCGCCGCGGCTGTCGTTCTTCTTTGCCGGGTATACCGACCTCTTCGAGGAGGTCGCCAAGTTCCGGGCGGCCCGGCGTCTCTGGGCCCGGCTGCTGCGGGAGCGCTACCAGGCATCGGACGACGCCTGCCGTCTCCGGTTCCACACGCAGACCGGCGGCGCGACTCTGACCGCGCAGCAGCCGCTCAACAACGTTGTCCGCGTCGCACTCCAGGCCATGGCTGCGGTGCTGGGCGGCACGCAGTCCCTGCACACCAACTCGTATGATGAAGCGTTGGCCCTGCCCACCACCCAGAGTGCCACGCTGGCCCTGCGCACGCAGCAGGTGCTGGCGAATGAGACCGGCGTGCCCGACGTCGTGGACCCCTTCGGGGGGAGCTACTACGTCGAGGCGCTCACCGACCGTCTCGAGAACGAGGCGCGCGCGCTGCTGGACCAGGTGGAGGTTATGGGTGGCTCCGCGCGGGCCATCGAGCGGGGGTTTTTTCAGGACGCCATCGCCCGGAGCGCCTATGCATTTCAGCAGGCGGTGGAGGCGGGGGAACAGGTGGTCGTCGGGGTAAACAAGTTCGAGGAAGACGGCGCACCACCATCGATCGCGGCACCGGATTATTCGGCCCTGGCGGCTGCTCAGCGCGAGCGCCTGAAGACGGCACGGAGCAGGCGGCGGGCGGACGAAGCCACAAGAACGCTTCAGGCGGTGGTGTCGGGTGCGAGAGACCCCGGTACGAATCTGATGCCGGTCATCATCGAGGCGGTGCGCGCGCGGTGCACTGTCGGCGAAATCAGCGACGCCCTGCGCGGCGTGTGGGGCGTGTACCAACCAGGGTGAGGCCAGCCATGAGTGAACGGCGGCGGCAGACGTTTGAGGGCAACGGAGTCGAGGTGACCTTCGATCCCGACGTGTGCCGGCATACCGGCGTGTGTGTGCGCGGTCTGCCATTCGTATTCGATGTTCAGCGCAAGCACTGGATCAGACCCGAGAATGCGAGTGCGGACGAGGTGATCGCCCAAGTCGCCCGGTGTCCGAGTGGTGCCCTTCAGGCCCGCAAAGTGGAGCCGAAGAAATGAACCTGCGCCGCGCATTCGAGACGGCCCGCTGGGCCGTCCGGGCCTACCCGGGATCCACGGCGCTTCTCGCCGGCGCAGCCGCGATTACCGTCGGCGTCACGCTGCCGAGCCTCGTGCTGGGTGGTGGACGACTTGCCCTTCCCCCGGCAACGGATCCCGGTCTTCCGCTCGGCCTCTCGTCGTTCGCGGGAACCCCGGCCACGATGCAGGCGCAGGGGATCGACGCGATCGCCGGGCTGCTCATCGCCCTCGGCGTTGCCGCATTGGCGGTCGGCATCGTGACAGCGGGCTCATTGGCGGTAGGGCGCGCCGCTGGCCGCAAGCCTGAGATCAGTGTGCGTCGCGCCGTCGGCGCAGCGCGGTCGAGCCTCCGGTTCAGTGGGCTGGTCGAAGGCATCCTGTTGATCCTGGGTGCTCTTGGCATCGGACTCGTCCCCGCTGTGGCCGCGGCGCGTTGGGCGATGGCGGCGTGGCCCGGCACCCTCGTACCGGCGCTCGCCGGCGCGCTCGGGGGAGTCGCCGCGGTGAGTCTCGTGCTCGTCCTCGGTGCGCTCCTCGGCGTGCGCGCGCCCGGCGGTACTCGTGTTCCGCATCCCGGCGCATCCAGCCACGGTCTCGTGATTCCCGCCGCACAATTCGCCATCTCGCTGGCCATTCTGACGGGAGCGGCGCGGACGGGAGTGCGTGCCACCCAGCTCCTGCAAAGCGCGGACCCGAGCGTTGCGTCGGTCCAAGCCGCCTCCGTGGTTCAGATTGACAACGCGTCGGACGTACAGCGCCGAGCGACGGGCTACGAAAAGCTGATCCGGCAGCTGAAAACCAGACCTGGTGGTGGCCTCGTGAGTCTCTCGAGCGCCGGCGCTCTGGTGGGGATGGGGCCGGTTGATTTCGTAACCACCGACTGCGGCCAATGCCGGGAGGGGTTCATCTACACGCCCTTCCGTCCCGTTCCGGCGATCATCACGGCCATGACGGCCGACACGTTCCGTGCGGCCGGGTTCTCCGTGCTGCGGGGACGGGGACTGGCGGATACGGACGGCTGGACGGCGCCCCGAGTGGCCGTGATCAGCGCGTCCCTGGCGGCTCGCGACTACGAGCATGGCATTGGCGTCGGCCGCAAGATCTTCGTGGGACGGGGCGCGGAGAGTGGCTGGTATCAGGTGGTTGGAGTCGTGCCTGACCGTGTGCCCGAAGCCATTGGGGGCGCACTGGCCCCCGCGAAGGCGGTGTATCTCAGCACGCTCCAGGCTCCGCCGGCGCGAGTCGAGCTCCTCACCGACGCGCGTCCCGATCCCGCTGTTGTCGCCAACGCAGGGCGGGTTACGGCCCAGACGTCCCTTGCACAGCTGAGGGCGCGGCAGGCGTCCGTGATGGTCTGGTTCGGCCGGCTGACCCGGGCTGCCGGGTGGGCGGTCATGATCATCGCCCTGGCGGGGATGGTCGCCGTGATGGAACGATGGGTGACGGCCGTGGCGCCGGAGCTTGCGATGCGACGCGCCGTGGGAGCGCGCCAGTGGGACATCCTCCGGTTCGTGCTGAGCCGCGCGTGGCTGGTTGGCGCCATCGGGGCTGCCGGGGGGCTCTGGCTCGCCATCTTTATTTCAGGTTCTCTCTCCGACGCGTTCCCGGGCCTGCCCGCGTGGTCGTGGCCGGCTGCCTTGGGTGTCGGTGGAGCACTGCTGACCGCGACGGTGGTGGGGGCGCTGATCCCCGGTTGGCACGTCGTGGTGGTCCCTCCAGCAGCCAAGCTCGGAGAGCTCGCGAGCTGAAGCTTGATTCGGCTTGTTGGCGCGGCTAAGATGTTGTGAGATGCCCACCTACGAATACCAGTGCCCGTCCGGGCACGTGTTCGAAAAGTTTTCGCCCACGATGACGAGCGCCAAGACCGCGACCTGCCCCAAATGCGGCAAGCGCGCGAAGCGGCTCATCTCGGGGGGCGCCGGCCTCGTGTTCAAGGGGTCCGGGTTCTACGTCACCGACTACAAGCGGGCGGGCGAGAAGAAGCCGGCGGCCGAGAGTGGGCCCAAACCGGAATCCAAGTCCGAATCCAGGCCCGAGTCGAAGCCTTCCAAGAACTCCTCGACCGACAAGTGAACGCCCCGGAAGCCATCCGTGCGGCACTCATGGAGGCCGCGCGCCGGCTCGGCGCGCCCGTCCAGGACGTCATCCTGGAGCGGCCGAAGGACACGAGTCACGGCGACCTGGCCGCGAATCTTGCGCTGACGCTGGCCAAGGCACTCAAGGCCAAGCCGCGGGACGTGGCACAGCAGCTCGTTGACGGCCTCGAGCTGCCTGCCGGTGTGGTGCGCAAGACCGAGATCGCCGGACCCGGATTCATCAATTTCTTCCTGGCCGAGCAGGCGCTGGCTTCCGTCATTCCGGTGGTGATCGAGGCGGGGGCGCGGTATGGCCGCGGCGCCGGTACCGGCAACCCCGTCAATGTCGAGTTCGTCTCCGCGAATCCAACAGGTCCGTTGCACGTCGGCCATGGCCGGCAGGCGGCTCTGGGGGATGGAATCGCGTCCCTCCTCGAGTGGACCGGTTGGAAGGTGAGCCGCGAGTTCTACTACAACGACGCGGGCGGCCAGATCGAGCGGCTGACGCAGAGTGTGATCGCGCGTCTCAAGGGGCAGGAGCCTGCGGAAGACGGCTATCACGGCGATTACATCCGCGAAGTCGCGGAGGCGTACGGAAACAAATCGCCCGTGCCGGACGACGTGCGGCGCTTCGCGGTCGACTATCTCCGGAAAGAGCAGGATGCCGATCTCCAGGCATTCGGGGTCAAGTTCGATACCTACTTCCTCGAGTCATCGCTCTACGCGCACAAGAAGGTCGACGAGACGCTGCAGACACTCGAGCGTGCCGGTCACACCTACCAGGAAGGCGGCGCACTCTGGCTCAAGACCACGGATTTCGGGGACGACAAGGACCGCGTGCTGGTCCGGAGTGCCGAGAAGGGCGGAGAGCCGACGTACTTCGTGCCGGACGTCGCATATCACGTCGATAAGTGGAAGCGCGGCTTCCACCGGGCCATCAATGTGCAGGGGGCCGATCATCACAGCACCGTGACCCGGGTGCGGATCGGACTGCAGGCGCTCGACATGGGCATTCCGCAGGGCTATCCGGAGTACGTGCTGCACCAGATGGTGACGGTGATGAAGGGCGGCGAAGAGATGAAGGTTTCGAAGCGCGCCGGCTCGTACGTCACCCTTCGGGACCTGCTCGACGAAGTGGGCCGTGACGCCGTGCGGTACTTCTTCCTCATGCGGAAGAGCGATTCCCATTTCGTCTTCGACGTCGACCTGGCCAAGCGGCAGACCGAGGAGAATCCGGTCTATTACGTGCAGATGGCGCACGCCCGGATGAGCGGCATCTTCCGGGTAGCCGGGCGTGACCCCGTGAGTGTGCTCCCGAGCGGTGTGGATCTCGCCGTTCTCACGCAGCCGGACGAAGTGGAGATTTTGAAGGATCTGGCCGAGTTCCCGAAGGTGGTACAGGGGGCCGCGGAGTCGCTGGAGGCCCACCGCATCGCCACCTACCTGGAGAAACTCGCCGGCGAAACGCACGCCTGGTACCACAAGTACCGCGTGCTCGGCGAGCCGGAGGAGGCGGCGCGGCTGCTTCTGGCGCGGGCCATCCGCCAGGTACTCGCGAACGGACTCGCCCTCGCGGGGATCAGCGCCCCGGATCGGATGTGAGATGAGTCTTCTCGTCGTGGGCTCCATCGCGCTCGATTCGGTGCAGACGCCCTTCGGGGAGACTGCCGACGCGCCGGGAGGCTCGGCGGTGTTCTTCGCCGCGGCCGCTGCCGTGCTGCATCCAGTACAGGTCGTCGGCGTCATCGGGTCGGACTACCCACTCGGCGTGTTGAAGGAGCTGACGGCGCGCGGCGCGGACCTGGCCGGTGTAGAGCAGGTCCAGGGCGAGTCGTTCCGGTGGAAGGGGAAGTACTCCTACGACTTGTCCGGACGCGAGACGCTGGAGACGCGGCTCGGCGTGTTCGCCGACTTCCGGCCGAAGATTCCCGACAAGTTCCGGGCGGCGCAGTACGTTTTTCTGGGGAACATCGATCCCGGGCTGCAGCTCAACGTGCTCGACCAGGTTCGCGAGCCGAAGCTCGTTGCCTGCGACACGATGAACTACTGGATCCAGTCGCGGCGCGACGTGCTGCTCCAGGTGCTCCGCCACGTCGATCTCGTGATGGTGAATGACTCGGAGGCGCGCGAGCTGTCGGGCGACTGGAACGTGTATCGCGCGGCCCAGTGGATTCTCGATCATGGCCCCAGGTACTGCGTCATCAAGCAGGGGGAGCATGGCGCGCTGCTGGTGGGGAAGGACGAGACGTTCAAGGTGCCCGCGTACCCGTTGCAACAGGTCTTCGACCCGACCGGCGCGGGCGATTCGTTCGCCGGCGGCTTCATGGCGCACGTCGCGGCGACCGGGGATCTGTCGAAAGAGAATCTCCGGCGCGCCATGGTCTACGGCGGAGCGATGGGCTCCTTTGCGGTCGAGGCGTTCGGCGTTCAGGGGTTCGACAAGGTGACGCCCGCTGACGTACGGGCCCGCGCGCGTGGGTTCCAGGAACTGGTACGGTTCGATCTGGGGGGAGCGACGTGACGGATCGGTATGGGGCGGCGGGCGTCAGGCTCGACGTCGCCGACGAGGCCAAACGGCGCATCGGCGCCCTGGTCGCGACCACGCGGACGTCGCTCGCGCTCGGGAAGATCGGGGCGTTCGGTGGCATGGTGCGGGTGCCGGCGGGATTCCAGAAGCCGGTGATGGTGCTGTCGACGGATGGCGTGGGAACCAAGGTGCTGGTCGCGGCCAAGGCGGGAATCCATCACACGGTGGGCGAGGATCTCGTCAACCACTGCGTGAATGACATTCTGGTCCACGGGGCGACGCCAGTCGCGTTTCTCGACTACATCGCGGCGGGAGTGCTTGATGCTTCGGTGGCGGCGGCGCTGGTCGAGGGCATCGCCCGCGGCTGCCGGTCGCACAGCATGACGCTCGCGGGGGGCGAGACGGCGCAGCTGCCCGATCTGTACGCCGCCGGGCACTACGATCTGGCGGGCACTATCGTCGGCGTAGTGGATGAAGACAAAGCCCTGCACGGCGATCACGTCGCAGCCGGGGATGTGTTGATCGGCTACGCGTCGAATGGACTACACACCAACGGGTACACCCTGGCGCGCCGCATCGTGTTCGATGAACTGGGCCTCGGGGTGGAGGATCCTTTCCCCGAGACGTCCGAGACTGTGGCGCAGGTCTTGCTTGCCGTGCACCGGAGCTATGCCGCGGCCGTGATGCCGGTCCTCGATCGCGTGCACGCGCTGGCCCACATTACGGGGGGCGGGATCGCGGGCAATCTGGTTCGCGTGCTCCCGGACACCTGCGAAGCGCTGGTCGAGTCGGGTGGGTGGGAGTGGCCGCCGCTGTTCCGGGTGCTGATGCGGGCGGGGAAGGTGTCCCTCTCGGAAATGCGGGACGTGTTCAATCTTGGTATCGGCATGATCGCGATCACGGCGCGGGGGGATGTGGAGCCGGTGATCGCCGGCGCTGCGCGGGTCGGGATTCCCGCGTGGGTGATCGGGGAGATTCGGCCCGGCTCTACTGGCGTGCACTTCTCACAGCGGTAACACCTCTTCTGGAGGCGTCATTCATGCGTCGCATCGGGCTCCTGTTGGGATTCGCGCTCGCATCGGCCGCGCCACTGGCGGCCCAGTGCAACACCGACTGCCAGCGAGCGGAGGATGCCGTGAAGGCGTTCCATCCCCTGGCGGGATTGATCGTGAGCGGAGGCAACCCGGTCCTCGGTTCGGGCGGCACCCTCGGCGGCCTCGGTCATTTCTTCGTGTCCGCCCGCGTCAACGCCGTCAAGGTGGCGCTGCCGTCGACGAGCAGCACCGACACGACCTCCACGTCCGGTGTGGTACCTGCGCCGGTCATCGAGGCGGGGCTCGGAATCTGGAACGGGCTGGGGAACGGCCTGCTCTCCGTTGACGCGCTCGCGTCGGCGACGCTCCTGCCCACGACACAGGTGTCCAACCTCTCGGTCGATTCGAACGCGACCAAGGTGGGCTCCCTGGCGCTCGGGCTGGGATACGGCCTGCGGGTGGGGGTCATCAAAGGATCCTTCTTCATTCCGTCGGTGTCGGTCAGCGTGATGCGCCGGACCCTGCCGCGCCTCCAGTACGGAACGATCGGCGCGTTCGGAAATCCTGATAGCGCGTTCTCGTTCGATACCGATCTCAAGGCGACGAACTTCCGGGTGGTGGCGGGCATGCACCTGCTGCTGCTCGACGTGGCGGCGGGCTTCGGGTATGACATCTACACCTCGAACGCGCACATCAGCTACTACGCGTCTCCCATCGCCGTGGCGCACGACACGCTGAACTTGAACAACAAGCGTGAAGTGATTTTTCTGAACGCCGGGATGAACCTCCTGCTGGTCAAGGTGATCGGCGAAATCGGCTATCAGACCGGCAAGGACCAGACCCTGTCGACGAACTATCAGGGTCTCGACCCCAAGGCGGGGCATGTCTTCGGTGGAGTCGGCGTCCGTATCAGCTTCTGACGTCGCGGGCGATACCGCCGCGATGACCCGCGCCCTCGACCTCGCGCTGCGAGGTTGGGGGCGTGTGGCTCCTAACCCCATGGTGGGCGCGGTGGTGTTGCGGGACGGCAAGGCGATCGCCGAGGGGTGGCACGCCGAGTTCGGGGGACCGCACGCGGAGGTCGTGGCGTTGAATGCGGCCGGGAGTGCGGCGCGTGGCAGCACGCTGGTGGTGAACCTCGAGCCCTGCCGGCACACCGGCAAGACTCCGCCATGTGTCGATGCCATTCTGGCCGCGGGGGTCGGGCGCGTAGTGGCCGCGATCCCGGATCCCGATCTACAGGCGGGGGGAGGACTGGAGAAGCTCCGGCGCGCCGGAGTGGACGTGGCGATGGGCGTCGAGTCCGAGCGGGCCGCTTCGCTGAACGCCGCCTTTCTCCATTCCCGGACCGAGCAGGACCGGCCCTTCGTCGCGCTGAAGCTCGCCACGTCGGTCGACGGCCGCATCGCGGATCATGCCGGGCGCTCGCAGTGGGTATCGGGCGAGGGCGCGCGAGACTACGTGCATTGGCTGCGGGCCGGACACGACGCGATCGCCGTGGGCGGCACGACCGCCCTTCGCGACAATCCCCGCCTCACGGTCCGCGGAGCGGTGACGCCGAGGAGGGCACCGGTCCGGGTGGTGTTCGACCGTCGGGCGATGCTGAACCCTACCGTGACCCTGGTCCAGACGGCGCGGGAAATTCCCACCTGGGTGATGGCCTCACCCGATGCGCCGGCGAACAACGCCTCGGTGCTCGATGCCAACGGCGTTCGCGTGTTCCGCCCCTTCGATCTCGAGGCCGGGCTCAAGGAGCTCCGGGCGGCCGGGATCCAGTCGGTGTTATGTGAAGGGGGAGGGGCGTTGGGCGCGAAATTGCTGTCTCTCGGCCTGGTGGACCGGCTGTACTGGATCCAGGCACCCTTTTGGCTCGGGGAGAATGGGATTCCGGCCTTCCCCGAAGTGGCGGACGTCGATATCGACCAGGCGCCGCGCTGGATTCCCGTGGAGCGTAAAGCGTTGGGGGCGGATACGTTACTCGTCTTGGACCGCAGGCTATGTTTACCGGAATAGTGAACGCGGTGGGCCGGGTGAAGGCCGGGAAGCGGGAGGTGGGAAACGGGGAGCGTCAGCCCGGGCTCACCCTCACGCTGTCGGCGCCGTACCGCGGCCTCAGGCGCGGTGAGAGCATCGCCGTCAACGGCGCCTGTCTCACGGTCGAAAAGGTGGTGAAGGGCGGATTCACGGTACACGCCATCGCCACGACGCTCGACCGGACCCTGATCGGGGAGTACGCGACGGGGCGGCAGGTGAACCTCGAGCGGGCGCTCAAGGCGAGTGACCGCCTCGGCGGCCACATCGTGCAGGGGCATGTCGACGGAGTCGCGCGGGTCATCGCCGTCGCGGATCGCGAGGACGCGCGACTGCTCGATCTTGAGGTGCCGAAGGACGTACGGGAGGTCACGGTGCCGCACGGGTCGATCACCGTCGATGGCGTCAGCCTCACGGTGAATGCCCTGCCGGCGTCGGGGGCAGTGCAGGTGTCGCTCATTCCGTTTACGCGGACCCATACCACGTTGGGCACCGCGAAGGTGGGCGACCGGGTCCACGTGGAAGGGGACGTGCTCGGGAAGTACGTGAAAGCACTATGTCGCACGAACTCGTAGAACAGGCGATCGCGGACATCCGCGCGGGCAAGCTGGTCATCGTCGCGGATGACGAGGATCGGGAAAACGAAGGCGATCTGGTCGGAGCGGCCGCGCGGGTCACTCCGGAGATGATCAATTACATGGCGACGCACGGGCGGGGCCTCATTTGCCTCGCGCTCACGCCCGACCGCTGTCAGGCCCTCGGCTTGTCGCAGATGACCGAGCACAACACCGAGTCCCGCGAAACGGCCTTCACCGTGAGCGTGGATGCGGCGAGCCGCTTCGGCGTCACGACGGGCATCTCCGCCGCCGACCGCGCCGCGACCATTCGCGTGGCGATCGACCCGGCCTCGGAACCCTCCGACCTGCGCCGGCCCGGTCATTTGTTCCCGTTGCGGTCCCGTCCCGGTGGCGTGTTGCAGCGCGTGGGACAGACAGAAGCCAGCGTCGACCTCGCGCGGCTCGCCGGACTCTATCCCGCCGGTGTGATCTGCGAAATTCTGAACGCCGACGGCACGATGGCGCGCAAGCCGGCGCTCGATCGCTTCGCCGCCGAGCACAAGATCACTTTTATCACCGTCGCTCAGCTGGTGCAGTACCGCCTCGCCAAAGAACGGTTGGTGCACCGGGTGGCGAGCGCGCGCCTGCCGACGGCTGCCGGCGAGTTCACAATCATCGGCTACCGCAACGACGTGGACGACGCGGAGCACGTCGCCTTGGTGTACGGCGACGTTGGGGGCCACCCGGGCGTCATGGTGCGGATGCACTCGAAGTGTCTCACCGGCGACGTGTTCGGTTCGCAGCGGTGCGACTGCGGGTGGCAGCTCGAGAGTGCGATGCACGCCATCGCCCGCGAAGGCCGCGGGGTCATCGTGTATCTCGATCAGGAGGGCCGCGGCATCGGCCTGCTCAACAAGCTCAAGGCGTACGAGCTGCAGGATGCGGGGAATGACACCGTCGAGGCGAACGAAAAACTCGGATTCAAGCCCGATCTCCGGAACTACGGCATCGGCGCGCAGATCCTGCTCGACCTCGGTCTGTCGTCCATCCGCGTGCTCACCAACAACCCGATGAAGCTGGTCGGGCTCGAGGGCTACGGACTCGAAATCGTCGAGCGCCTGCCCATCGTGCCCCCGCCGTCCGACGAGAATCGCGCGTACCTGGACGTCAAGCGCGACAAGCTCGGACACCTGCTCACCCACTGACGTGACTGAATTCCGTGGCACTCCGCGCGCACCGGCCACGCGGCGCGTGGCGCTGGTCGTGAGTCGCTACCACGAGCTGATCACCGCCAGGCTGCTCGAGGGTGCTCGCGCCTGTTGCCGGGAGCATGGCGTGAAGGACGACCATGTCGACGTCCTGTGGACCCCCGGCGCATTTGAGCTCCCGGTTGTGGCCGAGGCTGCCGCGTCGAGCGGCAAGTACGCGGCCATCGTCGCGCTCGGCTGCGTGATCCGGGGAGAGACCCCCCACTTCGACTACGTCGCCGGTGAAGCGGCCCGGGGTCTCGGCAACGTCGCCCTGGCACACCAGGTGCCGGTCGGGTTCGGCGTCCTCACGGTGGATACGCAGGACCAGGCCGAGGCGCGGGCCGGCGGGAGCGCCGGCAACAAGGGTTTCGAAGCGGCCGAGGCGGCGCTCGCCACGGCGGACCTGCTGTCGCAGCTCCCTCGTGCTTCGCGCTGAGACCAAGGCCCGGGCCCGCGCCCTGCAGATCCTCTATGCGTGGGATCTCTCGGGGCGGCCATCGCTCGAAGCGGTCGTGGCCCGCCTGGGTGTGGCCTTCGGCCACGAGCCCGATGGGTACGACCGCGGCGCCGACCTCGCCGCCCGCGCCGCCTCCGCCACCGAGGACTACGACCGCCGGATGGCTGATGCCGCGGAGCACTGGCGCCTCGAGCGGGTGGGGGCCATCGAGAAGAACATCCTCCGGATCGCCATGGCCGAGCTCGACGAAGGAGTCACGCCGCCCCGGGTCGTGATTGACGAGGCAGTGCGCCTCGCGCACTGGTTCGCCGGTCCCAAGGCACCCGGGTTCGTCAACGGTGTGCTGGATGCTGTGGCCCGTGAGCAGGGCCTGTTGTGAGGATTCTGCTGGTCAATTGGAATGACCGCGAGAACCCGCTAGCCGGCGGCGCCGAGATCCATCTCCATGAAATTTTCGGGCGCCTGGCCCGCTCGGGACACCAGATCGATCTCGTGGCGAGCGGGTGGCCGGGCGCGAGTGCGCAGGCCACGGTGGATGGGATGCAGGTGCACCGGGTGGGAAATCGCAACAGCTTCGCGTTCCTGGGGCGCGGCGCGGCCCGCCGCCTCCTCGCGGCGAACGCCTACGACATCGTCGTGGAAGACATCAACAAGCTGCCGCTCTTTCTCGCCTCGGCGACATCGCTGCCGTTCTGTGTGATCGTTCCCCATTTGTTCGGCTCGACGGTCTTTGCCGAGGCCAATCCGCTGGTGGCATCGGTGGTGTGGGCCGCCGAGCGGCCCATCCCGTGGGCGTACCGGCGGGCCGGGTTTCACGCGATCTCGGACAGCACCAAGGCGGACCTGGTCGCGCGCGGCGTAGCGGCGGAACGCATCGAGGTGATTTATCCGGGCGTCGATGCGAACTGGTATCGGCCCGACCCATCCGTGAAACGCGCCGCACGTCCGACGTTCCTGTACGTCGGTCGCCTCAAGCGTTATAAAGGAGTGGAGTACGCGCTACGTGCGGTGGCGGCGGCACGCGAGCGCGGAAGCGACGTGCGGCTCGACATCGCCGGGAAGGGGGATGACCGTCCCCGGCTCGAAGGCCTGGCCAGGGAGCTCGGCCTGGGAGACGCGGTGACGTTCCTCGGATTCGTCGATGACGAGCGGAAGCGCCGCCTGCTCCGCGAAGCCTGGGCCGTGGTGTTTCCCAGTCCCAAAGAAGGGTGGGGGATCACCAACGTCGAAGCGGCGGCGTGCGGCACACCCGCCGTGGCCTCGAACAGCCCGGGGCTGCGGGAGTCCGTGCGAGACGGTGAGACCGGCTATCTGGTTTCGCACGGGGATGTGACGGCACTCACCGACCGGTTGCTGACGCTCGCGAATGATCCGCGCCGGGTCGAGCTGCTGGGCGCCGGTGGCCGGCGGTTCGCGGAACGCCTGACCTGGGACCATGCCGCGGACGAGACCTGCCGGCATCTGGAACGCATCATCCGTGGGGAGAGTCGCTAGTGGCGAATCCGAAAGTTCGTGATCTCCTGGCGCGGAAGGCCGAGCCCCTGCAGCTCGAGCCGCTGACGGGTGAGATCGGGTTCGACAAGGAGATCCCCACGCCCGAGGCGTCAAGCCCGGGCCTGGTCCTGGCCGGCTACACCGGCCGGTTCGTCGGCAACCGGATCCACGTCCTCGGTGAGACGGAGATCAGCTACCTCACGTCGCTCGATCCGGCCGCGCGGCGCGCGAGCCTGGAGAATTTCTTCAGGTTTGAGCTGCCGGTGGTCGTGATCAGCAAGGGACAGTCTCCTCCCGCGGAGTTGGTCGAGCTGGCGCAAGCACGAGGGGTGGCGCTGGTCCGTACCCAGCTGAAAACGGCGGAATTCTACCGCCGCCTCAAGCCCTTCCTCGACGATGCGTTCGCGCCCACGACGACGACCCATGCGTCACTTGCTGACGTTTTCGGCGTGGGTCTCTTGTTCATGGGACGCTCCGGCATCGGCAAGAGCGAGTGCGTACTGGACCTGGTGGAGCGGGGGCATCGGCTCGTGGCGGATGACGTGGTCCACGTCACCCGCCGGGGGAACGATGTCCTGATCGGGCGCGGGCACGAGCTCTCCCGGCACTTCATGGAGATCCGGGGCGTCGGCCTCATCGACATCAAAGCGCTCTTCGGCATCCGTGCCGTCCGCCAGCAAAAGCGTATCGAGGTAGTGGTGCAGCTCGAGGACTGGGATGCCAACCGCGAGTATGACCGGACCGGGCTGGATCGCCAGGAAACTGCGCTTTTGGGCGTTTCTCTACCCCTCGTGACCGTGCCGCTGAACCCCGGCAAGAATCTGACGGTTATTTGTGAGGTGGTGGCGATGAACCACCTCCTGCGATATGGCGGCGTAGACTCCGCCAAGGAATTCAACGACCGGCTCATGCGCACGATGCGGCAGCGCCGGGACGTCGGTACGTATCTCGAGGAAGACGATGAGTAATCCTCTGCGGGGCGTCGTGGTCTCCCACGCCGGCCTCGCGCAGTCCCTGGTCACGGCGGCCGAGCATATCTCGGGGGTCCGAGACGCGCTCGTCCCGGTGACGAACGAGGGCTGCGACGGCGGGTCACTCAAGGAGCGCATCGGTGAGGCCATCGGAGAGGGTCCGGCGGTGGTGTTCGTGGACCTCCCCGGTGGCTCCTGCCTCGCCGGCGCGGTGCGGATCTCACGGGACCAGGGCCGCGGCATCGCGGTGGTCACCGGCGTGAACCTCGCCATGCTCCTGGACTTCGTCTTCCATCGGGACCTGCCGCCGGCTGAGGCGGCACAGCGAGCCGTCGACGCGGGGGGGCGCGCCATCCGGATACCGCCGGCGTGAGCCTCGTGGTGGTGCGGGTGGATGACCGCCTCATCCACGGTCAGGTGGTGGTGGGTTGGGGCCAGCCGCTCGGCTTGCAGTTCATCGCTCTGGTCGACGACAAAGTGCGCGCGTCCGACTGGGAGCAGGACCTCTACCGCATGGGGGTCCCGCCCGGCATGGAGGCGGTGTTCGCCTCGGTCGACGAAGCCGCGCGGCGCTATGACGACTGGGTGAAGGACGCCCGCGTCGGCCTCCTGCTGACCGGTGACATCGATACCGTCATCGCCCTCGTCGACAGGATCCCCAAGCTCCGCCGGGTGACCCTCGGCGGCATTCATCACAAGCCCGGGCGCTCGGAGCGCCTCCGGTACGTCTATCTCGCCGACGACGAGGTCGCGAAGCTGCGCGCCCTGGTGTCGCGGGGAGTCGAGGTCGTCGCCCAGGATGTGCCCACCGCGCGCGCCGTCCCGCTCGCGGAGTTCGCGAAGTGATTCCGCACGGGTGGGAGCTGCTGGCGCTGGGCGCCATCGTCGGACTCGACCTGGTCTCGTTTCCGCAGATCATGCTCGCAAGGCCCATCGTCGCGGGGTCGGTCGCCGGGCTCCTGCTCGGTGACGTGGGCGCGGGACTTCGCATCGGCGTGCTCTTCGAGCTCTTCCAGTACGACATCCTGCCCGTCGGCGCGACACGATATCCCGAATACGGCCCCGCGACCGTCATCGCCGTCGGGGCGGTGCACACGTTCGCCCTGCCGTTCGGCATCGGTCTCGCCACTGTCGTAGGCCTCTTCACCGCCATGATCGGCGGGATGTCACTCCAGGTCCTCCGGCGGCTCAACACGCGCGCGGTCACGGCGGCAGCGCCGGCACTCGAGCGCGGGGACGTGCGCGTCTTGTACCGCCTGCATTTCGCCGGCGCCGGGAGGGATCTCGCGCGTGCGGCGCTCGTCACGGCGTTTGGCCTCGGGCTGGTCGCACTTACCCGCGCATTCGTGGTGCCGGCGCTTTCGCACCGGGGCGAGCGCCTGCTGTCGGTGGCCGCCACCGGTGCCGCTCTGGCCGCGGGCGCGGCCGGCACAATACGCCTGGTGGGACTCGGCACTCATCTCAAATGGCTCGCCGCGGGACTGGTGGGCGGGATCGTGGTGGCATGGCTGATCTGAAGGCCCGGCCGCGGTTGCTGGCGTCATTGCTACGCCTCTTCACGGTCCAGGCGTCGTGGAACTACGAGCGTCTCATCGGCGTGGGGACCGGCGTCGCCGCCGAGCCCCTGTTGCGTGACCTGGATCCGGAGCGATATCGCGCGGCCCTGGGGCGCGCGTCCCGGTACTTCAACGCGCACCCCTATCTGAGCGGAGCGGGGGCCGGGGCGTTGGCGCGCGCCGAAATCGATGGCGTTCCCGCCGAACAGATCGAGCGTCTGCGGGGGGCGCTCGCGGGTCCCCTGGGCTCGATCGGCGACCGGCTGGTGTGGGCCGGCTGGCTTCCCACACTCTCGGCGCTGACGCTGGCGGCGGTGACCTGGCGAGGTGGATTCGCCGCAGTCGCCCTGTTCCTGATCGTGTATAACGTGGGGCACGTCGCGCTGCGGTGGTGGGCGTTGCGGGCGGGGTGGACGTATGGGCCGCGCGTGGCGCAGGCGCTTCACGAGCCCTGGATGCGCCGGGCGGGGCAGTACCTCGGTCCCGCGACGGCGCTGGCGCTGGGGTTCGCGTTGCCCATGGTGGCCCAGTGGTCGGGCGATGCGTTTCGAGGCTGGGCCCGCATCACTCTGGCGGTCGCCGCAGCGGTGGCGTTCGGGTTGCTCCGGTGGCGTCCTGACATCCTCAGCGGACTGCGGCTGGGGCTCGTACTCGTCGTAATCGCGCTCGTCGCGGGGGTGATATGGCGGTAGTCGAGCGCGAGGCCACGATCGTGAACCCGCTGGGGGTGCATGCGCGCCCGGCGGCGGAGTTCGTGAAAACGGCGAACAAGTTTTCCGCGTCCATCGAAGTCCGGCGCGGTGAAGTGTCCGTGAACGGCAAGAGCATCATGGGCGTGATGATGCTGGCCGCGGAGCAGGGCGCGACCCTCATCATCGCCGCCAATGGCGACGACGCCGAAACCGCCGTGGACGTGCTCTGCGCGCTGGTGGCGGCCGGCTTCAATGAAATGGACCTTACGGAATGACGGATCGCACACTGCGGGGCATCGGAGTGTCTCCGGGCATCGCCATCGGTCCGGCGGTGTCGGTGCAGACCACGTTGCCCGAAGTGCCGCACCGGGTGGTGCCGCGCACTCAGGTCGAGAAGGAAGTCCGCCGTCTGCGCGCCGCGGTCCGCGACGTGCGCCGCCACCTGGGTGAGCTCCGCAAGCTCGCGGAGGTGGAGGCCGGCGCGGACGAGGCGCGGATCTTCGACGCGCAGATCCTCATGCTCGAGGACAAGTCGTTCCTGGGATCCGTCGAAGAGCTGATCCGGAAGAACCACCTCACCGCCGAGAAGGCGTATGAGTACCAGGCGCTTGAAGTGCGGGACGCCTGGGCGGCGACGACCAGCCCCCGGCTCAAGGAGCGACTGGCCGATCTGAACGGCGTCACCATCCAGGTCGTCCGCCACCTCCTTCATAAGGGTGACCTGGTGGCGGGCGGCATCCGGGAACCCTCCATCCTCGTAGCCCACGAGCTCGGACCCGGCATCACCGTCCAGTTCGGCCGCGACCGGGTACTCGGCCTCGTGAGTGAAGAGGGGACGCGCACCTCGCACGCCGCGATTCTGGCGCACTCCATGGGCATGCCGGCGGTGATGGGGCTGACCGGCGCGCTCGAGCGCATCAAGTCCGGTACGATGCTGATCGTCGACGGCACCCGCGGTGTGGTGATCCTCGATCCGAGCAAGGACGAGATCGCTACCGCACGGGCGATGGACACCCGCCGCAAGCAGATCGCACGGCAGGCCGAGGAAGGCGCGAGCCTGCCGGCGGTGACCACCGACGGCATTCACATCAATGTCCGCGGCAACGTCGACCTGCCCGAAGAGATCAAGGCCGCGAAGGAGCACGGCGCCGAAGGCGTGGGGCTCCTGCGCACGGAGTTCCTCATCACCGGGCACACCAAGCTCCCGACCGAGGACGAGCAGGCGAAGTACTTCAAGAAGGTGGGAGATGCATTTCCCGGTCACCCGATCGTGATCCGGACCTACGATCTGGGTGGCGACAAATTTCCGGCTCCCTTCCGCGCGCCGCCCGAAGCCAACCCGTTCCTGGGGTGGCGGGCGATCCGCGTGTGCCTCGATCAGCCCGAGATGTTCCGGGTGCAGATCCGGGCTGCGCTCCGCGCTGCCGCCCACGTGCCCATTCATCTGATGATCCCGCTCGTCACCCGTTTGTCTGAAGTCGAGGCAACGCGCGAGCTGGTGGCGGACGAGGCGCAGCGCCTGAAGGCCGCCGGCATCCCGGCGGCTGAGACCGTGCCCGTTGGAGTCATGGTCGAGACGCCCGCGGCGGCGGTCATGGCCGACCGCCTGGCGGAGATCGCCGACTTCCTGTCCGTGGGGACGAACGACCTCACGCAGTACACGCTCGCGGTGGACCGGAGCAACGCCCGTCTGGCGAATCGCTTCACGCCTCACGATCCGAGTGTCCTGCGGCTTCTGAAGCTGGTCGCCGAAGCGGCCCGGACCGCCCGGAAACCCGCGAGCGTCTGTGGGGAAATGGCGTCCGAGCCCATCTCGGCGTTCCTCTTGCTGGGTCTTGGCTACGAGACACTGTCGGTGGCGCCTCCGGCGCTGCCGGTCATTCGCTGGCTGGTGCGTCAAGTGAGCCGGGAGCAGGCGATGTCCGCGGCGGCGGCCGCGCTGGCCGCGCGATCCGCGGACCTGGCGCTCGACATTTTGCGTTACGCGTTGGCGGAAGCCGTGGATATGAAGCTCCTCGATCCCGACGCGCGGTTGCCCGGGGGACGCACCTCGGCTAGCTTGCCCAGCTAAAGGGAGACACAACCACATGTTGGACGCTCGCCACGTTTTCACGTCCGAGTCCGTCACCGAAGGGCATCCCGACAAGATCGCGGACCAGATTTCGGACGCGATTCTCGACGCCATTCTGACCAATGACTCCGCGGCCCGGGTCGCCTGTGAAACGCTGGTGACGACGGGCATGGCGGTGGTGGCGGGCGAGATCACGACCTCGACCTACGTCCATATCCCGGACATCGTCCGGGGCACCATCAAGGCGATCGGGTACACGGACGCGAGCTACGGGTTCGATGCCGAGACCTGTGCCGTGCTCACGACCATCGACCGCCAGTCCGCGGATATCGCGATGGGCGTCGACATCGGCGGGGCAGGCGACCAGGGGATGATGTTCGGGTATGCCTCCAACGAGACGGCCTCCCTCATGCCCCTGCCGATCGTGTTGGCACACCGGCTCGCAGAGCGGCTGGCCGCGGTGCGGAAAGACGGGACGCTCCCGTACCTCCGGCCCGACGGCAAGACGCAGGTCAGTGTGGTGTACGAGGGCTCGCGCCCCGTCGGGATCAGCAAAGTCGTGGTCTCCACGCAGCACTCCGACCGGATCAAGGCGAATGAGCTGCGCGAGGCCGTGATCAAGGCCGTCGTGACGCCCGTGCTCGCCGATGCCGGTTTCACGGTGTCCGACGCGGATGTCCTCGTGAACCCGACGGGCCGATTCGTGGTGGGAGGGCCGCAGGGTGACGCCGGACTCACCGGGCGCAAGATCATCGTCGACACCTACGGCGGAATGGCCCGTCACGGGGGCGGCGCGTTCAGCGGCAAGGACCCCTCGAAGGTGGATCGTTCCGCCGCCTACGCGATGCGCTGGGTTGCGAAAAACGTCGTGCAGGCCGGGCTCGCCGCCCGGTGCGAGGCGCAGGTTGCCTACGCGATCGGCGTGGCGGACCCGGTGTCCGTCATGGTCGACACCTTCGGCACCGGCCAGGTGCCCGAAGCGGCCCTGGAGGACGCGGTCCGCGACGTGTTCGACCTCACGCCGGCCGGCATCATCAAGGCGCTCGACCTCCGTCGGCCGCTGTACAGGCCCACTGCGGCGTACGGCCACTTCGGCCGTGAGCCCGGTGCCAACGGTCTCTTCTCCTGGGAACGGACCAATCGTGTGGAGGAGCTGCGCCTGGCGGTGCAGCGCTCCAAGCACTACGCCTCTTCCAAGGTTTCGGCATGACGCCCACGACCACCGCACACCCCTCGCAGTCCGACATCAAGAATCCGGCGCTGGCCGCCGAAGGACGCCGCCGCGCCGAATGGGCCGAGCGCTCGATGCCGGTGTTGCGGCAGGTGCGGGAGCGGTTCGTCCGGGAGAAGCCGCTGGCGGGCCGGAAGCTGGCGGCGTGCCTGCACGTCACCAGCGAGACCGCGAACCTGATGGTCACGCTGAAGGCCGGTGGTGCGGACGTCGCGCTCTGCGCCTCGAATCCGCTTTCCACCCAGGACGACATTGCGGCACATCTCGTGTCGCACCATGGCATCAAGGTGTTCGCCATCAAGGGCGAAGATCACGAGACCTATTACGAGCATATCCGGGCGGCGCTCGCCCATCAGTCCGACATCACGATGGATGATGGCGCGGACCTGGTCGGCGCGCTTCACATGATCGCCCTCAACCGTCTCGACGACCTCGCGCCGCCGGTGCGGCGGTGGGTGGAAAAGATGTCCCCGGCGGAGCGCACCGAGCTGGTGAAACGGGTGATCGGGTCTACGGAAGAGACCACGACCGGCGTCATTCGCCTTAAGGCGATGGCGAAGGACGGCGTGCTGCAATTCCCGGTGGTCGCCGTCAACGATTCGGATACCAAGCACTTGTTCGACAACCGCTACGGCACCGGCCAGTCGACGCTCGATGGGATCCTCCGCGCGACGAATCTCCTCATCGCCGGGAGCACCGTGGTGGTGGCGGGGTACGGATGGTGTGGCCGGGGGTTCGCGATGCGCGCGCGGGGCGCAGGGGCCACCGTGATCGTGACGGAAATCGACCCGCTGAAAGCGCTCGAGGCCCAGATGGACGGGTTCCAGGTTGCGCCGATGGCCGTGGCCGCGAAGGTCGGCGACATCTTCGTCACCCTCACGGGCAACGTGCACGTCATCCGTCTCGAGCATATGCAGGCCATGAAAGACGGTGCGGTGATCGCGAACTCGGGCCATTTCAACGTCGAAATCGACCTCGACGCCCTGAAGGGGGCGGCGAAGGGGCCCGACCACGTCCGCGAGCTGGTCGAAGGCTGGAATCTGGGCGGCAAGAAGATCTTCGTGCTGGCGGATGGCCGGCTCGTGAACCTCGCCGCGGCCGAAGGGCATCCGGCGAGCGTGATGGACATGTCCTTCGCGAATCAGGCGCTGGCCGCGGAGTACGTGGTCAAGGAGTCCAAGAAGCTCAGCAAGGACGTGCACCGCATTCCACGCGAGCTGGATCAGGACATTGCCCGGCTCAAGCTCGCCGGGATGGGCGTCGCCATTGACACCCTCACGGCGGAGCAGAAGAAGTATCTGGCTTCGTGGGACATGGGGACCTGAGCATACGACTATGAAAGAAGTCCGCGTCGCCAATCTGGGTCTCGACCGGACCAACAACACGCCCGTAGTGATTTTGCGGGAGTCGGATGGCGAGCGGGTGCTGCCGATCTGGATCGGCCCGGCGGAGGCAAGCGCGATCGCGATGGAGCTGGCCGGAGTGAAGTCGTCCCGGCCGCTCACCCACGACCTCCTGAAGCAGGTCATCGTGGGACTTGGCGCCGAGCTGCGGAAGATCATCATCACCGCGGTGAAGGACAGCACGTACTACGCGGAGCTGCATCTGTATCGCGGCGACCAGATCATCCAGGTCGACGCCCGTCCATCAGACTCGATCGCCCTCGCGCTCCGGCTGCAGGCCCCGATTCTGACGGCGGACGAGCTCCTTCAGCACACCGTGATCGAAACCACTGATACGATCGGCGAAAGCACCGGTCCCTCCGGCGAGCGGACCAGCGGACCCCTCGACGCTGATGCGCTCAAGACATACCTCCAAAACCTCGATCCTGAAGATTTCGGCAAGTTCACTCCCTAACGCGCTGCTCCTGAGCCTCTGGGGTCTGGTGGGCGGAGCGGGAGTGGCGAGTGGACAGTCGGTAACACTGACCGGGGCCGTCACCCTCGGCTACGCTCATCCACATCCCCTCACTGGCGCTACGGTCACCCTCCACCGGGTGACGATGCTGGTGCAGGGCCCCGTCGACTCCACCCGGCTGGACGCGAGGGGGCAATACCGGCTCCACATCGCTTCTGTCGATTCGACCGCCACCTACCTGATCAGCGTGTTGCACGACGGCGTGGGCTATTTCTCGGAGCCCATCCGGCCGCTGCGTGGCGGCCCCGGAGGAGGGACGCAAGTCGACACGCTGCGGGTGTACGACACGTCGGTGGACGGACCTCCCCTCAGCGTGAGCAAGCGTCTCGTGTCGGTGGCCTCGCCCAAGCAGGACGGGTCACGGGAAGTACTGGAAATCGCGGTGCTGGCGAATCCCGGAGAGACGACGCGCATTGCCGCCGACACGCTCCACCCGGTGTGGACCACGGCGCTGCCCGCGGGTGTCATTCAGTTCTCGGTGGGACAGGGGGACTTCTCCGCGGATGCCGTGGCGCGACGCGGCGATTCAGTCGCGCTGTTCGGCGCCGTGCAGCCGGGCGGAGGGCGCCAGGTGTCGTACAGTTATCTGATTCCTGGCGGTACGTCGCCCGTGATGCTCCCCGTCGATCATCCTCTCGACAACTTGATGCTCCTGCTCGAAGACACCACCGCGCGGGTCACCGGCCCCGGGTTGCGCGCACTGGGCGTGCGGATCCTCGAGACCCGGCATTTCGCCGAGTACCAGATCGATCACGTGAAAGCGGGGGCGCTCGTGGCGATCGAGTTCCCGCGCGGCCGGTTCCGGATCGAGTCTCTCGTGCCCTTCATCGCCGTCCTCGCGGGTGTGGTGCTCGCAGGCGGATTCTGGATGGCCTTGCGGCGTCCGCGCGCGCCCGCTAGCATAGCCTCGTAGTCCAAAACGCGAACGCGGGATTCACGGAAGCCGGTGCAAGTCCGGCGCGGCCCCGCCACTGTAACGGGCAGTAGCGATCGGCTCCAAGCCACTGGGAAACCGGGAAGGCGAGCCGAGGTGCCCGAAGCCAGGAGACCTCCCCGTTCGCGCCACCTGCAATTCCCTCGCGGGAGGGATGGTGGCGCTGCGCACTGAGGCGCAGACGCTCGCCCATCTCTGGTCCGCCAGGGGTGGGTTTTTTGATGCGCCGAGCGCTCCTCAACATCGGATTGTCGCTGCTGATCGCCTGCGGTGGGGGGGGACGGCCGGCCCCGGGTCCGCTGTCGGTCACCGACGACGCAGGCCGCACCGTTTCGGTCTCCGGCCCCGTCCACCGGATCGTCTCCCTCGCTCCCTCATCCACCGAATTGCTCTTTGCCGTCGGCGCCGGCCCTCAGGTTGTGGGCCGCACCACCTGGTGCCGGTATCCCGCCGCCGCGCTGGCTGTCCCGGTGGTCGGGGACGGGTTGGATCCGAATATCGAGGCGGTCGCGGCGACCCATCCCGATCTGGTGGTGCTGTACCGGTCTCCGTCCAATGGCACGGCCATCACACAGCTCGAGCAGCTCGGGATCACGTCGGTGGTCCTCAAACAGGACTTGCTGAAGGACGTCGCGCACGACGCGCGGCTGTTGGGAACGCTCACGGCGCATCAGGCGACGGGCGACTCGGTTGCGGGGCTGCTCGATTCGCTGACGGCGCTCCCGGCACCGCCGTTCCGCGCTCGGGTGGCCATCGTGGTCTGGGACAATCCCCCGATCGTGATTGGGGGAGGGAGCTACCTCGACGAGTTGGGACGGCTCGCGGGTGCCCAGAATGTCTTTCACGATCTCCCGCAGGCGTCGGCGACGGTATCGCTCGAGAGCATCGCGGCACGCAATCCCGACTACATCGCGGTGGTGGACGACTCGAGCGCCTCCAACACGCCCTCATTCGCGCGCCGGCCCGAATGGCGGTCGGTGCGGGCGATCCGCGAGGGGCACATCCTGCACCTGCCCGGGACGCTCTTCGGGCGCCCCAGCCCCCGCGCCGGCGAAGCCATCGCGATATACGCCCATCTCCTGAACCCCAAGTGAAGAACACCGGGCTCGTCGTCGCGGCGTTGCTGGCACTGGGGCTGGCCGTCACGTTGGGGCCGACCGCCATTCCGCTCGGCGATCTGATTCATTCGCCCATCGTGCGGGATCTCCGCGTGCCTCGGGCCCTGTTGGGCCTCCTCGTGGGCGGTGCGTTGGGCGTTTCCGGAGCCGGGCTGCAGGCCCTGGTCCGGAATCCCCTGGCCGACCCGTTCCTGATGGGGCTCTCGGGAGGCGCGGGTTTGGGGGCCGTGGGCGCCATCGCGCTGCATCTCTCCGGTCCGTGGGCCCTCCCGCTCGCGGCCTTCGTCGGTGCGCTCGCGGCGATGGCTCTCGTGTACCGCCTGGGGCTGGTGGCCGGCGCGACGCTCGATCCGCGCATCCTCCTTCTGGCGGGCGTCGTGGTGGGGTCATTCGCCGCCGCGATCTCGACCGCGATCGTGTCGCTCTCAGAGGCCGAGCAGCTGCGGAATGCCATGCTGTGGCTGTGGGGTGGGCTGTCGGGAGCATCGTGGACCACGGTCCTCGTGATGCTGCTTTACCTGCCCGTTCCTCTCATCATCCTGATCTTCGCCGCCCGGCCTCTCGATCTGATGGCCCTTGGCGACGAACCGGCGGCGTACCTCGGTGCCGATGTCGCCCGGGTACGGCGGCGCGTGTACCTGGCCGCGTCGCTGCTCACGGCGGCGGCCGTCGCCGTGTCCGGCGTCATCGGTTTCGTGGGATTGATCATTCCGCACATCGGACGCCTGATCTGGGGGCACCGGCACCGCGCGTTGATTCCCGTCTCGTTCCTCGGCGGCGGGATCCTCCTGATGCTGTCGGACACGCTCGCGCGGACGGCGGTGGCGCCGCGGGAGCTGCCCGTGGGCATCGTCACCGCGCTCATCGGTGTGCCAGCCTTCGCCGTCCTCCTGCGCCGCTGGGTCGGAGTCCGCGCGTGATCCTCGCCCTCGAGCACGTGCATGCCCGGTATCCGGGGACGGACCGGGACGTGCTCGCCGGCGTGTCGCTGAGTGTCGTGCCCGGTGAGCTCGTCGTGGTGCTCGGGCCCAACGGTTCCGGCAAGACCACCCTCATTCGCGTCGCCCTCGGTACACTCGCACCCACCAGGGGGTCGGTGGTCGTGTCGGGACGAGCGGCAGGGCAGTGGGACCGCCGGGCGCTGGCCCGCGTGGCTGCCGTCGTGACTCAGCGCGAGGAGATGACCTTCCCGCAGCGGGCGCGCGAGTCCGTCATGCTCGGCCGGTATCCTCACCTCCCTCCCTTTGCCGCTCCGCGAAACGTCGATCACGCGGCGGTTCGCGACGCACTCGAGGCCTGCGACGCGTCCGGGCTCGCCGATCGCTGGCTCGAAACCCTCTCGGGGGGTGAACAGCAACGGGTGCGCCTGGCGCGGGCCCTCGCCCAGGAGCCGCAACTGCTCGTCCTCGACGAGCCCACCGCCTCCCTCGACGTAAAGCACGAGATGGAGCTCTTCGAGCGCGTCCGGGCGCTGGTGGATCGCCGGAACCTTGCCGCGGTCGTGATCACTCACCACGTGAACCTGGCCGCCCGGTTCGCCGACCGCGTGCTGCTGCTGTCCCGGGGAGCCACCGCAGGCTTGGGAGCGGCGCGCGACGTCCTGACCCGGGAAACCGTCGAGCGGGTCTTCGAGTGGCCTGTCGCGATTCAATCCTTTGACGACCGTCCGCAAATGATTCCCCTGCGTCGTGAACTTCCCTCGGATCGGAGTTAGGAATGCGTCACGTTTTCCCCTCATGCCTTCTTCCGCACGCCTTGCTGCTCGCGGGAGCTCTTCAGTCGATGGCCGCACAAACTCCGACCGACACGTTTCGGTTATCCCCGTTGGTCGTGACGGCGACCGGCGTGCCGACTCCTGCCGACCGGCTGCCCGTGACCACCACCGTGCTCCGCGGCGCCGACCTCCAGGCGCGCGGCATTCGCACGGTCGCGGAGGCATTGCGAATGGTGCCGGGCGCGGCGGTCGTGGAGACGAACTCCTTCGGGTCGCAGACGTCCCTCTTCTTGAGGGGTGGGGAGAGCGACTACACCAAGGTGCTGATCGATGGTGTACCGCAGAATGCTCCGGGCGGGTCGTATGACTTCGCGAACTTGACCACGGACAACATCGACCGGATCGAAGTCGTGGCCGGACCGGTGAGCGTGTTGTACGGGTCGGATGCTGTCGCCGGCGTGGTGCAGATCTTCACGAAGCGAGGGCGTGGCACCCCGCACGGCACCATCTCCGCCCACGGCGGCACGTACGGCACATCGAATCTGGGGTTCAGTGTCGGCGGGGGCGGGGACCTCGGGTCGTTCTCGCTTGGCGGGTCCGATTTCACGTCGAACGGATCGCTTCCGCTCAACAATCACTACCGCAACGCCACGGTGAACGGGTTGTTCACCCTTCGCCCGGCGGACCACACGCAGGCGGCCTTCTCGTTCCGTTACGGTGATGCGCTCTACCACTTCCCAACCGACTACACCGGCGCGCCCACGAGCAAGTTCCAGCACCAGGATGACCGCGGCCCGACGGCCGCCCTCGACCTGGGCCAGGCGTTCTCGCAAGCGGTGGAGGTGCACCTCGCGGGTACCTGGCATCGAGACAACTACCAATACTCCATCGTCCCCAACGACTCGAACGACGTTGTGAACTTCCCATTCTCGAGCAATGACTGGGTGACGCGGCAGGGGGTGACGGGGAAGGCCGTCCTGCACCTGTCCTCGGGAAACGTGCTCACGGCAGGCTCGGTATTCGAACACCAGCTGATGACCGGCACGACCCTCGGTGCGCCGAAGATGCGGGATGACGGGGCGGGGTTCGTGGAAGTTGTGACGGGCCTCGACCGGGCCGTGAGCGTGACGGCGGGAGCCCGGATCGAAGACAACCAGCGCTTCGGCACCTACGGGACGTATCGTGCGGGTGCGTCGTACCGCCTGGCGGAGCGGACGCACCTGCGGGCGTCTGTGGGCACGGGGTTCAAGGAGCCGAGCTTGTTCCAGAACTACGCGTCCGGCTTCACGGTGGGGAATCCCAACCTGAAGCCCGAGCGGGTGTTTTCATGGGAGGCGGGACTCGACCAGACTCTGGGGCGAGGCGTCACTGTTCAGGCCACGTACTTCAATCAGCGCTTCCGGCAGCTCATCGAATACGACGGCACCGCCTCAGTCAACTACTTCAATGTGCCCGCCTCCTGGGCGCGTGGCGTGGAGGCAGGCGTCCACGCCGGCCTGGGCACCTGGGGCGCGCTTTCCGCCACCTATACCTATCTCCAGACGCGCGTCACGGCGGGTGACACCGGGTCCACGGCGCAGTTCCTCAACGGCCAGCCGCTGATCCGCCGGCCGTCTCATTCCGTGACCCTGAGTGGTTCCGCGGCCCTCCCGGCGGGCGGTTCGGTCGAGGCCGAGTGGTCATACGTCGGCCGCCGGCAGGACATCGATTTCAATGCCGGCGGTCGAGTGACCCTTCCGGCCTACGGACGGGTCAACGTCTCGGCCCGGTACCCGTTGACTCTTCTGGGAGGCGTCGCGTCAGGCCTTTCGCTCGATGCGCGGGTGGAGAATGCGCTCGACGCCCACTATCAGGAGGTCCGCGGTTTCCCTGCACGCGGGCGCACCGTAATTTTGGGAGGTTCCTGGAGCCTCGGATCACACTGACCAAAGGGCGGGAATGCGCGGAGTCCGGCTCGGCGTCGTAGCGCTCGGAGTGGCGGCCGTCATGGGCTGTTCGGACGCTCTCGAACAGACCACGCCTGTGGGGCAGGAAATCGTCATCCTCGACGGCCCCGCGGCACTGATCAAGCTGGTGAATGCCGGCACTTTTTCCGCGCCGCCCTCGCTGCTGCTCCCATTTCCGGTGTCGGGCGCGCCCCAGATCGCGGGACGCGGGTCGATCATCCTGGTGCCTGGGGGACCACGGGACTCACTTCAGATCATCACACTGGGGGGCACGCCGAAGGTGGTCCCCGCAGTGAGCGCCGTGGGCGCGGCCTTCCAGGATGACTCGGTGGCGTGGGTGGCGGATTCTGCCTTCGACTCCCTTGCGCAGGTCAACGTCCAGACGGGCCAACGTCTGGCCTCCCGTGCCTTGAGTGGGGCGCCCGTGGCCGTCGCCGTCCTCGACAGCCAGGTGTTCGCGCTGCACAAGAGCTGGCTCAGCGCGGTCAATCTGACCGGCGTCGCGGCGCCCGATTCGATTCCGCTGAGCGGCGTGGACGCGCACTTTGCCGTCATCGGGGACGACTCGCTCTTGTATGTGGTCGATCGCGGTGACAGCGGGAAGGCCAACGGCAGGCTGTCAGTGGTGGATCCCGTCGGCCGGACGGAAGTGGTGGTGATCAACGGACTCGGCGAGCGTCCGGGACCCGGCGTCTTTCATCCCACCGGGCGCGTGCTCGTCGCTTCGCCGGACGACGGCATCCTGGAAGTGAACGCACTGACGCGATCGGTGACTCGTGGGCCGGGGAACGGGATCAAGCCGGGAGGGAAGGGCGTACTGGCGCTCTCGCTCGACGCGCGCGGCCGCGTGTATGCGGTCTCGAACACCGCCTGCGGGAGCGGTCCGGGCACGCTGTACATCCTGTCGCCGCCGCCCGAGTACACCCTGATCACCACCGTCCCGCTGGGGGCATGCCCGGTCGCCACGACCGTGGCCGAGATGCCGACGCAGTAACTTTCGGCATGCCCCTGGTCACCACGCCGGCGGTCGTCCTCCAGACGTACCGGTACAGCGAAACCTCCAAGATCGTCCGGCTGGCGACGCGGGATCTGGGCGTGCAGAGCGCCATCGCGAAGGGCGTGATGCGCCCCAAGAGCAAGTTCGGCGCGGGGCTCGAGGTCCTGGGGGAGGGCACTGCGCAGCTCTATTACCGGGAAACCCGCGAGCTCCAGACGCTCGGCGAGTTCGAGCTCGAAGTGCTGCGGCAGGATCTGGCGCGGGACGTCGCGCGCTTTGCGGGCGCGACCGCACTCGCTGAGGTGATGCTCAAGTCCGCTCCTCCCGCCGCGCTTCCCGCCGCCTACCAGACCCTGATCGCCGGCCTCGACGCCCTCGTCGCCGCCGCCGTCTGTGATGTCGACGCCGCCGCTATCCGGGCGCTCTGGCAGCTCCTGGGCGTACTCGGATTCGAGCCCGCACTCACCAATTGCGTCCGCGACGGCACTCCACTCGATCCGCATCCGACCACACCCGTGCCGTTCTCGTCCGCCGAAGGTGGCGCCTTCTGTCCGTCCTGCGCCCCGGTGCGCGCACCCACGCACCTGCCTCCGCAGGCGTACCGGGACCTGGTGGCGCTGGGTGCCGCGGAGGGCCCACTTCCGGCACTGGATGCGTCGCACGCAGCCGCACACCGCCGGCTCGTCGTGCGCTTTGCCCGCCATCACTTGAGCGAACCCAACAAGCTGCCCGCCCTCGACTTCTGGGAGCACCATCGGTGGTCCGCCACGTCGTAATCGGTACCGCGGGGCACATCGATCATGGAAAGACGGCGCTGGTGAAGGCACTCACCGGCGTCGACACCGATCGTTGGGCCGAAGAACAGCGGCGCGGCATCACCATCGACCTCGGCTTTGCCCCCCTTTCGCTCAGCGCGCAAACGCAGGTCGGCATCGTCGACGTGCCGGGACACGAGGGCTTTGTCCGCAACATGCTCGCCGGCGCCACCGGGATCGATGCGGCGCTCCTGGTCATCGCGGCTGACGAAGGCATCATGCCGCAGACGGAGGAGCACCTCGCCATCGTCGAACTCCTGGGAGTCCGACGCGGCGTGCCGGTGCTCACCAAACGCGATGTGGTCGATGACGCATGGCTCCAGCTCCTGAGTGCCGAGGTGACGGCTCGTCTGTCGAAGAGCCGCGTGTGCTGGGAGGCTCCGGTCGCCACGTCGGCTCGCACGGGTGCCGGATTGCCGGAGCTCCGCGAGGCGATCGGGCGGGTGGCGCAGGATGTGGCCGACCGCGTGGAGCACGATCTCTTCCGCCTCCCGGTGGACCGCGTGTTCACGCTCAAGGGTGCGGGGACGGTCGTGACGGGTTCCACATGGAGCGGCACGGTGCAAGAGGGCGACTCGGTCCGCCTGCTCCCGCTCGACCGTGAGGTACGGGTCCGCTCGATCGAGTCACATGGCAGCACGCTGGCGCAGGCCCTTCCCGGCAGGCGGACGGCGCTCGCGTTGTCCGGCGTCGAGCACCAGGAGCTGGCGCGCGGGGCGGTGGTGGTGACGGGACCCGGGTGGCGTCCAACGAAGCGCCTGGATGCGACAGTCGAGCTCCTTTCGTCGGCGCCGCGGCCGCTCAGCGCGCGCGCCCGCGTCCGCGTGCACCTCGGCACCGCGGAGGTGCTGGCGCGGGTCACACCTGTGGAAGCGGTCGCTCCCGCAGCGCGAGGAGTGATTCGCCTCGCCCTCGAAGAGCCGCTCGTGGCGCGTGGTGGGGACCGATTCGTCATACGGAGTTACTCGCCCGTTGCGACGATCGGGGGTGGGTCGGTGATCGATCCCTATCCCCCCGACGCACCGCGGCGGCTCAAGCAGCGTCGTTTGCCCCTCGAAGCCAGTCCCGCGGACCGACTGGCGGGGTGGGTGCGCGAAGCACGGCTGCCGGGGCTTCCGAAGAGCGACCTGCCGGTCCGGCTGGGCATCACCCCCGATGGGGTCGGGGACGTCATCAGGGGAGCGGGCAAGAACGTACTTGAGGCCGGCGAGCGGTTGGTGTTCCGGAGTGCCGCGTCGCGGGAAGCGGAGCGGCTCGCCGGTGTGCTCGACGCGCATCACGCGTCGCATCCGCTCGACCCTGGGATGTCGCTCCGGGCTCTGCGCGCAAGCGTGGGTGACGGGAACGCCGTGAGCGAACCCGTGACGGATCTGGTACTCGATCTCGCGACACGCAAAGGTATTCTTGAGGTCGAAGGCAGCATTGCGCGCCGGCCCGGATGGCGGGCTGCCGTGGCTGCGCGGGCAGACGGCGATGCCGGTCGCATTTCGGCGCATTTGGCCGCAGCTGACTGGCGGATTCCGACGGTGTCGGAGTTAGAATCAGAGTTCGCAGGACTTGCGGTGCGCGCCTTGCTGGCGCACCTCCAGCGAGCGGGTGGGGTAGTACAGGTCGATCAGGAGCGGTTTGCGTCGCCGGACGCGCTCGCGCGCTTCCAGCGGGCGTTGGAGGGGGTGATCCGGGAAGTGGGGCCGGTCACACCGGCGGTGCTTCGGGACCGGCTCGGCCTGACCCGCAAGTACTTGATACCGCTGCTCGAATGGGCGGACCGACGGGGGGTGACCCGTCGAGAAGGGGACACCCGCGTTCTGGGCCGCTTGACACCCGGCTGAAACGTCCTCTAAGTTCTTGCGTAGCTGTACATTGAAGCGATCCGGTAGCGAATTCCGTCAATCCATAAGGAGTAGGGTCTAACGCGCCTTTCTCGTTCGACAGGAGTTTCGATGAAGCGGTATGCCTGGGCAGTGATGGGGCTCGGGCTGTGTACCATCGCGGCGGGGAGCGTTCGGGGTCAGGCACCAGTCCCGAGCCAGCAGTCAAGGCCCCCCGTTGAGTTGCGGCAGAATTACCCGAACCCCTTCAACCCGGCGACCACGATTCCCTTTACGCTGGGCGGGAATCTGTTCGCGAATGGTCACCGGCCGGTAGTCTCGCTGAAGATTTACAACGTCCTTGCGCAGCTGGTCGCCGTCCCGATTCTGCAGGGGACTGGCCAGCCGCTCAACGGACAACCGGTGGATTGTGCGAACCCGCAGGGGTGCTCGTTCACCGCGTATTGGGATGGCAACGTGAAGGATGGCGGCCAACAGGCCTCATCCGGCGTTTACATCTATCAGTTGACCGTCGATGGACAGCGGTTCACGAAGAAGATGCTCATTATGAAGTGAGCACCGTCGGAAAGAGAAAAGGGGGGCGCGGTTGGCGCCCCCCTTTTCGTTTGCCGGTCCTGCATTCCTAGTCCCCGCGATTCAGTACCACGTACTTCACGTCATCGGCTCCAATCCGCTTCAGCCAGTCCAGCAGCACACCGACCTTATCGGGCGCCTGGATCCCGGGCGCTCCAGTCAGCCGCCTCGTGATCCGCAGCACCCGCCCATCCTGGCGGTACTCAGCCGTGTAGCGGCCGAAGACACTCGATGCATCGACGTTGGGGGGCAACTGCGCCTTCCAACCCGCCGGCAGCGTCACCTCGAGCGACGAGGATTCCTCGTGTGGCGAGCCCGACTCCTTCCAGAAGTCGATCGGGAACCGGCGCGACGGCCGTCCCGCGAGGTCGGTGATCAGCTTCGGGGTCGCGTAGTCGTGCAGGGGCAAGGTGAGGATGTCGGTGGTCCCCGCCATCGACGCGGGCCTCCCGCCGTGGAAGGTCAGCTGCACATACGGACGCGCCTTCCAGTCCCGTCCATCGAAAATCTGGAGCGAGTCGGGGACCGCATCGGAAACGATCTCGCTCGCGATGCGCCGGGCCAGGCGTGACTTGTCGTTGGTATCGAGCTCGTTGGTGAAGGCGCCCCGCAGCCCGTACTGACGCGTCCCAGTCTGCAGCTCGGAGTACTGACCCGTCATCGTCCCATCTGTGGAGAGCTCGCCCACCAGCAGGTCATCGTCGCGATTCGCCCCGATCGAGTCCTTCGGGAACGTCACCTGCTCGGCACGCCCGTCCGGGCGGACCAGGAGGCCGAACTCGCCTTGCTCGGATGGGGGCAGGGAGCCGTACGGCGTGAGGTCACTCGTCAGATCGACGAAGAGATAACCGCCCCAGGGCCGTTCGACCGCCGCGATCATGTGATCGAACGCGTCCACCGTCGGCACGGAACGGTCCACGCCACCCACGCTCGAGAGCAGGACCGGGAATGCCTTGAGGCCCATCTGCCGCGCGAGCGCGACGAACATCGTCGCCTTGTCCTTGCAGTCGCCGTACTTGGTCGTGAGAACGTCCGCAGGGTAGCGAGGCTGATATCCACCGATGCCCAGGGAGAGCGACACGTAGCGGAAGTCCTGCGCCACCCAGCGCGCGGCGGCGCGAAGCGAATCGTCCTGGGATTTGGCTCCGGCGAGCTCGTCGTGGAATGCCGCCAGGACGGCGGGAGTCGTGACGAACCGGTCCTTCGACAGACCCGCGAACCATTTCGCGATGTCGTCCCATCGAAGCGGAGCCGCGATTTCGATTGTCTGGACCACGCCGTTCGAATCGGCGGCGAAGGGCTCGCCATCCCAGGGCTGAACCTCCGACGTCGCCCAGAGGTACACTGCCCGTCCGTTGGCTCGGGTCACCTGACGCTTGAAGGTCAGGTTCTGCTCCTTGATGGTCGGCTGCAGATCCGCGGGAAGGTCGACCAGGTAGCGGGACCGGCGCACCAGACGGCCGGTGGTGACGCGCCACGAGTTGCGGAAATCTCCCGGCATGATCGGCGTGATGGTCGAGATGGTGTAGCTGTAGTCGACGATGGTGTTCGGTGCGACGCCGCCGAGGGAGACCCGGTGCTCGCGGACGTCGGAGAACACCGGCGCCTCCTGTGCGACCGGAGCGATTCCCTCCTGCTCGTGCACCGGCTTGTCGCTGATCAGCTTCCCGTCCGTTGAGAGGACGCGCAGCCAGTTGATCGTGAGCCGCTCGCGGCTTGAGTCGTAATCGAAGGTCTGCTCGCCGAACTGTTCCGCCGCCTCGCGCGTGAAGACCTGCACCACCTGGCGGTAGGTCCGGGACCCCGTGCCGTCCTTGTTGTATGTGATCACGCCATCGTCGAGGAGCAGGACGTAGTCCTCTCCCTTGTGATCGGCCGGATTGACCGCCAGCTGGTAGATCGAATCGTCCTTGACGGACGGATCACCGGCGGGGGTGATGTGCGGAGCCTGCGCCGCGAGCGGGGCGGAAGCCAGGGTTGCCAGGATCAACAGGGCAGAAGCGCGCGCCACGAAACGACTCCAAATGGAAGATTGTGTGAATTATACGCCTAAGACACGTAAGCCATTCATCAGGCCCTTTTGACTTAGGTCCTGCCCATCTGACACCTTTCTTGCGGTATGGAGGTTGCCTAAACCAGGACCGATATGATCCGACCCGAACGCTTGACCGTAAAGGCCGCCGAGGCCCTTCAGCAGGCCGCCGCCGACGCCCGGAGCCGGGGCAATCCGGTGGTGAACGACGCCCACCTCTTCCGAGCCTTGCTTGCGCAGGAGGAGGGAGTCGTCGCACCCCTGCTGCAAAAGGCCGGCGTGAACGTCGCCCAGCTCACCGCCGAAACCGAGCGGGAAATCGGTCGCTTTCCGAAACAATCGGGGGATGGCGCCGAGCCGACGGTGGCCCGGGAGCTCTCCTCAGCCTTCGATCGCGCCGAGAAGGACGCGAAGGACCTGGGGGACGCCTACATCTCCACGGAGCACCTCCTCCTGGCGCTGGCCGAGGAGAAGGGGACCACCGCGCGGCAGCTGCTTTCGGCCGCCGGGGTGGACCGGAAGGAGCTCCTCGCGGCCCTCGAGGCCGTCCGCGGAAGCCACCGGGTGACCGACCAGGAGCCCGAGCAGAAGTACCAGGCGCTGGAGCGGTTCACGCGCGACCTGACCGAAGTCGCGCAGAAGGGGAAGCTCGACCCCGTCATCGGACGGGACGAAGAGATTCGCCGCGTGATTCAGGTGCTCTCGCGGCGGACCAAGAACAATCCCGTCCTCATCGGCGAGCCGGGCGTCGGCAAGACGGCCATCGTCGAAGGGTTGGCGCAGCGGATCGTGCACGGAGACGTGCCTGAGTCGCTCAAGCGCAAGCGTCTCCTCGCCCTCGACATCGGGCAGCTGATCGCGGGCACCAAGTACCGCGGCGAGTTCGAAGAGCGCTTGAAGGCGGTCCTCAAGGAGATCACCGGGTCAGACGGGCAGTTCATCGTCTTCATCGACGAGCTGCACACACTGGTCGGAGCGGGGGGCGCGGAAGGTGCAGTGGACGCATCGAACATGCTGAAGCCCGCGCTGGCCCGCGGCGAACTGCATGTCGTCGGCGCGACGACGCTGGACGAGTATCGCAAGTACATCGAGAAGGATGCTGCGCTGGAGCGCCGGTTCCAGCCTGTCTTCGTGGGTGAGCCGTCCGTCGAAGACGCCATCGCCATTCTCCGCGGTCTGAAGGAGCGCTACGAAGTGCATCACGGGGTGCGGATCACGGACAACGCGCTGGTAGCCGCGGCGACGCTCTCGCACCGCTACATCGGCGACCGGTTCCTGCCCGACAAGGCCATCGACCTGGTGGACGAAGCGGCAAGCCGTTTGCGGATCGAAATCGACTCGCTGCCGCAGGAAATCGACGAGGTGGAACGGAAGATCGTCCAGCTCGAAATTGAGCGCGCGGCGCTGGCCAAGGAAAAGGACGCCGCGTCGAAGGAACGCCGGAAGGCGATCGACGCCGAACTGTCCGGACTGCGCGAGAAGTCGACCGGCATGAAGGCACAGTGGCAGGCCGAGAAGGAGGCGATCGGCGGCCTCTCGGCCAAGAAGGCCCAGCTCGAGCAGCTGCGCGCCCAGGCCGACCAGGCCACGCGCCGCGGTGAGCTGCAGAAGGCCGCCGAAATCAGCTACGGCACCATCCCCGGCATTGAGAAGGAAATCGCCGCATCCGAGAAGCGGCTGGGCGAAATCCAGAAGAAGGCCCAGTACCTCAAGGAAGAAGTCGACGCCGAGGACATCGCCGAGATCGTGGCGAAGTGGACGGGCATCCCGGTGACGCGGATGCTCGAGTCCGAGAAGGTGCGCCTCACCAAACTCGAGGAAGAGCTCGGCCGACGAGTGGTGGGTCAGCCGGAGGCGCTCGCCGCCGTCGCGAACGCCGTACGGCGCGCGCGGGCCGGTCTCCAGGATCCCCATCGCCCCACCGGGTCCTTCATCTTCCTCGGCCCCACGGGCGTGGGGAAAACCGAGACCGCGCGGGCCTTGGCTGAGTTTCTATTCGATGACGAGCGCGCGATGGTGCGTCTGGACATGTCCGAGTACATGGAGAAACACGCCGTCGCGCGGATGATCGGCGCGCCTCCAGGGTACGTCGGGTACGAGGAGGGTGGCCAGCTCACCGAGGCCATCCGCCGGCGACCGTACGCCGTGGTTCTTTTTGACGAGATCGAAAAAGCGCATCCGGACGTGTTCAACGTCCTGCTCCAGATTCTTGACGAAGGACGGCTCACGGATTCGCAGGGGCGGACGGTCGACTTCCGGACTACCGTGCTGATCATGACGTCCAACATCGGCTCGCAGGACATCCTGGAGATGGGTACGGCGAACTGGGGGCAGGTCGAAACCAAGGTCCTCGACCTCCTTCGGAAGTCATTCAAGCCGGAGTTTCTGAACCGGGTGGATGACACGATCATCTTCCGGCCGCTGTCGGAGGCGGATATCGCGAGGATCGTGGACGTGCAGCTCCGGCGGTTCGAACGCCTGCTCGAGGAGCGGAAGCTCACGCTCGACGTGACACCCGCGGCCAAGCAGCTGCTCGTGTCCGAAGGGTACGACCCGATCTACGGTGCCCGGCCCCTCAAGCGGTCGATGCAACGGCTCTTGCAGAACCCCCTGGCCATGGCGGTGCTCGAGGGTTCGTACGTCGAAGGAGACACAATCAAGGCCGATCGGGGCACGGACGGCGCCCTCACCTTCCAGAAGGTGTCGGGTGGTCGACGATAGCGACCGGCGGGGCATGAATCACGCGATCGATTGGGCGCGGCTCGCCCAGTCGGTCGACGAAGTGCCTGTCGGAGCCGCGTTGCTGCAGAACGGACAACTGGTGGCCGGGGCCCACAACGAGACCCTTGGACTCAAAGATCCGACGGCGCACGCCGAACTCCTCACCGTTCAGCGGGCTCTGCGCGCCCTCGACACCGACCGGCTCACCGACTGTACGCTCTACATTACGCTCGAGCCCTGCGCGCAGTGCGCGGGCGCGATCGTCCTCGCCAAGGTGGGGCGGGTGGTGTTCGGAGCCTACGACGACAAAGCGGGGATGGCGGGCTCGGTCGAAGACCTGCTCCGCCATCCCCGCTTGAACCATCGACCGGAAGTCATCGGCGGGGTGGATGCCGAGACCTGTGGAGCCTTGCTGAAGGAGTTCTTCGCGTCCCGGCGCTAACCGGGCTTCTTCGTCCGGCCTTCGATCTTTTCGATCAGTTTCGCCACTTCATCCCGCAAGCGCTTCAGCGCCGGCAGGACCCTGGGCTCGAGCTCACGCTCGATGTCGCGGGTTTCGTCCCAGAGGTCGGTCAGCACCGCGCGGAACCGGTCCCGCAACTCCCGCCAGGTGGGCGTGGGCTCCTGCTCGTGCTTCGTTTCGGTGACTTCGACCTTCGGGGTCTTCTCGAGGTTGTTCATGAGGTCTCCTTCCGATAGGAGACTTCTACGCCCCTCAGGCGGGTGGAGTTTCGGGCGCGCGCAGATGCCGCAGAAACCGTTCGGGCGCCGCCAGGAAGTCGCGTGTGAGCGTCACATGCTCCAGCTCCCCATACGGCACCTCGGCCACCGGAGTGACGTCGAAGCTGAAGATCCGGGCACCGGGGAAGGCGAGCAGGATGGGGGAGTGGGTGGCGATGATGAACTGTGCCTTCTCGGTGATCATGTCGCCGAGCATGGCGAGGAGCGCCAGCTGGCTTCTCGGGGCCAGGGGCGCCTCGGGTTCGTCCAGGAGGTAGAGGCCACCGGGGACGAACCGGCCCTGAAAGAGCTTGAGAAAGCTCTCGCCGTGAGATGCGCCGTCGAATTCCTTCCCATACCGATGCTCCAACTCGGCGATCGAGCTTCGCATGGGTCCCGTGGCTAGCGCCTTGGCGTATGCCGAGCGGTCTTTGTACTCCTCGTCCAGCTCCGTGAGGCGCTGCGCCAGCTCCGTGCGCAGCACGCTCAGGCGCTTGGTGAATCCGAAGAAATCCTCCGCCCTGAGAAAGAAGCCCTTGTGGGTGCGCTTTTCCCAGACGAGCCGGAGGCACTTGGCCAGGCGACGCTGCGCGGCGAGTGTGCCGTCCCGGCCCGTTTCTTCACTGCCCACGGTGGGCAATCCCGCGGCCGCTGCGAGTCCCTCGAGAATCGTCGACTTGCCCGATCCATTGGCGCCGACCAGGAACGTCACGGGTACGTCGACGGCGAGCCTGGTGAGTCGCGCGACGGCGGGGACGGAGAATGGAAACCCGGCCTCGGGGCCGGGCAGGTCCGCCTTCCGTTCTACCGACCGCAGGTGAATCACGCGCGCACTGCCTCCGCGAGCGTCCTCAGAGCGAGGTCGAGCTGATCGTCGGTGACATAGGGGGCAGGCCCCAGCCGCAGGATGTCGTGCCGGGCATCGACGTAGATGCCTTTTTCCCGGAGTGCTTTGGCGAGGCCAATCGCGTCGGGCGCCCGCAGCGCCAGGAAGCCCGCGACCCCATCAAGTCCATGCACCACGCGCGTGACGACTTGGGGCTCCAGGGCGAGCTCGTCGAACGCGTGCGCGAGGCGCCCGACCTGTCGCTTGTTGAGCTCGCGTAAGCGCTCCGGCGTGAGCTGCTGATCGCTGAAGAACCGGAACACTTCTGCGGCGCGATAATGACTCGTGGGGTCGTAGGTCGAGCCCGCGAAGCGTGCCGGGCCGGCGCCATACAGCACCTTGCCGGCGGTCTTCGCTTCCAGGTGCTCGAACTCGCTGTACCACCCGGTGATCACGGGGCGCATCATGGTGTCGGAGGGGAACCGGAGAAAGCAGTTGCCCTCACCCATCTGGCAGTACTTGTAGCCGCCCCCTACGACGTAGGCGCTGGTCAGGCCGAGGCTGGGGATGGGGAAGGGGATGACGTTGAGCGCGTGGTAGGCGTCGACCAGGAGCTCGACCCCGGCTCCCCGGCACGCGGCCGCGATGCTTCCCAGTCCCGGCACGATCTCGGCCGTCTCGAAGAGCACGGCGGAGAGGAGCACGGCGGCCGTGTCCGGGGTGATCTCCTTGCGCACGCGCTCGGCCAGACTCGCGACCGGATGCGCCGGTACGCGGACGATGGCCACACCTTCTTCTCCCAGACGATCGAGCTGTCTCCGCAGCGAATGAAACTCGCTGTCGGTGGTGACGAGCCGGCGCTGGGATTTCAGGGGAAGCCCGGACAGAAAACGCACCAGGAGCTCGTGGGTGCTGGCGCCCAGCGCGATCTGGTCGGCGTCATCGTGCAGGAGACGGGCAAAGCCGCGGCGTACGGCGCTCGCCATCGCGAACGCCCGCTCCCACTTGTCGTCGACAAGCTCAGCGGCGTCGGTCCAGGCGCGGGCCTGTCCCTCGAATCCGGCATCGGGCCACGCCTGGTGCGAGTGCCCGGTGAGAAGCACCCGCTCCGTCACGCGGAACCGGGTGTAGTGGCGAGTCAGCGATTTCGGATCGATCACAGCTCGGTGCGGATTTCCCAGAGGTCCGGAAATGCGGGCCGGTTGAGTGTGGTCGCGAGGTACTCCGCGCCCGCCGAGCCACCAGTGCCGCGTCGTGTACCGATGGTCCGCTGCACCATTTTCACGTGCCGGTAGCGCCACTCCTGCAGGCCTTCATCCAGGTCGACCATGCGCTCGCAGAGCGAGGCCAGGCTCGAGTCCTTGCGGTAGACCTTGATCAGGACTTCTTGTATGGCGGCCGTCGGCTCGATGGGGGCCGTGAAGACGCGTCGCTCCGGCACCTTGTGACCGTTCCGGCTCAGGCAGGCGAGGAAGGCATCCCACAGCGTCGGATTCTGCAGCCGTTGCTCGACGGCCTTCCGGGCGGCGCTGCCGGCCGGATACCGCTCGAGGGACTTGGGGTTCTTGTTGCCGAGCACGCACTCCAGCTCGCGGAACTGGTGGGACTGAAACCCGCTCCCCGATTCCAGGCGGTCCCGGAAGGAGAGGAACTCGAGCGGGGTCATGGTCTCGAGGATGTCGATCTGCGCGACCAGAACTTTGAGGATGGTCAGAATTCGCTTGAACGTGTGGCCCGCGCGGGCGAGGTCGCTTTCGCGGAGGAGCTTCTGGAGGTAGTCGAGCTCGTGGAGGAGCTCCTTGAACCAGAGCTCGTAGACCTGATGGATGACGATGAAGAGCATCTCGTCATGCTCCGGCCCCTCGGAGAGAGGCTTCTGGAGCGCGAGCAGCTCGTCGAGTTTCAGGTAACTCGAGTAGGTGACAGCCATCCGGATTCCGGGAAAGTATGAGCACCAAGCTAGGCAGCACTTCTCGGCAATGCGATAGCCCACTACTTTCCAGCCTCCGAGGACGGGTGGCCGAGTGGCTTATGGCACACGCCTGGAAAGCGTGTAAACGGGAAACCGTTTCGTGGGTTCGAATCCCACCCTGTCCGTTCCTGCAGGGGTCAGGACTCAGGGCGGAGTGAATCAGAACAGGCAAAGGCTGGACGCGTAGACGCACAGTGGGTCGCAGCCGTCAGGGAGCAGGTTTTCTGCTTATCCTGCTCCACTGAGCACAGTTCACCATCTGTGCGTCTAGTTTGTAGGGTCTAGGAACTGCTGCCTCCCTGCTGTTTCCTAGCATTGGACAGGTGCCCGAGTGGCTGAAGGGGCCGGTCTCGAAAACCGGTAAGCCGGCAACGGTTTCGTGGGTTCGAATCCCACCCTGTCCGTCCGCAGTACGAGTCGTACCTTAGGAGCCGTCCCTCCTGAGAGGTCCCCGTGGTCGGCATCGCCGCGTTGTGGCTCCCCATTCTCCTGTCGGCGGTTCTGGTCTTCATCGTCAGCTCGATCATCCACATGCTGTCGCCCTGGCACAAGAACGACTACCCGATGCTGGACCATCAGGACCGGGTGATGGACGCCCTGCGGCCACTCAACATCCCACCGGGGGACTATTTCGTTCCGCGGCCGAAGGATCGCGCCGAGATGCGTGATCCTGCGTTTCTGGAGAAGACCAAGCGGGGCCCCGTGGTGCTCTTCACGATGTTCCCGCCGGGCGGCGTGAACATCGGGAAAAATCTCATCGGCTGGTTCGTGTACCTGCTCGTCGTGGGGGTCTTCGCGGCGTACGTTGCGGGACGGGCCCTGCCAGCGGGGTCGGCGTACTTGTCGGTGTTCCGGGTCGTCGGCGTGACCGCGTTCCTGGCCTACACGCTGGCCCTCTGGCAAATGACGATCTGGTACAACCGCGCAGTCATGACCTCGATCAAGATCACGGTGGACGGCCTGATCTACGGGCTGCTCACGGCAGGAATGTTCGGATGGCTGTGGCCACGGTGAAACATGCGATGACGGAGCGCGTAGAGGAGGGGACATGATCCAAACTCCGCCGCCGAGCTTCCCCGAGATCCCGTTCGACTGGAATTCGTTCTGGTCGAACGACATTGTGCCCCTCGTCGCGACGCTCATCGTGGTGGTCGGCGTCATCATGGTCTTCCGCGTCATCATGAAGTCGCCCGTGGGCGAGGCCATGGCCGAGCGGGTCCGGCGGAAGACGAATCTCAAGTACGGCGACCCTGGATTGAGCGGCGAGCAGGCGGCTGTCCAGCTCGACGGATTTCAGGATCAGCTCGGCCGCATCGAAGCGCATCTGGCCGAGATGAACGAGCGTCTCGATTTCACCGAGCGCGTACTCACCAAGAAGGACCCGAACGCCATCGGCCCCGCCCGGTAGCCTTGTCGCACGACGCGCGCCGGGATA
>DASQIZ010000040.1:0-2622 GCA_035631315.1 Gemmatimonadales bacterium
GCCGTAGGCCATCAGGCCCTCGGCTTCGACAAACTCCCTCAATTGGTACACTGCTGGGAGCCGGTTCCTGGCCGCCAGATCCGTGATGCGTCTTCGCTCGTTGAAGAACATGGTGCTGGGAAACAGGGTGACGGCTTGTGCCTTCGCCCTGGCCATTTCAGAGAAGGCCGGCTCAAGATCGGCGGGCTCTCGCGCTTCGACGAACTGGAGCCGGACCCCCAGCGCGCGCCCCGCAGCGTCCGCCTGCTCTAGCATCTCCCTTTCAGTGCGTTCGCCGAGACCACCTGGCTGCCAGAGTACGACGACCCGGCTCAACCCCGGGACGGCCTGCATGATGTACTCCAGCCTCTTGCCGACGAGTTCGGCGTTGACGTTGGACAACCCGGTGACATTGCCGTCTGGATGCGCCAGGCTGGTCACGACCCCGCTGGAAACCGGATCGGAAACGGCGACGAAAACAATGGGTACGGTCTTGGTCGCCTGTTTGGCGGCGAGGGCGGCGAGTGTGCCTCCGGCCGTCACAACCACATCAAGCTTGCGGACCACTAGTTCGGCTGCAAGAGCAGGTAGCCGCTGGGATTTCCCCTCAGCATCTCGGTATTCGATCACGACGTTGCGACCCTCTACGTAACCTTGGTCACGCAGACCTTGACGGAAGGCCGCTGTCGTATGGGAAGCAGCGGCCAGGTCGGTCGCTAAATGGCCTATGCGAGCGACCTTCTCTTTCTGCTGCGCCTCGGCGGCGAGCGGCGCGACGAGGAGACCGCCAGTCAGACTGCCAACGAATGCGCGTCGGGTGATCACTGGATCACTTCATCCGCCCTCGCGAGGAGCGACGGCGGAATCGTCAGGCCGAGGGCTTTGGCGGTCTTGAGATTCAGCACAAGCTCGAACTTGGTCGGCCGTTCAATCGGGAGGGTGCCGGGATTGGCACCCTTCAGGATCTTGTCGACGTAGATGGCGGCGCGCCGGACGACGTCGGCGAGGTCGGGGCCATACGACATGAGACCGCCCGACTCGGCAAAGATGCGCTCCCAATACATAGCGGGAAGACTCTCCTTGGCCGCGAACTCGATAATCTTTTGCCGGTGCGCCAAGAAAAACGGAGACCCGCCGAGAACATGCCGCGCACCCGGGCGCGCTGGATCGAGGCGAAGGCTGTCTCGAACCCATCGGGAGCTGTCACCCCGACGGGAGCAAGCGTCAACCCCAAGGTCCGTGCGTCCTCTTTCCATTCCCTCCGTTCGGCCTCTTGCATATAACCAGGCAGGTTTGAGAAGAGAACGGCGACGCGGGAGACCTGTGGGCAGGCCTCTTTTAGAAACTGTAGCCGCTTCCCGTTGATTTCAGGGCCCGCGACGCCCATAAGGCCCGTGACGGTCCCGCCGGGGTGTGCGAAGCTCAGTGCGCCGGCCGCGAAAAGATCGCCTCCGGCGACCACGATGGGGATTCTCGAGGTGGCCTGCCTCGTCGCTATCGCGGTGCTTGTGCTAGAGGTCACGACTACGTCCACGGGAAGCTTGACCAACTCTTGGGCCACGGCAGGATAGCGTTCCGGATGTCCTGCCGCCGTCCTCCACTCGATCGTGATGTTCTGCCCATCGATCCAACCGAGCTGATGCATTCCTTCGAGAAAGGCTTGGGCATACCGGCTCGTTGGATTCGGTCGGGCGAGCTCGGCTTCGGGAATGTTCGCGAAAATGAACCCGACGCGAGGTGTCTTCTTGATTTGCTGCCCTCGGCGACGAGCGGTGCGGCGAGGAGTCCGCCCGCGACAGCCACCATGAACTGTCTGCGCTCCATCACCGGGTCTTCCCACAGGGGATCTGCGAGTCAGGCGCGAGGATATGCGGGGCGTGGGGAGACCGGGCCGGGTCCATGCGGGAGCCCTCCTTACCGGCTGGCCGGGAGTCTAGCAGAGACGCCGCTAAGAGGCAGGCGCGATGATGTGCTTACTCCGTGGCGAGGGTAGTGGCGACGGGCGTGTGGTACCACGCTGCTACCAACACACCGCGCACGAGGACGACCTAGGAAGATATCCAGTTAGCCCGGATCGCTTTAGGTCGTTACGCCTAGGTCGTTTTGGGTCTCCTGAGTAAGCTCCCGGCCACTTAGCGCTTTACATTTCTTAACGCGATTACGCCTTTTGTCCCCTTGAACACCCGCGCCCTCACCCGCTATGCTCCGGCTCGCAGTCGGCGCCCAACGGGACGTGCAGCTTCGTTGAAGAGAAGGATGCCGAGTATGAGTCACCCTTCTTGTCCGATACGGCTGAGGTCGCGCACCCTTTCGTTGCGCATGACGTGGGCATGGACTGCGGCACCCAACGCGCGCGTTTCCGGCTTGATCTGCATGTTGCTCGCTCTTTTGATCATCGCCCCTGTCACACTCGCGCATGCGAGCCCCCCGGATCAGACCTGGCTCGAGGGTATCTACGACCAGGCTGATTTCGATGACATCGTAGATCTCTTGACGTCCTCCCTTGAGGCGAGCGGTTCCGCCACCGCGCCAGAGGCCGATCCCTGGCTCGCCCTCGCGCCGAAGCTGTGCCCGGCCATGGTGGCGTGGCCGGCTACTGCCCCCGCCTACTGGGCGCCACTCCGCGCTCCCCCGATCGCGTAA
>DASQIZ010000041.1:0-3751 GCA_035631315.1 Gemmatimonadales bacterium
TTCGTGCCATGCCAGAGCAAGGCCGAGGCGGATTCCGTGGCCTCGCTGCTCAATTCCGCCACGGCTCGCGAGTTCTTCTCGGCCACTATTTTTTGGGATGCCAAGCGGCCGATCACGGTTGAGACATTGCGGCGGCTCGACCTTTCGGCGTTGGCGATCGAGCTTGGTTCCGAACAGACGTTGGGAGAAGTCTCTCGCAAGAAGAAGCCGGCCGAATCATTCGTCCAGACAGAGATGTTTGCCTAGCTCGCGTGGCTGGGAATGGGCCTCACAGCCGGCATGTCCGTTGCGACGCGACGCTGTCGAGTATAAGCGGGCTTATCGAACGGCCCGGAAAGTGGGGTGGTAACCCGGGGAAGTTGAAAAACGTCGAGTAGTGACTAGAATTACAGTAGTTCCTCAAGTCCGGTCCGCCTCTCCCTTTGGAGTCCTCACCCCGACCCATGGATGATCTCGCGCGCTTCTGTTGCCTCAATTCCCGATGCCCCGACTTCGGCCGTCACGACGCCGGAAACCTCACCGTCACCGGCCGCCTCGGTAAGTCCCGCCAATATCGCCTGCTCGATTGCCGCTCCTGCCGCGCCCGCTTCTCCGAGCGCAAGGGCACGCCGTTGTATCGCGCCCACTTGCCCGAGGACAAAGTCACCTCGATCCTCGAACATATCACCGAGGGCTGCGGCGTGCTCAAGACGGCCCGGCTGGTCAAGGTCCATCCCGATACCGTCAGCCGCTACACCCGTGTCGCCGGCGCGCATGCCCGGGCCGCGCATGACGACCTGGTCGCCCGCTCGCCCGAGACCCGCGAGATCCAGATGGACGAGGCGTGGTCGTTCGTCGCCAAGAAGGAGAAGAACTGCGACGACGACGACCCCGAGGACCGGTTCCGCGGCGACTGCTGGGACCACGTGGCGTCCGACCCCGAGCACCGGCTGGTGGTGGCGGTGGTCCCGGGGGAGCGGACGACCGAGTCGGTCGAGGAGCTGGTCAGCGAGGTCAAGGGACGCCTGGGGGGCCGGGCCCCGCGCCTGATCACGACCGACGAGTATCCCGCCTACGAGGGGGCGATCCTGGAGGCGTTCGGCGAGGAGGTGGTGCCGCCGCGGACCGGCCGGCGCGGGCGACCGCGGAGTCCGTACAAGGTGGCGCCCGAGGGGTTGAATTATGCCACGGTGCGCAAGGCGCGCAAGAAGGGCCGCGTGGTGAAGGTGACGACGCGGGTGATCTTCGGCACCGCGGCGACGGTGGCGGCGGCGTTGGAAGCTTCGGCGGCGAGCCGGACGGTCAACACGTCGTTCGTGGAGCGGCACAACGGGACGGACCGCAACCGGAACGCGCGGAAGGTGCGGAAGACGTATTGCTTCTCGAAGGAATGGTGGGCGCATCGTGCGGCGAGTTACTTCAGCAAGGACAGCGATAACTCCTGCTGGCCGGTCCGGACGCTGAAGGGTGAGGGCGGCGCGGCACAGACCCCGGCCATGCTGGCGAAGTTGACCGATCATGTGTGGACTCTACTGGAGTGGGTCAGGCGACCGGCTGTTCAACTTGCGTAGGTCACAACCGATTTCCGTGGCCCGGAAAATAATCAAACCTCGGACAGCGGTCAGGAGTCAGCGGTAGGTGAACACCATTCGCCGGTGGCCGAGCCACGGGATCGGCAGCGACTCGCGGTCCAGGGCCGCTTCGTGCACGATCGGGTTGTGACTCCGGCGGTCCAAGGCGATGGTCAGGTGGTCGGGTTGGATGATCGCCGTCCCGGCCGTCTCCACGAACCGTCGGTACAGTTGCTTCGGGTCCGCCTTCTCGAATCCACGCAGGCGGCTCGCCAACCATCGGTAGCAGCCGTTGGCGATCACCGTCAGCGCGGCGTCCAGGTCGACGTTCAGCCGCACCTCGCTGGCCAGGCAATCGAGGTGAAAGAAGTTCACGCTCACTCCCAGGCCGCCTTCGACACGGTTGCGGCCGGCATAGCGGATGATCAGCTCGCGCGGCGTCTCCTCGACGTTGTTCGAGAGGAACAGGGTCGGCCGGTCACGGCCCAGGCCGGTCACGGCGATCTGGCGGAGTGAACCGTCGTAGCCCCGCAGTCGCACCGTGCTCTCGATGTAGCGGACGCGCACGTGGCACCGCTTCGGGATGTCGATCACGGCCGTCTTCCACGCCGACGCGGGCTGTCGCTCCAGGTCCCGGACGATGGCCGCCCCGCGACGACGGATGGTGACGACGGAGATGTCCCGTCGGTTGACCCGTGACAGTTCGGTGGAGTCGACCACCTTGCTGTCGAAGTAGAGCCACTGGGGATCGGACCCGGCGACGTCGTGCCAGAACTCCACGAACCGCATCAGCTCGCCGTCCTGGGTGGCGCGGGTGAGGTCGGCGTTGGCGTAGCACAGGCAGCGGCTGGCCTGTCCCAGGGCGAAGAAGGTGAGCACGCTCGGCCCGGCCCGGCCCCGTCGCGGCAGGTAGTGGCGATCGAGCCCGGCGGGGTCACCGCGGTAGGGGATCGGATGGAAGTCGAGGGAGAACCCCTCGGGCTCGGGGAACATCACCGGCGCCAACGCCTTGACCCACCCCTGCAACAGCCCCGACTGCTGGTCGCGCACGACCCGGTAGGAGTAGTCGGTGGCGAATGACTTCTTGGGCAGGACGTTGAGCCCGGCGAACAGGCCGAGGGCCTCGTCGCAGCTGAAATCGTCGATATGACTCCGGCGCTCCTTGTCGAGCAGCTTGAGCGTCAACAGCGCCAGGAGGGCACTGGTGGCGGGGACCATCTCCGAGCCGGGATACCCGGCCGCGGCGACGAGGCGATCGAAACCGAGACGGGTCAAGAGAGGCAGGAAGAGGAAGACGCCCGCGAGGCGCGAGCGGAGCGCGCGGCCGGGGGCGAGGTCCAACTCCCGAGCGGCGGCGACCTCCGGCTCTTCCGGGGTGGGGCGGCCTCGTCCCGACGATGACCCGCAGGGCCGTCCGCGGCCGTCCGGGCGAAAAAGGGGGGAGTGCCACCGCGGCGGCGATCGGCTCGGAAGCGGCTGATCATCGACTGGAGTGTGGAGACCTTTCAGCCGAACCGCAAGGCGACCGGTCCGAGCGGTTGGCCCTCCACGAACACGGCGCGGAGGGCCTCATACTGGCGGTGGAAGGTCTGCTGGGGCTCGAGGAAGGACTGGCTGTCGCGGCACGCCTCCATGAAGCGGGCTCCCTGCTGTCTTGATGATTCTTCGGCCCGGAACCGCCGTGGAGCGTATCCCCAGGACCGGTGCCGAACCAGGGGCGAGACGAGCTCTTACCCGCGTCGGGCCCGAGAACGCCGGGAGAAGGCCGCCGGAATCATCAAGACAGTTAGTCTTCCAAGGATGATGATGCGAAGTCGACCGAACGGGGCCGGGCCGGTAAAATAATCAACGATCGGGGCACCGGAATGAAGAGATCCCCGGAGAAACGAGGCGACAGCCCCTCCGAAAGCTTGATTATTTTCCGGGCCACGGAAATCGGCGTTAAGCGGTGACAACAGCGGTGACATCATCCGGATCTGTCGTCACTGTTGTCACTCACGGCGGCGACGGCCCGCCCCGGACGATGCCCAGGTCGTCAAGGACCGCGGCGGGCATCATCTGGGGGGCGGCCGACCTGCTCGTGGTCGCGACGGCCCGCCCCGTTAGCGGCGGCCTGACGTCGCGCCGCCCCGCCCCCACGACGACTCGTAGCGCGAGGCATCCGGGTCCGGCAGTAACTCCGAGACGCCGTCCGCGTCGAT
>DASQIZ010000042.1:0-2077 GCA_035631315.1 Gemmatimonadales bacterium
ACCCCGATCATCGGCCACCGCTTGCCGCGGTCAAGCTCGTTCGTCCTCGCCCGCGCCCTAACCGGGCGCTACAGCTGCGGGCGCTCCAGCTTGACCGCGGCCGCGCGGCGGCGCGAAATACCGGCAGCTACGAGGAAAGCCAGCAGAAAGTCGCACCGCCAGCCCGGCCCGCCACAGCGGGACCACCGGGCCAGCTCACCACGCCCTCTTGACAAAAGGTTCCCCCATGGGGGGCGATCTGAGCGCTCGCTACGTCTTGGCCGTGATGATCGGAGCCCGGGGCCGGGTGTCGGGGCGAAAGCTTCGCCGGGAGTCATTGCCGATCGCCAACGGCGCGGGTGAGTCGTTGCGCCGCCTCTCGCTTGATGGAGTCTTCGCTCTATGCTCAGCGAGGATGTTCGCTTCGGCGTCGCGGCACTTGAGGATCGCCACGACGCCCAGCGGACGCGAACGGGGAGGATACGATCATGAGCGACGCCACGACCGCGAGCGCGGAGAGCGCGATCCGGCCGTTCCGAATCGAAGTACCTCAGGGCGAGATCGACGAGTTGCGCCGCCGCATCAATGCGACGCGCTGGCCGACCAGGGAACTGGTCACCGATCGGTCGCAGGGTGTGCAATTGGCGGCGATACAGAACCTCGCGCGCTACTGGACGACCGAGTACGACTGGCGCCGGTGCGAGGCGCGGTTGAACGCGTTGCCGCAGTTCAAGACCGAGATCGACGGGCTGGACATCCACTTCATCCACGTCGAGTCGGCACACAAGAACGCGTTGCCGCTGATCATGACGCACGGCTGGCCGGGCTCGGTCGTCGAGCTGCTCGAGACTATCGGCCCGCTCACCGACCCGACCGCGCACGGCGGCCGCGCTGAGGACGCGTTCCACCTGGTGCTGCCGTCGATCCCCGGCTACGGGTTCTCCGACGAGCCGGCCGAGCTCGGCTGGGGCCCGATCCGGATCGGGCGGGCGTGGGCGGAGCTGATGCGGCGCCTGGGTTATACCCGGTACGTCGCGCAGGGGGGCGACGTGGGCTCCCAGGTCACCGACGCGATGGGCCGCCTGGGGCTCGACGGGCTGATCGGCATCCACACCAACCTGCTCACGCCGGCGCTGGGCGATGCCGAGGCCCTGAGCCAGTCGCCGCCCTCGGCAGAAGAACGTGCCGCCCTCGACGCGCTCGCCGAATTCCAGGCGACCGGCGTGGGGTACTTCGTGGAGCAGGCGACGCGCCCGGAGACGATTGGCTACGCCCTCCTGGATTCACCCATCGCGCTGGCGGCGTGGATGATCGATCACGATACGGACGCCTACTACAAGATCGCCCGCGTCTTTGTCGACGGACAACCTTCGGGCAATCTCACCCGGGAACACATCGTCGACAACATCACGCTGTATTGGCTGACAAGCACCGGGGCGTCGGCTGCGCGCTCGTACTGGGAAGAAGGACAAGAAAACGCCCGTGCGGCCGGCCAGGCTCCCACGCCGGTCTCGATCCCGGTCGGCTTCACGACGTTCCCCGGGGAGATCTGGCGGACCCCGCGCAGCTGGGTCGAAAAGGCCTACCCCAACGTCATCTACTTCAACGAGGTGGACAAGGGCGGTCACTTCGCCGCTTGGGAGGAACCAGGGCTCTTCTCTGAAGAGTTGCGCGCCGCCTTCCGCCCGCTGCGCTAGCCGACACTCGTGAACTAGATCGTTTGACCGGGGAATCTACGAGCAAGGACACTGGCTCGGCGGAGTTCGCGAAGGCTATGCGGACCTCAGCAAGGTGCGATTGCACTGTGTCGAGGCAGGGACGGATCACCGGTCGACCTACTGCACGGGTTCCCGAACTTTGGTACGCCGAGGTTGTCGAACTCGACGCCTCGCATGCCGTAGCCGTCTCCCAACCGGAGAGGGTTACCGGGGGTGATCCTGCAAGCCGACCAGGGTACGAGCTCAGCATGACAACGACGACGTATTTGGGCAGCGGCGACGCGAGCAGGCACCGGCGGGACTACCGGCCGGAGTGGCTAGACAACCTCGCGGACGACGTGACGATCGAAGGGTCGGTGCTGACCGGGATCGTTGAGGGA
>DASQIZ010000043.1:0-2257 GCA_035631315.1 Gemmatimonadales bacterium
CAGCATGCGGCCCTTGGCATACTCGGCCGCGACCTCTTTCAGAAACTCGGGAGTGATGTATTTCCCGAGGAGATTCCACAGGGGACGGTTATCCGCCATGGCATCGTTGGTCACCGCGGCCCACATGCTGCGCGACTCGTAGATGTCCGCCGGACCGACCGAGGTGTAGACCTCGCGCAATTCCTTGTCGTGCTTGGGACCGAGAAACGCAAACGGCGCAATGAGGCCGCCGGTACTGATGCCGGTGACGGCCTTGAATTCCGGGCGCGTACCCGCCTCGGTCCACCCATTCAGGAGCCCCGCGGCGAAGGCCCCATCATCGCCGCCGCCTGAGATCGCGAGGAAGTTGATCGGCGGCAACGGCGCGTCCGCCTTCCCGGCTGCGGCCAGCGTGGCCCGCTCACGCTCCATCGATTTCATCGCATCCCGCGTGAATCCCGAGAGATCGCCATCCACGAAGTAGCGGGCGTTCGGCACCCCGAGGGGCACGGCCTCCGTGGTGCGATCCATCGGCACCGCAGGTTGGCGCGCAATCGGCGCGCATGCCTGCAGCGCTGCACATACAAGCAGTCCCAGGACAACTTTTCGGTATCGCTCCCTCATGGCACCTCCGCTGCCGCCACGCTGGGCTGATAGGTGATCATGTCTGACAAGCTTAGAGGCATCTAGCCGGGGCGTCGATCCACACTTCGTTGTCGCAACCTTCGAGCATGCCGAAACACATCGGCGCTGAACGATAGTCCGTTTAGACGCTTCATTCAATACCGTGAAGTGCCTATCGGAATTTCCAATGCTGTCATGATGAACTCATGGCCGCACCGATGTGCGTGGCAAGGGCGTCGCTGTCGCCAACCAGGGAAAGAAAGAGACGTTCATGATCCGCGCCATTGACTACCCACGCACGCCACGCTACTGTCTCCGCACCTATCCGCCCGGCCCGATGTTCTGGAGGATCAACATGTGAGGTATTCGGTGCTCGCACGAGAGTCCGCTCGTCGAAATGGACGTCATGCGAGGAATGCGCGCACACGGCCTCACCCTGTCCAAAGAGCGAGGAGTGCCTGAGCAGCAGACTCTGTGGGAGCGATCGCCATGCGACTGACCTGCCCGCGTGTTCTCGTCGGTCTCGCCCTCGGAGCGAGCGTGCTGTGCACGCCGCTGCCAACCCGGGCGCAGCAGCAGACGCCTCCGCCAAAGGACGGCCTGCTCGGCGCCATCGTCAAGTCGCTGACCGGCGACGTGTATGCGGAGCCCGAGAGATGGCGGCCCCTGTCCTTCAGCGGCTTCTTCACGGAAGGGTGGGACGAGGCGTGGGTCAGCCCGCCGGCCGGCGCAGGCGGCGCCCCGCGCCAGGGCTGGCTGAACGCCTTCGACGGCGTGTTCTATCGCTTGGGCATCGCGACCTACGGGTACGCCCACAACTTCGTCGACAACGGGAACCAGAACTCGGGCCTCCTCCAGTTCTACTTGCCCTTCAACCGACGCTTCGAGTTTCGCGTCGACATCCCGGCCGCCGTCTCCAACCGGGGCGCGACGGGCAAGGACTACGAAACCAATTTCGGTGACTTCACCCTCGTGCCCCGCGTCATCCTCTCCGAGACGCAGAACGTGACCCAGTCGTTCAACGTCGCGTTTCGTATGCCGACCGGCGATACCTCCAATCTCAACGGAGTCTCCGCCATCACTCCGACCTACGAGTTCTGGACCAACTGGTGGAAGGGGCTCGTGCTTCGCGGGGGCGCCGGCTTCTTCGTGCCGTTCGGCCACCAGAGTATCGACGAGGTGGGAGCCCGCGCCAGCTTCGTCGCCAACTTCGCCTTCGGTTACTATTTCACCCCCCACGACCTCACGCCGGTCGGCGATCTCGTGTTCTACCTCTCGACGAAGCTCGTCCAGACGATCGACAACCACGACATCCGCTCCACGAACACCGTCAGCCTCACCCCCGGCTTCCGGACCCACCTGGGGCAGAACTGGTATTTCCTCGGCGCCGTCGAGGTGCCCGTGGCGCAGGTCAAGCCGTTCGACTATCAGGTGCTGGGTGCCATCATGAAGGTGTTCTGAGCACGCGGGCTCGGCCCACGTTTCGTTCCCGCGAACTCGGCATCACCAGCCCCGCCTTCACGGAGATCCTCGGCGAGAGCGCCTACCGGCGCCTCTGGATCTCCGGCTTCTGCGTCAACACCGCCCGCTGGATGGATCTGGTGGTGCTGGGCTGGCTCGCGCTTTCGCTCACGGGCTCGCCCTTCATGGTTGG
>DASQIZ010000044.1:0-3361 GCA_035631315.1 Gemmatimonadales bacterium
ATGATTGGCTACCCCTCAGATCGCTTGTTTGAGGAGGTAGCCTACATCGCCTATCACTTTCATTGGCCTCACGGGCAGATCATGAACCTCGACCACCGGGAGCGTCAACGGTGGGTGGAGGAGATCGCCAAGATCAACAAGCGGCTCAACGAGGCGGCGGGATAGGAGGCCGCACGTCATGGCGGGAACACCGAGCTCGGCCCGCAGACGGGACCAGGATCCCTTCGGCTCGTTCCGGTTTGCCGTGAAGATCGGCGACGACGACACCGACCTCGACGAGCCCGTGTGTGGGTTCAGCGAGGCGTCAGGCCTTGTCATCGAGACGGAGGTCGAGACCATTCGCGAGGGTGGTGAGAACACCCATGAGATACAGCTGGCGGGTCCATCGAAGTTTCCCTCACGGCTGGTTCTGAAGCGCGGCCTGGCGGAAGCGGAGCTCTGGTCCTGGTATCAGGACGTGCTGAGAGGCAAGATCCAACGAAAGATGGTCACCGTGGTACTCCAGAACCCCCTCGGTGAATCGGAGTGGCAGTGGGTGTTCAAGGAGGCCTGCCCAGTGAAGTGGAGCGGCCCCGAGCTGCGGGCCGGCTCTGCCGACGTCGCCTTCGAATCGATCGAGCTGGTGCACCGCGGCTTGAACCCTGACGGGATAGGCAACGGTCGCTCGTAACCCTCCGGCCCTCCGACATGCCCATCAGAGGGAAGTGGGACGACCCGAATGGCCTCGGCTGGCAGGTGTGGCGCCGAGCACAGTCCACCGGGCTGGTCGTCGAACGTACTCGGACGCAGCTGGCACGGCGTCGTCTCGGCGGCGTGAGCGCACATCATGCCCTCGCGGCGGACATCCGCCGCCGCTGGGATGTCGGTTGGCCAGCCGCGTGGCGTGGAGGAGATCTGCCTCTGTTCGCCGCCCACTTCGGGGGGCTTGCCGCGAGCCGGTGGCAGCACGGGCCGCCGGGAGCACGAGATACAGAGCGGCACCCCACGATAGCCGGACGATACGTGACGGGCGCCTCACCGGCGCGTGCCGTCGATCCGATCGAGCCATCCGCAGCGGCTGTCACGTGGACGTCGGGCTTTGGGATCGCCACGGCCGTTCCGGCGTCGTCGCCGGCAGGAGTTCCGGTGTCCGCCTCGAGATCGAGGCCACCCGGGTCAGCCGTGGAGCGCTCGGTGGGCTCCCGATCCAGCGAGAGGTGGCGAGTGGACCCGAAGTCTTCGGCCCCTCAACGACGCGACACTGCAGGGGACTCGCAAGAGCGTCCCGCCGGGATCCGGGACGCTGCGGAGACTACGCTCGTGACGCCGGCGGCCGCCGCCATGGTGGCGTCCGAGGGTTCTCATCCGGGGACGACGATCCTGTCACGCGCGGTCGGCGCACCGCTGATTTCCTCGGCGGCCGTCCTCCCGCTCGTCTGGCGTATGTCCGCGAGGACCGGGGATCGAGCCGTCTGGACGCCATGGCGATCTATGCCTCAAGCTTTTCTGCCCACCGTCTCGGCGGCGAGGGAACACGAAGTGCGCCATGGAGCGCCGGGGTCGTCTCCCGATGCGAGTCGTGGTCCGGGCGCCCCGCCGGCTGAGCTTCCGAGCGCAGATGTGCTGGCGGGTCATCCGCCGAGCGAAACAGCGGCGGGACGTATCTCACGCGCCCCGTTCGCGAATGCCAGGCTGGCCCAGAGAGACGCCGAGGGCTCGGCCATCGACCGCGGTCCGATGGATTCGACGCCGCGATCAGCAGAGGCTCAGGCGCTGGCTTGGGTCGAATCGATGTCGGCCGCGGGCCCGCGGCACGAAGATCACGAGCGTTCCGGTCAACAGCCACCCGCGCCCGTTCTCACCGTGCGGGATGGAATGGTGGTCTCACGAGTCGCTCGGCAGGCCTCTCGCTTTGCGGACCCGACTCGGGCTGTGCAGCCGGGCCAAGCGATGGAGGTCAGCGGCAGGTCGCTGGGCGGGCTCTTGCCGATGGCATTCACAGGATCCTATCGGCCGAACATTGGACAGCAAGGCGCGCGACCACTGGATCTCATCTCCAGGTCCCCGGCGCCGCCTCGCGCCGCAGAGCCAACTGGCTTCGGCGTGAGTCGCCCCTGGGTGCACTCCGCGCCTGCTCGCCGTGGGCGGATGGTCCGCCCTCCCGTCGAATCGGTGGAATTCGGCCGGGCGAGTCTCGCCTCCACGGGCACGGCGAAGGGATGGATGGAGCGAACGAGCGGGATGGGTCGGCTCGTCTCGCAGGCGCCGCGCCCGCCCATGACCGACAGCGGCCAGCCGCCAGTGGTGGCGGCGACGATGTTCGGCGTCGGTAGCCCGGAAATGCCCACCCCTGAGGCCGTATCCCCGGAACCCTCGACGGTTGCGGTGACGCCCATGGCCGGACGGCGTGCTGACCGGGTCGTGGACCGAGCCATCGCCGAAGTGGGATCCCCAGAGCCTTCGACGGTCGTGGGGATGCCCGTGGTCGGACGGCGTGCTGACCGGATCGTGGACCGCGCCATCACTGAGGCGGGATCCCCGGAACCTTCGACCGTCGTGACCACGCCCATGGTCGGACGGCGTGCTGACTTGGTCGTGGACCGCGCCGTCACTGAAGTGGGATCCCCGGAACCTTCGACGGTCGTGGTGACGCCCACGGTCGGGCGGCGTGCTGGACAGCTCGTGGACCGCGCCGCCACTCGACCAGCAGTCCCCGCCAGAGGAATCGGGGCCATTCCTCTCGTTGCCCATGCCGAGAGCCAGCCTGGCGGTCTCCTGCTGCACCGAAGCCCGCTGCTGTTCGCGAATCTCGCTCGGCCGCGTGACGCGTTGTGGCGCCACGGTGGTGGACCGGCGATGCCAGCGTTGCCCACCGAATCGGCGGACGCTCGTAGCGAATCGGTAGGTCGACCGTCGGACGTCGGGACGCTGGCGAACACCCGGATGATCGATAGGGTCGCCCAGGGATGGCGTTCGGCTGAGGGTCCGGTTGGAGCGGTCAGAAGTCCATGGTCGATCGATCTGGCGACGGCCCTCACACCCATGCGTTCCGTGACGATCTCGCGGTTCGCCGTGGGCCCGACCATGGCCCCGGAGGGGGAGCCACACGACGCCTCGGGACCTTCGCCGACCGGCGGCCACGAGCTACTGTTTGCCGTCCGTCGGCCGGAGGGCGCCCAGGTCACCGCCGTGCAACGCACGAGCGAGCTCCTGGTTCAGGCCGCTCCGGCGCCGATTCCGGCGGTCGCTCACGTTCCGGCCGGTCCAAGCCAGGACGTCCGCGCCGGTGAAGCGCCCGCGGGTGCAGCAAATCGGCCCGTCGACCTCGATGAGCTCGTCGACCGGGCCTGGCAGAAACTCATGCGCAAGGTGTCCATCGAAC
>DASQIZ010000045.1:0-150034 GCA_035631315.1 Gemmatimonadales bacterium
CTGCGTTGGTAGTCGCGCTCTAGGTCTCCTACGTCGATGAACAGGAGGTCGCGCAGATCGCTGTAGAGGGCGGGCTCACCCTCCGCCTTGGCGAGCCAACCCAAGGCGGTCAGGTAATTTCGCTCTATGCGTGGAAAGTCATCCTCAGCTTGGGCGTACAGAGCGCCGAAGACTGCGTCTGCATCGGACTTGCCGTAGACGTGAGCAATTCCCCATTGGTCACGGACAATGCTGACGCGGCTTGCTTGATGTTGCCAGCGTTCGAGTTCGGTCGGATCTGCTGCCAACGCGGGCGGTATCACCGTCAGTAGAAACAGGAGGTTCACTAGTCTTCTGGTCATGAGCTCCTCGGGCCATTGCATATACAGCATTAGCACATCAGTCGCTCCCTTCACTGCGGAGTGAGAATTTCTGTTTGCGATCACCGCCGGGCAGTCGACTAGCGGACGGCTTATTGCCCTGGGCCTCGATGGCCGGAAGATTCTAGTGGCGGTGAACTCGGTTGACCGTCCAATGTTATCTAGTCGTTTCTGGGGGATTCAGTGGGTCAAGCGGCCGAATCTTGGCAAAATATTCGACACCGCAGTGTCGAATTCGCCAGTTGATTCAGGTAGTTAGTCTGGTTTGGACCCTGGACTTAAAATCCGCGTGTCGGCGGTTCGATTCCGCCCCTGGCCACTCCCTCAAAGCCGATCCACCGCTCGCCATACGCCACGCCATCGCCCTGGGCCGGGGCGCGGCTTCGTTCAGATCTCTGTCTTGACAATATTAGGTGCAACAAATAATGTCTCTCCATGCCTTCCAGTATCGGTCAGCAACTCAAGCAGCGACGGGCGTTCCGCTCCCCGGAACAGGAGGCGATGCTCGGCATCCGGATGGTCGCGGCCCGGATGCTGGCGCCGTGGGAGCGCTTCCTCAAGACCGAGGCCGACCTGACCAGCAGCCAGTACAACGTCCTCCGCATTCTGCGGGGCAGTCACCCCCAGTCGCTTACCGCGGGTGAGATCGGAGAGCGAACCATCGCCCGCGAGCCGGATATCACCCGGCTCGTGGACCGGCTCGACGCCCGGGGTCTCGTGAAACGCGCCCGGAGCGAACGGGACCGCCGGGTGGTGGAGGTCGAGATCACGGGAAAAGGGCTCGAGCTCCTGCGCACGCTGGAGCCGCACTCCCTGCGGATGCCGCGCGCGCTGATCGGCCACGTGGGTGCGCGGAAGCTCCGGCAGTTGTCCAAGGTGCTGGCCGAGCTGCTCGACGGAATGGGAACGTATCCCTGACCATGGGCGAGACGCGCCGCCGTTCGCGCGGCGGCTGCGATATCATATCTGTTTAAACGATAATTGGTTGGACAAGTGTTGATGCGACACTCACCCGCACACCGGAGGTCTCATGGCGACGGTCGTGGAAGCTCGAAGCCAGGCGGGATATGCCCTGGCCCGTGACGAAGGAGAGGCGTTCTGGCTCCTCGGCATGCTCCAAACGGTCAAGATCGGCAAGACGGACACCGATGGGCGATTCGGCATGCTCGAGATCGTCGTCCCGGCAGGGATCGGCTCCCCCTGGCATGTGCACCCCGAGGAGGACGAGTGGTTCTACGTCCTCGACGGCGCCCTCACCTTCTGGGTCGGCGACACCAGGATCGATTTGACGTCGGGTGGCTTCGCGTTCGGCCCCAAGGGCGTGCCGCACACCTTCTATGGCACCGCCGCCGCGACCCGGGCCCTGGTCGGGTTCTCGCCCATGCAGTTCGAGGGCTTCATGCGCACCGTGGGTCAGCCCGCGCCGGCCCGCGTGCTCCCGCCTCACCACGCCGGTCCCCCACCCGACGTCGCCAAGCTGGCGCCGATCGCGGAGCGCAACGGGTTCATCATCCTGGGCCCCCCGGGCCCGCCCCCAGGCCGGTAACGCGCCAGCGGGAGCACGCATCGAGGGGGCCGCACGGCCCCCTCGGCTACTCGCCTTTCCCTCAAGCCGCGCGACACTCGCTGGTGACGCACCGCACGGAATCCACCCCGTGCTCCTCTCTTGCCGCCGCCGCTCCCCCGAACCAATAATGTGGTCCGACCGTCTCCCCCGGGGCCCCGATGATCCGTACCTGGCGCTTGCTCTCCCTGCTCCTCGTCCCATCCCTCGCCGCCACCCAGGCCGGCGCGCAGGAGGACACCGCCTCGAGTGTCGATGCGTGTTACCGCGCCAGCGGCGAGGCGGCGATCCGCATCTGCACCCGGGCGATCGAGTCGGGGAAGCTGTCGGCACGCTCCCTCTCGATCGTCTACGTGAATCGCGCCGGCGAATTCCGGGGCTTGGGAGAAGTCGAGCGCGAGCTGGCGGACATCAATTCCGCGCTGCGGGCCGATTCCACCAACACGCAGGCGTTCATCGCCCGCGCCCGCTACTACCGTCGCCACGGGCAGGAGACTGAGGCCCTGCGCGACTACGACCACGTGATCAACCTGCCGATAGAAACCGGTGACGACCGGGCCAACTCGTTCCTGAACCGCGCCCGCGCCTACGGCGATCAGTTGCGGTATGCCGAAGCCCTCGTCGACCTGGATTCCGTACTCAAGCTCAGCCCCGGCTACCTCGCCGCGTACAACATGCGGGCATCGATTTTCGAGTCGCGGCGCGAATACGGCCGTGCGGCGGACGAGTACACGGCCGCCATGAAGGCGACGGGCGCGAGTGCGGATCTCTTCTCGAACCGCGCGGACGCGTACTTCAACTCTGCCCAGTATCAGCTGGCGCTCGTCGACTATGACAGCGCCCTCGCGCTCGAGCCGGATGTCGCTTCGCGTTACGCCGACCGGGCTCAGCTCGAGCGCTACCTCGGCCAGTTCGATATGGTGATCGCGGATTACACCAAGGCCATCCGCCTCGAACCCAAGCGGGCCGTGCGGTACACCGCACGAGCGCACGCATACGAACAGATGGGTGACCTCGTGAACGCGATGGCGGACTTCAACACGGCCGTCCAGGTCGAGGCGGACCACGGCTTCGTCTATGACGAACGGGCGGACGCCTGGGAATACCGGGACGACTATGCGCGTTCCCTCGCCGACCGCGACGCGGCGATCCGCGTCGAGCCGACGGACGTCGGCTGGCGGGTGAACCGCGCCTGGACGCTCCTCTACATGGGGCGGACCGTCGATGCCCTGCGGGCGTTCGACCAGGCGATCACGATGGACTCGCTCGCTCCGCAGCGGTACCGGTCGCGGGCCAACGCGTATCTCGAGCTGGGGCGCCTCGACCAGGCGACCGCGGATTTCGACAAGGCCATCGCTCTGGCCCCCGATGCCGGCGGCGGCTACGAGGCGCGCTCCGCGGTCGCCCTCTACCGGGGTCAGCCGCTCGTGGGCCTCGTCGATCTCGGACGCGCCGAGGCGCTGGACAAGAATTTTGAGGCCAGCGCGGGGCGCGCCCGGCTCGAGCTGGCGGCGGGCCAACTGGACGACGCCATCAAGGACTACACGACGTTCATCGCCGGGCGCCCCAACAATCCCCTGGGATTTCAAGGGCGAGGGCTGGCACTCCTGGTGAAAGGAGACTTCACCCACGCGCTGGTGGATCTCCGGCGCTCCCGGGACTACGGGGCGTTCAGCGCGGACCGCGAGCTGTGGATCCACTTTACCGCCATGCGGGGAGGCCAGGACCCCCGCGCCGAAACGGCGCGCCGCGCGACGTTCTTCGACCCCCATCATTGGCCCGCCGCCGCGTTCGCCCTCGCCCTGGGGAAGGGCACGGTGGCCTCGATGATCGCCGCGGCACACGACACCTCGGCCCTGATGACGCGGTCTCAGCTTGCCGAGGCGTACACGTTCGCGGGTGAGTATTACCTTGCGCTGAAGCGTCCGGTGGATGCCGCGGCGATGTTCGCCAAAGCGCGGACGCAGGGTCAGGCGGACGAGTTCGTCGACATCGTCGCCTCCGCGGAGCTGCGGGCGCTCAAGAAGTAACGGCTCTTCCGGGGGGATTGGGCGTCTCTACGTAGCGCGACGCGCGAAGGGGCCCCAAGATTGGGGATGGCCGACGCCATCAACCTCGCTGTCGTGCTCGCGCTGTCGCTCCTGGTGGGCTTCGAGCGCGAGGAGCAGAAGGTCGAGAATGGCGCCTACCGCTTCGGCGGCGTGCGCACGTTCCCCCTCATCGGTATCACCGGGTTTGCTCTCGCGCTGCTCGGCGGGGACCTCCTGCCAGCCGCCGGATTGATCGTCATCGGCGCCCTGATGTTCCTCTCCTACCGCCACAAGCTCTCGGCCTCGAGTGCCGCCGGCGTCACCACCGAAGTTTCCGGACTCACGATCTATGTGGTGGGCGTGCTCGTCGCTCGGGGATACATCTGGATCTCCTGCGCCCTGGTCGTGGTCAGTCTCCTCCTGCTCGAACTCAAGACCGCGCTCGAGTCCCTGACGCGCAAGATTCCGGCGGCGGAGATCTCCACGCTGGCGAAGTTCCTGCTCCTCGCCGTGGTGATCCTCCCGATCGTCCCGAATCAGGGCTACACCGAGTTCGATCTCAATCCGTTCAAGGTGGTCCTCGCTGTAGTTGCCGTGTGCGGCGTGTCGTACGCGAGCTACGTGCTGGAGAAGCTGGACCAGGGGCGGAGCGGCATTTTCCTGTCGGCCATTCTCGGTGGGGCGTACTCGTCGACCGTCACGACGATCGTGCTTTCCAAGCGCTGCCGGGAGGACAAGCGGCCCGACCTTTACGCCGGGAGCATTCTCGCGGCGTCGGGCGTGATGTACGCTCGCCTGCTGATCCTGCTCGCGTTCTTCAACCTTGCGCTCGCCGCATCACTCGCGATCCCGTTCGCGGTGCTGGCGCTTCTGGCGGTCGGATCCGGATGGTGGTGGTCCACCCGCGGGAAGGCAGCACCGAAGAAGGAGCACGCCTCCGTTCTGCCGCGGAACCCGCTCCAGCTCGAGGCGGCGCTGATCTTCGCGGTGGTACTCACCGTGGTAGTCGTACTCACCCAGCTGGTGGCCACGCACATGGGGAACGGTGGGACCTACGCGTTCGCGGCGGTGATGGGGGTGTCGGACGTCGACCCCTTCATCCTGGGATTGACGCAAACAGCGGGGAAGGTGACTCCGCTCCAGGTCGCTTCGGCCAGCGTGGTCATCGCGGCGGCGAGCAACAACGTGATGAAAGGGATCTACGCGCTCGTCTTCGCCAAGGAGCGAGGGGGCAGGCTCGCCATCACCGCGCTGGTTACCCTCGCCATCATTGGCTTGGTACCGCTTCTCTTCCTCTAGTCTCCCGTCGGAATAATCCCGGCGCCCTCGACCATCAGGATTACGGTGCGCTCGGGCGCCCGGGGCCGGTGCGACACACCTTTCGGAATCACCACCGCCTGACCGGGATTGAGCTCGATGGTCGAGCCCTCCAGGTCGATCAGAAACTGGCCTTCCACGCAGTAGAAGAACTCGTCCTCGGTGTCATGCTTGTGCCAGTGGTACTCGCCTTTCACCTGACCCACCCGCACCACCGAGTCATTCACTTTGCAGAGGGTCTGATTGTACCAGGGGTGCGTCACCGTCCTGAGCAACGCCGGCACGTCGAACCCCTTCCCCTGGGGGAACTTGATGTCGAGGTGAGTCTCGTACGGGAACGTCTCAGGCACATGTCCTCCTAGACAGTAGCGATCTGGGCCACGCGGGGCGTGGCGATGGCCTTGTAGTCTTCCGTAGCGAGGCAGAGCGACCGGTCGAGGCGCGCGGCGTTGAAGAACATCTCCTGCGTCGCGAGGATCTTCGGATCGGCCACCAGCTCGAGCTCGTCGTGAAACGAGAACGGCAAGATCGTCCCCACCACGCTGCCCCCCAGCCGCTCGGCATTCTCGATCGAAGCGAACGAGCAGTACGAGGCGCCGTACATGGCCTTGAGCGCCTTGAAATCGACCTTGGTATCGCCCGGCACCACCACCAGCACATGCTTCGTCGTCTTCTTGTCGGGCTTGAGCATGACGATGATGCACTTCGCCGCCTGATGGAGCGGATTTCCCCGGATGGGACTGATGAGCTCGGTGCGGCCCTCCGGGGCGTGCTCGATCACCCGGTAGCGGGCCTTCTTCTCATCCAGGAGTGCGATGAGGCGGTCATACGTCGGATAGGACGGCTCGGGCGCAGTCATATCAGGAATGATCGAGAATCATCCGCCATCCGGAAGGGGTCCGCATCCAGACAGTCGAGAACCATCCACCAATCTCCTTCAGGCCGTTCCCGCTCAGGATGAAATGCCCCGTCCAACCAGATGAAGCGTCCTCACAAAGGCTCCTTTTTGAGCGTTGCACCCGAATGCCATGGTCCCTCCATGGCCCGCCGGCCCATCTCCCGGCCCTGCGCCAGCATCCGTTCGATGTCCGTCCGCGTGAAGTTCCGGATGTCCACCTTGATCTCCGACTTGGGCTCGACCAGCCGCCACTGGACGGGCGCGTACTCGCGGCCGAACATCCGCATCGAGTCGCCCGCGACCACCACCTGATTCACGCGCTCCACCGACCGGAGATCGTTCACCACGATTTCGTTCGTCACGACGTCCACGAGCCGGTTGGCCATCGCCACCACATGGCCCTTCGGAAATACCTCGCGGTCCAGCACTCGCGGCTGGCAGACCACCGCGACGATTTCGGTCGCACCCAGGTTGATGGCCGTCCCGACCGGGACGAGATCCCGGATCCCGCCGTCGTAGTACTCCGCGCCGTCGATCTGCACCGACGGCATCACCAACGGTTCGGCACAGCTGGCCCTGACGAACGCGACGATGTCCTTGTGCTCGGCCCCCACGTATCTGATGAGTCCCGACCCCATGTCCACTGCGCCCACCCGGAGCTGAACGCGGGCCCGGCGGAGCCATTCTTCCCTCAGGGTTTCCCTGATAAGGCGATGCAGGGGACCGGTGTCCAGGACGCCATTGAACCGGTTCCAGAGGAGGCTCCAGGCGATGGAGAGCCAGGACTTCTGCCTGATAATGAGCTCGGGGGACGAGAGGCGGGTGCGATAGAAGTCAACAAACTCGCTTGCGGCTTCCACCCACTGGAGGTTGGTCGGGGTCTGGTCGGTTTTCGCCCCGATGGCATTGATGAGAAACGAAGCGCTCAAAGCGCCCGTGGAGATCCCGAGCACGGCGTCGGGGCGGAACCCGGCCTCGACAATGGAGAGAACGGCGCCCGCTTCATACGCACCTTTGATGGAACCGCCCGAAAGGACCAATGCCCGCATCGTTGCTCCTCCAGTACCTGAATCTTATCCTAGGCCATGCTCGTCGCCGTCATGCCGTTTTCGAACCTGACCACCGATCCAGCCAACGCCTACTTCGGAGATGCCACGGCCGAGACGGTCGGGGACATGCTGGCCTTCGCCGCGAAGTTGCGCGTGGCGCCCCATGCCGCCGCACTCGATTGGACCGACCGCGGCGGCTCCCCGCAGGAACTCGCCGAAGGACTGTCCGCGGGGGCTTTGCTCGAGGGTGGGGCCAAGCGCTCGGCCGACCTGGTGCACTTCGAGGTCCGACTGCGTGCCGCCGACGGGACCTCGCTCTGGTCCGCGATGGTCGATCGCCCTGTGGCCGAGGTGCTGCCGGGGGAGCTCGAAATCGTCACGGGGGTGTTGGGCGCGCTGAAAGTCGACGTCTCGGGAGACGAGGTGGCCCGTATCAGCCGCCCTCTGACCAGCGACTACCGCGCCTACGACGAGTACCTCCATGGACGCATCTTCAGCCGCGAGCTCCTGCGCCGGAGTCAGGAGGCGGCACTCCACCATTTCGGCGAAGCGATCCGCATCGATCCCAACTTCGCGCGCGCGTATGCCGAAAGCGCGATGTGTCACGGCATGATCTATCAGTACTGGGATTCGAGTGCCGAGATGCTGAAGCGTGCCGAAGATGCGAGCATCAAGGCTCTCGAGCTTGGTCCCGATCTTCCGCACGCGCATCTCGCCCGGGGGCTCGCCCTCTCGCTCGCCGCCAAGTACGCGGAGGCCGATCAGGCGTTCGGCGTGGCGCTCCGCATGCGCCCCGAGCTCCTCGACGCCAACTACTTCCGCGCCCGCTCGGCACGTGCCCAGGGCAACTACGCGGACGCGGTAGCCTGGTTCGAAAAGACCTGGGCCCTGCGACCGCTCGACTACTCGGTTCCCGCGCTGCTCGCGAGTGCGTACGTCTCACTCGACCGGAAACAGGACGCGCTCGCCACGCGGCAGAAATCGGTCGAGCTGGTCGACAAGCGTTTGATCCGTCACCCCGACGACTCCCGGGCTCTCTACCTCGGCGCCGCATGCCTGTCGACTCTGGGGGACGGCACCAAAGCGCGGTCATGGGCCAAGCGCGCGCTGGCAATGGATCCCGATGACTCCGCGGTGCTCTACAACGTCGCCTGCGTGTACGCCCTGCTCGGGCTCGATGACTCGGCCATCGACTGTCTGGAGCAGGCCATCCAGCATGGGTTCCGGCACTGGGACTGGATCGAACACGACTCGGACTTCGATACTGTTCGCAGCCACGAGCGCTTCAAAGCCCTTCGCGGAGTATGAAGCTCCTTTAATCCCGTCTTCAGGCAGTCGCCACGCTCCTTGCGGCAGTCTTGGTTCACACCAAGGAGCGATCCATGTACCACATGCTCAGTGTCTTACTCGGAGTCGCGGGCACCGGCCCCGTGCCGCCCAAGGCGCCCACCGCACCGCGAGCGGAGGCGGTGCTCGAAGCCTACATCGCGAGCTACACCAACCATGCGCTCACGACGCCGAGCTTCGCGCGGCAGACAGGACTCGCGTGCAGCGCGTGCCACACGCACTATCCCGAGCTGACCCCCATGGGTCGGGCGTTCAAGCTCAACGGGTACGTGTTCCGTCGCGGTTCGGACTCGATCACCGCGCGCACCGCGTCCGGCGACCAGAGCCTCCTCCTCAATCTGGTGACTCCGCTTTCGTTCATGCTCCAGACGTCCTATACGGTTCTGCGGAAGGCGGAGCCCGGAACCCAGAATGGCGTGGCCTTCTTCCCGGATCAGCTGAGTCTGTTCACCGGTGGGGAAGTCACCCCGCACCTGGGCGGCTTCCTGCAGGTGACGTTCGACCCCCAGAGCGGACAGCTGGGCATCGACAACGCCGACTTCCGGTACGCGACGCATCTCTCGCTGTTCGGCAAGAGCTCGACGTTCGGCATCTCGCTGAACAACAATCCGACGGTGCAGGACGTGTGGAACAGCACGCCCGCGTGGGGCTTCCCCTACGGGTCATCGGCAGCGGCACCGACCCCCGCCGCAGCCACGATGATCGACGGGACATTGGGAGGCCAGATCGCGGGTCTCACGGCGTACACGATGTGGGGTGGGCACCTGTATCTCGAGGGTGGAGCGTATCGCGCCGCTCCCGTGGGAGCCAACCGGCCACTCGACTCGACGGCGACAGGCGTGCTCGCCGGCGTCGCGCCCTATTGGCGCGTAGCGATTCCCAACACGATCGGCGGGAAGTACCTGTCCGTGGGTGCTTACGGGATGCAATCGCGGGTGTATCCCGGCGGCGTCACCGGTCCCACCAACCGCTATACCGACGTTGCGGCTGATCTGAGCTTCCTGTGGCCGATGGGGGAGAACAGCTTCACCACCGAGGCGACGTATATCCATGAATCCCAGCGATGGGACGCCGGCGGCTCGGCGAACCTGAACAATACGCTGAAGACCTTTCGATTCGATGTGATGTATCACGTCGGTCACATGTACGCGTTCACGGCGGCGCCCTTCTTCACGAGCGGGAGCACGGACACCCTGCTCTATGCCCCAGCCCCGATGACCGGCAGCAGGATCGGGAGCCCGAAGTCGAGCGGCATGATCGGTGAGGTCGACGTGATGCCGTGGCAGAATCTGCGCTTCCAGTTGCAGTACGTTGCGTACTCGAACTTCAACGGCGCCTCGCGGAACTATGACGGTTCCGGGCGGAATGCATCCGACAACAACACCCTTTACTTCCTGACGTGGGTACTCTTTTGAACACAAACATGGGCAGTCTCGCGCTGGCCGCCGCCGTGCTCGTGTCGGCGCCTCGAATCCTCCCGGGCCAGGGTCAGGCTTTGAAAATCGACCCGTCCTGGATGGCCGTGCACGCCGGGGAGTCGACGGTCGAGTTCCAGCTCGTCGCTGGGCTGACGCCCGCCAATGGCGGAATGAACTTCGACGGAGCGAACGGGGGTGTACTCACGCTCACGGTGCCGGTGAAATGGCACGTGACACTGCACTTCCGGAATGACGACGAAAACATGCCGCACTCGGTGGAGGTCATCCCCGGCTCGTCCTCCCCACCGGTCACACCTGGGTCAACGCCGGCATTCGCAGGGGCCCTGAGCAAGGACGCCTCGCAGGGAGTGAACGTTGGGTCGAAGCAGGACCTGCATTTCACCGCGAATCAAACAGGCTCATACCTGATCGTCTGCGCCGTTCCCGGCCACGGAGCGGCAGGGATGTGGATCCGGCTCGTGGTCAGCGCTTCCGCGACGAAGCCTGCCATGGACGTGGGACCGCCGGCTCCCTGAGCGCCGGGGGTTCGGGGGTCAACCATTGAAGGTTGGCCCCCGTACGTTTCTCCGTCCGGTAGAACCACCCGAGTCTCCAACGGTATAACTCCCCCATGAAAAAGACCCTGGTTGCTTCGGCCGTGTGTTTCATCTTGTTCTCGCAGACCGCGGCGGCACAGTACGGCGGTGGCAGAGGCGGTGGCGGCATGAGAGGCGGATTTGCGCAGCCCCTGGAACCCGCGCCTCCCCTTCCCGGTGCGGTGCTCGACGGGCCTCCCGACTCGGCAACGGCGCGGAGCGCGCTGGCGCTCTCCGATTCGCAGGCCGGCAAGTACGCGCTGTCGTACAACGCCTTCATGACCTCGACCAAACAATCGCGGGACTCGGCCCAGGTGGCGACCGACAAGATGAACGACCGGCTCGCAACCGGGGACCGCGCCGCTGCGACCTTCTACGCCCAGCGGCTCCAGGACATCGGAAAGTCGCTCCGTGACCGCCAGGACAAGTTCGACGACGGCCTGCGCGCCTTCCTCACCAAGGACCAGCAGAGGGCCTACAAGAAGTGGGAAGATGACGCGGAGCGGGTGGCGCAGGAACGGAACAAGGAAGCGGCCCTGCGGTGGCAGGAGGCGGGCGGCTTTGGCGGCGGCCGGGCCACGGACCTCCGCATTCCGGTCGAAAGCAGTGACGCGCCGGCCGCCGCGCTGGGATCGCAGGCCGTGCGGATCGGCCGGACGATCTACGTGTCGGCCCAGATGGGTGTGGATGCGAGCGGGGCGTTGAAGGGGCCCGACCTCGCGACGCAGGCCAAGCAGGCGTTCGACGACGTCACCGCGATCTTGAAGCGCGCCACGGCGTCACCGGGCGACGTAGTCCGGGTGACGGTCTACCTGATCAACCCCGATTCGAGCTCGGCAGGGGTCCTGCGGGTTGCCGGAGCGGAATACTTCTCAGGGAAGGGGCAGCCGGCGACCGCGATCCTGGGTGTGCAGTCCCTGACCAGGCCTGGAGCACTTGTAGCGATCGAGGTTACCGCCGTGACGGGGAGCAGCGGGTACTGACGGCGGCACCGGACACGAAAAACGCCCCGGCGAGTGCCGGGGCGTTTTCTTGTGCCGAGCGTTCAGCCTTCGACGATGATCAGATACCTCGATCCCGCCCAGAACTGACCAGGCCGGGCGATGCCCAGCTTGTTCGTGTTCTGGATCTGCCCGTTATCCGCGGGCGGCGTGTTGAGCGCCGTCAGGTCGTTCCGGGAAACGATCCGGTATGCTTGTGACGAGTCGGGCAGTGCGATGCTGGTCACCTGACGCTGATCGATCGCGGTGAACTGCGTCGGATCGAGCGAGCGGGCGGGTACCAGCGTCTTGCCGGACTTCCACAGGACGAACAGGAAGCGCGCGCCACCCTCTTCGGTGATCACACCCTTCTTGATCAGATCGTCCTTGGTCCCGATGACATAGTAGACCGTGTTGTCCCGGGTGGTGGTGGCGTTCAACGTGTCGGTGAGGGCGACGTTCACGCCGGTGAGCGAATCGACGCGTGCGGTGAGCGCGGCGATCTGCGTCTTCTGATCATCCACCATCTTCTGGAAATTCGTCACCGTGCTCTCGAGCGTGGCACGCAGCGAGTCCGAGAGGTGCGTCATGCTCGCGATCTCGGCCTTGCTGTTCTTGACCTGCGCATCCGCGCTGTGGACCCGGGACACGAGCAGCCGAACCTTCTCGACCACGGTGTCGCGGCGCGCGGCGTCCGGCGATTCGGCGGGCTGGATCTTCATCTTCCCGTTCAACCGCACCGATGCGATTTCACCGGAGATGTCGGAGAGCGCCTTGGAATCAGCGGCGACCTCGGCCATCGCGCGGTCATGATCGGCGGCGACATTCTGCAAACTGTCGGCGCGTGCCTGAGCGACCTTCAGGGCTCCCTGGTCGCACCCGGCCGCGACCACGGCGGCGGCGACGACCACAAAAGCGATTTTGACGGACATAACGCTTCCTCCAAAAAAAGAGATCCGTATGGTCCCCGGGGCGTGGGGCGCGCCACCCCCGGGCTGGTCGATCGTCCGACGTGCATCCGGTGTAGCGATCGTCGTACACCGGACCCCGGGAACGCGTTTCAGTTCACTGGAATGAGGCAACTCGCGTGCCCGGCGTCGGGCCCGTATCATTGCACGTCGCTGCGCACAGTTGCAACCCCGAAACCTCCAGCCGAGTGACGCGCATATGTCTCGTTCGTATCGTGCCCGACGCATTGTGATTCTCCTCACGCTTTTCCTGTTCCCGATCCTCGCCAGCGGACAAGCCCCCACGGTCGATACCGCGCGCTATGCGGGCCTGAGGTGGCGCGAGATCGGTCCGTTTCGCGGCGGCCGTGTCGACGCGGTGGCCGGCGTGGTCGGGCAGCCGCTGGTCTACTACATGGGCGCGACGGGGGGAGGCATCTGGAAGACCACCGACGGCGGCAACACCTGGGAGCCCGTCTCCGACAAGTACCTGACGGCTGGGTCGGTCGGCGCGATCGCCGTCGCGGAGTCCGATCCCAACGTGATCTACGCGGGGACCGGCGAGGAGACCGTCCGCGGCAACGTGTCGCCCGGTGACGGGATGTACAAGTCGACCGACGCGGGGAAGACCTGGAGCAAGATCGGACTCGCCGATGCCGGACAGATCGGCCGGGTCGCGGTGCATCCGAAGAATGCCGATCTGGTTTACGTGGCCGTCATGGGGCACGCCTTCGGTCCCAATGCGATGCGCGGACTCTACCGCTCGAGTGATGGCGGCAAGACATGGCAGAAGGTCCTCTCCCGCAACGACTCGACGGGCGCGGTAGACGTGGTCCTCGACCCGACGAATCCCCGCATCATCTACGCCTCGCTCTGGCAGGAGCAACGTACGCCGTGGGACTTCTCGTCCGGCGGCGCGGGGAGCGGGCTCTTCAAGAGCACCGATGGCGGAGACACGTGGACGGAGCTGACGCGGAAGAAGGGGATGCCCGAAGGCGTCATCGGCCGCATCGGCATCGCCGTGTCGCCCGTCAGCCCCGACCGGATCTGGGCCGTGGTGGAAGCGAAAGAAGGCGGCGTCTTCCGGTCCGACGACGCGGGCGACACGTGGCGCAAGACTTCCGACGACCACGAAATCCGCCAGCGGGCCTGGTATTTCAGCAACATCTACGCGGACCCGGCCAGTGCGGACGTGGTCTACGCCTTGAACGTGTCCTTCCGGAAGTCGGTGGATGGCGGCTCGTCGTTCGACGAGATGGGTGTCCCGCACGGAGACAACCATGCCCTCTGGATCGACCCCACGAACGCCAAGCGGATGGTGCTGGGCAACGACGGGGGCGCGACGGTGACGGTCGACGGCGGGAACTCGTGGACCACGCTCGACAACCAGCCGACCGCGCAGTTCTACCACGTGATTGCGACCACGCACTGGCCGTATCAGGTGTGCGGGGCCCAGCAGGACAACAGTACCGTCTGCATTGCGACGTCGTCGGACGGCAGTGGGATCACGGACCGGGATTGGGAGGACGTCGGCGGCGGCGAGTCCGGATGGATCGCGGCGCGGGCCGACACACCCGATGTCGTGTTCGCGGGCAGCTACGGCAACCACATCACGCGGTTGGATCGCCGCAATCATCAGGAGCGGAATATCAACGCGTGGCCCGATAACCCCATGGGCCACGCGGCGTCCGACCTCAAGTACCGGTTCCAGTGGACCTTCCCGATCGTGATCGCGCCGACGAATTCTGCCGACCTCTACATCGGGTCGCAGACTCTCTTCAAGAGCACGAATGAGGGCTCGAGCTGGCAGGCGATCAGTCCCGACCTGACCCGCAACGACACCACACGGCAGCGGTCGTCGGGCGGCCCGATCACGAAAGACAACACGTCGGTCGAGTACTACGGGACGATCTTCACCATCGCGCCGTCTCCCAAGGATTCGAATCTCATCTGGACCGGCACCGACGACGGGCTGGTGCAGGTGACGCGCGACGGCGGGAAGACCTGGACCAATGTCACGCCTCCCGGCATCACCGCGGGGACCCAGATCAGCATGGTGGACGCGTCGGTCCATGATGCCGGGACCGCATACGTCGCCGCCAATCGCTACAAGCTCGACGACTTCGCGCCCTATGCGTTCGTCACCCATGACTTCGGGAAGACCTGGAAGAAGATCGTCACCGGGATTCCGGCGACCCACTTCGTCCGCGTGGTGCGACAGGACCCCGTGCGCCCCAACCTGCTCTACGCCGGCACCGAATTCGGCGCCTACGTGTCGTTCAACGACGGCGCGAGCTGGCAGTCGCTCCGGCTGAACCTGCCGGTGGTCCCGGTGCACGACCTGGCCATCAAGGACAACGACCTCATCGCCGCCACGCATGGGCGTGCGTTCTGGATCATCGACGGCGTTGGACCCCTGCGCGAGCTGGCCGGGACCGACGTTCAGGGTGACCGGGTGCTCTACCAGCCCGAAGATCCGTGGCGGACAGGGGGATTCCGGGCCGGCAGGCGGCAGGCGACCGTGGGGCAGAACGCGCCGCGTGGGGCCCAGATCTACTTCTACATGAAGGACAAGCCCGACTCAGTCGTCACGCTCGAAATCCGGGACGCCCACGACTCGCTCGTCAGACGCTGGTCCACCAAGCCATCCGACCCGCAGGACTCACTGGACGTGAAGGCGGGAATGAATCACGTCGCGTGGGACCTGCGGTATCCCGGCGCCCACCGCTTCAAAGGCATGATCCTCTGGGGCGGGGGAACTGGCGGCCCCGTGGCGGTGCCGGGCACGTACTCGGTCCGGATTTCCACCAAGGGCTGGACGGCCACGAAGAGCTTCCAGGTGAAGGAGGATCCGCGCGTGTCGGTGACGACCGCGGATCTCCAGAAGGAGTTCGATCTCCTCATCAGGATCCGCGACCGCCTCTCGCAGGCCGACGACGCGGTGAAACAGATCCGCGACGTCGTCAGCCAGCTGGACGGAGTGGAGACTCGGGCCAAAGGCCAGACGGGTGCCGCCGGGATCGATTCCCGCGCGGACTCGCTCAAGACCCGCCTCGGCGAAATCGAGAAGGCGATCTACCAGACCCAGAACCAGTCCGGAGAGGATCCGCTCAACTATCCGATCCGCTTGAACAACCGGATCGCGGGCGTGGCCGGGGTTGTGGGGAGCGCCGATGCCGCGCCGACCGAGCAGTCATATCAGGTCTTCGATCTGGTGTCGGGGCTGCTGCACGTGCAGCTCGACAAGCTTCACACCATCGTGACTACGGAAATCCCCGCCTTCAACCAGGCGGTGGCGGCGCAGAACGTTCCGGCGATCATCGTGCGATAGGGGTGGACCGTACATCGGGTAACACCATCTCGGGTGGCTGATATGAGAAGGCTGACGGCGTTCCTGCTGATGGCGGCAGTTGGCTGCCACGCCCCTGCCGGTCGCACGGCCGCAACGCCCGACACCACCGATGCCCGGACGGGAGCGGCGGCCGACGGGGAAATGGCGAACATGGCGGGGATGCGTGCCGATCCCCACATGTCGATGACGCCGGCATGGCCGCTGGCGGCCGGAGACTCCGCCCGCGCGAATGCCCTGGTCGACCTGATCCGCGCGAACCTCGGCAAGTACCAGGACGTCCGGGTGGCCGTGGCGGATGGATTCAAGGAATTCCTGCCGAACGTGAAGAACCAGAAGGTCTACCACTTCACGAACGCCCGGAACGCGATCGGCGCCCGCTTCTCCTTCGACCCCCTGGCTCCCACGTCTCTCCTCTACAAGGAGGCGGCTGGGGGCGGAATGACGCTCGTGGGGGTGATGTATACCGAAGGTCCCAGGACGTCGTTCGACGAGCTCAACGCGCGGGTCCCCTTGAGCATTTCCCACTGGCACGAACATGTGAACTGGTGCTTACCTCCACGGGACCGGCCCGGCCGGTGGAGTGATTCTACAGCGGGGAAACCCGTGTTCGGCCCGCTCGGTCCCATTGCGACCCAGGCAGCGTGTGACAGTGCCGGGGGACGCTTCTTCCCCCGGGTCTTCGGGTGGATGGTGCACGTGAACGCGTTTTCGAGCGACGACCCCAAGGTCATCTGGGGCGGCGAGGATCACGACGACCACATGAAGAGTGAATAAGCCACGCCAGCTCCAGCTCATGGGGCTGGTGGCTGTGTTGTTCTTCTGCGTATCGGGTGGACCGTTCGGTCTCGAAGGAATGGTAGGCCCGGTGGGCCCGGGGCTCGCGCTCCTCCTGCTGATCGTCATCCCCGTTCTCTACACCATTCCCGAAGCCCTCCTGATCGGCGAGCTGGCATCCATGCTCCCCGCGGAGGGCGGGTACTATGTCTGGGTCAAACGCGCCTTCGGTCCGTTCTGGGGATTCTGGAACGGGTGGTTGTCCTGGGCCTACTCACTGGTCGATATGGCGCTGTACCCCGTCCTCTTCCGCGACTACCTCCACTACTTCTTCCCCGGCATGACGCCGGTCGAGGGATGGATCGTCGCACTCGCCGTGATCTGGATCGCGACCGGGGTGAATCTTCGGGGCACCCACACCGTCGGAGCGGCCTCGACGGGATTCGTGGCGTTAGTGGTGGCGCCCTTCGCGGTGCTGGCGGCGCTCGCGGCGCTGAAATGGATGGGGAATCCGGCCGCGCATCTCACGCTCACCCCGTTTCACGCCGAGGGCACGACGTTCTTCGCCGCACTCGGCGTCGGGATCAGCCAGGGGATCTGGAATTACTCCGGCTGGGACAACGCGTCGACTATCGGCGACGAGATCCAGTCGTCCGGACGCACGTACCCGAAGGCGCTGGCGCGAGCGGTCCCGCTCGTGACCCTGGTCTATCTCGTGTCGGTGGTCCCGACACTTGCGGTGAGTGACTGGCACACGTGGACCGACGGGGCATGGCCGGCGATCGCGCGGGCCATCGTGGGCGGGTGGCTGGCGCAGTGGATCGCCCTCGCCGGCATGGTGAGTGCGTTCGCGCTCTTCAACGCGCTCCTCCTCGCCTACTCCCGGATCCCCCTCGCACTCGCCCGTGACGCACTCCTCCCCTCGAGTCTCGGCACCACCGACGGGCGCGGTACTCCCCGCACCGCAGTGATCGTATCGGCCATCTGCTATTCGGTGTGGGTGCTGCTCCCGTTCGGGGACCTGCTCGCGGCTGATGTGCTGCTCTACACCCTCGCGCTGGTACTCGAGTTCGGGGCCTTGCTCGCCTTGCGGCAGAAGGAGCCGACGCTGCGCGGACCGTTCCGCATCCCGTTGCCGACGCCGGTGCTGGGGGTGCTCGCGGTGCTGCCACCGCTCGTGCTGGGTACGGCGGTGGCGTTGGAGCTGACCGGCGAGGGTGCCGGCTTCAAGGGAGTGCTGGTGGGGCTGACCCTCGCGGCGTTGGGACCAGTGATCTACGCGATCCTGGCCCCACGCGCGGCGAGAGCGGAGGCTGCGGCGCCTTAACGGTGGAGCAGGTGCGGCAGGGTGAGGGTGCCTGGACCCGTCGCGGCCAGCACGAGCGCCACGGCAATGAGGGTCAGCGGATACTCATATCCGCCGTTGGTGTTCCAGACGCCCTTGGCCAGGTGCACGGTCTTGATGGCGACCAGCATCACCGCCACGATCATCGCGGCGCCAAGCCAGGTTTCCACGCCGAAAATCAGGAGCAGGCCGCCGAGGGTTTCGAACGTCGCGGCGATGGCGGCGTGCAGCGGGGCGGGTTTGATGCCCATGCTGGCGAGCCAGCCGGTCATGCCCTTGAACCCGACTCCACCGAACCAGCCGAACGCCTTCTGGGTCCCGTGACCGATGAACAACGCTCCGACGACGAGCCGGAGAAAGAGCAGCGCGAGATTGGTCCACATGAACGGCCTCCAGTTGAGATTTCTCGAATTCGAGCTAGTTTCGAGTTGCCTCACTTGGAACCACCGGGTCGCCCGCCGGGTTCCCTAGGGTGGAGGGATATGCCTCAAAATGAAGCGCCGGGCCGCGATCCGGCCCTCGAACTGTGGGTGGTGCTGGCGCGCGCGTTCGACGCCGTGAGCCGGCACGCCCGGGCGCAGGTCACCCATCATGGACTCGCCGACGCCGAGTTCGGGATCCTGGAAGTGCTCTACCACAAGGGACCGCTGGCGGTGTGCGAGGCGCAGCGCCGGATCCTGCTGCAGAGCGGCAGCACGGCCTACGTGGTGGACAAGCTGGAGCAGAAGAAGCTGGTCAAGCGCACGCCGAACCCGAAAGACAAGCGGGGGACGCTGCTCGTGCTCACGTCCAAGGGGCGCGGACTCATGACCCGGATTTTCCCGGAGCATGCGGAAACCATCAGGCGGGCGATGAGCGGATTGTCACCGGCGGAGCTGAAGCGTGCCGCAGAGCTCGTGCGCAAGCTGGGTCTGACCGCCGCGGCTACAGCCCTTGATGGAATCCCAGGGTGATGGAGTGGTAGCGGAACGCGCCGACCGTGTTCGATCCCGCGGAGTTGGTGTAGAGTCCCTGGAGCGTGAGCTCGCCGCCATTCCAGGTGTGTGAAAGGGTGGCCGCGAGGTGCCACTCCCCCTGCCAGGTCCCTGTCGTGCCGCTATACAAAATGATCTGTTGACCGCCGATGCCGCCGTCGGCCCGCAGACCCCATGGTCCGCGACGCAGATTGTAGATGGCGCGTGCCTCGGCGACGGTGAAGCGATGGGGCGCGAAGTACAGACCGGGGCGCAGCTGGCTGTACCCCATCATCCGTCCGACCAGGCCGACTGAAACCCCGTGCCCAAGCCCCTCCAGGGCGGCCAGAATGCCGGAAAACCGGTGATTACTGTCCGAGAACCAGGTCGCCCCCGCACCCGCGGAAATGGAGATTGTGGGTTTCGGGTCCAAGTCGGCGCTGAACTCGACGTCGTCCATCTTCAGGCCCGCGTCGATGAGGTGCGCCGTCTCGTCGAACGCCGCATGCGCGTACCCGAGTCCCAGGGCCGCGAACGGCGCCGGTTGCCACGATAGCCCGAGTTGTCCCGTCAACGGTGCATGATCAGCGTGTGCCGAGTTCAGGTATCGGGCACCGAGTCCGGCCCGAACACCAACGGTCGGCGACATGGGGACGGCCACGACTCCTCCTAGTCCGTAGCTGGAAGAATTGTGGGACCCGTCGGCGGACCGTCGCCAACCGGCGGTGAGGGTGCCGCGTGCCTCCCCAAACAGTGGGCCAGATAACCAGAGGTCCTCGTTGTAGAAGGTCTCGTTGTCCGAGTCTCCTGCGCCGGTGAACGACGTCCCGAAATCCGGGCGCACAGCCGCCCGGAGAATCTTCTCGAGGTCCCGCGCCGCGGCATCTCCCGGCGCGACCGCGCGCGCCCGGTCGACATAGGCACGCGCCAACCCCGGCTCGCCCTTCCAGTAGAGCGTCTGCGCGAGGCCCACGAGCAGCGTGGCATCGTCGGGGTGGCCGGCGAGCGCCGAGCGCCACAGACCTTCGGCCCGGTCGAGATCGCCCGCCCACGCGACACTCTGCGCGCGACCGGCGAGCGCGTCCACCCGGCTCGAGTCCCGGACCAGCGTGGTGTCGTAGAGCGCGACGGCGTCGCCGGTGTGCCCGGCCCACGAGAGAACCCGGGCCTGCGCCACCATCAAGTCGGCGTTCGACGGGTCCAGCTGCCGGGCCCGGGCGAAACGCTGCAGCGACCGGTCGAGCTGACCATCCCAGCTGTCCAGCAGCGCGAGGCGCCATAGCGCGCGCTCGTTGAGGGAGTCCGCGTCGAGCACCTGCTGATACAGCGAGCGCGCCCGTGCGAAGTCGCCGGCGACGAACGCGGAATCCGCGCGCAGGATCTGCCCCGCCACCGGGGTGGTGCCGACGAGTGCGGCGATGACCGGTCCAAGAATCCGTTTCACCACGTACTCCACAGATCGCGGATGGCAAAGTATGCGGCCTTGAGCCGCTCATGGGACACCGGCACCTCCCACCCGGGCCACCGGTAGGTCGGTCCCGGCGCCAGATGGTCCCGCTCGATTCCCGTCTTGCTCAACACCGCCACGCCGAACCGGAATCCGTCGGTCGAGTCGGTCTGGAATCTGCCTCTGGCCGGGATGCTGGTCAGCACCTGGTGCGACGAGGGGTCGGTCACGTTCAGGAGGCCCCAGGGGATCCGGACCTCAACCAGATTGGCCGAGCGATCGATGTACCAGTCCGACCGCGTCGAGCTCGCCTCCGTGCCGAATTGCAGGCGGCCCCGGTTTGTCCCCGCGGCGGGGAAAGTCTGCCCATCCCGGCCGATGCGCCAGCGATTGGACGTCACCCACATGGAATCCCAGACGCCGGTGCGGCTCGTTTGCCCCACACGGGCGCCATATTGATAGAAGGGATCGAGGGCGGTGGGTCCCATCCCCTGCCTGGGAACGAGATACGGGCTGTACCAGGGGGCGACCCACATCCGGCCGGAGTCTCCCAGGGTCAGCGCGAATTCGTAGCCGATCGAGTCGACGGTCGTGAGGCCGGGAAGCAGGAATTGGCCGGCCTTCCTTCCATATGTGTCGATGCCCACCACGTACCGGACGGTGTCCGCCGGCGTGCGGTCCTCGATCGCCAGATACAGATACGCGGGATCCGATCCCACGCGCAGGGTGACAGCGGCGTCCCCCTCGATCGCTTGTAGCCTGCGCCACTTGGCCGGGTCACCGCCAAGGACCGGGCGTGTCGCCGTGTCGCCGGCGAACTCTCCCAGCAGTCCGTAGTTCTGCTCCGCGTCCATCACGTTGTGCCACAGCCGCGTCCGCTCGGCGGGCGTCTCCAAGTCGATCACCGGCCAATTGTGCTTGAACCATTCGTCGATCCAGGCGAAGAGAACCCCGCCCGCGAGTCCCGCCTCACGGATTTCGGTGGTGAGCCGGACGTCGTACTTCGCCTGGGCCTGCTCGTCGTGGCCGCCATGATCGATTCCCTCCGGCTGCTCGTGCGCGTCGCCACGAGAGGAGGGCACGCCGTACTCCGAGATGACGATCGGCATCCCCGGATAGTGCTTCTTCAAGTCGAGCAGATACCCGTAATAGTGCGACCGGCCATACGATGACGTGGCTTTGCCGTACTCCGGGTCGAGGTCCATGAAATCGGGATAGTAAGGATACGCGTGGTAGGAGACGTACCATCCCCCGAGGTTCGCCGGCGTCGGATGCACCAACGCGGCGTCGAGGGAGGCGGCATCGTTGTCGTACTCCCGGAGATCGGGATTCGCGGGAATTCCCTTTGCCCGGCGCAAGGCGACCTCTTCGTTGCCGGTCGACTCCGTCGGGTGGCGGAGAGGATCGAGCGTGGGCCAGTTGGTGTAGGCGATCGGCCGCGACGCGTGATAGAGATCCCACTCGAGCCCGAGCATCGAGTCGCATTGGGCCGCCATCCACCGGTCCGCCGGCGTGCCGTGCGGCATGACGAGGAAGCGGCCCGCAAACGCCGTATCAGCCGGGTGGAGCGCGTCGAACGCGACAATGGTGGAAGGCTCCCACTCGCGCCCGATGAGATACGCCAACACATAGGGTGAGACGTCGGCGTCGTAGCGGCCGAACGAGTGTCCGGGACGTGCGCCGATGCTCGCATGCCCGTGAACGATGTCAACCACCCGCCGCATCTCCGCCAGGAATTCCGTGCGCCACTCCGGGTTGTCGTAATCACCCCGGGGAGGCGGCTCCGCCCACACACCGTGAATGAGCCAGAGCGCCTGGTCGGGATGAGCGCTGTTCCAGTCCTTGAGCGCCTGATAAAAAACCGGAGGGTGAACCGTATAGACGCGCACGACGTTGGCGTGCGCCGCCGCCATCAGGGAAAGCCAGCGAGTGTACGTGGACTCCGCCTGCGGAAACTCGGATGGAAATTTTCCGGGCAAGGCGGCACCGAGGTTGATGCCACGCAGGTAGAACGGCCGCCATCCCGCCGGGGTATGGATCTCGAAGTGGTCGCCTGAGGTCCGTGCCGGCACCTGGGGTGCATCCGGTCGTTTGGCCCGCGGCAAGGCCGGGGCGACGCCCAGGGCCAGTAGCTCGGTCTGCGCGTCCGGGTACGCGGGCGCGACCTTCAGCGCCCTTTCGAACGCGATCACGGCATCGTCAGGGCGACCCAGCCGGCGAGACACCACTCCCAGTCCATACCACGCATCGGCGTCCGTGGAGTCGGTCGTCGCGCTGCGAAAGAAGGCACTCGCCCTTTCAAGCCGCCCTAACTGCAGCAGTGCGAACCCCATCCCGGTCCGGGCTCCCCGAATGCCGGGGCACAGAGAATCCGCCGCCGCGAAGGCCTGTACGGACACCTCGGCCTGACCGGCCCGATAGGCGCGCCACCCCTGGTCGAGCGCGGCTCGCGCCGCGGAGTCGTGCGGGCACAGCGATTGGAGGAGGAGGACAACCGGAAGCAGCATATCCATCGAAATATACGATTAGATAGATTCCGCACCCTATGGCACACTCCCACAACCTCGGCTTTCCATCTCTCGGCGCCGCGCGCGAGCTGAAGCGCGCCACCGAGGGCTACTGGGCGGGGAAGATTCCCGCCGCGGACCTTCTCGAAACGGCGAAATCTCTGCGCGCCCGTCATTGGGCCATGCAGCGCGACGCCGGGATCGACCTGATCCCAGTCAACGACTTTTCCCTATACGACCGGATGCTGGACACCTGCGCCATGGTGGGCGCGGTGCCGCCGCGGTACGCCCTCCGGGCCGGGTCGCTGGTCGACCTCGACACCTACTTCGCGATGGCGCGCGGGAGTCAGGGCAAAGGTCGCGACGTAGTCGCGATGGAGATGACGAAGTGGTTCGACACGAACTACCACTACCTCGTCCCTGAGCTCGCGGCGGGTCAGCGGTTTTCGCTCTCGTCCACCAAGCCGGTCGACGAATTCCGGGAAGCGAAGGCCCTGGGCCTCAACGCCAAGCCGGTGCTCATCGGTCCGGTCACCTTCCTCCTGCTTTCGAAGACCTCCGGCATCGGGGATCGCCTGAGTCACCTCGAGGCACTGCTCCCTGTCTACGCCGAGGTCTTGCGGCAGCTGAAGAGCGCGGGGGCCGAGTGGGTGCAGATGGACGAGCCGGCGCTGGCGCTGGATCGTACCGACGCGGAGCTCAAGGCCTTCACCCGGGCGTATTCGTACCTCGCGAAGGAAGCACCGGGCATCAACGTCCTCCTCGCGACCTACTTCGCCGGGGCGGGGGACAACGCGGCGACGTTGCACGCGCTGCCCGTGGCCGGAGCGCACGTCGATTTGATCCGGGGGGCAGGTGACCTGAACCGCGTGCTGGAGAAGTGGCCCGCGGGCCGAATCCTGTCCGCGGGGATCGTCGACGGGCGGAACATCTGGCGGAGCGACCTCGAGGTCCAGCTGTCGACGCTCGAGCGCATCCGCGACAAGATCGGGTCCGAGGCCCTATGGATCGCGCCATCATGCTCGCTCCTGCACGTTCCGCAGGACCTCGATCTCGAGAAGCATCTGGATGCCGAGATCAAGCAATGGCTCGCCTTCGCGAAGCAGAAGCTGGCCGAGATTGCGGTGCTCACGCAGGCGGTGAATGGCGGTCGGGGTGCCGTGTCGAAGATACTCGCCGAGAGCCGGGTGGCCGCGGAGTCCCGCCGGACCAGCCCGCGGATTCACCGCGAGTCGGTGCGGGCCCGCGTGACCGCCGTCAAACCCGCGGATGAGCGGCGCGCCTCGCCCTTCGGCAGCCGCCGGGGCAGCCAGTTGAAGCTCCCGCCGTTCCCCACGACCACCATCGGGTCCTTCCCGCAGACGGCCGAGGTGCGCAACGCGCGGAAGAAGCTGCACGACGGAACGTGGACCGCGGCGGAGTACGACCGGTTCGTCGAGAGCGAGATCAAGCGAACGCTCAAGATCCAGGAAGATCTCGGACTCGATGTCCTGGTGCATGGAGAGTTCGAGCGGAACGACATGGTGGAGTACTTCGGTGAGCAGCTCGACGGGTTCGCCTTCACCGAGCACGGCTGGGTCCAGTCGTACGGCTCCCGGTACGTGAAACCCCCGATCATCTATGGAGATGCCGAGCGCCCCAACGCGATGACGGTGCGGTGGAGCGCGTACGCGCAGTCGCAGACGCAGAAACCTGTGAAGGGCATGCTGACCGGTCCCGTGACCATTCTGCAGTGGTCCTTCGTCCGGAACGATCAGCCACGCGCGGATACGGCGGTGCAGATCGCGCTGGTGATCCGGGACGAAGTACGGGATCTCGAGAAGGCCGGGATCCGGGTGATTCAGATCGACGAGCCCGCGTTGCGCGAGGGCATGCCGCTCAAACGGTCGGAGCAGGGCGCGTATCTCGACTGGGCGGTGCGGGCCTTCCGGCTGGCGACCAGCGGCGTGACCGACGCGACGCAGATTCACACGCACATGTGCTACAGCGAGTTCAACGAAGTGGTGCGCGTGATCGCGGACATGGATGCGGACGTCATCTCGATCGAAAACGCGCGCTCCGGATCGGAGCTGCTCCGCGCGTTCCGGGAGTTCAAGTATCCGAACGAGATCGGTCCCGGCGTCTACGACATCCACTCACCGCGGGTCCCGTCGGTCGAGGAGATGGTCAAACTCCTCCAGGCGGCGCGCGAGGTGCTGGACGAACGGCAGGTCTGGGTCAATCCGGATTGCGGCTTGAAGACCCGTGGCTGGCCGGAGACCATGGCCTCTCTCACCAACCTGGTCGCGGCGGCGAAGCAACTGCGCGGCTGAGCTTAGGCGATCAGTTTCTTCCGGCGGCGGCCCCACCACATCAGGGGGCCGGTGACCGCCATCAGCGGCAGGCACACGCTCGCGAGCGCCATGACGATGCGGCTGGGCCAGCCGAGCACGTCGCCCGTATGAATCTCCCGATTCCACATTCTGGTCATGCGATACGCCGCGGGCGCTGTCCGTGACGACAATACTTGTACCGGTCGGCCCGAACACGCCTCGAGGAACACGAGGGTGCGGCCTGCCGGGGTGGCGTCTTCGGAGTACTTGAACTGCGCTCGCACGGGCATGGAGGGGTTGTCCGGAAGACCTATCACCGTCATGTGGGCTCCGGGGACGATTGCCTGGGCCGTCGACGCCAGTGAATCGATGCCGAGGATGGGCCGGCCTTCGCACCCCTTCACGGACCTTGGAAAGGGCGGGACGGGTGTCGCGCCGGTCATCTTGTAGGCCAGAGCCGACGCGCCGTCATTCCAGTGGATCACCATCCCACTCAACGCCAATATCAGCAGCAGCACCCACGCAAAGGCGCCGACCGTCTGGTGGAGATCGAACGCGAGCCGCCATCCGGCCGCGCCCGGACGGACACGCGCGATCTTCGCGGGCCACCAGAGAATCAGTCCGGTGACGGCCAGGAATGCGAGCAGCACTCCGCTCCACCCAGTCACCGTATTTCCCAGGGACCCGGCGAGGAATCGTGTGTGGAACTGGTGGATGCGGTTCATCACCACGCTCTGCTGCTCCGGCCGCCCGAGGACCCTTCCGGTATAGGGATCGACGAACTCATCGACTTCATCCTTCCCGTCGGGGGAGACGACGGCCACGCCCCACGCATGACGGTCGTCCGATCCGAAGTCCGCTTCCACGACACGATATCCGGGGTGGGTGCGGGTGACCGAGTCCTCCAGAGACCGCAACGACAGTGGCCGGCCACCAGCGGTCGGCCTGACGGCCGTGATCTTCGCGTTGAGGGCGTCGTTGATCGGGTTCTCGAAAACGAGAATCGCCCCGGTAAGGCCCAGGCAGACGAGCGGGAGCGCGGCGACCAGCCCGACGACCAGGTGGGTGTTGAGCAGCACGCTGCGGATGCGCATGTCTCTTAAGATGCCCAGACGCTGCGATTTGTCGCGGTTGACCCATCTGTAAGCCCCGGCGATACTTCGCCCCAGATGACTGATGTCCGGATCACCGCCGAGCCTACGGACCACACGCGTTGCCGGTTCGTGCTCCCCGTTCCTCTCCTCGAGGGTGGGGCCCGGCGCTTTACATCCCCCGCCGAAGCGCAGGATTCGCCCCTGATCGCGAACATCTTCGCGGTGCCGGGGCTCGCGGTCAGCGAGGTGATCGTTTCCGGCAGCACCGTCACGGTCGTGAAGACCAGCACGTCCACCTGGCAGCAGGTCGGGAAGGCGGTCGGCGATGCGATCCGCGCCGGGCTGACGAGCGGCACGACGCCCGTGTCGTCCCAGCGGGTGGAGCGGAAGGATGCGGCGGTCGATGACGACGTGCTCTACGACCGGGTGGCGGATCTCTTCGAGACCCAGGTCAATCCGATGGTCGCGGGACATGGCGGCCGGATCGAGCTGATCGATGTGCAGGATGCCATCGTGCTCCTCCGCATGTCCGGTGGGTGCCAGGGGTGTGGGATGGCGGATGTGACGCTCCGTCAGGGCATCGAGGCGATGCTCCGGCAGGAGGTTCCCGAGGTGCAGGGAATTACGGACATCACCGACCACGCGTCGGGCACCAACCCCTACGTCTCTGGCTCCAAGAAGTAGTTCTTCGCGGCCGCGGCTGCTGTTGCTGCTGCCGTCGACGTCGTACCGCACCTCCGCTTTCATCGCCGCCGCTCGCCGGATCGACCTGGATCTGACGGTCGCGTCCGATTTCCCCAGTACGTTCGAGACCGCACAGCCGGCCTCCCTCGTCACGTTCGACTTCGCCGATCCGGCCCGGGCCACTGATCAGGCCCGGGCCTTTCATGCGCGTTACCCGGTCAGCGCGGTCGTCGGCATGGATGACGACACGGCGGTGCTCGCGGCGACGATCGCGCCGGCACTGGGACTCGAGGCGAACCCAGTCGCCGCCACCGAAGCGGCGCGCGACAAGCACCGGCAGCGGGAACTGTTCGCGGCCGCCGGGGTCCCGATTCCGGCGTTCAGTCTGCACAAGCTCTCGGATGATCCCGAAGCGATTGCCGGCCTTGTGCCGTACCCCTGCGTCCTCAAACCTCTTCGCCTCGCGGCGTCGCGTGGTGTGATCCGGGCCGACAACCCCGAGCAGTTCATGGCGGCACGGGCGAGACTCGCGGCCATCCTCGCGCAGCCCGACGCCGCAGCGTGCGGAGAGCCCTCGAAGCGTTATCTGGTGGAGGAGTTCATTCCGGGCGTCGAGGTCGCGGTCGAGGGTCTGGTCGAGAAGGGCCGGCTTCATGTGCTTGCCATCTTCGACAAGCCCGATCCCCTCGATGGCCCGTACTTCGAAGAATCCATCTACGTCACACCCACCAGGCTCTCCGCCGATGTTCGTACCGCCATCGAGGACTGTACCGCGCGCGCGGCGCGCGCGCTCGGAATAGAACGGGGCCCGGTGCACGCCGAGGTGCGGTGGAATACGCGGGGAGCGTGGCTGATCGAAATCGCGGCGCGGCCTATCGGCGGCCGCTGCAGCGCTGTGCTCCGGTTCGGGCCCGAGCTCATGTCCCTCGAGGAGCTGCTCCTCCGGCGGGCACTCGATCTTCCGGCGGCATCGCTCGAGCGCGAGCAGACGGCGTCGGGCGTCATGATGATTCCGGTGCCTGGAGCGGGGACGCTGAAGGTCGTGCGAGGACGGGAGGAGGCCGCCCAGGTCCCCGGCGTGACTGAGGTGGTCATCACGGCGCACCCTGGGGAGCGATTGATCCCGTGGCCCGAGGGGGCGCGCTACCCGGGATTCATCTTCGCCCGCGGCGTGAATGGCGCGGCCGTCGAGCGCACCCTGCGTGATGCTTATCGTTGGCTGACATTCGAGCTCGAGCAGTGATGCTCCCGCGAGATCCGTGGCCCCGCTTCCAATCGGAGCGGGCGCGGCGGACCGCGATGGTCACGCTGTACGCGGTGATTCTGGCCGTCGCGCTGGCCGAAGCCCTCCGCGCCCTCGGGCGAATGGAGGGCGTGATCTTCTCATCCTACCTGGATGTCGGGGACGCGGTGCTCTCGGGGTCCGATCCCTACGCCATCACCGCCAACACCTGGCCGCCCTTCTTCGCGATCGAGAGCGTGCCCCTCGCGCTGATCGCCCGGATCTCGCCCCACCTCTCGCTCTTTCTCTGGCAGCTCCTCGGGCTTCTGGCGACGTGGGGCGTGATGAAGCTGTCCGTCGAGTTCTTCGAGGATGGCCCCGTCACGTTCTGGCCGGTGAGTGCGCAGGGTCTGGCGCTCACCTCCTCGGCCGTCATCGTGCCGTTCTTGATGACGGCGCGGCTGTTCGACGAGCATGCCCAGCACACGCAGGTCAATGTCCAGGTGCTGTGGCTGGTCCTGTGGGGCTTCCATCACTTCCGCCGCCACCGCCCAGGCCTCGGGGGTCTGTCACTCGCACTGGCCGCGAGCACCAAAGTGGTCCCTGTCCTGCTGGTGCTCTACCTCCTCTATAAGAGGTGCTGGCGCGAGTCGATGTGGACCCTCATCTGGATCGTGATCCTCAATGTCGGGGTCATCGGCGTCGCCTTCGGGCCCTCGGACGCCCTTCACCTGTGGGGTCGCTGGCATGCCGTCGCAGGCAAAGAGCTCGCGGACCCGACGCCCACGTTCATGAATCAGTCACTCCTCGCGGGGGTGAAGCGGGCGGTGACGACGGAAGGCGGGTTACGCGATCCGGTGCGCTATGCGCTGATGACCTGGACTCCTGGTGCGGCACGCGCCGCGTTCATGGTGTTGACGGCAGCCCTCGCCGGCGTACTCGCGTGGCTTTTCCGGAAGAACCCCGGCGACCTCACCGGTCCCCGCGCCGGTGGCGAGCTCGCCCTCAGCCTCGGCGCCATGGTCGTGGTCGATCCGTTGGCGTGGAAAGCCCACTACGTAGCGCTCATCACGGCCTACGTCTTCGCGTGGTGGGCGCTCCGCAAAGGCGATGCACCGCGGTGGCAGTGGTCGCTGTGGTGGGGGAGTCTCGTCTGCCTCACGGGATCCGCTGCGGCCATCTGGGGCGGGCACTTCAGCCATGTGCTCGAGAGTTACGACGTGATTCTGTGGGGCGCTGCAATGCTGCTGTTGCTGGTGGCTTGTCGGTTAGACGGTGAGACGGTAAAACGGTAAGACGGTAGGGCGGTAAGGCGGTAGGTGTTGGACCTTGCCGTCTTCCCGTCCCACCGTCTTTCCCTCTGTTTATTTCAGGTGGTGAATCCCCAGTGCCGAGAGATGGACGTCGAGGTTGTGATTCACCCGATAGCCGATGATCCCTGAGGCATCGACGTTCGACGCCTCCGTGCTGTAGACCTCTTTGCCGTTTACCGTGAAGCTCGCCTTGCCACCCGTGAACTGGACCGCCAGCTCATTCGTCGCCTTGCCGTTGGCGTCGGCTTTGTTGACCGCGGGGTTCGCGGTCCAGGGAACGACGGCGGTCGGCTTGTTGGCGAATCCGGCCCGGCGCCAGATCGAGAACTCACCGGTGCCGCGGACGATCAGGTAGGTGTAGCTCTGCGCGTCGCCGTCGAGATTCTTCCCACCAACGATGATCCCGTAGGCTTCGGGGTGCATCGGGGCTCTGGTCTGGGTGAACGTGGCGACGGTGTGGTAATTGCCGGAAGCGGTATCCTGATCACGCCACATGATCGCAGCGGGACCCTGCGTCGTATGGAAGCCGTCTCCCATCGCCACGAACTTCACGTTGGCGGTCGGCGCGTTGCGCTCGGTGCGCACGTGCCAGCCGGCGGGGAAGGTGCCGCCGCCGGCGACGGTGTGATCGGGGTCCTTCATCGGCTGCTGGGCGGCGAGCCCAACGGCTGACAGAATGACGGCGCCGGTCAAGAGAACTTGAGAACGCATCGGACTCCTCGGAGTGTGGGCTGGAGAGGGACGGAGAACGCCGGTAGCTTGTTCGCCTAAGTGATCGGGCTCCAACGTCTCAGTCAAGTACGGGATCGCGACCTGATACCCCACTTCGTGCGGCAGGTGGCGTAGTGTCCACGACTTCCTCACATGGTGCCAAGGTGGTCTACGGGCGGCCGCGTCCGGAGCGACGTTGGCCGTTGGTGCTGGCCGGCGTTCTCGCACTCGCGGCCGGCGGGGCGGGCTGGTGGGGATGGCGGGAGTCGCAGGAGCTGGCGGCGACGCGCGGGCGACTCGCCGACGGCATGGCCGCCTACCAGGACACGTTGTCGCTTCTGCGCAGTCCCGGCACCCGGGTGATCAACGTCCCCGTGTCCACCAATGGCCAGGTCGGGGCCGTGACCATCTTCGCCGACACGCTGACGCACCGCTGGCTGGTCACTTTCCATCATCTCGCCGTCAATCAGCCGGGTCAGGTCTACCAGCTCTGGTTCATCACCACGACGGGGATAGTGAACGCGTCGGTGATTCACGTGGCGGGGAGTGCCCCGATGGTCGAGGCGCTCGAGATGCCGAAGGGTGCCGGGGACGTGACCGGTGCTGCGATGACGATCGAGAAGGGGAAGGGGTCCGCCGCTCCCACGGGGCCGACGGTCTTCCACTATCTGCTGTAGGTCATTCCTTCACGAGGTCGTGGACGGTTTCGAGCTCCACGATCTTCAGCTTTCGCTTTCCCATCGGCAGCGTGATGGCAACGGTCTCTCCGACCTTGCCGCCGAGGAGGGCTTTGCCGAGGGGTGAGGCCATGGAGACGGGCATTTCGTCGCCGTCTTCGCCGCCTTCGATGAAGTCTCCCAGCGTCAGCGCGTAGATCTCTTTCTGCTTCGTCTCGGCGTCCTGGACGGTGACGCGGGATCCGAATCCCACGCGGTCTTTCGGCAGGTCTTTCTCGGAGACGCTCGACAATTTTCCCAGGCGGAGCCGGAGGTGGGCGAGCCGGGCGGTCGTGAATTGCTGGCGCTCGAGGGCGGCCTTGTACTCGGAGTTTTCCCGGAGGTCACCGTGCTGACGGGCGCGGTCGATCTCCTTCGGGATCACGAAGTTAAGGTCGTGGTTGAGGCGTTCGACCTCGGCTTGGAGCTTCTGTTTGAGTTCGTCGATCATGGCCCTTTCCGGAAGCTAGCGGCGGCCCGGGCCCCTTCGCCAGATTCCGCCCTTTATCCGGCAAATTGGGAGTGAAATTCGGCGTGACGGCGGTCGGGAAAGCACGTGCGGCGGCGTTTTTCGAGCTCACCAAGCCGGGGATCACCCGGATGGTGGTGCTCACCGCCGCCGCGGGATTTTATCTGGGGTCGCAGGGCCGCTTCGAAGTGGTCCGATTCATCCAGACCCTGGTCGGCACCGCCCTCGTGGCCGCCGGGTCGTCCGCACTGAATCAGCTCCGCGAACGTGACGTCGATGCCCGTATGAACCGGACCAAAGGACGGCCATTGCCGTCGGGCCGTGTATCTCCAACCGCAGCCGCCATCTTTTCGTGGACTGCCGCCATCCTCGGCGTCGCGTACCTGGCGTGGCAGGTCAATCTCATCACTGCCTTCCTCGCACTGCTCACGCTGGTGTCGTACGTCTTCCTCTATACTCCGCTGAAACAGCGGACCTCTCTGAATACGCTGGTCGGCGCGGTGCCCGGTGCACTGCCGGTGGTGGGTGGGTGGACGGCGGCGGGGGGACACATCGACGGCGTGGTCCTTTCGCTCTTCTGGATTCTTTTTCTCTGGCAGCTGCCGCACTTCCTGGCACTCGCCTGGCTGTACCGCGAGGACTACAAGCGGGGCGGGTTCGAGATGCTGAGCCTGGATGATGCGTCGGGACGGTCGACGGGACGGATGGCCTTGTTGTATGCGATCACGCTCTTGCCGGTGAGTCTGCTCCCCACGCTGCTCCGGCTGACGGGCACCGTCTACTTCTTCGGCGCGCTGCTCCTCGGGATTGTCTATGCGTGGGTGAGCCTTCTCTTGATGCGCGAGCCGTCGGAGAAGCCCGCACGGCGGCTCTTCTTTACCTCCATTACCTACCTGCCACTGCTTCTCGCGTTGATGGTCATCGACAAAGGCTAGAGTACCTGGTTCGCCGCATCCACGATCTTGTCGACCGTCAGTCCGAACTCCTGATACAGTTTTTGGTACGGCGCCGAAGCCCCGAAATGATCGAGGCCGATGGCTCGACCGCGATCACCGACGATGGCGCGCCAGCACTGCGTCGCCCCCGCTTCGATCGAGACGCGCGCGGTGACCGAGGGAGGCAGGACCTGATCCCGGTACTTCTGCGACTCCGCCGCGAACAGCTCGAGTGACGGCATGCTCACCACGCGGGTGGCGACTCCAGACGCCTGCAGCTTCTCGCGGGCCGCCAGCGCGAGCTCGACCTCTGATCCCGTGGCGATCAGAATCACCTTCGGCGAGCCGCTCGCCTCGGCGAGCACGTAGCCGCCCTGAGCCAGTCCAGCAGCGGGCGACAGCGCATGGCGGTCCAGCGCCGAGACCTTCTGCCGCGTCAGTGCGAGCGCGACCGGTCCGTTCCGGTGATTGATCGCCACCCGCCAGGCCTCGACCACCTCGGCCGCGTCCGCGGGCCTGATCACCAAGAGGCCGGGAATGGTCCGCAGCGTCGCGAGCTGCTCGATGGGCTGGTGCGTGGGGCCATCCTCACCCAGGCCAATCGAGTCGTGCGTGAATACGTAGATGGTGCCGAGCTTGCAGAGGGCGGCGAGCCGGATAGCTGGCCGCATGTAGTCGGAGAAGATGAGGAAGGTGCCGCCGTAGGGAATCAAGCCACGGTGCAGAGCGATGCCGTTCATCACGGCGCCCATGCCATGCTCGCGAACTCCGAAGTGGAAGTTCCGCTCGGAGTAATGACCAGCCGCGAAATCTCCCGTCCCCTTGATCATCGTGTTGTTCGAACCGGCGAGATCCGCCGAGCCGCCGACCAGCTCCGGGAGCTTGGGCGCAATAGCATTGATGACTTTGCCGGACGCTGCGCGCGTCGCCTGGGCCGCATCGGCGGCAAGATTCGGGAGCGCCTGCTCCCAACCGGTCGGCAACTTCCCGGCCAACCGCCGCTCCAGCTCGGCGCCAAGGTCCGGGAATGCCTTCCGGTAGGATGCGAGGCGCGCCTCCCAGGACGTTCTGGCCTCGCGTCCGCGTGCTCCCGCCTTCCGCCAGCGGTCGAGCGCTTCCGCGGGAACATAGAAGGGATCCTGAGAAGGCCACCTGAGGTTCTGCTTCGCGCCCTTGATCTCCTCCACTCCCAAGGCGGCTCCATGCGCCTCAGCGGTATCCTGCTTGGTGGGAGCGCCGTAGCCGATGTGGGTGCGGACAATGATGAGTGAGGGGCGGTCCTGCGTCTGCTTCGCCGCCGTGATCGCCTGATCGAGGGCGTTGAGGTCGTTGCCGTCCGCGACGCGCTGCACGTGCCAGCCGTAACTTTCGAACCGCCGCGCCGTATCCTCTGAGAACGCGAGGTTGGTGTCGCCTTCGATCGTGATGTGATTGTCGTCGTAAAAGCCGATCAGCTTGCCGAGCTTCAGGTGTCCCGCGAGAGAACAGGCCTCGTGGGAAATCCCCTCCATCAGATCGCCGTCGGATGCGAGGAAGTAGGTGAAGTGACTCACCACTTCGTGCCCCGGCCGGTTGAAGTTCGCGGCCAGGATCGCCTCGGCGATCGCCATCCCGACCGCGTTGCCGGTTCCCTGACCGAGGGGGCCGGTGGTGGTTTCGACGCCGGCGGTGTGGCCGTATTCGGGATGTCCCGGCGTCTTGCTCCCCCATTGCCGGAACTTCTTGATGTCATCCAGGGTCAAGCCATAGCCACTCAGGTAGAGGGCGGCGTAGAGCAGCATGCTCGCGTGTCCGCAGGAGAGCACGAAGCGGTCGCGGTCGGGCCAGTCGGGGTTCGCGGGATCGCACTTGAGATGCCGGGTCCACAGGACATACGCGAGTGGCGCCAGCGCCATCGGCGTTCCCGGATGGCCCGAGTCCGCCTGTTGCACCGCATCCATCGCGAGGGTCCGGATCGTGTTGATGCAGAGCAGATCCAGGTCGGTGCGAGCGCCGGTGGCGACGTCCGTCATCGATTCTCCGTTGTGGTCTAAACGAGGCCCGACTTGGCGGCCTGCCAGAGCTTGAAGAGCCGGTCGAATCCGTCCACCAGGAGCTCCACCTGCTGCGGGCTCGGGCTCGCCTTCGCGGCGGGAGCCAGCTCGGCGCAGATCCGGCCCATCTCCTTCCGTCCCTGTTTCGTGCTCTCCGCGGCGATCTCATCGAGCAGTCCGACGAGCTTCAGGCGGGCCTGTGTGTCGTCCGGAACCTGCCAGAGATACTCGGCCGTGGCTTTGCCGTCGGTGCACAATTGTCCCAGCGCGTCCATCAGAGGAACGCGGGACTTGCGGGGAGGGTTGGGAGGACCGCCGGTCATCGCTGCCGGGAAATCTAGCGGGGCGGCCCTTTCGCCGCCTTCCCGCCTCCCATAGCTTGCCGGGCGTCATGGTCACCTACCTGCTCGCCGCCGCACTGCTCCAGGCGGCATCCGTGCCGGCGCGTCCCGATGAGCCCCACCTCCGGAATCTTCGCCGCCTCACCAACGGTGGTCAGAATGCCGAGGCGTATTACTCGCACGACGGGTCCCGCCTGATTTTTCAGCACACGCCGCCCCCCGACACGGCCGGCTGCGATCAGGAATTCACCATCAACATCGATGGCACCGCACTGCACCGGGTCTCGGATGGGCAGGGGCGAACCACGTGCGGCTGGTTCTTCGCCGGGGACCAGCGGGTGTTCTACGCGAGCACCGAGGCGGCCGGGGTGGCGTGTCCACCGCGCGCCGACTATTCCCACGGCTACGTCTGGGCGCTGTACGACTACGACATCTACGCGTCGGATGCCGACGGCAGTCACAAGGTCCAGCTGACCGCGAGCAAAGGGTATGATGCGGAAGGGACGCTGTCTCCTGACGGGAAGACGATCGTCTTCACGTCCGAGCGTGACGGGGACCTCGACATCTATACGATGAACGTCGACGGCACCAATGTCCGCCGACTGACCAACGTCCTCGGCTACGACGGCGGGCCGACGTTCTCGCCCGACGGGAAGCTGATCGTCTACCGCGCGTATCACCCCTCGACCACCGCCGACTCCGCGGAGTATCGCGCGCTGCTCGCGCAGGGCGTGGTCCGCCCCACGAAGATGGACCTGTGGGTGATGAACGCGGACGGGTCGAACCAGCGCCAGATCACGCACCTCGCAGGCGCGTCGTTTGCGCCGGCGTTCTATCCGGATTCGAAGCGCATCATTTTCTCGTCGAACTACACCGATCCGCAGTCGGACCACTTCGATCTGTACGCAGTGGATCTCGACGGCTCACACCTGGAAACGATCACCACCGATCATTCCTTCAATGCGTTCCCCATGTTCTCGCCGGATGGGAAGCACCTCGTGTGGGCCTCCAACCGCGGCGCGCCGGTGCCGCACGAGACGAACCTGTTCATCGCCGACTGGGTGGAGCGCCCATGAGCGCGACGGCCCCCGCGCCGAAGACGTTCGCCGAAGAGGTCAAGAGCTGGGCCAAGTCGATCGGCATTGCGCTGCTCTGCTGGATCGTGATCCGGTCGTATCTCGTGGAAGCGTTCCGCATCCCCTCCTCCAGCATGGAGAACACCCTGCTGGTGGGCGACTGGCTGTTCGTGAACAAGACGATCTACGGCGGCACCCTCGAAATCCCGTTGACGGGCATCCGGCTGCTGCATGTGAAGGGGTACGGGGAGCTCCATCGGGATGGGCTCGTCGTCTTCCGCTCCGTGGAGGACTCGACCCCCGACCTGGACATCGTGAAACGCGTGATTGGCGAGGCGGGGGACACGCTCCAGATGGTGCACGACACCGTGTACCGGAACGGCAAGATCCTGTCCGAGCCCTACGCCCTGCACCTGCACCCCGGCGCCGATGCCGACATCTATAAGCTGCAGATGCGGCGGAACGAGCTTCCGCACTACGTCGGCAAGAACCCCGAGAAGTACAATCCGACCTCGCATGATTGGGGGCCACTCGTGGTCCCGGCCGACAGCTTCTGGGTGATGGGCGACAACCGGGATGACTCCTACGATTCCCGGTTCTGGGGCTTCCTCCCACGGTCCCACGTCGAAGGCAAGCCCGAGCTGATCTACTTCAGCATGGGGTTTTCACCGCTGCGCATCCGCTGGAACCGGTTTTTCCGGCACCCCTCGTAGTCCACGCGGTCGGCATGCGGCGTACGTGGCTGGTGTGGTGGGGAGTGATGGTGCCGGCGGTGGCCACGGCGCAGAAGCCTGACAGCGTCGCCAAAGACACCCTCCCCGCGGTCGTCGTGTCGGCCACCCGCGCCGACCGCCCCCTGTCCAGGACGGCAGCCGCAGTCGCGACCGTGACCCGCGCCGACATCAACACCGCCCGTCCCACCTGGGGTCTCGACGAGGCGCTCGGCGGTATTCCCGGAGTCGTCGACCAGAACCGCTACAACTTTTCGCTCGATCAGAAGCTCTCGATCCGCGGAGCCGGGGCCCGGGCCGCGTTCGCAATCCGGGGCATCAAGGTGCTGGTGGATGGGATTCCCCAAACCCTTCCGGACGGACAGGGACAGCTCACGAATCTGGATCTGAGCGAGGTGGATCACATCGAAGTCGAGCGCGGGTCGTCCTCTGCGCTCTTCGGTAACGCCTCGGGCGGCGTGATCAGCATCTGGACCGACCCGACGGCTCCGTCGCCGTTGTCGGAGGACGCGCGCGTCGTCGGCGGACGCTTCGATGGCGGAAGGACCTGGACCAAGTGGACCTCCACCACACGCGTGCGGGTCGGCGAGGGGAGCGCGATGCTCACGGCCTCTCGTCTCTCCTATCAGGGCGAACGCGACCACAGCGCCGCCGATCTGCGCGATCTCAACACCCGGCTCCGGCTGCCCGTCGGCGACCATTGGTCCCTCGCCGCGGTGGCGGCCTACGGGGATGACCCGCGCGCGGACAATCCCGGCGCGCTTACGAACTCCGAGCTGCACGCGAATCCGGACTCGGCGGCGCCGGCGAACCTGACGCGCGACGCCGGGAAGGCCGTGACGCAGGGACAGGGGGGCGTGACGCTCCGGCGCGCATTCGACAATGGCGGCGAGGCGGACGCGACGATCTACGGATTCACCCGCGACCTCAACAATCCCCAGACCTTCGCCTTCATCAGACTCAAGCGCTTCGACTACGGCGCGCGCTTCACACTGGCCGAGCCCTTCGCGCTCGGCCCCTTCGCCCAGGTCCTGACCGGCGGATTCGATTTCCAGCGGACCCGCGACGATCGTGTGAACTTCAATTACGTGGGTGCGAGCGCCACCGCCGATACCTCACGGCAGCTCGATCAGCTCGAACAGGTCACGGAGGTGGGGCCGTTCGTCCAGAGCGCCGTCACGGTGACGCCGCGCGTCGCGGTCACGGCCGGGGTGCGGTACGACTGGGTGAACTTCCAGGCGGATGACCGGCTGGTGGATTCGGTCAAGGCCCTCACCAATCCCATCTACCTGAACGACTCGGGACGTCGTTTGATGCGGGCGTTCTCCGGATCCCTCGGCGCGGCGTTCGCCGCGACGGAGCGGCTCACGGTCTATGCAAATGCCGGATCGTCGTTCGAGACACCGACGACCACCGAGCTCGCCAATCGTCCCGATACGCTCGGAGGCTTCAACCCTTTCCTGCAGCCGCAGCGGACCTGGAGCTACGAAATCGGGGCGCGCGGGGAGCCGAGTGACTTGGTGCGGTGGAATGCGGCGGTGTTTCAGGCGGACGTGCAAGACGAGCTGATTCCATTTCAGGAGCCATCGTCACCCCAGCGGGTCTTCTACCGGAATGCCGGCAGTGCGCGCAATCGGGGTCTCGAGCTCGGTGCCGACGCAATGCCGGCCCCGGGTGTTCGGGTGTCGCTCACGTACACCTACTCGCATTTCCGGTACGCGGACTACCAGTACGCGGTTGGAGCGACCACGTACGTCCTGAACGGCCGTCCGCTGGCGGGTGTGCCCGAGCACTGGGTGCGCGCACTCGTCGGCGTGCATCCCTGGGGTGCGAACGGTGCGTGGATGGAGCTCGAAACGGTGCACGCCTCGAGTCAGCTGTTGAATGACACACTGAGCACGCGCGCGGCCGGCTGGTGGCGCAGCGACCTGCGCCTGGGGTGGGGGGGCTCGGTGGGTGGCGTGCGTCTCGACCCGTTCTTCGCGGTCGAAAATCTCTTCAATCACCACTATGTGGGGTCGGTGACCGTGAATGCCGCTGGAGGCCGGTACTATGAACCGGCGCCGGGACGGAATTTCTACGTAGGGATGGAGCTCCGTTAGAGAAGGCGTCGAGAAATACATCGTCAAGAAACCAATCGTCGAGAAGCAAACCGTTGGGCTCACGCCTTGCTTCTCGACGTAATGTTTCTCGACGCCTCGTTTCTTGACGCCCTTTTCTATTTGTACCGGTAGGTGATTCTTCCGCGCGTCAGGTCGTAGGGAGACAGATCGACGGCGACGCGGTCCCCTTGAAGAATGCGGATGTAGTTCTTCCGCATCTTGCCGGAGACGTACGCCAGGACTTCGTGGCCATTTTCGAGCTTCACGCGGAACGTGGTGTTGGGTAACACCTCCGTTACCGTGCCCATCATCTGAATCGCATCACCCGCCACGTCGGTTGCCTCGCTCCCCGCCATCAGCTTCCGCGGGGGGATTCTGGGGATCCATAGTCGCGTCCCGGGGCGGCAGGGTGCCACCTTCGATGTAGGACGCATGTCTTCCGCACTTGCCGCAGGTGAGACTGATCCGCTCGCCGGCCCTCGGGGGATCCTCCGGGCGCGCGGGGCGCCGTCGCGGCACCCGCTGTATAGCCCGAGCCCCACAGGAGGGACAAACCAGCGGTTGGTGCTCGCGATCGGCCGCTATCAGGCCTAGGGCTTCAGACGCCCGGTATTCCTTAACTCCCCGTCGCCCCACCGATCGACTAAGACCTCCGAGGCGAAATCTAGGCAGCCCCAAGTCTCCTTGACAGCCCTTCAGGGAGGGGTATCTCTCTGAGAGGTCGGAGGATAGCGGAAGGTGACAGCCCTCACCGGACCGGGCGAGGGGGGGTCACCGACTCATCCGGCCAACGACCTTACCTTCACGCTGACGAGTCGAAATGCCCTACTCACTCGCGATGCCCACCCTGACTTCGCGCCGGCGCCGGCGTGTCTTCGGCTTTGCGGCCTTCGCCCTGGTTGGGGCGTGTGCGGGCGCGCCGGCCGCGCCACCCCCCGCTCCCGCCGACATCCCGGCCCTGGAAGCCCGCCGGGCACAGACGCCCGACGACCCCGCGGCCAATCTGCGGCTGGGCGAAGCGTATTACTCGGCGAAACGGTACGGCGATGCCCGGGCGGCTCTCGGCCGCACGCTCCTCCATCAGTCCGACAACACCGAGGCGCTGATCTACCTCGGCTACACCTATGAAGGGCTGGGGCAGTTCGACTCGGCCCGCACCGTCTACACCCGGATCGCGGCGTCCAACCCGTCAGGTAACACGAAGAAACTGATCAACGGGCGCCTCGCGCTGGTCGCGCAGCATCAATTGGTGTACGAGGCCCGGCAGGCGCTGGCGCAGGAAGCGACACTCTCAAAGACCCCGCCGCCCCCCAACACGGTAGCGGTCATGCCTTTCCGGTATACCGGGACCGACTCGACGTACGCGCCGCTGTCCCGCGGTCTCGCGTCACTCGTGGTGACCGATCTGTCACGCGTGCACAGCCTCCGGTTGCTCGAGCGGGAGCGGATGCAGGCGCTGCTCGACGAAATGAAGCTGACGGAATCGGGGCAGGTGGATCCGGCGACGGGCGCGCGCTCCGGTCACCTGATCGGCGCGTCGCAGGTGGTGCAGGGGCAGTTCGACATTCAGCCCAATCAGGTGCGCGTGAACGCGACCGTCGTCCGCACCAATGACGCGGGCGTTGCCGCAACGGGCACCGGCTCGGATCGTCTGCAGGCACTCTTCGACGTCGAAAAGCAGGTCGTATTCCAGCTGCTCGGGAAGATGGGCATCACGCTGACGCCGGGGGAGCAGACCGCGATCAGTGAACGTCCGACGCGCGACCTTGAAGCCTTCCTGCTCTACAGCCGCGGACTCGCGGCGCAGGACCAGGGGAATTTCGGCGCCGCCTCGCAGGCCTTCTCGGCCGCGGCGGCGCGTGACCCCGGATTCAGCGCGGCCGGCGCGGCAGCCCAAAGCAGCGTCCAGGCCTCGTCGGCGACCACGACCACGCCGGCGGATGTCGTGTCCGCCGATCTCGGCGGTGGGGCGGGAGCGGGCGGCGGCACGCCCGCTCCGGATTTGACCAACACACTTACGAACACCATCAACAACACTGTCGGCAGCGGTGCGACCGGGATCATTCCGACCGGCGGCGGCACCGGCGGTACCGGTGGGACCCCCGGCGGAATTCCGCCGACCCGGCCTGCCGGAGTCTGTGAGGCCGTCGCGACCTGCGGTCCGCAGAACACCGGACTGTTCGGCTCCATCATCATCATCATCACCCGCCCGTAAAGGAGGCACGATGCGCCCGATGCTACGCACCGCCGTCGTCGCCCTCCTGGTTTGTGCCGGAGCGGGAACGCTCCACGGGCAGTCCGACGCGCTCTACACCCGGTGGGCCGGTTACACCGGATTTCAATTCCAGTCGTACTCCATCTCGGGCACGGCGCCGAGCAAGTCGAGCGAGTGGGCCATCCCGTTCGTGATGGTGGCGCCCCTCGGCGACAAGATGTCCGCGGATCTCACCGGTCATTACGCCAACGCCAAGGTGAGCACCGTCGGGCAACCCGATGTGACGTTGAACGGGCTCACCGACACGCAGCTCCGGCTGCTGTATACGCTGAACCGGGACCGCGCGGTGGCGTCGCTGGCGTTCAATCTCCCCACGGGCCAGCACACGCTGACGACGCAGGAGTTCGGCGTGTACGGTGCGATCGGCTCGAACTACCTCTCGTTCCCGGTCCCCGACTTCGGAACGGCGTTCGGCGTCACCGGCGGGATCGCGCTCGCGATGCCCGCGGGTGCGTGGAACCTGGGGCTCTCGGGAGCGGTCCGGTACACGGGGTCGTACACGCTCTTCTCGGATACCTCGGGTGCCGGCCAGGGTTACAAACCGGGCGTCGAGTTCCGGGCCCGGGCAGGTGTGGACCGCCTGGTGGGTCAGAAGTCCCGGCTCCTGCTGGGTCTCACGGCGTCGACGTTCTCGAATGACGAGCTCTCGGGGCCGAGTACTTCGACGGTGGTGTCGGGGAAGCTGGCGCCGGGGCTCAGGATCATCGGCGACGCGGGCTGGGCCAGCGCGCTGGGTTCTTCGACCCTGACCATCGGCGTATGGGACTACTACCGGGTCCACGGCACGTTCACCGATACGGCCAACACGGCTTTCCAGACCCCGGCGGAAAACATCCTCAACGCCGAGGCGCGCCTGACGTTCGCGGCGAGCCCGCGGTTGAGTGTGGCGCCGCTCGTGTCGCTCAGGAATTGGAGCATCGGGGGTCAGAGTGGCGGCACCTACGTGGCGGGGGGCCTCGCCGCCCGGATCGGACTCAGCGACCAGTTTGCAGCCAGCCTCGAGGGCCGGTACAGCTCCGGCAAGGCGCTCGATCAGCAGGCGATTCCCGCCCAGCTGGTCAGCTTCACCGGGGCGTCGGTGCAGGTGCTTTTGCAGTACCAGCACTAGGGTGCGGGCATCAGGGGAGGCCGGGGAGCGACCGAATTCTTGACGGTGTTCCGGGGGGGCGGTAGGTTGGCGCCACCTTCAACCAGGGAGCAGCGCGATGGCCGCTGAGCTGGGCGGATCGCAAATTTCATCGCTGCTCGAAGCCCTGCCCGGGATCGCCAGTGTGCTCCGCAGTCCTGTTGCGGACTCGCTGGTGCGGGCCATCCGGGCCGCCGCTGGAATCGGTGAGTTCACCTTCGAAGACGCGGAAGAGCTGATCCGGTACGCCGTACGGCGTGGCCTCATCGGTGCCGAAGAGGGCGACCGGGTCTTGAACGACGTGCAGGGGTCGTCGAAGGTGACGCGTAAAGCGGCGCGCGCGCCCAAGGCGAAACCCCCCGCAAAGAAGCCCGACAAGAAGCCTCCGAAAAAAGCCCGCCGCTAAACCGGGGACGTGCGCCTCAAAACGCGCATCGGGGTCGGGGTACTCCTCGCCCTCCTGAATGTCACGTGCACGGACAAGAACGTCGTCGGCCCGCAACGCTACGGGTCGACGGCGCTCAACCTCCGGGCATTCGCGTCGCCCACGCAGCCCGGGATGCCCAACATCCCGCTCGACAGCGTGCGCGTGGTGCTCCAGCGCCTCCCCGGTCTCGACACCGCCGCGAACAAGGTCTACTCCCTCGCGGCCTCGCGCGCTGACTCACTCCAGGTCGATCTCTCGGTTTCACTCGACAGGGACCCGGAGAGCTTCCAGCTCACGGTCTCGGCGTACGGCGGGAACGCGATCTGGTACATCGCCACCGATACCACCCTGATCTCGAGCTCCGCCCCCGCCTCGCCGGTGCTGGCGGTCCGTTACGTCGGACCCGGCGCGGGTGCGACGAGCGTCTCGCTGGCCCCGGTCGACACGACGGTCACCGGTGGTCAGGCCATCGCGCTGCGCATCACGGTCGACTCGGGCGCCGTTCCTCTGGCGAACGTTCCGATCGGACTCCTCTCCAGCGATTCGACCAAGGGCAAAGTCACTCAGCCCACGGCCACGACCGGCTCCTTCACCGGTGCCGCCGGGATCCGCGACAGCGTGTGGCTCTACGTCGAGACGCCGACGCACCTCCGCGACTCGACCCGGATTCACGTCGTCCCCCCGCCTTCCAAACTCGTGAAGATCGGGGGCGACAGTCAGACCGTGATCGTGAACGGGACGACGGCCGTGCCGCTCGCGGTGCGAGTGGAAGACGCCTTGAATGGCGGCTCGCCGGGGGTCGCGGTGACGTGGACGGTGACCCAAGGCTCGGCGACGATCTCGCCGCCGTCCCCCGTCACGTCCGACACCGGCGGCTATGCCCGCGTGAGCATTACGCCTTCGTCGCTCGGCACGGTGAAGGTGCAGGCGTCGGCGACCGGTCTCACCGGATCGCCGATCACGTTCACCGTGAATGTACTCGCGGGCATCGTCCACCAGGTCATCGTGGCGCCGAAGCTCGACACGCTGGCCAAGGGCGCGACGGTCCAGTTCTCGGCCACCCTCAAGGACTCGCTCGGCAACACGATTACCACCGTGAAGCCGGTGTGGACGTCCAGCAATTCGTCGGTCGCGACGGTCGACACGACGGGCTTCACGACAGCGCTGGCGGGTGACTCGACCTACATCATCGCGTCCGCGGGCGGCTATGCCGACACGGCACGCGTCTTCGTCCGCGCGCCGTCCAAGGTCGTGCTCACGCCGGCGGACACGGTCATCACGTCGATCGGTGACTCGGTACACCTGACCGGCATCGTGCTCACGAACTTCGGCGATACCGTGAAGACGGCGACGGTGATCCGCTTCGCGTCCACGGTACCCAGTGTGGTGACGGTCAATGCGGTGACGGGCGAGGCGACGCTGGTGGGCGCCGGGAACGGCGTGGTCCAGGCGACCGATACGATCAGCAAGGTGACGGGCACCGCGACGCTGCGTGTGAATCAAAAGGTCTTCAGCATCGCCAACACGCCGCCCGACTCGATCGAAGTGGGCGTGAGCGGGCAGGCGCAGATCCTGGCCACCGCCAAGGACAAGAACGGGCATGCCATCCCGGGCAAGACATTCGGCTGGCTGACCCGGAACGCGTCCGTGGCGACCGTGAACCAGACCGGCGTGGTGACGGGTGTCGCGCTCGGCCCGACCTACGCGGTAGACACGCTGGTCGATTCGGTGACGGTCTTCCGCGACTCCACCCTGGTCTCGGTCGTGACCACGCCGCCGAAGGTGATGCGGTGGGCGTTCGACACGCTCGCGATCGGCAATGGCGGCAATACCACGGTGACCGTGTCGCTCAATGTGCCGAGCGCCAATGGCACCACGGTGCAGATCATCTCGGCCGACACGACCAAGGTGAAGCCCACGCAGTCCAAGGTCACGATCGGCACCGGCGGGGCGAGTGCGTCCGTCACCCTCCAGGGGCTCGCGGCCACGGTGGCGCCGGTCAACGTCATCGCCCAGGACTCGGCGGGGATCTACCCGCCTGACACCCTTCGCGTCATCGTGGTGTCCACGATCTTCTTCACGCAGGTGAACCAGTCCACGCGCACCCAGGACTTCTATCTCAACCAGAACGAGACGCTGAACGGTCAGATCTTCCTGTCTGATCCGGCGCCGGCGGGTGGGCTGGGCGTGACGCTCGTGTTCAGCAAGGGATTCTCGAGCGCCAACCCCACCACCGTCGTGATTCCGGCGGGGCAATTGTCGGCGCCGGTGCAGTTCGTCGGTACCGGGGTGGGCACCGATTCCGTCACCCCGAGCTCGGGCGCGTTCGCCGGGAAGTTCTCGTACCTGCATGTGGCGAAAGACACGCTCACGCTCGCTCAGCCCTACCCGTACAACGGAATCATCGGCCTGGGCCAGACCGAGCAGCCGTACACGCAGATCACCTACTCGATGGATCACCAGCGGCCATTCAACATCGCGGTGACGCCGCCGGCTATCGCGACGGTGGTGCCGAACCCCGACACCATTCTGACCGGTTCCGCGAGCCGCTTGTTCACGGTGACCGGGACGGCGGTGGGCGCGGGGACGATCACGGTGAGCGCCACGAACTGGCTCTCGACCACCATCCCGTTGACCGTGACGACGCCTCAAATCATCGCGGGCGGCTTGACGAGCATGGTGGCCGGGAACCCGACGCTCGGCGGCTGGAACGCGTACTCGGGCGACACGACCCGGTACTCGCACCCGGTGGTCGCGCCACTTGCGATCCAGATCACCTCGCGCGACACGACCGTGGTGAAGGTCATGGTGGATACGTTGACCATCCCGGCCGGCCAGAACTACAACAGCTCCAACAACTCGTTGTTCGCGCAGCCGGGCGCCGGAGGGGATTCGACCTGGCTGGTGGAGACGGCGCCGGGCTACAAGCCCGACTCGTTCCTGGTCCACGTGACCAAGCCGACGATGAGTGACGGGTATGGCTACCCCTACGACGGCCGGGTGGCCCTCAACACCACGTTCCAGAACCCGATCTACGTCGGGATTCCGTACGCCCGGACCGACACGTTCGCGGTGGTTCTGAAGCACACGAACAAAGCCGGTTTCCAGGCGCCCGACACGCTCTTCATTCCGAAGGGCCAGACCACCGGCTACCTGACGAGCATCACGGGCGTGAGCCTCGGCGTCGATTCCGTGAGCATCGACACGACGAAGACGAAACCGGGCTACGTGCTCCCGGCCGGCGTGCAATGGGTCCTGTATGTCGACCCGCTCCACGTCCGGACCTACAACTATCCGACGTCCCTCGTGACGATCAGCGCGCCGACGGTGATCAACGCCTTCGCATATGACTCCGTCAATGGGCAACCGCGGAACCTGAATTCGCCGATCACGGTGACCCTGGCATTGTCGCGGCCGAACGTGGTGACCCTCGATTCGGCCAAAGTGACGATCCCGGTCGGGTCCGCCTATTCGAACTACGACACGATGCGCGTCGCGGCGGGAGTGGCGGCTCCCGATTCCACGCGGATTCTGACGACGGCACCCGGGTCTTCTCCCGACTCATCGACGTACTACATCAAGGTGAGTCCGACGGCGCTGAACCTCGCCCTTGGCTATGGCGGACAGGTCGGGAAGGGGCTGCGCACGAGCTACAGCAACTATGCCTACCTGCCGTCCGCGGCGCCCAACAGTCTTACGGTGACGCTGTCGCACGCGGTGCCCGGGAAGGATTCGGTCGTGCCGTCCACCGTGATCATCCCCAAGGGGCAGTCGAGCTCGAATTACTTCGATCTCCAGGGACTCGACTCGATCGGGACAGATACGATTCTGGCCACGGCCACGGGATTCGTCCCGGGCCGCTCTACGGTCTATCTGGAAAAGGATACGCTGGAGGCGAACCTGGCCTCGACGTGGCTGACGACATCGCAGCCGGTGAGCCTGCCGATCTTCCTCTTCGGGAAGAACGGTTACAACATGCGTCCCTCGGCGCCGGTGACGATCACGGCGATCTCAAGTGATCCGACGGTGATCGCCATCGACTCGGGATTCCACGTGAACGCGCAGCAGGACACGGTGACCAGTGTGGTCGATACGTCACAGACGTACGGGTACGTCCGGCTCGCCTTCAAGAATCCGGGAACCGTGTTCCTCAAGCTGTCGGCTCCCGGGTATCCTACGGATTCGATCGGGCCCATCACGGTGACGGGACCGTCCCTGAGCCTCTACCAGACCACGAATACGACCGGCGTGGGACAGATAGTGCTCGAGCAGGTGTCGGTTCAGAACCCGGTGACCGGTTCGCCGCTGGTCATCACCGTTCAGCGGTCGGACAGCAATCCGTTGGCTGGGGCGTCCCACGTCTTCAACTTCAGCCCGGTCACGTTGACGATCCCGGTCGGATCGAATTTCTCGAACTACGATACGCTGACCGGGGACACGATCGGCACCGCACAACTCATTGCGACGGCCCCCGGGTACGGACCGGCGACCGCCACGATTCAGGTTGGCAAGCCGCAGCTCCTCGCGCCGTCGAACATCAGCCTGCTCGTCGGAGCGCAGCCAGCTTCTGTACAGGTGAATGCGGAGGATCAGGTCGGGAACAACCGGAGCGTCAGTGCGCCGCTCTCGGTCACCGCGACGATCACAGACCCGACCGTCGCCACGGTCGATACGGCCACGAAGGTCATCCCGGCTGGCACCTACTACCTCTCGGGGTTCCGGTTCACGGGACTCAAGAAGGGATCGGTGCAGGCCGTCTTCTCGGCGGCAGGCTACAAGTCCGATACGATGCTGATTTCGGTCGACACGGCGACGATGACCATCAGCGCGCCGACCTCGATCGGCGTGGGGTTGCAGGAGAACGCGAGCATCAACCTGCCGTTCTACACGTCGACCCCGGTGACGGTAAACCTGTCGTCGACCAACCCGGGTGTGTTCACCGTGCCGGCGCAGGTCGTCATCCCGGCCAATCAGTACAATGTCACCTTCCTCGTGCAGGGAACGGGGGTGGGGACCGCGCAGATCCAGGCTACGGCGACGGGCTTCAAGAACGCGACGCCGGTGGGGCTCGTGGTGACGCCGGCGCGGCTTTTCATCTCGCCGCAGACGTCGGCCAACGCGGGACAGCAGCTGTACATGTACGTCTACGCCCAGGATACGCTCGGGAACTTCCACCCGGTGATCAACCCGGTGTCGGCGACCCTGAGCTCGAATGCCGGGGCGCACGCCTCGTTCCAGACCAACCCGGTCACCATTCTGGCGGGGAACGACCAGACACTCGCGTACGTGACGTTCGATACGGCGGGGTCGTTCAACCTGACGGCGTCGGCGACGGGCTTCGAGTCGGGCACCTACACGCCCATCACGATCTCGGGCGTGGAGATCAAGGTCGGCGTAGGGAATGCCCTGACGTTCACGCCGCAGGTCGACACGATTCCAGTGGGAACGACTGTGACATGGGTGTGGGATGCGACGAACACCAACTCGCACGGTGTGGGGTGGTACGCCTTCCCGATCGACGCGAAGCCGAACGATTCGAACGTTCAGTCGTCCGGGACGTACTCGTGGACCTTCACTGAGGCGGCAACCTACGGATACCGGTGCATCGTTCACTCTTCCGCCATGACCGGGACCATCGTCGTCCAATAAGCCTATGAATCGCACAGCTCGAATTGCTTCCGGCATCGCGCTATCTCTGCTGGTCATCACCTGCACCGATCGAGATCTCAACGGCCCGCGCTATCAGGGCCGGGTGGGACTGAACCTCGCGGCCTTCCGGAATCCGGCGCCCACCAGTGGCCAGCCGCCGATTCCCATCGACTCCATCACGGTCGACCTGACGAGCCTCGACGGCTCCCCGGACTACGATACCGCCTTCGCCTTCGGGGGCCTGCCGTACACCAATGACTCGGTCATCGTTGGCCTGATCGTACCGCTGAAACACCCGGTGCAGACGTTCGCGCTCGCCCTGACGGTGAAGGGGCAGGGGCATACCTGGTTCGTGGTGTCCGACACGGTCACCGTGAAGCCGGGGAGCAATGCCCTTCCAAACCCCATCGCCAGGTTCGTGGGACCCGGAAGCAACGCCGGGCTGCTCTTCATCGGTCCGCAGGATTCCACGGTGGTGCCGGGACTCCCCGTGGCGCTCCACGCGAGCGTCTCTGATTCGTTCGAAGCAACGTTGACCGGCGTACCCGTCGGCTACCGGCTGCAGAACCCCGCCCTCGGCACCATCACCTATCCGACGTATCTGACGCCGATCCTGGTGCCGAAGAATCCGGGTACCACGATCGATACCACGTGGCTGATCGGCGAGACGCCGAACCACATCATCGACTCGACCCAGATCTACATCGTGCCGAAGACCGGTGGCGGTGCCCCGGTGCATATCTACATCGCCGCCGGCGACGCGCAGGTCGACACGCCCCAGGCGGTCCTGCCCCTTCCGCTCCAGACCCTGGTCACCGACGCGAACGGGATCCCGGTCGCGCTCGCCAAGGTGTCGTGGGCCAAGACCGGTCAGGGGTCCTTCGTGGCCGCTTCGGACACCGTCGTCGCCGACTCGTTCGGCTTCGCCAAGATGACGTACAAGCTGGGCACCGGACTCGGGACCGATACGATCACCGCCTCCCTGGTCGGCACGTTCGCCGGAGCCCCGCCGTCAGTCACCTTCACGGCCACGGCCGACACCGGTCTCACGCTGTCCTTCGACACCACCGCCTACATGCTCGGCAAGGGGCAGGTGACGCCCTACATCTCGGTGTCGACCCGGATCCCCGTCGGATCCAATCTGACCGTCCACATCGGCCGCAGCGACAGCACCGCGGCGGCCGGCGCCCAGACCTTCGGGCTCGCGACGAACAGCCTGATCATTCCCGCCACCGGCACGGTGGCGTGCTGTATCCAGATTACGGGTAACAACCTCGGCTCCGCGACGCTGATCGCACACGCGGCCGGATATCAGAACGCGTCGGCGAACGTGACCGTCACGACACCGAAACTCATCGTGGATTCGAGCTTGGTTACCTACGACGGCACGCTCTCTGTGCCGACGCTGCTCGAGACCGCGGATTCGACCGGCGCGGTCCACTATACGGCGACCGACCTGGTGATCCGGGACTCGGTCTCCGACCCGACCATCGCAAGCGGGGATTCCGTTTCCTACACCATTCCAGCGGGCAACTTCCTGGCGGTGCCGAACATCGCGGGTAACAAACCCGGGAATACCGCGATCACGTGGCGGGCGACAGGCTATCCGTCGGCGGTCACTCAAGTCCAGGTCGACACCGCGTTCCTGTACGTCTACGCGGGCGCCCCATATGCGGCGGGACTCGGCCAGGTCTCGACCGGCAACTACCTGTACTTCCCGGCGGCGGTACGGTCCACGGTGGTGATCAGCCTGTTCAGCTCCAACTCCAGTGTGTTCACGGTGCCGGCGACCGTCACCATGCTGCCGGATTCGTTCCTGGTGTACTTCCCGATCACCGGGACGGGGCTGGGCAGCGCCAATTTGACCGCCCGGGTCCCGGGTGGGTTCGTCTCCGACTCGGTGCAGAGCATGACCGTCAATACGCCCCTGGTCCAACCCGTCGTCGCGGGCTCGGTGTCACGCGGGGTGAAGACCCAGGTGTACGTCTACGCGGAAGACACACTTGGATACAAGTCCGGGAATGTGATCACTCCGCTCGCCGTGACCGTATCGACCACGGACCCGAACGCGGTCTGGGACTCGACGCATCTGACTATTCCGGCGGGGTCGTCGTACGACTCGATCGGCGTGACCTTCAACAGCACCGGGCAGTTCACGGTGTTCGCCAGCGCATCAGGCTATACCACCGGCAGTACGATCACCAACGCTGCGGCTCCCCCCGTGGGCGTTTCGGCCGCGCGGGCCAGTGTGGTGCCGATGCGGATCAGGGTGATGCCGATGTATCCTGATTCGTTGCGACGGCCCGTGTCGCCGCGGGTCCGGGCGAAGCCGACCCCGCCGCGACGGTAGGGCCAGGGGGACTAGACCCGGAAGCCCTTCATCAGGGACCGGAGCTTCTCGGCGGCCTGCAGCAGGCCCCCTGAGGAGGCGGCCATCTCTTCGGTCGAAGCGCCCTGCTCTTCGGCGGCGGCACTGACTTCCTGGGCGCCGGCGGCGTGGTTCCCCGCGCGGGACGACACTTGCTGGGCCCGCTCGCCGATGTGATCGGTAACCTCGCGATTGACGCTGGCGGCCTGCCGGACCCGCGCCGCCGCGCGCTCCACCTCTTCCACGGCCGCGACGATCTCCGCCAGTCCCGTGGCCGCTCCCCGCGCCGTAGTCTCGATCCCGTGAACCTTGGTCTGGCCGGACCCCATGGTGACCGTTACCTCGTCCACGCGCTTCCGGATGGCATTCGTCGTTTGCGCGACATCCTCCGCCGCGCGTGCGGATTCGTCCGCCAGCTGCCGGACCTCCTGCGCCACGACCGCGAAGCCGCGGCCATGCTCACCGGCCCGGGCAGCCTCGATGGCGGCATTGAGGGCCAGCAGGTTGGTCTGCGATGAGATCCGCTTGATCAGCTCGACGAAGTCGTCGATCGCGGCGCTCTGCTGGGCCAGCGCGGTGACCTGACTCGAGGTGGTCTGCACGACCTCCCGCACTTCGAGCAGAGCGGTGGACGCGGCCATGACGTCGTGGCGGTGACGGTCGGCCACGTTGCGAATCTCTTCGCCGAGCTTCGTGACCCGTTCCGCCGAATCCGCGATCTCCGTGGCGGCGGCCTTGAGCTGGGCGAGTCCCGCCCCCATGTCGTTCAGCTCGTTCCGCTGCTTCTCCGCGCCCGACGAGATATCGACCATCGCGGTCGACACCTCGGCGCTCGACGCGGCCAGCTCTTCGCTGACGGCCGACAAATCTCCAGCCGAGGTCGCGATGCGGTCCGCTTCGGTGATCACTTCCGTGACGACGCCACGGAGCCGTTCACCCATGTCCCGAATGGCGCCGGCGAGAACCTCGAACTCGGTGGGCATCTTCCCGGTGCCCACCGGCCGCAGGTCACCGGCCCCGAAGCGTTCCGCGGCGGTGGCGAGCCGGCGGAGGGGATCTTCCACGACGGTGAGCGTGCCCCAGCCGATCAGCGTGCCGCCGACCACCGCGAGCACGAGCACACCGCTCAAGAGGATGGTCATCCGCCGCGCGAGCGAGCCGAGGCGGTCCGTGGCCTGGCGGGAACGATCGGCCTGCCGCGCGCCCAGAGACAGCAAGATGGTGGTGAGCTCGCGGGCAGGGCCACGGGCTTGCTGGGCTTCCTGCTCCGCCTGCGGCGCGCGGCCGACGTCGGCGAGCGCGTGCGCGAGCGAATAGGTCACCTCGATCTCGCCCTGGATCTGCTGGACCCGGTTCACCGCGAGCCGGTCTTCGACAGTGAGGCCTTCGATGCCGCTCAGGTTCTTGGCGTCCGCGAACGCCGAGTCGGCGTTCTGATGGAAATCCGCGGCGGCGGCCGCCGAGGGCTCGTTCAGGTACTGTTCGGCGGCGCGGATCTCGGCGAACGTCGACGCCATCACGGCGGTCGAGACCTGATTCGAGGTCTGGAGCCGGGCAAGCTCCTGCGCGACGGCGTCGCGCATCTTCCAGAGGGAGTAGATCCCGGCACCCGACCCGATGAGGAGCAGCAGGGTCAGGGAGGCGAACCCGGCGACGATGCGCCAGCGAAGAGTGTCAAACCGGCCGATCATTTGGTGCGGTCGAGCTCGAGGTGCCCGGCGTGCACCACGCCGATCACGACGGCCTTGGCCGGCACGTCACCCAGGGAATCGAAGGCGATGGTCCCTGTGACACCCTCGAAGGCGGGATGGCCCCGGCCCACCTGGGCCAGGTAGTCGCGGATCGCATGCCGGTCTGGTCCCACCTGCTCGATGGCCTTCGCGAGGAGATTGACCGCGTCATAGGTCTCCGCGCCGGTATCGTTGGGGCGGTCGCCATGATTGGCGCGGGCGTAGGCGGCGACGAAGTTGGCGTTCGTGGCCCCAGGCCGGTCGGCGAGGTACGACAGCGAAATCCGCGTGCCCTCGGCGAGCGTGGTATCGGCTTCGATGCCCGCAAGTCCATCGCCGCCGATCACCGGCACCTTGCTACCGAGGCGGCGCAGATCGCGGAGCGCGAGGGTGCCGCCCTCGGGATCGGCGCCGACCACCAGGACATCCGCGCCACCGTCGCGGTTGATGCGGGCGAGGTACGGCTCGAGGGACGGCGTCGTGGCGAAGTACGGATCTTCGGAGACGATGGTTCCGCCCAGCTGGCGGAACTCGCGCGAGAAGGCGCGCTTCATGCCCCGGCCATAGTCGTCATTTTCGAAAAGGACGCCCACACGGTTCGCGTGGAGAGTGTTCCGGGCGAAGCGCGCGAGCGCGGGCCCGTGCGCCAGGTCAGTGGGGCAGGTCCGGAAGAAGTAGGGGGACACGCCGGACAGGTCGGGACTCGAGGCGGTCGGCGAGACGACCGGGACCGGGTTACGCCCGCTGCCGTAGACCCCCATCGCCGCCTGCGTGATGCCGGAGGTCACGTGCCCGACGACCGCGACGACGGAGCCATCATCGACCAGGCGTCGCGCGATCCGGACGGCGACGTTGGGGTCACCGGAATCAGGCAGGAAGCGGATTTCGAGGTGCCGGCCGCCGATCCCGCCGCGGGCGTTGATCTCGCCGGCGGCCAGCTCGGCGGCCTCGCGCATGCTCACCCCGCTGGCCTCCTTCACGTCTCCGGAGACGGCGATCGTGACGGTGCCACCCGACCCGGAGCAGGCGACGGCCCCGATGACCGTAACGAGGGTGCAGAGCAAGGCCATTGTCCGCAGGGGCGAACTCCCGAAGGGGTGAACCGCGGCAAGGTTAAGGCCGCGCAAGGGGTTCCGCAATACGCACGGGGGGATAAGTTGGACCCGTGGATCAGGTCGCCACGCTCTTCCAATTCACCGGCGCACTGGAACGCCTGCTCACGACGCGGGACACCGCGGCGTTCGAAGCGGTGTGGGACGCTGAAGAGCTCGAGCGTGTGGGGTGGGAGGCGGTCACGGTCGCCCGCCATCCGGAATCGGAGTCCCTCGAACGGGGGCTCGCGGCGCTCGATCGCAATCTCCTCGCGGCCCTCGCGCGCGCCCGCGCACTGCCCGACCTGCACACCAGCACTTTCCGGGTGCCCGAGTTGGAGCGCTGGCAGCATGCGGCGGCGGCGGCCCTGGTCGCTTCACGCTGGGGCAGTGCAGGGCTGCGCACCGTGATCGCGGACCCGCTCGCGCCGTTGGCCCGCCGGTATTTCGCGTTTCTGGCCCTGGCGGAGCGTCATCCGCCCGCTGCGGGTCCCTTGTTTCAGCGGTATCTCAGGACCCCTGCCTCACATCACGCCTTCATCGCCGCGGCAGTGGAGGCGGCACGCTGGTATCCCGGCCATGTCGAGGATCTGCTATCCCTGTTCGACCGGATACGCGGCGAGCAGCTGCGGCGCCGCTTCCTCGGTCCGAAGATCCTCGGGTCCCTCTACTATCTGGGCGACCCGAAGGCGCTCCCGCTCTTTCAGGAACTCTGCATCAGCGGGCACACCGACGCCGACGCGGGGACCTGCGAAGTGATCCGGGCTCTGGTCGCGGTGCGCCGCCAGACGGGCGCGGTACCGGCCAGCGCCAAGTACGCGGACACGCAGTCGGCCGAGGTGCTGTCGGTGTTGGATGCGGCGGAAGCGATGTATGAGGAAGAGCGTGGCCGGCTGGCGCCGGTCACGGTGATCTAGGGCCGCGTCTTTTTCGTCGTATCGTGGGGCACGTAGTGCCCGATGCCGCGCATGACGTCAGTATCGGTGAGCTGGATGAAGATCCAGCGCCGCGGTCCCCGCGCGCGCCAGGTGAGCCGGACGAATTGGGCGCCTTGCCGCCATTGCCATGACGCCGTCCCGACCGGATGCGGCGGGCCGTAGCGGGCCCGCAACTCCCGCTGAGCCTTGATCACCAGCTCGCTCGTCCCAGAGTCTCCGAACGACACCACGTCCGCCCGGCCGTCGATGAAGTGTCCACTCAGGTAGAACTCCGCTCCATCATCCGGATCGTGGATAATGACGCCGCACTCCATTACCTGGGCGGTTCGCGTGGACGTGTTGCACAGGAGCGGCGTTGCCCCGGCGCGGGTCAGCGCCCGCGCCCGCGTTTCGAACTCGGCGGCGGTGACCCCGGGATGAAAGCCGCGGTAGGGCAGGAGGCCCTGGGGCGCGGCTGCCGCCTGGGCCTGCGCGGCCAGAAGGGTGGGAGTGAGGGCGAGAGCGACGGTCAGCGCGCGCATGCGAACACAATATAGGGTTGAAATGAAAAACGGGCCCGGTGAGCGTCACCGGGCCCGTCTCCCTCCAGCGATCCTGCGGTTTTCGTCGCCGGTCAAACCTTGCGGACGTTCTGCGCCTGCAGTCCCTTGGGTCCCTGAGCGACCTCGAACTCCACGCTGTCGCCCTCTGCGAGACTCCGGAACCCTTCCGCCTGGATCGCCGTGAAGTGGACGAACACGTCTGGTCCCGACTCCTGCGCGATAAAGCCGAAGCCCTTCGCGTCGTTGAACCACTTCACCTTGCCCTTGGCCATCTGTTGCATCCTCGAACTGAGGGGCACTGCCCCGGAATGGTGCGACGCTGACCACCGCGATCAGCGACGGGCTCAAACAAAAACCGCGAGACCTGTTGGTTCTCGCGGTGCGCAGTCTAACCGGTGACGGTGCCACGTCTTGCTTGAACCGGGGCTGAAAGTAGAGGCCACTTTTCAGGGTGTCAAGAAACGTAAATGACCATACGCGAACGGCTTGCGTGACCCAGTTTCTCGTTTGGCGTAATAACGACACTATAACGACAGTCAAGTTGCAATGGAACCATAACCCGATATCGGGGAATATCTTATGGCTTGGCGTTCCGTGTCGGGAGGGGAGGCAGTCCGACCATGGCGCGCCACGCGCCGATGGACACTTCATAGCTCTGAAGCAGGAGAGTGAGATGTTCCACCGAAGTCTTGGGATCGCGCGCCGCGGTTTGCTCGCACGTGGTCGTCTCGCGGGCGACGGAGTCGATCTGAATCACAACCTGCTTTGCGATCTTCCGGTTGTCGCCGACGGGGTAGGCGGTGGAGCTCATCCGCGCGACACCGGTGTGCATGAAGCCGCGGCCCGTCCCGCAGAATCCGGCGAGGAGTTTTCCGGCCCGCTTGAGCTGCGAGGCATTGGTGCCCGCACGCTGGACGTTCTCGATCCCGCTCTTGATCTGGCCGATGCCCCGCGCCGCCGTGCGGAGCCCGTCCATCCACTTGAGCTGTTCCGCCGTCGGCGGCGGCACCGAGTCGTGATGAGTCGAATCGGGTGGCTTGGGCGCCGGCGTGGTGTCCTGGGCCACCAGCGGCAGAGCCGCCAGCGCTCCGGTCACGCTCAGCAACACGACGAGTCGACGCATTCGCATCTCCTGTACAAGGTCTGTCTGGGCAAACGGCACAGGGTTATAATCACACAATGACCGTTCCCGCAACCTCACGGATCGTTCGCACCTTCGACGACCGGGCCGACGCCCTCGCCCACTTCTTCCAGCGGGCCGGAGAAGCGCCGCGCCTGCTGGCGTTCGACGATGCCGTGGGCTGCCCCCTGGATCAGGCCCTCGCGGCCATCGAGTGGACCGCGGCTGTCGGCATTCTCGCCGAAGACGACCTCCTGCACGCGGCCCGCGTAAGCGCCGATGCGGCGGCGGCCGTCGTGGAGCGCCGCGACGGGGAAGCCCGGGTCTACGTGTACTTCGGGCCGCAGATGGATGCCCCACCTGCCGACCCCTACGAAGGCACCCTGCTCTACGACGAGCCGGGTGTCCGCGCCTATATCTTCGCGCACCGCGTCCATGCGGTCGCCCACTTCCTGCGGGCCACTCAGGGGGACGGCGCGGTCCTCAGCATGCTTTCCCGCCGGGCTCCCGAGCTCCGGCATGTCCGGCGCTGGATCCAGGCGCTCTTCGCCGAGCCCGTCGGACACCACTCTACCCAGCTCCTCGGCGGGTGGTTCGCCACCAGCGGGGCCGGGTGCCTCTTCCTGCCGCCACAACCGGGCGAACCGTTCACCTACTGCGAAGTCGGTATCGACTCCTGATGCTCCCATTCTGGGTGTCGCTCTGGGGCGCGCTCGTCGCGCCCGCGTCCTCGTCACTTCACCAGACCCCCGACAGCGCCGTGCTCAGACGCTACGGCGATGCGGTCGATGCGACCTCCGACACGCTCGACATGCTCCGCGGGCTCGCGCAGGCGTTCCGCAACGATCTGCAAACGGCCTCCCCGACCCTCGTCCTGGAGCGCGCCACGTCGGTGCAGACCGCATGCTCGTCAGGAGTCACGAGCGTCAGGCGTCTCCAAGGAATGCTCGCGGCGGGTGCCGTGACTCCCAAGTCCGCGCGCAGCCAGGCGAAATTCCGCGTCACCGCGGAGGAAACGGTCGCGGCGCTCGAGCGCTGCGTGCGCAATTGGCAGCCACTGCCTCGCACCAACACTCGCGCGGATACGTTACGCGCCTGGGGGCCCTATCGTGTCAACGAGATCGAGCAGGCTCTCCGCAAATTCGATCTCGCGCGGTTCACGTTCGCGGCCACCGCGGGACTGCCCAAACGCCCCGCTAAGTAGCCCATGTGGGAACGTGCACACTGTGGATACACAACTCCACATCGTGTGGATGAACCTCCGAACAGACGATTCACCCGCGTCTTACGTTCCACATGTCGTGCACATCGAAGTGAGCTAACCCGAAGAAATATCGGCACTTGCGCCGCTTTTCGGCGCTCCTATATTGCGTCCCACGCGCCTTGAGGGGAAGGGTGGAGGCCCAGCGCTTCCACAACGCCTTTAAGGTGGGTCCGGGCGGAAATTCCGGGGAGGGCGCCGACGCAAACAAGGGCTCAGGTGCCCGTTGATCCGGGAGAGTGCTCTCTCCGGCTCGGACAGATGGAGCCAGTCGCGTTGCTTCATCCACGTCGAAGTAGTGCCTCGGCGTGCAGTGCGGAAGGTCGGTCCGCGACCCGATCTGACCCGCAGCACTCACACTGGTGAACCTTGCGGCCCGGCCAGGCTGCTCGGGGATCAAAGCCGGAGCTCCTGTTCGCCCTACCGAATGACGCAACAGTCAACCGGCGGCGGCGGGAAGAAGAACGAGGGAGCGAATCCCTTGGCTCCGGGTAGCCGGTGCGCGAAGCCCCCGGGTGGGTAACCATCCGGGGGCTTCGGTTTTTATTAACGCCACCTGACATCTGCCGGGCGAAGACTCCCCCCCCACATTACGTTGTTGGCTTGCCGTTGCCCTCGGAGTCCCCCGAGTCCATGCGTATCGCCCTGGTCACGGAGTTCTATTACCCGCACCTGGGCGGGGTCACCGAGCACGTCCACAACCTGGCGCTCGAGTTCCGGGCCCGCGGCCACCACGCCATCGTCATCACGTCGAACATGGATGGCCAGGGACCAGATCCCGACTGGGTCCGCCGCGTCGGGACCAGCCGCGTCGTCCTCTCGAATGGCTCATACGCCCGGGTTTCGACCGGCTGGGCCATCACCCGCAAGATCGTCGACATTCTGAAGGCGGAGCGGATCGAGATCGTCCACAGCCAGGACATCCTCGCGCCGATGCTGGGACTCAAGGCGGCGAGCGCCGGCTGGGCGCTCGGACTCCCGGTCGTCGCCACCTCGCACACGTGGTTCTCGCACTCCACCCTCTACCGGATGTTCCGGTGGTGGCTCCAGCCGCGCCTCGACCGGGTCGCGGCGCGGATCGCGGTCTCGGATCCGGTCGTCCATGCGATGTCGATGTACTTCAAGGCCGACTGGGAGGTCATCCCGAACGGCGTCGACATCCGCTACTTCCATCCGGATGGCCGCCGGCCCCGTGAAGCCGCGACGCGGGGACCCCGCCTCCTCTTCCTGGGCCGCCTCGACCCGCGCAACGGATTGGACACGCTGCTCGAGGCGATGCCGATGATCCTCGAGCGGCACCCGACGGCGCAATTGATCGTCGTCGGCGATGGGCCTCTGCGCGCGAGTTACGAAGCGCGAGCCGCGCATCTCGGTGCGGCGGTGAAGTTCGTGGGGCAGGTCTCCGACGAACGTCCCGAGTATTACGGCGGCGCCGATCTCTATCTCTGCCCGACCACCAAGGCGTCGTTCGGCATCACCCTGCTCGAAGCGATGGCCTGCGGCACGCCGCTCGTCGTGTCCGACATCACCGGGTTCCGCGAGCTGATCGCCGGGGGCGCCGAAGCGGTGCTGGTGCCAAAGGACAACCCGTTGGCCTGGGCCCGCGCGACGAACGCCCTGATCGAAGACTCCGCGCGGCGCGAAGTGATGGGAGCCGCGGGACTCGTCAAGGCGGCGGAGTTCGCCTGGCCCCGGATCGCGGAGCGGGTGCTCGAGGTTTACCAGCGGGTCAAGAAATGATCGAGACCGTTGCCGCGGTGGGTCTCTCCGCCGCCGGCCTGGCGGCGTATGGAGCCTACGCTCCGAACAGCCCGATCTACGGTCGCTCCGTCGGTCACGGGCCACGGGACGGCAGGCGCGTCTACCTCACCTTCGACGACGGACCATCCCCCAGTGCCACGGCCCGCATCCTCGACGTGCTCGCGGCCGAGCGCGTGCCGGCGGCGTTTTTCATGGTGGGGGACTTCGTGCGGCGGATGCCCGCGCTGGCGCGGGCGGTGTCCGAAGCGGGTCACGAGGTGGGAAATCACACGCAAACCCATATCAAGCTGCACCGTCGCGGTCCGGGACGGATCCGGCGGGAACTGGAGGAAGCCCATGGCGTTATCTCTGAAGCCGCAGGCAAGGTCCCGAGGACCTTCCGGGCGCCTCACGGCTACCGGAACCCGTTCGTCGGTCGTACCGTAATGCGGCTGAGGTATACCCTCTTCGGGTGGACCTTCGGTGTTTGGGACAGTGCCCGGCCCGGGGCGGGGGAGATCCGGAGCCGTGTGCGCCGCAAGCTGTCCGCAGGCTCGATCATCCTCCTCCATGACGGCGACGGATACGATTTCGACGGCGACCGCACGCAGACCGCGGACGCTCTGCCCGGCATCATTCACGATGCCCGGGATGCGGGATACGAATTCGCGCCACTCGGGGAGCTGATCTGAAGAAAAGCCGTCGCTGGATCTGGTGGGTGCTGGGCTTCGCGGGAGTCGGCATCGCGCTCAAGGCGCTCGCCGGCTTCCCCTGGGAAGACACGCTCGCCACCCTCATCAACGCCAACTACTGGATCCTGGGCGTCGCCCTGGTGATCAACCTCGGCTCGCTCGTGGCCAAGGGTTGGGCGTGGCATCTGCTGCTCAATCCGGTCGCGCCCAACAAGTGGAAGACCGCGCAGGAAGCGAACCTCGTCGGCGCCGCGGTGAACAACGTCTCGATCGCGGTGGGCGGGGAAGCCGCGCGCATCCACTACATCGCTCAGCGCGACGGTGTGCCCGTCGGTGCCGCCATCTCCTCGGTGGTCTGGACCCGCGTCACCGAAACGATCGCGCTGGCCATCTTCCTCGTGATGGCGCCCAGCCTCCTGCACCTGCCTCACTGGCTGCGGGGTTTACAAGTAGGCGCCGGACTCGGCCTCGTCATCGTCATGCTGATCACGTGGCACCGGGGCTGGTCGTGGATTCTGAACCAGCTGCCCCCGTCGCTGCAGCGGCGCGCCGCCGTCCTGGCGGAGATGGGGTCCGGTGGGCGGCTCTTCTGGCCGACGGTGCTTGGCCTGGTCAACTGGGGTACGCAGTGGGCCACGTACCACCTGGTCCTCGTGGCCGCGCACATCCCGGTGTCCCCTGCGGCGTCGTTCACCGCGCTGGTCGCCGCCAACCTCGGCGGTGTCGTCCGGATCACCCCCGCGGGGCTCGGTGTCACCCAGGCGGCGATGGTCGTCGGTCTCCTGCAGTTCGGTGTGCCCGCCGACCGTTCGGTGGCGGCGGGGCTCGCGCTGCAGGCACTTCAGGTTCTTCCCGTGATCTTCTTCGGAGCGCTGCTGACCGGTTGGCGCCTTACCGAAACCGCGCGTCGCGCGGAAGAGACCGAAGCGCTTCAACCCATCTGATCAGGCAGGAGGGGTGTCGGGGGGGAGATGTCCCTCGGCCTTTGCCTGCGCGTATCCCATCCCCTTGAGGCGGATGATCCGCATCTCGATGGGCGGGTGGGATGCCATGACGTCACCCAGCGTGCCCGGGTGGTCGTTCAACTTCCGGTCAAGCGGATCACAAATGCAGAGGTGTGCCGCGCCTGCCTTCAGGTGCGTTGCCGGGGCGTCCGAGGTCTCAATCTTCTGCAACGCGTTGGCGAGCGCGGTCGGATTCCGCGTGAATTGCGCCGACATGGCGTCGGCCAGATACTCGCGCTTCCGGCTCACCGCCATCGCCAACATTTGCGTGATGATCGGGGCCAGGATCCAGGAGAGAATCCAGATCACGAGCAGCACAACGACCAGGGCGCCGAGGTCGCCCTCGCCTTTGCCACGGGAACGCCCTCCACTGCGGCCGCCCCAGAAGAAGCGCCCCGTGCCGTCGCGGATCAGCAGCACCACTCCCACCAGTGCCGCGAGTGTCGTCATCAACCGGACGTCAAAATTCTTGATGTGACCGAGCTCGTGGGCGACCACACCCTGGAGCTCGTCGCGTGACATCAGGTCGAGGAGTCCCTGGGTCACCGCGATGTGCGCGTGTTGCGGATCGGTTCCGGTGGCGAATGCATTGGGCGCGGGATCGTCGACGATCCAGATGCGGGGGCGGGGGATGCCAGCCGCGATGGCCATTTCCTCGACGACATTGACGAGCTGTTTTTCCTGGTCGGTGGCGGGATCGGTGATTTCGTGTGCGCCGGTGGACCAGAGCACTTTCTCGGGTCCGGTGCTGTACCCGTACCAGGCGATCCAGGCGGCGACGACCGTCAGCAGGATCCCGAACCAGGGAAACGTGTGATGGGTCTCGTAGGGCAGGTTGTGGAGCGTGGCGAGGTAGTAGATGTAGTCCCCGCCGAACCCGAGCCAGGCGAAAAACAGCACGAAGCAGACCACCAGCAGGGTGGTCCGGTGGCGGTTGGCGTCCTGCTGCTGAAAGAGGGTGGGGCCGGGGGTCGCGCTTTCGCCGCTCACGCCTTGGGCTTCGTCGAGAGATCGACCTGCGGCACGGCCTTGTCGGCCTGGTCGTCGATCTCCCAGAGCTGCGCGGCGGCCGCGTTCGCCAGCCCCGCCATCAGGCTCGCCGGGAACTGCTGCTGCTTCGTGTTGTACTGCGTCGCCGTGTCGTTGTAGAGCTGACGGGCGAACGAGATCCGGTTTTCCGTCGAGGTCAGCTCTTCCTGCAGCTGGCCGACGTTCCCCGTGGCCTTCAGGTCCGGGTACCGCTCCACCACCACCATCAACTTCGACAGCGCGCCCGACAGCGCGTTCTCGGCCTGACTGATCTGTTTCATGGCGTCGGGGCCGGCCGCGGCATTCACCTGCACCGCTTGATTCCGGGCCTGCACGACCGCTTCGAGGGTCGACTTCTCGAAATCCATCGCGCCCTTCACCGCGTTGACCAGGTTGGGAATGAGGTCATGGCGGCGCTTGAGCTGCACATCGATCTGTTTGAACGCGTTGGTGGTCTGGTTCTTCAGCGAAATGAGGCCGTTGTATGCGCTGATGGCCCAGAGGACGACGACCACCACGAGAATCAGGAGAATCCAGGAACCCATCGTTCGTCTCCGATACGGGTCAGAGAACCCCGGGCTGAAACCCGGGGCTAGCGCACTATGCCGGCGACGGCGGCAGGAGTTTCGCCAAGGCCGCCCGGACCGCTTCCGCCAGCGCGGCATCGTCGGCGCCGACGCGGGCCAGCGGATGCTCGGAATCGACGTGGAGCTCGACACCACGTGTGACGGGGACACGCCGCCAGGTCCGGGCGCCTTCGGGGTCCTTCCCCGCGTCCCGCGCGAGCCACGCCGACAGCGCCCGGCCCGAACGGCCGCGGGGCATGCGGGGCGCGCCGCGAAGGGCGAGGCGGTCGGGGAGCGGGAGCGCGGCGCCCAGCGTCTGCGCCGCCCGTCGCTCGAGCACATCGCCGGTCTGGTCCTGCATCTCACGCGCGATCGCCGCGAGGGTTGCCCCCTCCATCTGGCGAAGCTTGATCCAGAGCAGCTGCAGGAAATGCCGGTACGAATAGGTCGCGGCGGTGCCGCGGCCTTCGGGGGGACTTACCAGGCCCCGGGTCACATAGAACCGGACCGTGCGCTCACTCGGCGCCGCCCGCGCGGCCGCGTTGATCGGCGTGACCGCGGACGCGTCCAGGACGGCCCCGACGAGCACCGCGAGGTCCCGCAGGTTCCACGGGGCCAGTGACCGGTACTCGCGCAGGGTGTGGAGGGGATCGGCGGCCTGGGGTACCGTCATGTCAGGCCTCCTCCGCCCGGCGGGTCCGCCACGCGCGCACATGGCTCAGCCACTCCTCGATCTGCTCGAGGTTGAAGGGCTTGGAGATCAGGGGGCAGGAGTTCCGGGCGATCCACTCGAGCACCTCCGGTGCTTCTCCATCTCCGGTCATCACCGCGACGCATCCTTGAAGCTCGGGCCAGCGGGCGATCGCGGCGACATAAAAGGCCAGCCCCGACATCGTCGGCAGATGGACGTCGAGGAGTATCGCCGTGGGGCGCTCGGTGGTGAGGAGCTCGAGCGCGCTCTCGGCTGACGCGGCGCCGATGACGCGGTACCCCATGCGGGTGAGCGCGCGCTCGAGCACCCGACGCAGCGGGGCTTCGTCGTCGACCACCAGCACGGTGGCCTTCGGCGCGCTTGCGCCCGTCATGCCGTCGCCACCGAGGTGGAGTCCGACGTGCTCTGCCCGAGGAACCGGCGCATCACTCGTTCGAGCGCTTCCTCCGTACTCAGGCACACCCGCATCTCGCCGGCGGTGAGGCCGAGGTACGTGCGGGCGTGCTGCTGGAGGGTCTTCACGCGGGTGTATCCCAGTCGCTTCGCGACATCCTCGACGGTGAATCCGGGGTCGATGAGCAGCCGGTGCGCGTACAACACGCGGGTCGCCGCCAGAAAATGACGGGGGCTCGGCAGATGGGCGCGGGTGAACCAGCGCTCGCAGGTCCGGCGATCCACTGATGCCCGGAGCGCGAGGTGCTGGACGGTCTGCACCTCTTCGGGGATCCGGAGCGCCTCTTCGAGGACCCACCGGAGCTCGGTGGGGAGGGGCGCCAGCCGGCTCTCGAGCTGTTCCAGGAATTGCTGGGACGAGCCGCGCGCGTACTCCTGCTCGAGCGCTTCCCGCAAACGCGTGGGATGATCGTCGAGCCGCGCGAAAATGACTTCGCGAATGCCGCGCCGGCCCAGCGTGAGGAGCACCGCGGCCAGCTCGGGCGTGAGCGTCGTGTAGAGGATGAGCGGAAGTGAAGGGAACATCTTCCGGAGCTGCTCGATCTCGTGGCTCCGGGCTTCGCCGCCGAGCAGCGGGTCGATGACGGCGACTTCGACGGGCCGCGCTTGAATGGTCTCCAGAACCTGACCCCATTCCAGGGCGCGCACGAAGCTGAACTGTCCCGCGGCGGCGCGGCGCAGTTTATGGTACTGCACGTCGGGTATGGCGCCCAGGACGAGCATAAATGTCGCAAAAACGTCCTATCGTGCCGCAAAACCGACCTTAACCCGGAGCGCCTCCGTTCACAGGTTGTCAGGGCTGTCGGCAAACAGTCCCCACCACCTACGTCGGAGGTTCTATGTCGCGCCGGATTCGCTACCTGCTGCCCCTGCTCCTCGTCACGTTCACGCTCGTCGCGTCGGCCTGCGCGGATTCTACCGGTCCGCACCCCGACACGACGCCGTGCGACCGACCGAACAACAACACCTGCTCCTGATGCACTAGTCGACGGCCGCGAGCTCGCGCAGTCCCGCGCGCACTGCGTCCAACGACTCGCTCTCGACCGACTCCGCGGATTCAGCCGGCTCCAACCGGCTGGGTTCGCGGAGGTCGTGCTTCAGCCCCTCAATGCGGAATACAAACTCGTGGAGCATGTGCTTCCGGGCCAGCTCGATCGCCTGCTCCAGCAAGTCCAGGCCGCGTTCCCGGTTGCCGAAGCGCGCATCCGCCATTCCCTGTTTCATGAAAAAGTCCACCCGCATGCTCGGTGTGAATCGCGGCTCGCGGTGGCGGGCTTCCTCCCGCCAACGCGTGTAACCGAACCGGTCCCCGCGGAGCGATGAGGTCTCCATCAGCTCAAGCACCGCGTTGCTCCCGTCTTCGGACTCACCACGGATTTGGAGGGCGCTCCGGAGAGCCCGATCCGAAGCCGCATGGTCCCCAACTTGACGGAATTCGATACCGAGCGTGATCAGGATCCTGACCTTCGCAGGCACGTCTTCATAGAGCTCGAAAGCGCGCCATTCGAGGGGAATGGCGTCGGCGGCATTCCCCCGAGCTGACAGAGTGTCCGCGAGGCCTTGCGTGGCCCGGGCCTCCGCGTCGCGTTGATGCGCGGCCTGCGCATCGACGATCAGCTGTCGATACCCAGCCTCCGCCTCGGCGAGATTGCCCCGACCCCACACGATGTTGACGCGGCCAATGCGGGACAGGAGCTCGGAGTAGATATCCCCGGCGAGCAGCGCTCGCGATCCGGCTTGTTCGTATGCAGCGTACGCCTGGCCGAAGTTGGTCAGTTTCCGGTGCACCCTGGCGATCCGCAGCGTCGTGGCGATGACGTCGCCCTGAGCTACTCCTTCGCCCCCGACGATCAACGACGTATCAAGCACATCCAGCGCTTCTTCGTACAGTCCGGTGTCTTCGAGAAAGTGCCCGTAGGCGATCAGGGCCGGCGTAACCAACTGGCGGCGCTGTGCCGTGAAGGCGTCCCGCGCACCCTTGACGACGGCGAGCAGCAGCGCCTTTTCGGCCGATTCGACGTCGAGTTCGCGCGCGTATCGCTCGGTGGCACTCGCCTGATAGAGGAACACATCGGGCGCTGCGGCCGACTGGCTCGGATGCAGGAGGTCCACCAACCGGAGGACCAGGAACGCCGCCTGCCCGAGCCGGGCCGCTGGCGATCCCATCTCCGGCTCGCTCGTCGCCCGCGCCAGAAAAACAGCGTGGCGGAGCGCGTGGGGGACTTCCGAAACCTCCGTCAGGGGACCTCCAAATCAGGGTTCACAGTGCGGTTCGGGGGTACTTTGTGCACTCCCCGTGCCGCGGTCGCAAGATCATAGCCTGTAGCAACCTAGCTCATTCCAGAGCACTCCGTTAGGCTCATTTCCCCTGCATTTTCCCGGTACGTCTCGCAACGTTCCGGTGACGGGTTTTCGGCCATTTTGCCGACTTTGGCTGATGCACAAGGGCCACAGCCTTCTCGAGTTAATGGTGGTGCTCGCCATCGTGGGAGTATGCCTTGCCGTGGCTACCCCACTGCTCACCGATGTGTTGGACTGGATAGCGGCTGATGGAGCAGCGCATGACGTCACAATGGCGCTGGCGGTTGCACGGCAGGAGGCGGTGGCTGAGGGCAGGCTGGCCCGCGTGCGGATGACCCCGGACTCGATCCTGGTCGAGGTGCGAGACATTGGGAACTGGGTCCTTTTTCGGCGATTCGCAGGCCCCGCAGGGAAGGGTGTCACGCTTCTGGTGTCCAATCCAGAGGTCGTTTTTTCACCGATGGGCGCCGGCTGGAGCGCGTCCAATACCACAGTGACCCTCACCCGGGGGAAGCGTCAGGAGCGGATCACGACGTCGCGGGTGGGGCGGGTGAAGCGCTGGTGAAACGGAAGCCGGGTGAAACCGTTTGGGGGGTGCAACCGTATATGGTGTTGAAGCATCTCATGCAGTGAGGGACTCGCGAAACCCCTGCGCAAAGGCTCCCGTCCTGGGAGCAGCAGAACATAAACGGCTTGATCGCGGCCGAAGTGTGACGGCCACTTCGCCCGATCGCCAACCCGGGGAGTAATCGGCCCCGGGTTTGGTTTTTCTATATCCCGTGGTCCACGCCGCCGTCGTCCAGGAACACCAGGCTCTTCCGCCTCCCCACCACCGTCGCGAGGGTGTTGAAGACCCTCGGATCGACGACGCTGCCGGCCATCTCGCGCAGGCGCTCGATGGTCTGCTCGGGGGTCAGCTTTTCCTGGTAGGGACGTGCGGTCGACAGGGCGTCGAAGACCTCGGCGGTCCCCAGGATGCGTCCACCCAGCGGGATCTCTTCCCCCCGGAGTCCGTCCGGATATCCCGTGCCATCCCACCGTTCGTGATGGCTGCGAACCATATCGATCACGCCACCCAGGTGCGTGAGCGGCGCCAGGATCTGGGAGCCGATGATCACGTGCTGCTTCACATGCTCGTATTCTTCCGGCGTGAGCGGTCCCTGCTTGTTCATCACGCTCTCGCGGGTACCGATCTTCCCGATGTCGTGCAGCCGACCGGCCACCCGCACGTTCTCGACGTCTTCGTCGGAGAGTCCCATCTCGTTCGCGATGGTCGCGGCCAGGTCCGCCACCCGCGCCGAGTGACCGCGGAGAAACGGATCCTTCGCTTCGAGGGCGTTGACCAGAGCTTCGAGTGTCGCCACCGAGATCCGCTCCAGCTTGTGCCGCTCCCGTTGCAGCTCGGCGGTGCGGGTGGTGACTTCTTCCTTCAGCCATTGATTCAGGTGGCGGTGCTCGAGGAGGGTCTCACGGCGCTTGAGGGCGCGCTGAATGGCCCGTCCCAGATCCGCCAGCTCGATGGGTTTGGTGAGATAGTCCATCGCGCCCCGCTGCATACAAAGCGCGGCCGACGTGGCGTCGTTGACGGCAGTGAGCATGAGAATGGCGAGATCCGGTTCGATCTCGAGGGCCTGGGGGACCAGGTCCACGCCGCTGGTGCCCGGCATCCGAATGTCGCACAGCATGAGGGTCAGCTTGTGCCGGCGCAACGCCGTGAGGGCCTCTTCACCGGAAGCGGCCGTCAGGACGTCGAACTGCTGCTGCTGTAGGAACTTCTTCAGGGCGGTGCGGATGGGCTCTTCGTCGTCGACCACCAGCACCGACACGGTACCGGGCAGTTCAGCCACGTGCCCTCCTAGCGGCTGACCAAACTTATTACTCCGCCGCCACGAACGTTAGGTCAACGGGCCCCTTGATCAGTCCGGCCCGCTGGGCCCGCTCGAGCAGTGCGGCGACGGCCTTCCGACCCAGCTCGCCATAGTCGACGGTGTAATGATTCACGTACATCGCGACGAAGCGGTCCACCTTCTCATCATCCAATCCCCTACCGAACCCCTTGGCGTGGGCCAGTGCGGGCGAGCGGTGCTTGAGTCCGTATTGGATGCTGGCCTTCAGGTCCCGCGCGATGGCTTTCATGAGGTCTTCGCCCAAGTCCCGCCGCACCACGTTTCCACCGAGGGGCAGGGGCAGCCCGGTCTCGCCGTGCCACCATTCGCCCATGTCCGCCCAGAGATGCAGCCCGCGGTCCGCGAACGTCAGCTGCCCCTCATGGATGAGCAGCCCCGCCTCGGCCTTGCCCGCCACCACATAGTCTTCGATTTCATCGAACGGGACCACGACCGGTTGCACCGCGGGCTGGTAGAGCTGCAGCGCCAGCCAGGCGGTGGTCATGGTCCCGGGAATGGCGACGACCCGGTGCGCCAATCCCTTTCGGGGGTCGGCGGGAGCGGGGGTTTTGGCGACCACGCGCGGTCCGTACTTGTCACCGATGCTGGCGCCATGCGCGAGCAGGGCGTAGCGGTCCGCGAGCGAGGCGTACGCGTGAATCGAGCAGGCCGTGACTTCGAGCTCGCCGGCCAGGGCGCGGCGGTTCAACGACTCGATGTCGGAAAGCTCGTGAATGTATTTGCGGTCACCGGTGTCGATCTTGCCGGCCGCCAGGGCCCAGAACATGAACGCGTCATCGGAGTCGGGACTGTGGGCCAGGTGTATGGTCGGCATGTATCGCGTGGATGAAGGGGAACGGCTACCGGGCGGGCGCGGGACGAGAGCGCGGTGTCGCGGTAGCGATGGCGGCAGTCGCTTCGGTGTGGAAGGCGTCGATGGCGGCGCCGTGCTCGGCGTATTCGGGACGCTGGCGCGCGCGCTCCGCGCGCTCGTTCGCGAGGAATGCCTGGTAGGCCTTCCGCGCCCCCGCGGCGTCCCCTTTTTCCGTGAGTCCCTGTGCCCGCAGCATCAGGCCATACAGATGTGTCGGAGCAGACGCGAGGATCGTGTCGGCTTCCGCCAGCGCGCCATTCGGATCGTTGCCGGCGAGATGCAGCACGCCGAGGTCGTAATGCGCATCCAGGTCGAGCGACGGAAGCTGGGCGTAGGCGCCGAGTGCCATGGGCATGAAGAACTGCACCGAGTCTTGCACGCCGCGCTGCGCGAGGTCGACGACGCGGTCGAAGAGCCGCTGCGCGCGTTCTTGCGGAGACATGCGGCTGATATCGGGCGCGGCTCCGGCCGGAGCGGTCAGAGCCGGCGCCGCAGGTGGCGGCGCGGCCGCGGCCGACGCGCCGGTGGCCCGCATCACCAGGATCGTGATGACGGCGCCGACCGCGGCTCCGGTGATGGCCCAGGGCAGGCCCGCACGCCAGCCGCCGGATGTGCCACCGACCGCCGCGCCACACTTGTGGCAGTAGCGGACGCCGGGAGCGAGGGTAGTGCCGCACGCATGACAGGTCATCGCGCCAAGAATCTAACTGGCAGGATTTCCAGGGGGAGCGTAGTCTGTACGACTATGACCAACCCGTTCCCGGGCCGGGACCACACCCGGCATATGGGCGAGCTGCGCCGGGGCGAGCGCCGCTGGGATGTCTATCTCGAGGCCGAACCCACGGAGGACCGTGCGTCCGTGCGTGGCCGGATCCACTTCATCGCTCCGGGTGATCAGCGGACCACGGGCTGGATCTTCCTCGAGCCCGGGGAGAGCGAGATCAAGGACCGCTTCGGTGAATTTTCGGCCGTTGAGCTTTGGCATTTCCTGGAGGCGCTGGAGCCGCGCTAGGCGGAAGACGTCGAGAAGCAAAACGTCGAGAAGCAAGGCGTCGAGAAGCACACCGTTACCTGCTTGGCGGGGGATGGTCGTGCAAGCGGCCCAACAGCTTGATAACGAACGTCACACGGCTTTCAAGCGTTCTGTACCGTGGGGCGGAGGCTTTGTCCAACCGGCGCGACGATTGTAGTTGAGATCGAAGCTCGTGGGCGGACCCCTGGGCGTACCGCAGGAACTGCCTGAACTCCCCAACAGTACCACGTCCACACGCCTCTGCGATATTTGAAGTGATCGAGATGGCAGCCCGAACCATCTGATCACCACGTTCAAATGCCGCAGGGCCCCGGAATGAGCGGGCAAGGCGAACAACCTCTTCCGAGACTTGCGTGGCGACTTGGTGGACCATGAGATGGCCGGCGTTGGCGCGTAGAAGCATGGGCCATCATACCAATGTCGCAGCCGAAAACCGTCATCCATTTTACGCGTGGCTTACGTCTTGTTTCTCGACGCCTCCTTTCTCGACGCCTTGCCTCTCGACGTTTTGCCTCTCGACGCTTTGTTTCTTGACGGTTTCAGGTTGTGAATTACTTCCCCGCCCCGGCGACACGCAGGGGGAGCAGAACCGGGCCGAGTGGCGGAGTGACGGTCGGATCGTCGTGGACACGGATCCGCGGTTTACCGTGATGACGGTGCGAATCGACACGGCCGGGGTGACCGGGAGGCATGATGTGGTGCTGACCCGGTTCGAGTTTGGCAGCCCGGCCGACGAATCAGCCTACGACCTGACTCTCGGCCTCGATTTCGGTGACACCCGAAAGCTGACCCTCGGCAAGGCCTACTCCATCGGGGGAACTCGTGCCGAGATTCCAGCGTTCGGAACCGTAGCCTGTCTCTGCCGGCCCCTCCGGCCCGACTCGGTGCGAGGGACGTACGAACTGGAGCGGTTGGGGATCGCGCAGATCACCGGACACATCGACGTCACCCTCTATTTCACGGCGTGGGATAATTCGAACGTCCACGAGACGTACCGCCTCAAGCAACGCATCGAAGGAGTGAAGTGAAACGAGTCCTGGCCGGTGCCCTGGTGCTGTTTGCGCTCGCCTCTGCCCGCCTGTCCGCCCAGGCGCTGCAGGATGACGGGGCGGCGGGACCTGTGATCGACACGGTGATCGTCGTCAATCACAACATCTTCGCGCCCAGCGACAAGGCCCCCGGGTTTCTCGAGGGGCTGATCAACGCGCTCCACCGGACCACCCGCGCCAACGTCATCCGCCGCACCATCCTCCTCGAGCCGGGCATGCATTACGACTCGGCGCAGGTGGTCGAGAGCGAGCGGCTCCTCCGGGACCTCGGTGTTTTCCGGGAGGTGAAGTTCGATACGCTTCGCGTGAACGGGAAGCTCGCGCTGCGCGTCACCACCGGGGACGGCTGGAGCACGTCGCTCAACCTCGGGTACTCCACCACCGCGGGCTCGGTGAGCTGGCTCGTTTCGGCGACCGAGAGAAACCTGCTGGGTACGGCGACGGCGTTGTCGGTGGCGCTGCACCACAACCCCGACCGGAACAACCTCTCCTTTCTCTATCAGAACGCGGCCTTTCTCTCGCGCCGCACCGCGCTGAATCTCGAATACGACGATTTGTCGGACGGACGTCGCGGCGTGTGGAGCTACGGGCAGGGGTTCTACCAGACGGCGGCACGGTTTGCCATTCAGGACTCCGGCGAGGCTGCGCACAACCGCGTGTTGATGTTCAAGAACGACACGCTGTCCGCGGCCTATCAGCGGAAGGTCTTGATCTCGACCAATACCGTCGGCTGGGCGCCACTCGCTACGTCGCGGGACTATCTGCGTCTCACACTGTCGACGGTGTTCCGCCGCGAAGACTACCAGGACACGGTATTCGACCTTCAGCCGTTCCCACGGCATTTCTACGGATCCTTCGGGATTGCGGCCGAGCGGAATCATGTCCGGTATTCCCAGATCGAGCATTTCAATTCGTTCGGCCGACACGAGGATCTCGACCTCTCGCAGATCGTCGGTGCAGGGGTGTGGTTCGCGCCGAATGCATTCGGGTACGGGACGCACGCCGGCGTCGCGCCGCGCGCGCACTTCCAGGTGTCGGGCGTATGGCCGGGAGGCTTCGTGTCGTTCCGCGGCCAGGCCCTCGGGATGTACACGCGGTCCGGGCTCGACTCGGGGCGCGTGACCACGGCCGTGACGGCCGTGACGACGTCACTGCCGAGTCAGACGCTGATCTTCCACCTGGAAGGCGGTGCGGTGACCGGCACCGCGCCTGGCGGCGAGTTCGATCTCTGGCGGGATGGGAACGGGCCGCGGCTCTTCGGCGCGCATGTGTTCACGGGCAGCCGCATGGTGTGGCTCGCACTCGATGACCGGATCACCATCGCGAGCGAAGTGTGGAGTCTTTTCGGCCTCGGCATTGCGCCGTTCTACGACTGGGGGGGCGCGTGGTACGGCATCCAGCCGTCACGCACCGCTTCGGACGCCGGCGTGGCGCTTCGCGTGGGCCCCACGCGGTCCATCGGGGGGGACGTGATCGAGTTCGCGGTCGGCTACCGCTCCGGTGCGGGAGTCGAGCCTGGCAAACACTGGGCGGCGACGCTCGGGACCGGGATTTTCTATCGCTGAGGTGCCGACATCGCCTCGATGATCCCCGCAGCGGCGGCAAGTGTTTCGACGGCCGCCCCATCCAGCTTCGACAGACGCTTTGCCAGATCGCCGACCCGACGCCTCCGTCCCGCCCACAGCAGCTTCTCTCCCCGCGCCGTCGCCTCGATCAGCACGCTCCGGCCATCGTGATTTCCCCGGCGTCGCCTCACCAGTCCAGACCGCACTAGGCCATCGACGATTCGACTCATCGTGGGAGGCCGCACACCCTCCGCTTCGGCCAGATCGCCGAGTGATCGTGGTCCCGCGAACACCAGCACCGAGAGGGCGGACGCCTGGGCCGGACCGATGCCCAGGGCGGGGTCCTGCTTGCGCACCCGACGGAGGAGGTGGATGGCTGCCGAGTGGAGGCGATCGGCGACTTCGGTCATCGGCGGGTTGATCACGTCGACCTTGCTCACCCTCGTAGTCGTGCCGGTGGTCTACACGTACCTGGACGACTTCGGGGGCTGGGTCGGGGCCTTGGTGAAAGGCTGGACGAGTGGCCCCGAATCGGTTCACGCTCCGAAGGCGGCAGCTGCTCCGGGCGACTAACTTCTCGGGGTGACCCCACCCCACACCGCGGCGCGGCGTCCATGGTCCGGCTGGCTTCTTATCGCCATCCTTGCCGCGGGCGCCGCGCTTCGCTTGTACAGCTACATCGCCAATCCGTCGCTGTCGGTAGACGACGCGATGCTGACCCTCAACATCGGCACCCGGTCGTTCCGGGCCCTTCTCGGTTCGCTCGCGCTCGACCAAACCGCACCACCCCTGTTCCTCTGGATCCTCAAGCTCCTCACACTACTGGGCGGCGTGCACGATCCGGTGCTGCGTCTGATCCCGCTCCTGGCCGGATGCGCCCTTCCATACGCCGTGTGTCGAGTCGCGGGACGGCTCCTCTCGGATGCCAGTGCGCTCCTGGCTGCCGGCTTCACCGCTGCTTCGCCGATCCTGGTGCAGTACTCGGTGTCGGTGAAGCCGTACGAGACGGACGCCCTGGTCGCCGTGACCCTGATATGGTTGACACTCGATGTGCTGGATCGTCCTGAGGAACTCCGAGCGACTGTCCGGCTGGGTGCCGCCGGGATCCTGTCGCTCCTGATCTCCACACCGGCCGTGTTCGTACTTGTTGCCTGCGTCGGCGCACTGGCGACGAGCCGGCTGACCCCGCGGCTCGCGATCGTCGGCGGTACGTGGGGTCTCGTGTTCGCGGTCGTCTACATCAGCATCCTGCGCCCCGCCTCGGAGAGCCCGTATCTGCGGACGTTCTGGGCGGGCCGCATGTTCTCGGGGAATTTGTGGGACCTCGTGAAGCGCGTGCCGATGCAGGCGTTTCTGCCCTTCCGAAAGTTGTCCGAACCGGAAGTCGTTTCCTGGCTTGCCAGTCTCGGCGGCCTCGCGGTGCTCGTGAGGTCACGGGGGGCGAGGGCCATCCTGGTCGGCGGGCCCATCGCCGTCATGCTCGGCGCCGCGCTCGCCTCGCTCTATCCTGTTGCTCCCCGCCTCGCCTTGTTCGTCGCGCCCATGATCTGCATCCTGGTCGCGGCGGCTCTCGAAGGTCCGCACCTCGAGCGGTTGGGCCGCGGAGCCGTCGTCGTTCGCGTCGTGTCGATTGGAGCGGTACTCGCGTTGCTTGTTTCCGCGGCGCCGACAAATTGGTGGCCACCAGATTCCCGGGGGCTCGTGAGCGCATTCCGGGGGGCCGCCGCGCCGGGTGAAAACGTCTATGTCTTCAGCGGGGTGGTGCCCGACTGGACCGTGTACGCTACCGATTGGCACTCCCCTGACCAGGCCCGGCTTGGAGTGATTCTACGCGAAGAGCGGACCGATGGACCGGCCTTCCACAACGCGCCTGGACGGGGGGGGCCGGTGCCAGACACCGCGGGACAATTCTTGACCATCCCGGCCGGGAGTCACCTGGAGCTGTTGGGGCTCGCCCCGGGGACCGCGTTCCGCGAGGGCGCGATGTTCAGCCAACCGCATCCCGACGAAGGGTGGGCGCACCATGAGGCCCGGCGGATTGCCCGCTCCGCCCACCCCGGTGTGTGGGTCGCGATCGCGTATGCCTACCAAGGCGCCGACCGGGATCTCCTCGCCGCTCTCGATTCCGCTGGCACCCGGGACCGGACCATCGTCCGTCACGGAACGACTCTCTATCACTACCGGTTCGGACCATGACCAGCCGCCGGTGGTTCTGGGCCATCGTCCTCGTGAGCGCGGTGCTGCGACTCCTCACGTACTGCTCGCGTCCATCGCTCTCCTACGACGAAACGATGCTCGCGCTGAATGTCGCGACCCGGTCGTTCGCGGGCCTGCTCGCACCCCTGGACTATCACCAGACCGCGCCGGCTCTCTATCTCTGGTTCGTCAAGCTGGCGGTGCTGATCGGTGGAGTAGGAGACCTCGCCCTTCGCCTCCCCTCGCTTCTGGCGGGGCTGGCGGTTCCCGTCGTCGGGTGGCGCGTGGCTCGCCGTCTGATGCCCGACCCGGCCGCACGCTTCGTTGCCGGAGTCCTCGCACTCGCGCCCGGCCTCGCGCAGTACTCGAGCATCGTCAAGCCGTATGAGGTGGACGCGCTCGTCACCCTGGTAATACTCGACCTCACGCTTGTCTGGCAGGATGAAGCGGAGCATGCAGCGCGATGGTGGGCGCTGGCCGCGGCCGGGGGAGTCGCCGTCTGCCTCTCCTCGACGGCCGTGCTGGTGCTCGCGGGGGCAGGTCTGGCAATGCTGCTGCACGGGCATCGGGTACGGGCGTCCGGCGTGATAGCCGCGTGGGTCGCGTCGTTCGCGGTAGCGTACTTCGCGTTCTACCGTGCGACCGCCACCGGCGGATACATGCAGACCTATTGGGCGGCCGATTTTCTGACGCCGGCAACCTATGCGCTGGATGGCCGGGCCTGGGGCGTCCTCTCGCACAGCTTCGTGGAAGCCCTCGTGCTGCGGCCGGTCCCCACCGCTGTCGCTCTGGGTGCGACCGCCCTCTTCCTCATCGGGCTCGGGCGCATCAAGCGGGCACGCGGGTGGAGCGGAGTGGCCCTGCTGGCGGGGCCGATTGGGGCGACGATCCTCGCGTCGCTGGTCCGCCGGTATCCGTTCAACTGGCGCCTTTTACTCTTTGCGGTCCCCCTGGCAGTGCTGCTGCTCGGGGGAACCCTTGCGTGGGGTCTGGACGAGAGGCGCGCGGCGGTGCGCCGAGCGGTGGTGGTCGCGGCAGCGGTCGTCCTGTTCGCGCTTCTGTCGGTGGACGTCTCCCATCCGTACCGGACCGCGCCCGTGCGGCAGCTCGTGGACACCGCCGCCGCCCGTCCACGCGGCGAGCCCATCTACATCTTCAGTGGCGCCATCCCCGCCTGGGGGCTGTATGCCACCGACTGGCGCGCTCCCGACCGGCCCGGACTCGATTCCCTGGCGGCGTGGGTGGACGGTGCCCCGACCGATGCCGTCCTGGGCGGCTCCGCGGTGATCGGCCGGCCATCGGGTACGAGCTGGCGGGTGGGCGTTGGCGTCACCAAGCCTCATCCGGATTCCGGCTGGGCGGACCATGAGGTCGATCGGCTGGCGCGGGCCGCAGGGCCGGAAGGTCGCGCGTGGCTCCTTTTCACACAGGTGTACGGCTCCGAGATCCAGGACGTCAGGGGCACGCTGGCCCGGGCCGGCGCTCGGGAGATCTCCGCGGATGGCGCGCGGGGAGCGATGTTACTGCACGTCTCTTTCCCGCGGAGCGGGTCGTGATCCGACTCAACCGGATGGGCATGGCCCTCGCTGTCACCTGGGTGGTGGCCGTCGGGTATGCCGCCTCGGGCCTCACGCGCGGCTGGTATCCGCACGACGAGGGCACGCTGGGCCAGAGTGCTGACCGCGTGCTCGCCGGCCAGCTCCCGCACCGCGACTACGACGAGATCTACACGGGCGGGCTCGCGTACGCGGACGCCATCGCCTTCCGCGTCTTCGGCGCCGACCTGGTGTCGCCACGGATCGTGTTGCTCTTCGTGTTCGCGGTCTGGGTGGTCGGCATGTTCTACGTTGCGTCCCGGTTCTTCGGCCCGATCCCCGCGGGAGGCGTGACACTTGCGGCCGTGGCCTGGAGTATGCCGAACTACTCCGCGGCCATGCCCTCCTGGTTCAACCTTTTTTTCGCCGGACTCGGCGCCGCTTGTCTGATCAGACACACGGAAACGGGCGCGGCGCGCTGGCTCTTCTGGGCGGGCGTCTGCGGTGGGCTCTCGTGCCTTTGCAAGATCATCGGCCTCTACTACATCGCGGGAGCGCTGCTCTTCATCGTATACCGGGAGCAGTCGTCGGCGGTCGAATCGCCGGAGCAGGGTGCCACGTGGTACCGGGTGCTGGTGGGGGGTGCGCTCCTGCTGTTCCTGGCGGCGCTCCTCGACCTCCTCAAAGGCCGGTGGACGGGCGGAGACCTCGGGCTGTTCGTGCTCCCCTCGACTCTGCTGGTGACACTGCTCCTCGTGCGGGAGCCCGGACGAGGTGCTGCTGGGCCTCGCCTCGTCGCGCTCGCGCGCAGCGTCGGATTCCTCGCCGCCGGCGTGGCCGTACCGGTGCTGCTCTTCCTTCTCCCCTACATCTTCTCCAGGAGCCTCGGCTCGATTGCCTACGACGTCTTCGTGGCGCCGACCAGGCGATTCACGTTCGCCGCGTGGCGCGCGCCGGGTCTCAACACGACCCCCAATGCGCTGCTCTTCATCGTGCCGGTCGCACTCTACTGGTTAGTCCCGGCCTGGAGACGGTGGACCGCCATCGGGAGTGCGGTCCTCCTGGCGACGGTGTGGTTCCTGACGTTCAAGGGGAACTACTACCGGATCGAGTGGAACGCTTTTCAATGGATTGTGCCGCTGGCGGTGATCGCCGGCGTGATTGCGTTGTGGCCGAAGTCCGGGGGTGAGGGATCGGCAGTCAGAGGAGAACAGACGTTCGCGGTCCTGGCCGTCACGGCCGTGGCGCAGCTCGTGCAATTCCCATTCAGTCATCAGGTCTACTTCCTGTACATCGCGCCGCTGGGCATGGTAGCAGCGGCGGTGGTGCTGGGGATCGAGTTCGAGCGGGCGGTGTCCTGGCGAGTTTTCGGGGGCGCGCTGTTGCTCCTCGCCATCCTGTTCCCGCTGCGCTGGATCCGTCCCGGGTTCACGAACGATCTCGGGGTCCGTTACCGGCGCGTGACGATGAGCGCTCTCCTCCCGGGACGTGGGCACTTATGGGTGACTCCAGAAGACTCCGCCGAGTACGTCGGCATGACGACGCTGGTGGCGGCGCACACCCGTGGGGCCTACGTCTACGCGACTCCCGATTGCCCCGAGGTGAATTATCTGACGGGTACAGAGAATCCGACCCGCACCTTGTTCGACTTCTTCGATGATCCCGTCGATCGCACCGCGCGGATTCTCGCCCGCCTCGATACCACCGGCACCAACGTCGTACTGCTCAACAGCAAGCCCGGCTTCTCCGGCCCGGTGCCGACCGACCTCGCGGCCGCGCTGGCCGTGCAGTATCCTCACGCGGCGACTATCGGACGCTTCGAGGTGCGGTGGCGCGAATGAAGCTCACAGATCGACTGCTCGAGCAGCCTCTGGTATACCGGGCCTGGATGGCGCCCTTCGCCGAGGCGAAGCTGGCGCCGATGCGCGCGCATACGGACTTCTCGAAACTCAAGCGCGTGCTGGACGTGGGCTGTGGGCCGGGAACCAACGCACCCCACTTCGCGCATTGCGATTACCTGGGTGTCGACATCAACCCCCAGTATGTGGCGGACGCCACGGAGCGTTACCAACGCCCGTTTCTGGCGGCTGACATCACGCAGTACCAGGTCCAGGGCGACCCGTTCGACTGCATTCTCGTGAACAGCTTTCTCCACCACGTGGATCTGCCCAGCACGCATCGGATTCTCGCGCACCTGCCGTCCTTGCTGCCCGCTGACGGGTTCGTCCACATCATCGAGCTCACGCTGCCGCCGAACCCATCACCTTCGCGCTTACTGGCGAAGCTGGACCGTGGTGACTACCCCCGGCCGCTCGAGGAGTGGAAGTCAATCTTCAACCAGCATTTCGAAGAAATCGCCTTCGAGCCGTACTCGGTCGGAATGGCGGGGGTGACACTTTGGAAGTTCGTGTACTTCAAGGGACGGAAGCGCCAGTGACCACGCGACGGGTTTCGGTGGGAATCCCGCTCTTCAATGAAGAGCAGGGGGTTCCCGAGCTGATCCGGCGCGTCGCCGCCGTACTCGACGGCATTCCAGGTGGACCACACGAAATCGTCTGCGTGGATGACGGGAGCCGGGACGGCACGGTGCGCGCGCTTGAGCAGGTCGCGGTCAAGGAACGGCGCCTCAAGGTCGTCGCGTTGTCACGGAACTTCGGGCATCAGACGGCCCTGACCGCCGCCCTCGACCACGTGACGGGTGACGTCGTGGTGGTGATGGACGGCGATCTCCAGGACCCGCCAGAAGAGATTCCGCGATTTCTGAAGCACTACGCAGAGGGCTACGACGTCGTCTACGCCAAGCGCGTGGGACGGAAGGAATCGTGGTGGCTCAGGCTCTGCTACTACTCGTTCTACCGGCTGATGACATCGCTTTCCACACTCCCACTTCCCCTCGATGCAGGCGACTTCTCGCTGATGTCGCGGCGCGTGGTGGAGGTGCTCAAGAGCTCACCCGAACACCACCGCTATCTCCGGGGCCTGCGCGCGTGGGCGGGATACAAGCAGCTCGGCGTCGAGGTGGAAAGACCGGAGCGGTTCGCCGGCTCCAGCAAATACTCATTGTGGGCGTTGATGCGGCTTGCCGCGAACGGGATCTTCGCCTTCTCGACCATCCCGCTGAAGGCCGCCGCGCTACTCGGTACGGTCGCCATCGGGTTGGCCCTGTTGTATGTGCCGTGGGCGCTCTACGCGAAGTTCATTCTCAGGCAGAGCCCCCAGGGCTTCACCACCCTGGTGATGGCCATCGTCTTCCTGTCGGGCGTGAACCTCTTTTTCCTGGGAGTGATCGGCGCCTACATGGGACGTGTGTACGAAGAAGTGAAGCGCCGACCACTCTACGTGGTCGATCGAGTGATCGGCGGCTCCACCAAGTAACTCAGCTGCAGGAGGTGGCTGATGCACCTCCACCCCCGCCTCCCTTTCCGCGATTGCTCCCTCCGATGTTCGACTTCCCGCTACCACGATTGACAGACCCGTTCAGCGACTTCTTCAACAGATGGAGCGAGGAGTTGATGCCGACCGGGTCGGTCCCCGCGAACGCGGTCCCGAATCCGATCGTGAACGCCCATTTGGGGGATCCCGACGTCAGAGAGTGACCGCCGCTGATCGCAAAGGCGAAAGGGCTGTGCGGGAGGTGAATGGTGGTGCCGCCGCCGATGGTGCGAGGCAGGGTCTCCCCGGAGTCCGGGGTGCCGAAGTCCCCGCCGAACGACAGGCCAGCCGTCACCCGGGGGGAGAGGTCATACGACGCTTCGAAGGCGAGCGACGTCGCGTGCGGAGGATCGAGGAGCGAAGCCGCCGCCTGGCCGGTCAAGTCACGACTGGTGGACACCGCCAAGTGCAGCGGATCGACCGGCTGCACACCGACCCCAAGATCGAGTCCCACCCCCGTCGTGCCGGTGCCCAGTCCGCAGCGTTGAAGCCCGGTGGGCAGTGTCAGCGTGAGGGAGGTGCCGAGATCAGGTGACCAGGGGGCGTCATCGAAGCTGTACGAAAAATCGGCCGCCACCGGCATGTCCCCGAGTCCCGTACTCGTAAACGGGACTCCGGCCGAGTCGTTCTCGGCGTGGATGTACCCGGGGGCGATCCCCAGCCCCAACCAGGGCCGGACCTGCCACTGCAGAGTGGCCGTGAGGGTCTGGTCCTTCTGCTGGGTGTTCAGCTTGGCTGCTCCGCCAGACACGCCGTACGTGACCTGGGCGGAGGCGGTCGAGGCCACGAACAGGGCGGCGACGAGGGCTCTCATGGGGCTCCTATTGAGGGTTTGCTTCGCGATCCGCTATGCAAAAAAACGCACTGCAATATCCCGTTTCCGCGATTTGCCAGTGGTGATCTAGGCCTCTGGACCGTGCCATGCCTATGTCACATATAGCCTTAGGTATATGGCACAGTTATCGCCAGCACAGACTCCCGGATTGGAGAGGACGTCACTGATGAAAACCGCCGGCTTTACGATGCTCGAGCTCATGGTCGTGGTGATTCTGATCGCCGTACTCACGACTTTGGCGCTCCCCAAGCTCACGACCGCTGCGCAGAAGGCCAACATCCGTTCGACGCGCCTCGAGTTGTCGACGATGGTGACCAAGGCGCGTGCGGCCGCGATTCAGCGCGGGTGTGTGGACAGTCTCCACATCAACAGCACGCAGGCGTGGGTGACGGCGTGCAAGGTGAGCGGATCGGGACGGGACACGGTGGGTCCGGTCGACAAGATCGGTAACCGGTTCGGCGTGACGCTCTCCTCTTCGACCACGAACTATGGATACGATCCCCGGGGTCTCCTGGTCGGATTCGCGGGTGGCACCATCGTCATTACGGGCACCGGGGGCAATGCGGGATTCTCGGATTCCGTGGTGATCAACAACGTCGGCAAGGTGACCCACTAATGAACCGTCGCGGCTTTACCATCGTCGAGATCATGATCGCGGTCGTGATCCTGTGCGTGGGCCTTCTGGGGCTCGCGAGCGCCGGCGCTACGGTGACGCGGATGCTCGCCAAAGGCAAGGGCAACTCGCTGGTGGCGGATTATACGCAGAAGACGCTCGACAGCCTGCGGTCGCTCAATTGGTGCTCGGCCAGTCCCACCAAGACGGGCACAACGACGCTCAAAGTCGGGAATCAGACGCTCGCGACGAGCGCGATCAACGTGGCGCAAGTCGGCACCGACGGCTGGACGATTCTCGATTCCGTGACCTACTACTCGTGGAAGGCGAACAAGCGCTTCCAGTCGACCATATACGTGGCCGAGACGGGGGTCTCATGCCGGTTCTAAGGCGTCGCGGCTTCACCCTGGTCGAGCTGATGGTGGGCCTCCTGCTCCTGGGGATCATCTCTGTGGGGATCTACCGGGTGCTGGTGAAGAACCAGCAGCTCTATCAGACGAACGCGCAGAAGGTGGACGTCGGACAAAACCTGCGAGCCGCGGCGGCGGTGCTGCCCGCGGAGCTGCGCGAAGTCGATGCGGCCGACGGCGACATCATCGCGATGGGTGCGGACTCCATCCGGATCCGCGCATACCGGGTCTTCGCGATCAGCTGTACCGCTCCGGTCCTTGGCGGTGCGCTGACCGGTCTGACCCTCACGGTCCGTCAGGCCATGACCTACGGCGTTCGCAATTTTCAGAATGGCGACTCCATCCTGGTTTTCTATGAGGGGAACTCCAGCACCAGGACTGACGATACCTGGGCGCTGGGGGTCCTCACCTCGGCTCCTACGACCACGACCTGCCCGAGCGACTTGAAGGCGGCGTACACGATGACGGTGTCGCTCAAGGCGGGGGCGTGGACAAATGCCGCCGGCAACATGGTGGCGGGCGCGCCCGTCCGCGCGTTCGAGACCACCACGTACAGAAATGTGCAGGCCAGTGACGGCAACTACTACCTGTCGATCCGGAACTCGGGCGGGCTCAACCCGTTGGTGGGGCCGCTGACGAGCACCGGCCTGGCCTTCGCGTATTACGACTCGACGGGCGCCGTGACGTCCACGGCCGCCAATGTGAAGCGGATCCGGATCGCGCTCTCGTATCAGTCGGCGGCGCAGGTCCGGCAGGCCAATGGCACGCTCGACAACATCCGGCAGAGCGACACTCTTCAGGTGACGCTCCGGAACAACGCCCGGGCACAGGGCAGTTAGGGAGTTCTCATGAAGAACGAACGGGGCATGGCGCTTGCCATCACGGTCTTCGCGCTGGTTGTGGTCGCGGCCCTCGTAGCCGGGACCTTCTACGCGGCGACGCAGGAACAGCGTACCGCCGACAATACCCGGCGCTCGGTGGCTGCCTTTGGAGCCGCGGAAGCGGGGATAGACGACGTGGTCACGACCTGGTCGCTCAAGACCACCCGACTCAACAAGATGAGCAACTATCCGGCGGACTCCCAAACGTATGGCACGTCGTCCGCGATGGACACCACGCCGGGACGGGGCGGCCGGTACTACGCCACTGTGTACCGCCTGAACACGAACATGTTTCTGGTGGATGTGACGGGACGAGACAATGCGAGCGGAACCCTGGGTCAGGGGGTCGGGGTTGGGGGGCGCGAGCGTCTCGGCGCGCTCGTGAAGATCCAGCCGATCAATTTCGGCATCTCGGCGTCCCTCATGACGAGGAACAGCGTGAACCTCCAGGGGAACGCGCAAGTGGACGGCACGGACAATAATCCGCTGGTCGATAACCCGACCGATTCGGTGTGGAGTTCGTGTACCACGGGCAGCGCGCTTGCGGGCATCAGCACGGGGACGGGCACCAGCGTGACCACGGGCGGGAATGCGACCGTCAACGGTCAACCCCCGGTGCAGCACGATTCCACCATCAGCTCCAAGTTCGCGAACGTGGATTCGCTCTACTCGGCACTTGCCTCTCGCGCGAACATCGTGCTCTCCGGCGGCAACTACCGGACGCAACCGAGTTTCACCGGCAGCGCCTGCAACACGACGGATACGTTCAACTGGGGAGACGGGATGGCGAGTACCTCCTGCTCCACGTACTTCCCGATCATTCACATCACCGGGGACGTGACGTTGAACGGGACGGAGGGACAGGGGATTCTGCTGGTTGATGGCAACATCAGCATCCAGGGATCGTATCAGTTCTTCGGCATTACGATTGCCAAAGGCTCGATCGGGTCCGCTGGTGGTGGGTCCACCGCCGCGCACTTCTTTGGTGCCACGATGGCGCAGGACGTGAACCTGAGCACGACGAACACCTTGAGCGGTAAAGCGACGCTGCTCTATTCGAGCTGCGCGGTGCAGACGGCCCTGACCAACGTCTCGGTCACGTCTCTGCTCAAGTCGCGGAGCTGGGTCCAGCTGTACTAGAAAGCAGGTGGTAGTGGCAGGACCACGAAGCCCGTCCCTCCTCACGCATCGGGGGGGCGGGCTTTGTGACTTCCAACCATCCGGCGGTCGAATGCTACTCATGGTAACCTCTTCAGAGTGGTGTTCCATGCGCGCCTGGCTCTTCGCGTCGTGCCTCCTTCCCGCCGTGGTGGCGGCCCAACAGCCAACGCCCCCGACCGTTCCGACGAACCTTTCGCGCGCCGACGAGATCCGGTTTGCGAGGAGCGCCGCTCCGGCGGACGTATCGAACGGTGCGAAAGTCTGGGTGCTGGAGAACGGCCACTACGTCGTCGCGGTGCAGGGGACGTCGGGCATGGCTTGCGCGGTCTACCGGGACCGGCCCAATTCGTTCGTGCCCATATGCGGCGATTCGGTGGCTGAGGCGACGGTCCTGGCGATCGGCCGGTTCCAGACCGAGGAACGCCTCGCCGGCAAGACGCTCGATGAGATCAAGCCTGAGGTCGCCCGTGGGTTGGCCTCGGGCCGGTTCCGGGTACCCCGTACGCCCGCCCTGACGTACATGACGTCCTCGGCACAGGTCATTACCGACACAGCCGGGGAACACCCCACCCGGTTCCTGCCGCATCTGATGGTGTTCTATCCGAACATGCACGCCAAGGGGTTGGGCCTCGTGGACTCGAACAGCATGGACATCCCGCTACTCGACGAAGAGGGGACCCCCATGTCCCGGCTCGTCGTCGTGGTGCGCGATTGGACACAACCGGACATCCCGACGCAGTGACGGACGACCTCGCACTCGTCGAGCGGTTCCTTCGTGGACGGGGCGAGGGGGCGTTTCGCGCGCTGTACCGCGCGCACACGCCGGCGCTGTACGCGCTGGCCTTGCGCCTCACGGGCGGTGATTCCGGCGAAGCCGAGGACCTCGTGCAGGAGAGTTGGGTCCGCGCCTTGACGGCGCTGCGGACGTTCCGCGCCCAGTCGGCACTGCGGTCGTGGCTGTGCGGCGTGCTCGTCAATGTCCGGCGCGGTCGTCTCCGCGTCGACTGGCGGATCGTCGACGCGCCGGACGCCGAGCCGGTCGCCGATGCGAACGGTTCCGATGACGCGATTGATCTCGAGCGGGCGATCGCGGCGCTCCCCGAGGGCGCGCGCGACGTCTACGTCCTGCACGACGTCCACGGCTACACGCACCGGGAGATCGCCGATCTCCTCGGCATCGTCGAAGGCACGTCGAAGAGTCAGCTCAATCGGGCCCGGTTCCTGCTCCGGAGTTCGCTCCCATGACGAATCTCTCCCGAGAAACACCGCCGGACGCGAGGCTTGAAGAGCGGGTGGTCTCGGCGCTCGTCGCGGCGGGGTTGGTGCGGCGCCGCCGGGTCTGGCCGTGGGCGGTCGGGGTCGCCGCCATGCTGGCGTTGGCGGTCGGTGTGGCCAGGCTCCGTCCGACGCATGGGCTGATCGCCGGTCACACGTACGTCGTGCTGCTCTATGAGGACTCGACGTACCGCCCGGCTCCCGCCGGACACCAGCAGGAGCGCATCGACGTGCTTTCGCGGTGGGCGGACAGCCTCGCGACGTTCGGGGAGTACGAGCGCGCCGGGCATCTCATCGGGCTGGGGGAGGGGGGGCTTGGCGGGCTGTTCCTGGTGCGGGCAGCGGACGATGCAGCGGCGGCGCGGATTGCGGCGTCCTGCCCGTTCACGCAGTGGGGAGGACACGTCGAGGTCAGGCGCTTCGAACGGTGAAGGGGAACCAGCATCCGTACCAAGGGGGGATCAATGAACTACTCCGGTCGTTGGGCAGCGGTCGGTCTCGTTGTTTTTTCAGCGCCATGCACCCTCGCCGGCCAGGTCCGGGCCATCCCGGTTTCGACGGGGGCCGCCGGCACCGTCCGGGTATTCGCGGAGTCCACGGAAATTCGGATCGCACGTGAAGCGGTGTCGGGGAGCATTTCCCGCGACGCCGACGTGTACGTCTACCAGCAGGGACGCTTTGTAAAGGCGGCGTCGGGCTCGAATGGCTTCGCGTGCATGGTGGCGCGCAGCGATCAAGCCGCCAGTCTGTTCCCAATGTGCTTCGATTCGGTGGGCGCGCGGACTCTGATGCAGCGGGAGATGATGCGGGTGGAGTTGTATGCGGCCGGCGTCCCGTACGAAGGCATTCGGGGGAAGATTGATTCCGCCTTTGCGGACGGTCGCCTCACACGCCCCGACAGGCCGGCCTTCATCTACATGATGTCCCCCCACCAGGATCTCTTTAATAACACGCGGGAGCTGGGCCGGTGGGAGCCGCATGTGATGATTTATCTGCCTCATACCACGGCGGCGCAGTACCAGCAGCTGCCATCGATGATGGGGATCGATCCGGAGGATAAGGAGGGGGTGGAGATCATCGTGGCGATGCCCGACTGGTCGGACCAGGACTCCCACTAGTGTGACTTTGCCCCTTAACGGCCGGACAATCGGGGTGGGTTGAGAAAGCGGCGTCGTCTAGGCAGAATTGACCCCCACGGCGCCGTAGCCAAGTGGTAAGGCAGAGGTCTGCAAAACCTCCATTCATCGGTTCGATTCCGATCGGCGCCTCTCCAATCCCTCCGTAATTGTACGCGCCTGAAACATTCCCGCACGCCCTGACGCTTCCGTAACCGCTCGCTGACTCTCCGAATAGAACCCCACGGCGCCCTCACGGTTACTCTGGGGAAGAAGGACCGTTGGAACTCACAAAGGAAAGCGAGCGCTGTATGCGTACGTCTCGTGTGGTAATTGTCGCGGTGACCCTCGGGCTGGCCGCCTGCTCATCCAAGTCCCCGACCTCGTCGTTCACCGGCGGTGGGGGCGGCGGCGGTCCCTCGGGCCCAGCCGTAACGGTGGCGGACTTTCAATTCTCTCCCGATACGATCACCATCGCTGCCGGGCAAAGCGTGTTGTGGACCAACAACGGTCCCTCAACGCACACCGTCACCAGCGACAACAGCTCCTGGACCAGCGCCAGCCTCGGCGCCCCCGGTGGCACGGATCCCTACGGATATCCGACCGGCGGAGGGACGTTCTCGCACATGTTCTCATCGGCGGGGACCTACCACTACCACTGCTCGATTCACGCCGGCATGACGGCGGTCGTCGTCGTCACACCCTAAAACGGAAAGCCAGCCAACCCAGCGTCCACTCGCATGGACTGGATTGACTGGCTGGCCGGGATGTCTTGACGGCATCCACGACCCCAGAGTCCGGTAATGGACCAATAGGTCGTGCGATGCTCCGGTTGGCACTGCCATTTCGCCAAGTCGCCGCCCGAGAGCGACGAACGGCGCCTACTTCGCCGCCAGCTGCCTCAGCACGTACTCGAGAATGCCGCCATGCCGGTAGTACTGCAGCTCCTGCGGCGTATCGATCCGCACGGTGACCGTGAACGACCTGGTGCCGCCGTTCCCCTTCGCGGTCACGGTGAGCGTCTTCCCCTTCGGGAAACCCTCCACCAGCACGTCCGTCACGCCGGCGAAATCGAAGGTCTCTTTTCCGGTGAGGCCGAGCGACTCGGTGGACTCGCCGGAGGCGAACTGCAGTGGGAGAATGCCCATCCCCACGAGGTTGGAGCGATGGATCCGCTCGTAACTCTGCGCGATCACGACCTTCACACCCAGGAGCCGCGGGCCCTTGGCTGCCCAATCCCGTGACGATCCGGAGCCGTACTCCTTGCCGGCCAGCACCAGGAGAGGCGTCTTGTCCGCCTGGTACTTGAGGGACGCGTCGTAGATCGACATCGGCGCACCGTCGGGCAAGTGGACCGTGAACGGTCCCTCGGTCTCGGGCGCCAGCTTGTTCTTCAGTCGCACGTTCGCGAAGGTGCCGCGGACCATGACCTCGTGATTGCCACGGCGAGCGCCGTACGAATTGAAGTCCGCCGGCTGCACGCCGTGGGCGATGAGATACTGCCCCGCGGGACTCGTCTTCCGAATCGAGCCGGCAGGAGAGATGTGGTCGGTCGTGATGCTGTCCGCCAGGACAGCGAGGACCCGCGCGTTCTTGATGTCCGTGATGGGGCCGGGCCGAGGCGGCATCCCGTCGAAGTAGGGCGCCTGTCTGATGTAGGTCGAATCCTTCTCCCACACGAACCGTTCGCCCTCGGGCACCGGCAACCCCTGCCAGCGTGCGTCACCGGCGAACACTTCGCCATACTCCTTGTGGAACATCGACGACTGCACAGCCTGCCGTACCACGGCATCGACTTCCTGGGCACTCGGCCAGATGTCTTTCAGGAAGACCGGCTTCCCGTCTTTGCCGTTACCGAGGGAATCCTTCACGAAGTCGAAGTCGATCCGGCCGGCCAGTGCGAACGCCACGACGAGCGGCGGCGACGCGAGATAGTTGGCCCGGACCTCCTGCTGAATCCGTCCTTCGAAATTCCGGTTTCCCGAGAGCACGGCGCAGGTCACCAGCTCACCTTCCGTGATCGCCGCCGTGACCTCTTCCGGCAGGGGACCCGAATTCCCGATGCAGGTGGTGCAGCCATAGCCCACGAGGTTGAAGCGCAGCCTGTCGAGGAAGGGCGTGAGCCCCGCCTGGCCGAGGTAGTCGGTGACGACTTTGGAGCCTGGGGCGAGACTGGTCTTCACCCACGCCTTCGTCATCAGGCCCTTTTCGACGGCCTTCTTGGCGAGCAGGCCCGCCGCCACCATCACCGACGGATTCGACGTGTTGGTGCAGCTCGTGATGGCCGCGATGACCACCGATCCATGACGCAGCTGGCAGGCCTCGCCGTTGATCGTGAGGTCCACGTGCGTTTTCCGCGCGGGGGGAGTGGCGACGGCAGTTCCGCCGCCTTCACCCTCCCAGCGGGTGGCCGGAGCTGGCGGCGTGCCGGGCTTTTCGAGCGAGGGCAGGGCGGCCGCGAAGCCCTTCGCCACGGCATGCAGCGCCACCCGATCCTGCGGCCGGCGCGGCCCCGCCAGACTCGGCTCCACGGTCGCGAGGTCGAGTGACAGCGTGTCGGAGAACACCGGCTCGGGAGAGCTCGGCGTCAGGAAGAGGCCCTGCTCTTTCGTGTAGGCCTCCACCAGCGCCACCTGGTCCTTCGACCGCCCCGTGAACTCGAGGTACTTGAGGGTCTCGGCGTCCACCGGGAAGATGCCGCACGTCGCCCCATACTCCGGCGCCATGTTGCCGATCGTGGCGCGGTCCGCGAGCGGGAGATTCGCGACGCCGGGTCCGTAGAACTCCACGAATTTCCCGACGACGCCCTTCTTCCGGAGCATCTCGGTGACCGTGAGGACCAGGTCGGTAGCGGTCGTGCCCTCGCGCAGCCTTCCGGCCAGCCGGAAGCCCACCACCTGCGGAATCAGCATCGAGATCGGCTGGCCCAGCATCGCGGCCTCAGCCTCGATGCCGCCGACGCCCCATCCCAGGACGCCGAGGCCATTGATCATGGTGGTGTGGGAGTCCGTGCCGACCACCGTGTCCGGATAAGCGAGGGGCTCGTTGCCCTCGCCGGTGAAGACCACGCGCGCCAGGTATTCGAGGTTCACCTGGTGCACGATGCCGGTGTCCGGGGGCACCACGCGGAATCCCCGGAATGTCTTCTGGGCCCACCGGAGCAAGGCGTACCGCTCGCGGTTCCGCTGGAACTCGAGATCGGCGTTCGCCTGAAACGCGGTGGGCGTCCCGTATTGATCGACGATCACCGAGTGGTCGATCACCAGCTCGGCGGGGAGCAGCGGGTTGATTTTCCTGGGGTCGCCACCCATCCGCGACATGGCGTCGCGCATCGCGGCGAGGTCAACCACCGCGGGGACACCGGTGAAGTCCTGGAGCAGCACCCGCGCGGGCATGAACGCGATTTCTTCGTCCGGTGTCGCCTTGGGATCCCACTTCGACAGCTTCTCGATGTCCTGAGACCGGACGGTCCGGCCATCTTCCAATCGGAGCAGGTTCTCGAGGAGGATCTTGAGCGAGTAGGGGAGCCGGGCGACCGGCAGGCCCTTCTTCTCCAGAGCCTCGAGCTTGTGAATGGTGAAACGCTTTCCACCCACCGAGAGTGTGGTGCGGCTTCCGAAGGAATTCGTCTGGCTCATTCGACCGTCCGTACGCTGTCCACGTAATACTCCGTGAGTCCGAAGCAGCTGGTGGGAACGCCTTTATGCTGTTCGTAGTGCAGTGCGACCCGTTTGCCGAGGGTGCTGTTGACCAGATTGGCGATCGAGTCGTTCCTGACCGTGAAGTAGAACTTCTCCGGCGTGGAGCCGGGCACTGCCACCATCGACAACTCCCCCTCCCAGGTCTTACAGAGCCACCCTTGCTTCGAGAACTTCTGCACATACCCCGCTCGAGACCCGCTGGAGTACGTCCAGGTGACCGACGACCATGTGAAAAAAGCGAAGAGGAGTATCGGGAGCGCAACGACCGCGGCGATGATGAACTTTGCCTTGCGGGAGAGGGTCATTGGGTCAATCTACCTCGTACGTTTCGGTGCGATAAGGCACGAACCCGCGCGCCTTGTAGTTCGGCACCGCATTGGGGTGATCGAGCGTGCAGGTGTGTAACCAGACGCGCTTTGGCGTCATGGCCCACGCGTCGCGTACCGCGCAGGAAAGCAGGTGCTTCCCGAAGCCGCGCCCGAACTCGGCTGGCACGATGCCGAAGTATGCGACTTCCACGGAGTGTTCTTCCGGCACCTGACGCAGTTCGTACCATCCCGCCAGCGATGTTCCGCGATCGGCGACGTACAGAGTGATCTCCGGCTGCGCGAGATGAGCCTGGATCTCGCGGTCGGTCCAATCCCAGCGGTCACGCCAATGGTAGGCGGCGCCCACGGTGCGGTAGCATTCGCGATACAGCTGTGGCGGGGGATTGGGCTTTCGGTCCAGCCGGACGTCAGGGAAGCTCCCGAAGGCGGGCTGGAAGGCCTGTGGAGCAGCGAGTTCGAGGTACGTGCGGGTCACCAGCATCGTATGTATCTTACGCCGTCCTCCAACCCCACGTGTCCATGAGCTTCGATCGCCATAGCGTCCCGTTGCCCCTCGCCCTTCACCTGGCCAGCTACACGGTCGTGGGCCTTTTCTGCGGCTTTGCGGGCGGATTGAACCTGATCGACCCCGGCCACATCCTGGGCGGCGCCATCCCGCTCCTCATCTGGTCCGGGTTCAGCATCGGCTACGTCTTCGGTATCCTCATGGGCCGGACGGAAGTCATCCCGCTGGGTTTCCTGGCGAGCCTGGCCTATCTGGTGGGTGGGTACGTCTTCTGGACCCGCGGCTTCTGGCGCTTCGGTGCCGACTGGCGGCTCGGCGCCCTGTGCCTGGGACTTGGCGCGATCGGCATATTCGCGCTGGGGATGTACCGGAAGCGGATTCCCGTTACACAGTAAGGCCCGGAACCCGGGTTGCCCCCCCTAAAGGGTGGGAACGACGTCCGGAAGCATTCTTAGACGACTCTATCTCCACTTTCCGGGGCAGCGGGCAGCTCGACGACAAAGCGCGCGCCCCCCAGATCCGATTCTTCCAGCCAGATCTTCCCGCCGACCTCGGCGACCACACGCTGACAAATCGAGAGACCGAGCCCCGAGCCTTCGTCGGGGCCTTTGGTCGTGAAGAACGGATCGAAGATCCGGTGCCTGATGGCCGGAGGGACGCCTGGTCCCGAGTCGTCGACCGTCAGCCGCACCCACCCACCACGTTCCTGCGAGGTTACCCTCACCATCGCCGGTGACCGCGTGCCCCCGCGCGCCGAGTACTCGGCGTTGGTCACGAGGTTGATGACGACCTGCTGGAGCTCCTGACCCAACCCGAGGACCACGGGAGAGTCGGGCTCGAGCACCGTCATCACTTCGATGTTTTCCGCGCGGAGCACGCGCTGCCGGATCTCGGCGACGTCCTTGATCAGCTCGTTGATGTTCACGCGCACCGGCGTGGAATCGGCACGTCGGGCCAGCCGGAGCAGGGAGCGGACGATACGGGCGGCGCGGTCCACTTCGCGGACGATGGTCGACGCGGCAGCTCCGACTTCGGGATCCGAGCTGCCGCGGCCGAGGAGCTCCGCTTCCATCCGGATGGCCGCGAGCGGGTTGTTCACCTCGTGGGCCACGCCGCCGGCGATCTCGCCGACGGTCGCCAGCTTTTCGCGCGCGATCAGCTCGCGCTGGGTCCGCAGCTCATCGGTGCGGTCGTAGAGCGCGACCAGCAGGTGGGGCGATCCCAATCCGGTGAGGTTGGTGATGGTGCAGTCGCAGAGGCGGCGGTCGCCGCCCGGCTGGCTGACCACGACCCGCCCATTCCACGGCTCGCCGTCCTTCCGCCCCGCGAGGATGGAGTGGAGGGGCAGCTCACTCGTCGAGAGTCCCAGTCCATCGAGGTGCTTGCCGATGGCGGCCGAGTCCGAGGCGAGGCCGAAGACGGCGCGTCCCGCTTCGTTAAGCTGCTGCACCCGGCCAAGGGGATCGACGAGCGCGAGCGGGAGCGGGCTCGCATTGACCATGGCCCCGGCGCGGTTCGCGGCGGCGCGGGCGGCGGCGACGGCCTGCGAGAGCTCGAGCCCGCCGGCGATCTGCGCGGCGACGGCCGTGAAGTAGTGGAGATCGGTGATGGTAAACGGATGCGGATTCTTTTCGCCGTCCGCGCCACGGAAGCGGATGACCCCGATGGCGCCGACCACGCCGCTCGAGGTATGCAGCGGCGCGATCAGGGCTGACCGCACGCGATCGGCATTCGTCCAGTCCGGTGGACTCGCATCCGGCTCCGCGGTCGCGTCGGTGGTGATCACGGCCTCGCCGGTGCGGACGACGCGACCGGTCGTGCTCTGCTCGAGGTTCAGGACGCGCCCCTCGAAGTCGTGCGCCATGCCGATGGCGGTGACCACGGTGACGGCGTCGGGCGCCGAGCGTCCCGGGGCTTCGCGGAGGGCGACGTAGCCTCCCTGGGCGTCGATCAGCGAGGTGACGCCCTGCATGGTGTAGCGGAGGAGCAGCTCGGTTTCGGGAGCCGCGAAGAGCCAGCGCGAGAGCTCGACGATGAACGTTCCCAGCCGCCGCTCGCGTTCGAGCGCGATCCGCTTTCCGACCATCACCGCCAGGTGGTTGGCGTTGATGAGGATGTTGTGGACCCCGGTCACGTCGGCGTCCGTGAGGGGACGGCCCGCGAAGGCTTCGACGCGGCGGCCATCGGCGTCGGTGATGGCGACGGAGGACGTTCCGGTGGTGAACGCTCCGGCGGTGATTTCCCCCGAGTCGTTCAGCCCGCGGTACGTGAGGCGCACGGGAGCCTTGAGCTCAGCCTCGAGAGACTGGGCAGTGGTCTTCCAGAACGCCGGAACCCCGTCAGCCCGTTCGGCGGCGGCCAGCAGGGTGGCGATGGGATCGCTCACGCAACAAGGAAAACCGTCGAGAAGCAAAACGTCAAGAAACAAGGCGTCAAGAAACACACCGTATGCGACCTGTGTGCCTCTCGACGCCTTGCCTCTCGACGCCTTGCCTCTCGACGCCTTGCCTCTCGACGCCTCGCCTCTCGACGCCTCGCCTCTCGACGCCTTGCCTCTCGACGCCTTGCCTCTCGACGCCTTGTTTCTCGACGCCTTGCTTCTCGACGTCTCTAGGCTCTTATCGCTCCGATGTATCTGGCAGGATCGACCGTATACCCGGGGAAGACGGAACCGAGATCGCCGCTTCCAAGATGCCGTGTGAGGACCTCGGCGAAGAGATCACGGAAGTCGGTCGTGACGGCGACGTCCCTTCCTTCGTAGCGCTGCTCGGGTGCGAGGCCGGGCCATTTCCCGAGCACCTTGCCGCCGCTCACCGGGCCGCCGAGGGCGAACATCGCGGTCGCGTGGCCATGGTCGGTGCCGCTGTTGCCATTCTCGTGAATGGTGCGGCCGAACTCGGACATCGTGAGCACCACGATATTGCTCATTCGTTCGCGAAGGTCCGTGGCGAAGGCAGCGAGACCGTCGCCGAGCTCTTTGAGCCGCGCCGAGAGCTGGCCGTCGCTCGCGCCCTGGTTCACGTGCGTGTCCCAGCCGGTCGCGTCGGCGAAGGCGATCTGCAGACCGATGTCGGCTTTGATGAGCTGCGCGATCTCGAGCAGGGAGTGTCCGAGCCGGCCATTCGGATACACGGCGCCATGCTCGGGTTGGTACTGCGTGGGGTCCGCGGCTTTGAGCTGCCGGGCGGCTTCAAACCCCTCCTCTGACGACGAAGCGAGCAGCCCCGTCGCGGAGCCTTGATACAGGGCTTCGAATGCCCTGGTGACGCGGTCCCCCTGGGCGTTCTGCGGCACGCGAAGACCGAAGGTCTTGAGGTCGCCGATCGCGAGTGCCGGCGCCGAGCCGGACAGAATCCTGGGGAGCTCAGGGCCGAAGGCCACGGAGCGGAACGCGGTGCTCTGGTGCGCCTGGTCATGCTGGCAGTAGCGGTTCAGCCAGCCGTCCGCGGTGATCTTCACCCCCGGCGTGCCCGATTCCATGTAGTCCTGGGCATCGAAATGGGAGCGGGTGGCGTCGGGTGAGCCGATTGCATGAATGGCGGCGAGGCTCTTGTTGTCCCACCAGGGCTTGAGGGCCGCAAGGGATGGGTGAAGACCGAAATACCCATCCAGATCGACGACGTCTTTCGCGGGCACTCCGATGCGGGGACGCTCCTGGTAATAGATCCCGTCCCCATGCGGGACGACCATGTTCAGGCCGTCGACGGCGCCGCGCTGGAACAGGCAGACGAGGACAGGACGGTTAGACGGTAAGACGGTAGGACGGCAAGACAAAGCGTAGGCGGCCCGGTCCATGAATAACGGATCAAGGCCCACGCTGAACAACGCGACTCCACCGGCCCTCACAAACCCTCGTCTCGTAATCGCCATCGTCATCTCCATTTCAAGCACGGACCGGCTTACCGATGTACCGTCTTAGCGTTTCTCACTGCTTTTGAAAATCCGGTCCCCCCAATGCCATCCCGACCGCGAAATTCCGTGCGGCATTCGAGTCGGACACGTCCTTGATCTGATCGAGAATGACCTGCCGCGTATGCGGAGTCATCGCGCCGCCGAGGAGCTGGCGGTCGATGGTGCTCACCAGGGAGTCGTGGTTCGCCATCGGCGAGACGACGCGGTTGAGATCCACGATCGCACCTGGGAGTCTGCCGGCGGCGAGGCCCACCGCGATGTTCATCCGGTCGAGCAGGGCGCCGCTGTTCACCCATTCGTCCTGCGTCTCGTGATAGCCATCGGGAGCGACGTGCTGGTAGAGGGGCTCCCCAAGCCGCGCCACCACCTGCGCCAACCGGAACGTGGTATCAGGCTCGGCGCCCGACGCCCGCAGGGCACTGGCGACGAACTCGAGGGGCGTCTTCACCTTCCCCGAAAGGTTCGACCGCGCCCAGAAATCAGGGCCGTGGAAGATGGCGGTGAGGACGGCACGGATGTCGCCATTCGTCTTCTTCCAGGCCATTACGGCATCATCCACACAGCCATCGGGAGGGTCGTCCGCAACGAAGCGCTGGCAGAGCTCCCAGGAGATGTGGTGCATCGTCGCCGGGTTCATGGCGAGCATCTTCAGGAGCTTGATTCCCTCATCCCGCCCGTGCCCGCCCGGAAACCGGACGCCGAGGACGGTCTTCTCTCCGTAGTCGTGGGCCCAGTCGTTGAAGACGAACTGCGGATCCTGTCGGGGCTTCTCGATGCTCCAGCCGGTGAAGATGCGGGCGGCGGCGATCACGTCGGCCTGCGTATACCCGCCGTCGACGCCCAGCGTGTGCAGCTCCATCAACTCACGGCCGTAGTTCTCGTTGATCCCCTTCGGCTGCCGGGCCACGGCGGAATCGAGCCGCATGGAGTTTCCCATTCCGTAGGAGCGCGCTCGGATCTCCGCACGCACCAGGTTCGGGGGGATCGATCCGGGAGCGACGCTCTGCCAGTTATCGAGGTAGAAGAGCATGGCAGGGCTTTCGGCGGTGGCGATCAGCAGATCAGCGAAGTTCCCGAGGACTCGGGGCCTGATCACGTGCTCGATGTAGTCGGGGAGCAGGGCCCGGTCGAGCCCTTTGCCTGCGAAGACGTTGAAGTGATTGGTCCAGAAATCGACCATCACTTCCTGCAGCTGACGCTGGGAGTACGCGGCGCGTACCACGGCCAGTTCGGGGAATTCTCCCGCAATGCGCCGGAGCTTCGGCGGCTGGTCACCGGGCTGGTCGACGGACGCCGGATCCCGCTTGAGGCGCTCCTCGCGTGCCTTCCGCGCGTCTTCGAGCAGCCCGACGAGGTCGTAGGAGCTCTCGTGAAGGATCTGATAACCCTTCTCGATCTCCTTCAGCGAGTCGTCGTCGACGTGCCTGGGGTCCAGCTGCTGGTCGATCCACTTCATCACGCCCATCTGCGCGACGCGAGTCACGTCACCTGGGCGTGGTCCGTAGGCGAGGCGATTGAGGGCGTGAAGCGCCGAGTCCCGCGGGGTGAGCGAGGGAGGGGCCTGGGCCATCTGGCCCCCCAGGAGCCGGGGGACCAGAAACAGGGCGGCGCACATCGAAGCGCGATGCATGGGACTCATGAGACGGTACTACCGGGTCCTCGTTAACTCAAACGGCTGTTTCTACTTGGAGAGTGGCTCCAGGCTGGCGACGAAGCGCGCGAAGTACTGCTTCCAGGCGGCGGCGACCGTGTGGGTGCCGTGGCCGCGCGTCAGGTCCGATATGGGGAGCAGGACGTACCGGCCATGCCGCACCTTGGGGAACAAGGTGGTCATGACATCGAGGGACGGGGGATTCACCTCGTCGTCGGCCGAGTTGATGGCGAGCACCTGCGCCTTGATGCGGCCGAGGTCGCGTGAGGGATCGTAGTCGCGGGACGCGTCGAACTGGTAGAGAAAATCGTTCGCATCCGTGATGGCGAGCTCGCGGTCCATCCACCGGGTGATGTCGGCGTCCGCCGAGTCGCGCGTCGGGAACGCCTGCTGCAGGCGGCGGGGGCTCGAGCCCATGAAAAACAGCACCTCCAGTGCACCGCGCAGGCCCGGAGGCTGAGAGGTGTACTCCCCATCGTGCCAGGCCGAGTCCGTGCGAATGGCGTCCATCGCCATGCGACGCAGCATCCGGTTCCTTCCCGCGATTTGCGCCGGCAGGCAGGCGAGCGGCACCGCGCCGTCCATGAAGTCCGGGTAACGCTCGGCCCACATCCAGCTGTGCATGCAGCCCATCGAAGTGCCCATCACCACGAGCAGATGGTCGACGTGCAATCCTTCCGTCACGAGCCGGTACTCGGCGGTCACCAGATCGGTGTACGCGTAGTGCGGAAAGCGCTGGCGGAGGCCGTCGGACGGCTTTGATGAACGGCCATGACCGATGTCGTCGGGCAGGATGATGTAGTGCGTCGTGGTGTCGAGTGCCTCACCGGGACCGTAGAGCTCGGTGAAGAGGGGATTGAGGAACTGACGCCCCGTTCCGCCGGTTCCGTGGAGCACGAGAACCGCGTTCGAGACGTGCCCGGCGGCATTGCGCCGCGGGTGACCGAGAGTCAGGTAATGGAGCTTGAGCACCGCCAGGGACTCGCCATCGGCGAAATGGAAATTGGCGATCATGAACGTGGCGGTATCGCCTTGGGCTTGAAGGGCGACCGGCAGGAGCAGCGCGACAAGGACGGCGAGAGAACGGCGCATGGGAACGTCCGGCTAGAGGTAGCGCTCCTTCAGGATCTGGGCGTGGTGGAAGCAGTGTCCGGCCACGATGTAGGCCAGCGCGCGAACCGTGACGGAGTTGTCGGAGGCGACCCCACTCATCGTGAACATCGATTCCGTCATGCCCGAGAAGAGCGACAGGGTCGCGCGCCGGACGTGCTCGAATTCAGCTCCGATATCGCTGATGTGCCGCTGATCGGCCGCGGCGGCGGCTGCGTACGCCTTCTGGTCGAAGCTCGGCAGGGGAGACTTTTCACCGCGTGAAAAGCAGAGCGCCCGCGTCGTGAAGATGCGCTCCGCGTCATTCACGTGGCTCACCAGCTGCGCGACGCTCCATTTGGCGGGCTCGTACCGGAATGAGGCACGTCCCTCGGGGACGGACTTCACCAGCGCGCCGAACTCCATTCCCTGGCGGGTCAGGATCTCGATGAGATTCCCCTGGGGCACGAGGTCGATGTACTTCTGATAGTACTCGTTGAACTCCCCGGCGCGCGGACGTTCGATCTCGATCATGGCGCTCCCTTCGAAAAGAAAACCAGGTCGGCGATCTGGTCCGCGATCTTGCCGGTGTCGCCGCCATTCCGGTTGCTCAGCACGACGATCGCCGCATGCAGGTCGGGGAATCGGACGATGGTGTTCCGGAAGCCGCTGGTTTCCCCGTGATGCCAGAGCCGCCGGGCTCCCCGAAAGGTATCGACGTACCATCCGAACCCGTAGCCGGTCTTGGTCCCGTCCGACAGCACTCCCGACGTGAACCCCTCGGCCAAACGCGGCTGGTCGAGCAGCTGGCTCCCCTGAAGCGCCTCACACCACTTCGCGAGGTCCTCGACGGACGAATAGATCCCGCCGTCCCCGCGCGTGGCACTCGTGACGCTCTGATCGGTCGCCTTGAACGTCGGTGCGGCCGAATCAGGTGTGTACCCGTAGGCCCGTGCCGGGACCGCCGGACCACCCTTTTCGAACAGAAGGGTGTTGTTCATGCCCGCCGGGTTGAACACGCGCTCCTCGAGGAACTTCGGGAATGGCATCCCGGAGGTCCGTTCGACGATCAGCCCCAGGAGAACGTACGCGGTGTTGCTGTATTGGAACTTGGTCCCCGGCGGAAAGTAGAGGGTGTCCTTCTTCGAGATCATCGTCAGAACGTCGGCGTCCGACACTTGCACGGTCTGGGTGTCGGGAATCAGGTCTTCGTAATCCCAGATGCCGGACGTGTGGGTCAGGAGCTGGCGAACGGTCAGGAGCCGGAGATGATCCGGCAGACCGGGGAGGAGGTACCCGATCGGCTCGTCGTACCGCAGCTTGCCGTCCTTCGCCAGCAGCATGATGGACAGCGCGGTGAACTCCTTGGTGAGGGAGGCGAGCCGGTAGTCGGTGCCCGGCGTGGCGGGAGTGGCCGGGTTGAGATTGGCCAGGCCGTACGCGTGCTCGTACAGCACCTTGCCATCCCGGATCACGGTGACGCTCGCGCCCGGCACCGCGCCCGTGTAGTCGTGAAAGAGGGCATCGATTGAGCTGTGCTGAGGCGCGGGCAACCCGGTCGCCACGGCACAACCGGCCAGGAGACACAGCGCCAACACCGGGATCGAGGTCGTCACGCCGCGCACCATTCCTTCCAGGTCGCATCGGCCAGGCCGATGGTGAGCCGGTTCTCGTTGCGTACGAGGGGCATCTTCAGGAGCAGAGGTTCGAGGGAGAGTTTCTCCAGCCACCGCTCGTCCGACAGGCGGGCGACGCCGAGTCCCAGCTCAGTGTAGCGGCGGGAGTCGCGGTCGACGAGATGGAGGGTCCCGAACTTCTGCGCAAAGCGCCGCAGTTCGCCCAGGGACGCCGGGCGTTCGTTCAGATCCACGAAGTGCGTCTTGACGCGCCGTTCGGCAAAGAAGCGAAGGGCGGCACGGGTGTCCGCGCTCTTTCTGACGCCAAAGATCTGGACTTGCTGGGGACCGGCCATGAGACGGCAATTATAATTCGGGCCGTGAGCCCGCGCCTCAAGATCCTCGCCGCCGCCGTCCTGTTCTCCACGTCCGGCGCGGCGATCAAGTATCTCACGCTCGATGTCTGGCAGGTGGCGGGACTCCGAGGCCTGGTCGCCGGCGTCGCGCTCCTCGTGATGCTGCCCGAGGCGCGCCGCGGATGGACCTGGCGCACCTTCCTGGTGGGAACGGGCTACGCCGGCGCCACGATCACCTTCGCGCTCGCCAACCGGCTCACCACGGCGGCCAGCGCGATCTTCCTGCAGTCCACGAGTCCCCTGTTCATTCTGCTCCTCGCGCCCGTTCTGGTCGGCGAGCGGGCGCGCCGCCGCGATCTCGGCGTGATGGCTGCGATGGCCGTCGGGATGGCGCTCTTCTTCGTCGGCATGGATCAGCCCGGCCGCGTCTCGCAGAATCCGGTCGCCGGGGACCTGATCGCGCTGCTCTCCGCGCTTACCTGGGCACTCGCCATCGTCGGTTCCCGGTGGATCGGACGCGGGAGTGACGCCCACGCGGCGGTGGCCGCCTCGGCGGCCGTCGGCAACCTCCTCTCGTTCGTGTTCTGTGTACCCTTCGGTCCGGTGCTCACCGGCTTGGACGCCGGTCAGGCCGGCATCCTCCTCTACCTCGGCATTTTCCAGCTCGCGCTGGGCTACGTGCTGATTTCGAAGGCTCTGCCGCACGTGCCGGCGCTCGAGGTGTCGCTGCTGCTCCTGATCGAACCGGTGGTGAGCCCGATCTGGGCGTTCCTACTGGTGAGCGAAGTACCGGGAATGTGGTCCCTGGTGGGAGGGGGGATCATCCTGGTGGCGACGGTGCTCAACGCGCGCGTCAGGGAAGAGGTGGTTCCTCCTGCCGATTGATCCCGCGGGCTGACAGCCCGCTCTCGGCTCGATCGCGCCCTAAAGTTGGGTCTGAGCTTGACTCACCGCAGGCGCGGCGACGGCGCTCGCGAGCGCGGCGAAGACACAAACCCTGGCCGGGCCGGGGGTTCCCGCGCCTAGCCGGGGCTAATCCCGGCGGCCATATTCGCAGGAATTCGCGCCGAAGGAGGCATACGCATGCGCGTGTACAAGACGGAGGACATCCGCAACGTGGCCGTGGTAGGCCACGGCGCGAGCGGCAAGACTTCCCTGGTCGATGCACTCGCGTTCGTGGCCGGAACGAGCAAGCGCCACGGGTCCGTGAAGGACGGCACCGCCCTCACCGATTACACCCCCGACGAAATTCAGCACAAGTACTCCATCAACCTGGCGCTCGCCGTCGCCGAGTGGATGGACGCCAAGATCAACCTCATCGACACGCCCGGATATCTGGACTTCACCGGCGACGCACTCGCCGGCGTCTGGGCCGCGGACGGCGCGGTGGTGGTGCTGGCGGGCTCGGCGGGTGTCGAGGTCGGAACTGAGAAGGTGTGGCAGTACTGCGAGGAGCGGGGCACGCCGCGCATTCTCTTCGTGTCGATGATGGACAAGGAGCATGCGGACTTCGAGAAGGTGTTCAATCAGGTCAAGGAGCGGCTGACCGCGAAGGTGATCCCGGTGGAGATTCCGGTGGGCGAGGGCCCCGACTTCCATGGGATCATCAACCTGTTCTCGAAGAAGTGCCACATGTACAAGAAGGGCACCAAGGCCGGCGAGTACGAGGAGGTCGACGTCCCCCCCGAGTACCAGGACCGCTTCCAGAAGTACTCCGAGGCGCTGATCGAGAGCATCGCCGCGACCGACGACACCTTGCTCGAGCGCTATCTGGGTGGCGAAGAGATCGGACGGGACGAGGCGATCAAGGCCATGAAGTCGGGGATGGCGCGCGGCGAGCTCTTCCCGCTGTTTTGCGGCGCCGCGGAGCTGACGTACGGCACCAAGGCCCTGCTGAGCAAGATGGTCGAGCTCATGCCCTCACCGAAGGACGTTCCCGATGCCGAAGGCCAGGTGTGGGGAAACGCCCAGAACGTGACGTGCGCGCCCACCGACCAGGGGCCTCTCGTGGCGCGGGTGTTCAAGACGATCTCCGAGCCGCACGTGGGCGACGTCTCGTACTTCCGGATCGTGTCGGGGATGGTGAAGAACGGGCAGGACGTCTACAACGCGCCCCGGCAGGCGGTTGAAAAGCTCAATCACCTCTGCGTGTCGGTCGGGAAGGACCGGACCGAGGTGCAGGAGCTGCACGCCGGTGACATTGGATGTGTGGCGAAGCTGCGGGACACGCACACGAACGACTGCCTGTCCAGCAAGGAGCACCCCATCGTCCTGCCCAAGATCCCGTTCCCGGAGGCGATCGTGACCTCGGGGATCGAGGTCAAGCAGCGGGGCGAAGAGGACAAGCTCTCGATAGGGCTCCACAAGCTCCACGAAGAAGATCCGACCTTCCAGCACGAGTACTCATCCGAGCTGGGCCAGACCCTGATTCGCGGGCTGGGCGAGCGGCACATCGAGATCGTGGTCGGCCGCCTGGCACGCAAGTTCGGCGTTCACGCCCTGCTCACCAAGCCGAGGATCGCCTACCGCGAGACGTTGCGCGGGAAGGCCGAGGGGCAGGGAAAGCACAAGAAGCAGTCGGGTGGCCGGGGGCAGTATGGCGACTGCTGGATCCGCCTGGCCCCGATGCCTCGAGGTACCGGTGTGGTGTTCGAAGACCACATCGTGGGCGGTGTGATCCCGCGGCAGTACATCCCGGCGGTGGAGAAGGGCGTGGAGGAAGCCGCGGCACGCGGGCCGATTGCCGGCTATCCCGTGGTCGATTTCAAGATCGAGCTTTACGACGGGTCGTATCACGACGTGGACTCGAACGAGATGTCGTTCAAGATGGCCGGGATCCTGGCCTTCAGAAACGTGAGTCCCAACTGCAAGCCGGCGCTCCTCGAGCCCATCGTCGAGCTGTCGGTCTGGACGCCCGACGATGCACTCGGCTCCGTGATGGGAGACCTGTCGTCACGCCGGGGGCATATCCTCGGCAGCGAGCCCGATGGGCGCCTGACCCGGGTGAAGGCGCATGTGCCCGAGGCGGAGCTCGACAAGTACGCGACGACGCTCCACTCGATCACGCATGGCCGCGGGACGTATCACGCCCAGTTCTTCAAGTACGAGCAGGCGCCGCCTGAGGTCGCCACGAAGATCGCAGAAACGCGCAAGAAGGAGCTGGAAGAGGCCAAGGCCTAGCGTGGCCGATCTCTTTCAGTTCTGGTTTGGGTGGGTCACTCCTGTGGGCCGGCGCCGGTATTTCCTTCACGGCGCCGGCCTCATGTTGTTCAAGTACTTGGCCGACACCGCGGTGGTCTGGTTCGCCACCGGCCACATGTGGACTCCTGCCGTCTACTTCAGTCCCCTCTGGACCGTCCGGCAACAGACCCTGGGGCCGGGAAGCGATGGGCTCGCCCTTGGGCTGGCGATCTGGACCCTGCCATTCCTGTGGATCGGGGTCTCCCTCACCATGCGGCGTGCGATCGACGCCGGCAGCTCGGCGTGGCTCGCCATCCTGTTCTTCATTCCGGGCGTCAACTACCTCGTGATGCTGGGGCTCAGTGTCGCCCCCACGGGCCGGCCTCGCCCAATTCCCGTTCCCGCCGAGATGGACGACCGGTTGCGGGCAGCCGTGTTCGCCATCGCGGGTGGCTTGGCGGTCGCGGTCCCCTCGACGGTCCTCGCGATCTATTTCAAACAAGCCTATTCGACGGGACTCTTTCTGGGCACGCCGCTCACGCTCGGTGCGATCAGCGCCAACATCTACAACAGGCGGCAGCGGGCGTCATACCTGGACACTGTTCCCGTGGTACTCCTGACGGTGGCGCTGGCGGGGGCAGTCATGATCCTGTTCGCGCTCGAGGGTCTTCTCTGCATCGCGATGGCCTTCCCCATTGCGGTGGTACTGGCCCTCATCGGTGCGGCTCTTGGGCGCGCCATCGCGTTGCGGTCACCCGAGCGGCCCGCCGCGACTCGAGCGGCGGCTCTCGCGCTGCCGTTGTTCATCCTCGCTGAGCCGGCCAAGGCGCCGGCCCCGATCCGCGAAGTCGTGACGACGGTCGAAATTGCGGCCCCGCCCGAGCGGGTCTGGAAGACGGTGGTGGCCTTCCCCGAGCTGCCGCCTCCCGCGGAGGCCATTTTTCGGGCGGGGGTGGCCGCGCCGATTCGCGCCCATATCGATGGGACGGGGGTTGGGGCGATCCGGTACTGCGAGTTCACGACCGGGGCGTTTGTCGAGCCGATCACCAGGTGGGATGAGCCGGCGGTGCTGGCATTCGATGTGACGAAGAATCCGGCGCCGATGAATGAGCTGTCACCGTACCGGAAGGTCTACGCGCCCCATCTCGATGGGTATTTCCAGGCCACCAAAGGAGAGTTCGAGCTGGTGGCACTCCCGGGGGGCCGCACGCGGTTGGTGGGACACACCTGGTACCGGATGGAGATGTATCCGCAGGTTTACTGGGAGGGGATGGCCGACCGGATCATCGAAGCCATTCATCGCCGGGTGCTCGAGCACGTGAAAATAGTGGTCGAGAAACCCGGCCCAGTTCCCGCGCCCTGAGAGGGCGCTCTCGGCGCGGTCGCGGCCTGAAGGCCTTCACTGCCAACGCTCCGTGAGGAAGTGGGGATGCCATTTGTAACTCGGGCTGTCACCATCAAGGCGGGCGCCGCGGGGCGCATCAAGCTGGTTCGGATTCAGACCTGAGCTTGGAGGTACTGGGATGCTCGTGGTGATGTGGGTGGCCGGGCTACTCGCGGGGGCGATTCATGTGCTGATCTTCGGCATGGAAAGCCTATGGTGGACCACGCCGAAGGTGCAGCTGCGGTTTCGGCAGACCCCTGAGCAATCACAGACCACAAGGCTTTTCGCGTTCAATCAAGGGTTCTACAACCTCTTCCTGGCGCTGGGAGTGTTCGCTGGGTTGGCCCTGTTTCTGGCTGGACGCCCCGCCGTCGGGCACGCACTGGCGACGTTCAGTTGTCTGTCCATGCTCGGCGCGGCCTTGGTCCTGGTCGCATCGGCTCCGCAGATGAAACGTGGCGCGGTCATCCAGGGAGCGGCCCCGCTGATTTTCCTGGTGTTGGCTGCGGCTCGTCTCAATGCCCCGACTCCACCCACGGATCACGTGGTCGTGACGCCCGATCAGCTCAAGTGGACACCGTACTATGCGGGCGGCGAGCAAACCGTCCTGTTCGGGGACCCGAGCCGCCCGGGGCCCTACGTCCTCCGCGTCCGCTTCCCGGCGGGTCTCCACATTGCGCCGCACTACCACCTGGACAACCGAATCGTCCAGGTCCTTTCCGGCACTATGCATTTCGCCCTGGGCGAATCAGGGGACACGACCAGAATGCGCGCGATACCGCCAGGCAGTATGTGGACGGAGCCGGCGCATATGACGCACTATGCGTGGACCGGCGATAACGAAGTCGTATTGCAAGTGGTCGGCACGGGACCGACCGGCACCGTGCCCATGCGGCCAGCGAAACCATAAACGAAAGCGGGAAGAGTCAGACACCGCTTCCCGCTTCCCTCCTCACTCTTCCCATTCCCTACCCGACGAGAATCGGCTCCAGCTCGGGAGCTTCCTCGGGTACGTACGGCTGTTTGTACTTGAACCGCTTGCCCGTGTAGTTCCTCAAGACCACTTCCTTGTCCGTGATCTTCACCACGTACTCGGGGAGGAGCGGAATCTTCCCGCCGCCTCCGGGGGCATCGATCACGAAGTGCGGGACCGCTAACCCTGAGGTCCAGCCACGCAGCGCCTTCACGATCTCAAGACCCTTCTCCACCGTCGTCCGGAAGTGCTCCGCGCCCGCGACCTGGTCGCACATGTAGATGTAGTACGGCCGGACCCGCGCGGCGAGCAGCTTCTGCATCAGCTTCTTCATCACCGCCGGATCGTCGTTCACGCCCTTCAGGAGGACGGTCTGGCACCCCAGCGGGATCCCGGCGTCCGCCAGCATCCCCAGGCCCTTGACCGCCGCGGGCGTGAGCTCGTCCGGGTGGTTGAAGTGCGTGTTGATGTAGAACGGATGGTACTTCTTGAGGATCGCGCAGAGCTCCGGCGTGATCCGCTCCGGCAAGTGACACGGGACCCGGCTCCCGATCCGGATGACCTCGAGATGGGGAATGGCCCTCAGGCGCTTCAGGATGTCGTCGATCCGGCGGTCCGACAGGAGCAACGGATCACCGCCGGACATGATGACGTCCCGGATCTCGGTGTGGTGCTCAAGGTACTGGAAGGCCGACTCGAGCTGGGACATCGGGATCTTCTCGGGGTCCCCGACCTTCCGCCGGCGGGTGCAGAACCGGCAGTACGACGCACAGACAGGGCTCACCAGGAACAGGGCCCGGTCGGGGTAGCGGTGGGTGATGTTCGGCACCGGCGAATGCGCGTCCTCCGCGAGCGAATCCACGATCCCGTCGTGCACCTCGAGCTCCTGCACGCTGGGCACGTACTGGCGCCAGATGGGATCGTCGGGGGACTTGATCAGGTCGACCATCGCGGGCGAAATCCGGAATTCGAAGTTCTCCGCCGCCTGCCGGAGACGATCGAGCTCCGGGAAGTGCTCGGGGCCGAAGCGGGCCGCCAGCACCTCCAGGGACGCGATGCTCTTCTTACGAAGCAGTTCTTGCCAGGACTCCATGTGTCAGGTCCTTGAGATAGATCACCAGGTCATCCCCGGGCGCATAGTATTCCGGGATTACCGCGGTCCTGGTGTACCCGCGGGCCTCGTAAAACCCGCGCGTCGGCGCATAGTCCGCGCGCGATGACGTCTCTACCACGACTAGCCGACAGCCACCGGCCATCAGCTCTTGTTCGACGTGCTTGAGGAGCTGGGATCCGATGCCCGCTCCGTGTTGCTCCCGGGCCACCACGATCCAGTAGAGGTCCCAGGTCCCTTCCGTGCCGGGCGTGGGGCCCCAGCACGCGTATCCCATCAGCGCATTGCCGGCGAAGGCCCCGATGAACCGGTAGTCCTCGTCGCCGTTCAGGTGCTCATCGAGCAGCTCGACCGCGGTCGCCACTTCTTCCTCGCGGAAGAAGCCGGTCTCCCGGGTCAGACGCTCGAGTCGCTCTCTATGCCCTGGACCGATGGGGCTGAGCGAGCAATTCACGGGCCGCCCTGGCTCCCTGAGCCTCACGCAGGGCCACTTCGGCCACCCGGCGCACCAGCTCGGCGTAGTCCCACCCCGCGGCCTTGGCCATCCGCGACAGCCCGGCCTCGTCGGTCAGGTCAGGATTCGGGTTCACCTCGAGCACCCACGGGCGCCCGGTGTCGTCCACCCGCATGTCCACCCGGCCGTATCCCTTCCCCTGCATGGTCTGCCACGCCTTCTCGGCTACACGGACCAACCGGTCTGCCAGGCGCTGGGAGATGGGGGCGGGCACAATGGGCTGGCTGCCGAGGTCCTCTTCCGATCCCGCGTGCCACTTGGCGGCGTAGGTGAGGATGGGCCAGGCACCCTCGGGCATGCCCGTGAAATCGATCTCGGACACCGGGAGCACCCGGTTTCCGACGAATCCGACATTGAACTCGCGCCCCGCGATGTACTGCTGGACGAGCACCTCGTCGAACTGCTCGGTCATCGCGGCGACGCGAGCTCGCAGCGCCTTCCGGTCCGTCACCACCGAGCCCCGGTCGAGTCCCGCACTCGCGTCCTCGGCTGCAGGCTTCACGATGGCGGGCAGGGGGAAGTCGTCGGGGATCCGGTCGTGGGTGGTGGTCCACTGAGGGATCGGCAGCCCCGCCTGAAGCAGGATGGCGTTCGCGACGGTCTTGCGCCGGCACGCCGCGACTGTCCAGGAGCCGCACCCGGTGAAGGGGATCCCTTCGAACTCGAGCGCCGCAACGACGTGGTCTTCCCAGACTGCAACTCCGTGCACTCCTTCGCACAGGTTGAAGACCAGGTCTGCCCGCTTGGAAGCCTGGAGCCACTTGAGGTCGTGCCGGACGCCGACCTTCTGCACCTGATGGCCCATGTCGGCGAAGATCGCACCGATCTCGTCGACGGCCTTCATCACCCCAGCGATGTCTTCGGTGGTCCAGTCGGGGGCGCCGGGGTCGTAGAGGATGACGAGCTTCACGCGATCGCCTCTTCGGCGCCCGCCACCAGCTCGCGGCCATGGATGCGCTTCCAGGCGATCCGGACGACTTCCTGGATCAGCTGGTCGTAGGTCATGCCGGCGACCCGTGCGGCCTTGGGCATGCACGAGTTCATCTTCGGGTCGGGGATGATTCCGGGCAGCGGATTCAGCTCGACGACGTTCGGAATGCCTTTGGCGTCGAGCCGGACGTCGATCCGGGACCAGTCGCGGCAGCCGAGGGCGTAGTAGGCACCGAGGGACACGCGTTCGATCGAGGCACGGAGGTCATGGGGGATCCGCGCGGGGCACTCGTAGATCTCCAGCTGATGCTCGGCGTCGTCCCAGAGCCACTTGGCTTCGTAGCCGTAGACCGGCGTCGCGCCCGCCGGCAGCGTGGTGAAGTCGAATCCGACGATCGGGAGGCACCGGGCTTCGGGACCGTTGCCGAGGATGGCGACGGTGAATTCCCGGCCGGGGAGGTAGGTCTCGATCAGGACGGGCTGGCGGTACTCATCTAATAGAAAGAGCGTCCGCTCCCGGAGCCGGGCCTCAGATTCGCATAAGTTGTTGGCAAATATGCCTTTACCGGATCCCTCCGCTACGGGCTTCACGAAGAGCGGGAAGGCCAGATGGGCAGCCGAAATGACGCGGTTCAGGTCCTCAGGCTCAGACACCAGAGCAAAGGGCGCCGTGGGGATCCCGCGGTAGGCGAGGATCTCCTTGGTACGCGCCTTATGGAGCGTCAGCGAGAGCGTGAGCGGGTCGGAGGCGGTATACGGGACGCCCAAGTACTCGCAGATCGCGGGCACGTGCGCTTCGCGATTCGGGCCCGAGAGCCCCTCGGCCATGTTGAAGACGATGTGCGGGCGGGCGAGGGCGAGTTTCTGCGGGAAGGTGGCGTCGGCTTCGAGCCGGATGACGCTGCCGAAGAGACCGAGGGCCTGCTCCACCGCGTCGATGGTGGAAGGCTCGTCCCACTCGACATACGCGTCGGTGGTACTGGCTGGGTCGTCCGCTCCCAAGGCGGATCGAGGTTTCTCGTTGTAGGCGAGACCGATTCGCATTGGTCTCGGATTACCTCCTACAAAAAAAGGCCGCACTATGTCGGCGGTCTAACTACACCAACGTGATGTCAATGAAGAGAATAGGGTGAATCGGTAGGATGCGCAATAGGGTAAGTCGAAAAAATCGGAGTGCGGACTGCGGAATGTCGAGTGAATCGTCGACGGTTTTTCTCACTCCGCATTCCGAACTCGTCACTCCGCACTACTCAGACTTTGTGATAGACAACTCTCGCTGCTTCTCCCCCGTCTTCGGGTTTGTAGGTCTCGAAGTCGGAGAAAAACGCAGGTGCGTCCTTCGACAACGCCGCAAGACACGCGACCGCCATGCGACGGATCTCGAGCTCGGCGCCCTCGCCGGTTCGCAATTCGAGCATCGTGCGCCAGGCGCGGGCGTTTCCCGACACGACGATCTTCACTTCGGTGGCATTAGGGAGCACACTCCGTGCCGCCTCTCGCGCCATTTTCCGCCGATGGACCTTGTCGGCGACCCAGGAGTAGCGCTCCATCAACCCCTCCACCGCTCTCACGTAGGCCGCCTGCGCTTCTTCGACCTGTTTGGTCCAGTCCGTCTCGAGTTTGGCATCTCCGATGATGGCCGGCGGCATCACGAAGGCGGCATGGGACTCGTCGACATAGCGCTGCGAGAGCTGGGAGTACCCGAAACCTGCGCGGTGGCGCACCAGTTCATGGGAGCAGGATCGGGAAATGCCCTCGATGAGGAGGACGTACACCGCGTGCTCCAGCACCGACCCGTGCCCCTGCTTCTTGATGTTCTCGAGGTACTCGGGCGTGGTGCGGGCGACGGGATTGTGCTGACTCATGTAGCAGATCCGTCCCGCGAATTCGGCCAACCGCTCACCGTCCGAAGCGTCCCCGTTCCATTTGACCGGCAGGTGTTCCGGCTCGACGAACTGGGGGCGAGCGATGAGGGTGATCCGGGGCGCGCGGAAGATTTCCATGAGTGCGGTGCCAGGGGTCAGGGGTCAGGTGCCAAGGCCTGCCAGGGCCGACTTCGCCACGCTCCAACCGGCTTCTCGCTCGATGCGACGCAACTCCCGGGCGATCGGCGGGGGAATCGGGATGGCGTCCGGTCCCACCTTCAGGTTCGAAATCGGGGACCAGCCGTCGGCGGGAATAATAACACCCGGGTTCATCTTCCCGAGAGGATCGTAGGACCACTTCACTTCAGCGAACAGCTTCATGGCCTCCGGTCCGAAGATGCGGGGGAGCACTCCCGCGCGGAGCCGGCCATCCCCGTGCTCGCCGCTTGGCGTGCCGCCGAGGCGGACGAGGAGATCCGTCACGTCCTGGTAGAGGGTGGCGAGGCGCTCGCGCCAATCGGAGCTGCTGAGGTCGGGGAGTGCATTCACGTGCACGTGCCCGTCGCCCGCGTGCCCGAAGATCGTGATCTCGAGTCCGAGGTGCTCGGCGGCCGCGCGGACGCCCGCGATGTAGGCTCCCAAGTGCTCCACGGGGACGCACCCGTCTTCTATTACCTGGAGCGACCGGCGGGTCTCGGGCAGGCGTGCCAGGGCGGGAGAGGCGAGGCGGCGCACCGACCAGAGCTCGGCGAGCCCTTGCTCGTCGACCGCCGTCTGGACGTGCCTGGTGCGGCCCTCGAGGCCGCGGACGGCGTCTCCCACCACGCCACGCGCCGCTGCCGGGGTGGGGCGCTCGAACTCGACCAGGAGCAGGCACGCGAGGTCGGGCGGAAGCCCGGGAGCCTGAACAAAGGAAAGCAGGGTGCGGTCGAGCAGCTCCACGGCAGAAGGGCTCAGGGAAAGCAGGTAAGAGACTGCGTCCCCAAGGTCTTCCAGGTCCCCGAACCCCAGTGCCACACCTGCGACGTTCTTCGGGATCGGCTCGAGGCGCCACTCGACCGCCGTGATGAACGCCAGCGTGCCTTCGGAGCCGATCAGGAGATCGAGCTCGTCACCCGACTTCGCGAATTCGTCGATCGCGTAGCCGCTCGAATTCTTCCGGGTCTTGGGAAACCCTGCTGCTACTCGTCCCAGCACGTCGACGTGTGGCCTCAAGGGACCAGGCCCTCCGCCTCGTCGTACGGTGCGCGCTTCCCCAAGGTAGTTGACGACATCAACGGACTCCACCCAGCGTCGAATGGAACCCGACTGCACGGTGCGCGGTCCGGCGGCATTGGTGGAGACCATCCCCCCGCTCGTGGCAAAGGCTCCGGAAGATGGGTCAGGGGGCAGGCGAAGGCCCACCTGGGCGGCGGCATCGTTCACTTCCTTCCAGGTCACACCCGCTCCGGCGTGGGCGATGCGTCGTCCCGGTTCGAGCGCGAGCGTACGAAAGTTGGAGCAATCGACCACCACACCAGATCCGATGTTGCCTCCCGGCATCCCGCTGCCCGCCCCCCGGGGCACGAATCGCGAGGAGGAGTCGGACCGAAGGAAGGCCACGAGCTCCGCGGGGGATCGGGGAATGGCGACCCCGTACGGCAGGATGCGGTAAATCCCCGCGCCTTCGGAGTAGGCGGATCGGAGGGCCGGATCGGTATCAATCTCAAGCTTGGCAGGCGCGCTCAAGCCCTAAACTTGACATCCCTTCCCGCCAGCGTGAAGCTTCTTCGCCCTATGGCCACGTCCGCTTCACCGGCCCCTCCTGCTGCGGGTTCACCGCGCGCCCAGCTCATCCATATCGAGACCGACCGCCGTCTGGGTCACGAATGGGACGAGTGGAATGGTCTGCCTCTGCCTTCGGGCGGGGACTTCTCGGCGCCCGCATCGACGTTCTTCTGGTTCGCCGGCCTGACCATCGCGGTGGTCGCGGCCCTGGGCTGGGGTGTGCTCTTCCTGCTGGCGCCCCGGATCGCGGAGATCTGGTCCCCGCTGGCGAAGCTGGTGGAAGTCACGTGGGGCGGGTTGGTCGGACTCAGCTGGCTCTGGTTCGCCGCGCTGCTCGGCTCGTACGCTTCGGGCAAGAATCTCCTCCCCGAGCACTGGCTCGAGCGTGGTCCCTTCCTTCATCTGATGAATCTCACGTCCCTCGTCTCGCGCGCGTTCCGGCGCCGCGACTGGGCGGAGCATGCCGCCATCGACGTCTACAACACGTTGGCGGTGCGACGTGGGCGCACGGTCGGGCGGGGCGAGCTCCTGGTCCTGATTCCCCGCTGTCTCTCCAAACTCGCGCTGGACGGCGTGCTCTCCATCGCCGGCCGCTATGATGTCCCGGTGTTCGTCGCGACGCGTGGTCAGCTGGCGCGGCGCGTGATCCGCGAGCGGCGCCCGCGCGCGGTGGTGGCGGTCGCCTGCGAGCGAGACATGATGACGGGGCTGCGGGATGTCGCGGGGAAGTTGCCGGTACTCGGACTCACGATGCGGCTGCCGAACGGACCCTGCCGGGACGCGATGCTCGACCTCGAAACGATGGAACGCTGGATCGAGGGGTGGGTCCGGAACTAACTCCCGCCGAACTTGTGTTGCATTTCGTCTATCAGGTTCTGTACCAACACCGCGCCCCCGCTCCCCGGGGGCGCATTGCGTTCCAGGTCCCGTTCCGTGCGTGACGGATCCAGCAGGGGCCGGTAGACGGCTTCCACCGTCATCTTGCTCTTGCCGGGAGCATCCGGGTCCACCCAGACGCGGACCTTGAACGTCGCCATGGTAGTGCCGAGGTCGCCGGTCCCCGACGTGGACAGATGGGTGTCGGTGTTGTACCAGGTCGACTCCACGTACCCGTCTTCAGTGCTGACCCACTCCGTGTGCATGCCCTGGGATGCCATCCAGGCCCCGACCGCCGATGCGATCGCCGGCACGGACCCCGGGAGCAGGACGGAGACGTCTTCGGGGTAGGGCATGAATCCCGGCCGGGAGGACGCCGGATTACAGGCGGCGAGGACGATCGCGACCATCGCCGCCTGCACCAACAGACTCAGCCTAGTGGGTGTGCGGGGCATCGTGCGTGTGCGCGGTGTCCGCATGCGTGTGACTGGTATCGGTCGCTGCGGGAGCGGCGTGGTCATCATCATCGTCCGGCTCACCCGGGTGATGATGGTGGCCCTCGGCCCGGTTCTCTATCTCCGCTTTCATGGCGTCCGTCCGGACGCCGGCGGCGTGCTCGAAGTACATCTGCCCGCCCTTCTGTGCGGTCGCCACCAGGAAGCAGGCGCCGACGATCGCGAGCACCCGCAGGATGGCGGTTTCCGTCGGCGGCGGGTTGAACCGGCGCCACAGCTGCCAGACCAGCACCAGGGTGAAGATGGACATCGTGATCAGGGCGAGCTTCTCGTGGACTTCCATCAGCTCGTGGATCGCTTCGCCGTGATCGATCACATCCTCGGCCTGCTCGCCGGCGAGCACCGCGATCCACCCGCCCAGCACGCCCGCCCACAGAGTCCAGACCGAGGCCCAGCGGAGGGATTCCCGCTTCATCAGCCAGCCACCCAGCTCGAACAGCACCGCGAAGGTCAGGAGCGCGGCGGGCAGGTCATTGACCGCGGCGTGGAAGCGTGGCCAGTCGTAGCCGAAGATCACGTGTCCCCCGTCTAATTAGAGTCCGAGCCGCGCCACGGTGGGCGGCGTGGTGGAATGATCGTAGAAGCCCTTGCCGCTCTTCTTCCCGTACATCCCGGCCAGCACCATCCGCTTGAGGAGCGGGGGCGGCGCGTACCTCTGCTCCCGGTATTCGGCGAACATGATCTCGGCGATCTTGTAGGTGGTGTCGAGGCCGACGAAATCGAGCAGGGTGAGGGGCCCCATGGGATACCCGCACCCCAGCTGCATCGCCTTATCTATGTCGGCCGTTCCCGCGACGCCATGCTCGAGTGCCCGGATCGCGTCCAGAAGGTATGGGACCAGGAGCAGGTTCACGATGAACCCCGAGTTGTCCTTTGCCGCGACCGCTTCCTTGCCGAGCGACTTCGCGAACGCGAACGCGCGCGCGAAGGACTCGTCGGATGTGGTGACCGTCTTCACCACCTCGACGAGCTGCATCAGGGGTACCGGATTGAAGAAATGGAGGCCGACGAACCGGTCCGCGCGGGTGGTGGCCGCCGCCATCGCCGCGATGGTGAGGCTCGACGTGTTCGATGCAAAGATGGTCGGGGGGGCGCAGAGGCCGTCCAGCTGCTTCCACAGGTCGTTCTTGAGGCCCAGATCCTCGGTTACGGCCTCGACCACGATGTCGCAGGACTTGAGGTCCGGGACATTGGTGGTGAAGGAGAGGCGGCCGAGTGCCGCATCACGGTCACCGGCCGGGAGCTTCCCCTTCTCGACGAACTTGGCGAGCGACTTCTCGATCCCCGCCTTGGCCTTGTCCAGGATCGGCGGTGCCATGTCCCGGACGATTGTCTTGTAGCCCGCGGTCGCCGCCACCTGCGCGATGCCGGACCCCATCAGCCCGCAGCCCAGCACTCCGACGGTCTTGATGTCGCTCATGTCCCCCAGCCTTGGAAGGTCTTCCGGATTTCATCCGCGATGCGCTCGACTGGACTCGCCGGATTCGCGAGCCGCCGGTCGGCGTGGATCTCGCTGCGCTCCAGCCGGTCGAGCACCTGTTCGAGTGCGACCTGCACCCTGCCATTCTCCCGCTCATGCGCCCGCGCGAAGGCGATGCCGACGGGCACCAGGACCGCCAGGGGTGCCAGGGCGGCGACACCGAATGCGCCGACGACCATCATGGCGCCCGTCATGAGCACGCCCGTCCCGCCGATCGCGGACCCGCCGGCCATCCTGCGCCGGCGCAGATTGACGACCGCGGCGCCGAGGCGGACATGACAGAACCCCGGCTCGAGCTGGGTGACCTGGGCGTGAACCTCTTCGGACCGCGCGAGCGCGTAGACCCGGCCGCCGCCGCCGAAGGCCCGCTGAATCGAGGCGAACGCCCCGGCGCGTGGCTCCCAGCTCATCCGGTCCGCGAACCGCCGCTTGATCTGGAGCAGCTCCTCGTCTTCCATCCAGCGCGAGAGGGACTGCTCGACATCGGCCCGGCTTCCCGGCACCACGCGCTCGGCCCAGAGCCGGCCGGGGCCGAAGAGCCAGGAAAGAGCACCCGTGGACTCCGTGACCGCCGTCCGGGTACGCTCTTCGAGTAGCGCCTGTTGGAGATAGCGGGCCGGGATCCCGACTTCGTTGCCCAGCTTGACGACTTCCGCCTCGGTCAGGCCGTCCCCGATGTCCCGCTCCCCGGTCTGCAGCTCCGCGGCCCGTTGGATGATGCGGTCCAGGGCCTCCCGGGTGATCAGTTCACCGGCCATCGCTAGGAGCGGGCCTTCTCTTCACTCCGGGGCGCCGGAACCGTCTCTCCGCCGGTGCGGGAAGGGAGCGCGGCCCGGGCACCGACCGCATCGACGATTCCCTTGAAGAGGTCGATGGGCAGGGGAAAAATCGTGGTCGAGTTCTTCTCGGACGCGATCTCCGTGACGGTCTGGAGATAGCGGAGCTGGATGGCGGCCGGCTCGGAGCCGATGATGCGGGCGGCCTGCGCCAGCTTTTCGGAGGCTTGCAGCTCGCCCTCCGCGTTGATCACCTTCGCCCGCCGTTCCCGCTCGGCCTCCGCCTGCCGGGCCATCGCGCGTTTCATCTCCGGGGGCAGGTCCACGTCTTTCACTTCGACGGTGGACACCTCGATGCCCCAGTCTTCGGTGCGCTGATCGATGATGTTCTTCAAGACCGCGTTGATCTTCTCGCGGCTCATGAGCAGCTCGTCCATCTCGGTCTCGCCCAGCACGGAACGGAGAGCCGTTTGCGCGAGCTGACTCGTGGCGTACAGATAGTTCTCGACGCCGATGACCGCTTTCACCGGGTCCTTCACCCGCATGTAGAGAACGGCGTTGACCTTGATGGAAATGTTGTCACGGGTGATGACGTCCTGCGGCGGAACGTCCATCGCGACTACCCGGAGCGAGACCTTCTGCATCCGGGTGAGCGCCGGGGGCAGGAAGATCAGTCCCGGTCCCTTCGCACCCCAGGAACGGCCGAGCACGAACACGACGCCGCGCTCGTACTCCCTGAGGACGCGGAGGCCCGAGAAGAGGTAGAAGGCGGCGACCGCCAGGATCGGGATCAGCACTTCCATCGTGTCCTCCTTGGGGCCTAGAAGGCCTCGACGATCACCGCGGCGCCCTGACCACCGCCGATGCAGGCGGAGCCGAGGCCGTACTTCTTGCCCGCGCGCCGGAGGGCGTGGAGCAGGTGTACCGTGATCCGGGTCCCGGTGGAGGCCAGCGGGTGTCCGATGGCGATGGCGCCGCCATGGACGTTGGTCTTGGCCCGGTCGAGCCCGAGCTCTTTCTCCACCGCCAGGTACTGCGGGGCGAAGGCTTCGTTGACCTCGACCAGGTCCATCTGATCGAGCTTCAGTCCAGCCTTCGCCAGCGCTTTCCGCGCGGCGGGCGCGGGTCCGATCCCCATGTACTTGGGCTCGACGCCGGCCACCGCCCACGCCACCAGCCGGCCGAGAGGCTTCAGGTTCCTGTTCTTGGCGAGTTCCTCGCTGGCGATGATGGTTGCCGCTGCGCCATCGCAGATTCCCGAGGCGTTCCCGGCGGTCACCACCCCATCCTTCTTGAAGTACGGCTTCAGGCCCATCAGGACTTCGAGGGTGGTCTCGGGCCGCATGTGCTCGTCGGCCGCGTAGTCCACCATCTGGCCCTTCTTCTTAATGGAGACCGGCACCACTTCATCCTTGAAGACGCCTGAGTCCCAGGCCTGCTTGGCGCGCTGCTGGGAGCCGAGGGCGACCTCGTCCACTTCCTTACGCTCGAGTTTGTACTTCTCGGCAAGGTTCTCGGCGGTTTCCGCCATGGAAAACCCGCAATTCGGATCCTTCAGGGCTTCCCAGAGAAGGTCCTCGAAGGGAGCGGCAGGTCCCAGGCGGATGCCCCAGCGGGCCCCGCGCACCACGTGGGGGGCGAGGCTCATGGACTCCGCGCCACCGCAAAGCACGGCGTCGGTCTCGCCCAGGAGAATGAGCTGAGCCCCCTGGGTGATGGCCTCGAAGCCGGAGCCACAGAGGCGGTTGACCGTCACGGCCGGCGTTTCGATGGGGAGCCCCGATTTCAGGCCGACATGGCGGGCGCAGTAGATGGCGTCGGCGGATGTCTGGAGGGCATTGCCGAAGACGACGTGCCCGATGTCGGTAACGGCGAGTCCGCTCCGGGCGATGGCGCCCTTCGAGGCGACGACGCCGAGGTCGATGGCGGACTGATCTTTGAGGGAGCCGCCGAAGGTGCCGTATCCGGTGCGCACGCCGGAGAGGAAAACGACGTCCTTCGTTGCGCCTTGGGTTTTCATTTGAGCCTGGAACTCCGTCAAGCGGTGTGAGCGCGGAAGATAACTACCCCCCGGCGATCGCGCCGATGACCAGAAAAGGCTCTTCTCCGCGGGCTACCGCATCGGGGAGCAGAGTGTCCAGCGGCTCGTGCGAAAGGTCTTGTTTACAGGCGTAAAAGCGGACGAGGGGCCGCCGGCGCTCGGTGATGAAATCACGGATGGCGCCCTTGAGCACGGGGTAACGGCCTTCCAGTGCGTCGAGAATGGCGCGGGGCGTGACCGGCGGTGGCACATCAAGGGTGACTTCGCGATCGAGGTTCGCGAGGACGCGCAGCCCCACCGGCAGCTCGACCCGGATCATGTGAGGGTCTGAACCTCCACGGACAGGACCGCGGGCAGGTCGCGGACGATCGGGGCCCAGGTGTCGCCGGCGTTGGCCGAGCAGTAGACCTGACCGCCGGTGGTGCCGAAGTAGACGCCGCACTCGTCGAGTGAGTCGATCGCCATCGCGTCGCGCAGGACGTTCACGTAGCAATCCTTCTGCGGAAGGCCCTTGGTGAGGGGCTCCCACTCGTTGCCGCCGGACTTGCTGCGGAACACGCGCAACTTCCCTTCCGGGGGGAAGTGCTCCTGGTCGCTCGTGATCGGCACGACGAAGACGGTCTCCGGCTCGTGGGCATGCACATCGATGACGAACCCGAAATCGGTGGGCAGGTTCCCGGAGATTTCGTGCCACTGGTCGCCCGCGTTGTCGCTCCGCATCACATCCCAATGCTTCTGCATGAACAGCACGTCCGGGCGCGACTTGTGCAACGCGATCCGGTGCACGCAGTGTCCCACCTCGGCGGTGGGATCCGGGATGTATCTGGAATTGAGACCCTTGGTGATGGTCTTCCAGGACTTGCCCCCGTCGTCGGAGCGGAACGCGCCCGCCGCGGAGATCGCGACGTACAGACGTTTGTGGTTCTTCGGGTCGATCACGATGGTGTGCAGGCACATCCCGCCGGCGCCCGGGGACCATTGCGGACCGGTGCGGTGATCGCGGAGCCCGGGGAGCTCCGTCCACGACGCGCCGCCATCCTTCGATTCGAAGATCGCCGCGTCTTCGATGCCGGCGTACACGTGGTCGGGGTTGTCGAGGCCGGGCTCGAAGTGCCAGACCCGCTTGAACTCCCAGGGGTGCGGCGTGCCGTCGTACCACTGGTGGGTGCCGGGGGTGCCGTCGTAACGGAACTCCTTTCCCATCGGCTCCCACGTCTTGCCGCCGTCATTCGACCGCTGGACCTGCTGGCCGAACCACCCGGACGATTGGGACGCGTAGATCCGGTTCGGATCGACGGACGAACCTTTGACGTGGTACATCTCCCAGCCCGCGAAGAACGGGCCATCGACCTTCCAGCTGTCCCGTTTGCCGTCGGCGGTCAGGACGAAGGCACCCTTCCGCGTACCGACCAGCACTCGCACTCCGCTCATCGTGACACCCCCAGACTTTCCGCGATCACCTTCGCTACCTGCGTCGTGGTACCCGTACCGCCAAGGTCGGGGGTCCGGGCCCCGGCCGCCAATGCCGTCTTCACCGCGCCCTCGAGCTCGCGCGCCGCGTCGGGATGTCCAAGTTGCTCGAACATCAGGGCTCCGGTCAGCACCGACGCCACCGGGTTCGCGACGTTCTTCCCCTTGAGCGGCGGTGCCGAGCCGTGCACCGGCTCGAACAGCCCGGCCCGGCCCGGATGCAGGTTGGCGGAGGCCGAGATCCCCAGGCCTCCAATGAGACCCGCACCCAGATCGGAGAGGATGTCGCCGTAGAGGTTGTTGGTGACGATCACTTGAAACCGCTCCGGTTCCCGCACCATCTCCATCGCCAGGGCGTCGACGAACCGGTGTTCGGTGATGATGCCCGGGAATTCCGTCGCGATCTGCTTGAAGGTGGTCTGCCAGATCCGGTGCGCGGGGACGGCATTCGATTTGTCGGACATGGTGACGCGCGTCTTGCCGTTGGACTTCGCCCACAGGAACGCCGCGCGAATGATCCGTTCGACGCCTTTCCCGGTGTTGACCTCTTCCGCGACATGCTCATCGCCCTCGTCGTACCCGCGGGCGAGATAGACCCCCTCCGTGTTCTCCCGGAAGATCACGAAGTTGATCGGCTTCCCGTTCTTGAGGGGTGTGAGGTCAGGATGGAGGAGGTCGACGGGCCGGAAATTGATGAAGAGATCGAGGCGAAACCTCAGGCCGAGCAGGATGTCGCGCGCGTGCTCGTTCCCCGGCACCCGCGGATCACCCATGGCGCCGAGGAAGATCGCCGCGACGTCGTTCTGGAGATGCTTGAAGGCGTGGTCGGGGAGCGTCTCGCCGGTGGCGAGGTAGTGATCGGCCGAGTAGGGCAGGTGCTCCCATGCGACCGAGAATCCGTGGCGCGCGGCGGCCAGGTCGAGAATCGGAATCGCCGAGTGGATGACCTCGGGTCCGATACCATCACCGGCGATGACGGCGACCTGATGCTTGATCATTCGAACCCCGTCGAACGCCCGCAGGCGATGCAGTAGGCCCATCCCACGTCTACCTCGGTGCCGCAGGCCGGACACCGCAGCTCTCCTGAAGGTGGCTGTCCGCAGTGGGGGCAGAAGTTCACTTTGCGGTCGCCGGGGAGCACACCGCCACAGTACGCGCACTGCGGACCCGGACGGCTGTCGCCCTCGATTTCGAACGCCGCCCCCGACACTACGGGGACGATCGGATTCTCGGACGGGTAGTCGATGGGCTCTTCCTCGGGGAGGTCGACGGGTTCGGCGCCCGGGGCCGGCGGCGGCGCATAGATCGACTCACCCCGCAGGAATCGCTCGGCCGCGAGGCGGTTGATCATCACCTGAGAGTCCGGAAAGTTGCGGAAGATGGCGGGGTCCGGGTTGACGGTCGTGATCTCCCGCTGAAATCCCTCGCGGATCTCGTCGGGCTCGAGGCGCACGTAGCCCCGCTCACCCGCGAGCAGCCGCAGCACCGTCATCTCGTAATCCTGGTGCGTGGCCACCCGCAGCTTGCCCCGGTTGGAACGATAGGGGACGAGACGTTCGTAGACGTCCGCCGCAGGGAAGGGTGTGGCGAGTCGCACATCCCGCGAAAGGACCTCGACCAGGCGCCCGAACAGCAGGTCTAGCTCGTCCACACGTTTCCCGTTTCCCGCTTCCCGTTTCCCGTCATTTCACAATGACGACACCCTTCATGAACGGATGCTGGGTGCAGTGATACGGGTACGTCCCCGGCTGGTCGAACTTGAACTCAAATGAGCCATTCTGCGCGATGTCCGCGGAAGTGCCCGAGCCGTCGTCGAACGTTACCGTGTGAATGAGTGGATCCGTATTGGTCCAGCGGACCGATTCGCCGGCGTTCACCGTGACGGTGTCCGCCCGGTAGTGAATGCCGTTCATTTTCACTTCGGCGGCCGCCGGCCCCTCGACCGATGGGATCATCTTCATGTTGGGGGGCCGGATGTACTCGGGCTCCTTGTGGAACCAGGGGCGGAAGCGCGCGAGGTGCAGGGGAATCGTGAACTCGAACCCGTAGAGCGGCTTCCCGGTGGCGCCCGGGCCCCGGCGGGAGCTTCCCTCAATGGTGTTCACGTCCACGTTCGACACTTGCACCGAGAACGTGTGAGGCGACCCCGGGATTACGAAGACCAGCCCGGCACTCCAGGCTGCGACGCCGCGCGGGGCGGACGTAAACGACGCAACGTCGGCGCTCAAGCCGACGTACGAGTTGAGGTGCAGCACCGCGCCACCCGCGACCGCGATTCGTGCGGTATCCACGCCGAAGGGCTTCGTCATGCCGCGGACCGCGCCGAGCAGGGTGAAGGGTCCCCGGCTCCAGTCGACGCCGACCTCACCGTCGAAACTCTTCGCCGCGGCGTTGAAGGCGGGCGTCACCGCCAACGTGAACCCCGAGCTGCCCAGCGGATGCCGCCACCGTCCGTAGAACTCGACCTCGTTCGATATCTTGGCCGGCACGTCGGACTTCGTCGCGTATCGCATCCCCAGCCCCAGGTTTGCGGGCAGACCGAGCGCGAGGGTGAAGGTCGGGAAGTTGGTGATCGTGTTGAATCCGGCCGCATTCGCCACGTGGAATCGGTGCAGGAAATTGAATTGAATCACGGCAGGATCAGGCACCCACGTCCCGGACATGTTGGGGGACCGGTACATCAACGATTGGGCGCCAAGAGGGGCAGCCGCCATCAACACACTGAACGCCAAACGCTTCATCGAACGCTCCCTGGTTATCGCCAGTCTTTCACCCAGCGGTCATACGCCACCGGCACCACCCCGCCTTGTTGCAGGACTTCGATGCCCGATGGATCCCGGTACGCCTTCCGGTAAAACACGTGCGTCACGCCCGAGTTGATGATGAGCTTCGCGCACATCACGCAGGGCGAGGCGCTGACGAACACGACTTTGTCCCGGACACTCCCCGGCGCCTTGACCAGCGCATTCATCTCGGAGTGAATGCACCCGCAGCTCCCCGGCACCGCCGAATCGCAACGGTTCGGCAGGCCGCGGGCGTTGCCGTTGTACCCGATGGCCAGAACGTTTTCGAGCGCCTGGTCGGTGACGACGGTCCCGACCTGAAGCCGGGCGCAGGTCGAGCGCTTCGCCAGCTCCTCCGCCATCCGCATGTAGACCTCGTACAACGGAATGCGATCGGTCGTGGCGGTGGCGCCATTCGTGAGCGCGTTCAGATAGTGGGTGTTCGCTTCGACGCCGTCCTTAGGTGTGAACATGGAGGTCCCGGTCGGGGTCGTAGTCGGTGTAGCGGCCACGGGCGCGCTCCTGCGCCAGCCAGGTGTCGAATCCGGAGGGCACCAGGCCGTTGGAGCGCTCCTGCTTCTGTGCGGCCCGGGTGGCGAGGTAATCGGCGTACTCGTTCTTCGCATGGCCATGATGCCCGCGGACCCAATGCCATTCGACGGCATGGCCCGCGGCGGCCTGGACCAGCTTCTGCCAGAGCGGAAGGTTTTCGATCGCCCCGGTCTTCCGCTTCCACCCGCGAGCCTGCCATCCCGAGACCCACTCGTTCATGCCTTTGACCAGATACTCGGAGTCGGACACATACCGGATGTGCGCCCGTTGCCACTGCCGGTGGAGCCACTCGAGCGTGGCGATCGCGCCCGCCAGCGCCATCCGGTTATTGGTCGTCTCGGGCGCGCATTCGTAGAGGTCCCAGCGCGCGACGCTGTCGCCGGCCCGGGCTTCGATGAGCGCGGCATTTCCGCCGGGGTTCGGCGGCGTGGTTCCGTTTCCCAGACAGCTTTCGTCGGCGTGAGCGACGAGGAACGGCAGATCGAGATCAGGCATCAGGGCTGGACGATGACCGGAAGGTCAGTGTGCCGCAGAATCTCCTCCGCGTGAGAAACGACCTGGCTGGGCCGGTCGGTACTGCGCGTCACATGCGCGCCCGCGAACAGGCAGTCGGCCCCCGTACGCTGCATGACCGCCGCGACGACTTCGCCGGGCTTCCCGATTTCGACGTGCGTCACGAACCGGACTCCCTGTAGTGAAAGGAGGGCCTCGGCGGCGCCGACCACCGTGAGGCCCTCCCGCTTGGTCTTGGCGGCATGAATCAGATGGACGGTCCCGTCGTCAACGGAAACGAAACGCGCGGCCAGATCGAGCGCCCGCCGGCTGGTGTCACCGCCGTCGTACGCGACGGCACAGGCATTCATCGGCGAGGGCGCGCTTCCGCACACCACAACACACCGCTCGGCGATCCGGACCAACGACGCTACGGTGGGGCCCAGAGCCCCTTCGCCGGTACCACTCCCCCGACGCCCGACCAGGACGGCATCGACGCCCTTGGCGAGATCAGCCAGCTCGACGTCCGCGTCGCCCGTGCGGGCTTCCGTCTCGACCTTCAGCCCGGTGGCACTGACGCGCTCCGCGGCGCGGGGCAGGAGCCCCGGGTCGATATCGGCTCCCACGGTCGCCACGACGAGCGTCGACCCGAATCGATGGCCGAGTTGAACTGCCTGCGCGAGCGCCTGATCGGCGCGAGGACTGCCGTCGAGCCCGACCAGCAGTCGGGTGAACATCAGGGAAGAACCGCGAAGGATTCGAGCTCGCGGAGCCGGAACGAGAGGACTTCCCCCGTCATGGGCAAACGGCCCCTGAGCGCTTCGTCGCGAGTACCGGTCTCGAGTTCCTGGGCCACCACCACATATTCGGTACCCCGCCGCCGGAGCGCTACTCGCCGGTGTTCCCGAACCGCCCGCTCCAGGGCATCGAGCGAGTCGGGCGTCAGACCCTTGTACTCCGGGATGGCCGTCACCGCACCGAAATGGAGCCCGGTTCGCCCGCCCGCACCCGGCCGATCACCGCCGCGGCGAGCGTGCCCTCGCGCTTGAGCGCGGCCAGGATCTGGTCCCGGCTGCCCTCGGGGGCCGCGATGAGCAACCCGCCGGAGGTCTGGGCGTCCGCGAGAATGATGCGGTCCACTTCGGCCATCGAGTCGTCGAAGGTCACTGCCTGGGCCACGCTCGCGAGGTTTCTCTTGGTCCCCGAGGGAATCGCGCCCTTCAGGGCCATCTCGCGAACGCGCGGGAGGAGCGGCACGGTACCGGCATCGAGATCGGCCGCGGCACCGCTCGCGCGCAGAACGCTGTTCAAGTGTCCCAGCAGTCCGAAGCCGGTCACGTCAGTGGCGGCATGGATCGGCGCGGCGCGGAGTGCCCGGCCGGCTCCGGCGTTCAACGTCGTCATGGACCGCACGGCGGGCGCGAGCTCGGGTGCGGGGAGCAGGTCGCGCTTCAAGGCCGTGGTGAGCACGCCCGTGCCGATCGGCTTGGTGAGGATGAGGACGTCGCCAGGCCTGGCGCCGGCGTTCGTCACGATCCGGTCGGGGTGAACCTCGCCGATCGCGACCATGCCGTACTTGGGTTCGGGATCATCGACCGAGTGGCCGCCGAGGACGAACGCGCCGGCTTCGTGCGCGATCTCGGAGCCGCCGCGAAGAATGTCGCCGAGGAGCTCGAACGGAAGCTTCTCGCGCGGCCAGCCGACGAGGTTGAGCACCAGGAGGGGCGTACCTCCCATGGCGTACACGTCGGAGAGTGCGTTGGCGGCGGCGATGCGGCCGAAGTCATACGGATCGTCGACCACCGGCGTGAAGAAGTCCACGGTGGCGACGATCGCCCGGTCGTCGGTGAGCTTGAAGACGGCGGCGTCGTCGCGGTTCGAGGCATCGACGAGCACGCGAGCGTCGGTCGCGACGGGGATGTGCCTGAGGACCTGCGCCAGGTCGTTGGGTCCGAGCTTGCAGGCACACCCCGCGCCGTGGGAATAGCTGGTGAGGCGGACGGGTGCTGTGGCAGTCATAGTTCGCGAAAGATACTCCCGCCCTCGCGCCGAGTGTTCCGGGCGACGAATCCCGGACCTCTCTATCCCAATCTCCACACGAGAAGTGCCCCGCCGCCGACGTAGCGCAGGACGTCGGTCAGGAATAGCAGCACCAGGGTGCCCCGGGACCGCGTAGCGGAAGGAACCATCGGCGTGACACCTGCGATGGCCACGAGCGCGCCAACGAGCGCCACCGGCAGCCACCAGGTGCCTGTCCCGAGCGTGTCGAACCAGAGAGAGGAGAGGAGGGTGAGGACCAGACCCTCAGCGAGAGCCCGCCCCGCCGCCTCGAACAGGGACGCGCCAAGGGACGGGGCGTTCTCCGGTGCGTTGGTCAGGCGACGGGCGATTCCTGTTACGCACGTGAACCATACCGCGACGGGCAGCCAGGCGAGGAGGAACCGCCCGAAGGTCATGTCCCGCGGTGGGGCCGGTACCCGGGTCCGCGGAGCCCGCGTCCCGGGCGAGCCGCGGTCACTTGACCGTGATTCAGCACCATCTGCCCATTTACGAAGACGTACGTGATGCCGACCGACGGCTGGTGCGGTGCCTCGAAGGTCGCGCGGTCCGCGATCGAGTCCGGATCGAACACGGTGACGTCGGCGAACATGCCGGGGCGCAGGAGTCCCCGCTCGACGAGGCCCACCCGCTGCGCGGGGAGGGACGTCATCTTGCGCACGGCGCTCTCGAGCGTGAGGAGATGCTGCTCGCGCACGTAGTGGCCGAGGATCTTCGCGAAGGTCCCGTAGGTGCGGGGATGCACGCCGTCATGTCCAAAGGGTCCGTCCGGCGCCACGCCGCCAAAGTCCGTGTCGAAGCTGGTCCACCAGGCGGCGAGCGCCGTGTCCACGTCGCTCTCGTTCATGACGAAGTAGATCGCGCCGGTCCGCGCGCGTTCCAGGGTCACGAGGTCGAAGAGCGTCTCGATGGGGTCCTTGTGCTCCATCGCCGCGATCTCGGAGAGTCGCTTCCCGTTGAACCGTGAAAGCGAATCGGCGAACGGCAGGACGATCACACCGGCGGGGCCGCCGGCAGCGCGCATGAAGCGATCGGCGATATTCGGCGGCGCGAGCAGCTCGGCGCGAATCCGGGCGCGGGTCGCCGGATCCTTCAGCCGCAGCAGCATCGAATCGGTACCCCCCGAGTGGGCCCACGCCGGGATCGACGCATCGAGGGAGGTCGCGGCGGCGATGTAGGGGTAGAGGTTTGCCGTGACATCGAGCCCCGCTCTCCGCGCGGAGTCGATCTTGGCGATCACCTTCGGCATCCGTCCCCAGCTGAGCCGGCCCGAGACCTTGAGGTGCCAGATCTCGAGCGGAATGCCGGTTTCCTTCCCGATCCGGAACGTCTCGTTGAGCGCGGAATCTTCCTGGCCGCCTTCATTCCTCATGTGGGTGGCATAGATGCCGCCATACTTGTGCGCTTCGCGGGCCAGCGCGATCAGCTCGGCGGTCGACGCGTAGAAGGCGGGCGCGTATTCGAGGGCCGTCGATACGCCGAGGGCGCCCTGCTGCATCGCGGTATCGACCAGCGCGGCCATATGCGCGAGCTCGGGCGCGGTCGCCTGCCGGTCGCCGGTGCCGATCACGACGGTCCGGAGCTGCGTGGCGCCGACGAACGTCGCGATGTTGATGGTGGAGCCGGACTTCTCGAGGTGACGGAAGTACCCGTCCAGGTCCCGCCAGTCTTCGGAGAAGTGGTACTTCTTCATCAGATCGGAGTCCTGCGCCACCAGAGAGTCGGTCAGCGGGAAGATCGAGCCGCCCTCGCCCGTCACCTCCGTCGTGACACCCTGGGTGATTTTCGACAAGACCCGGTTGTCGATCAGGACGTTCTGTTCCGACTGGCCGAGCATGTCGATGAACCCGGGCGCGACGATCTTGCCCGAGACATCGAGCGTGTCCTTCGCGGCCGCGCCTTCGAGCCTCCCGACCGCCTCGATCCGGTCACCCTGGATCAGCAGATCGCCCTGGTACCGGGGATTCCCCGCGCCGTCAACGATCCAGCCACCCCGCAGCAGAACGTCGCCGGTCCCTCCCGCGTGCACGCCCGCGGCCGGACGGTCACACGCCACGGCGACGAGCGCGGCCGTGGCGATCCACCTCAGTGCTCGTGTGCCCACTGCATCCTCAGTGAATCCGGGTGATAAATGTTGCCGCGCAGCATGACCCACGCGATGTCCTGCGTGGATTCGATGTGCTGTGATGGATCGGAATTCAGGACGATGAGATCCGCGAGATGGTTCGCCGACACCACGCCCAGCGAATCGGCCTGCAGCAGCTCGGCCCCGTAGCGCGTGGCCGCGGTGATGGCCTCGAGCGGGGTCAGACCGGCCGCCACGAGCATGGCCATCTCACGGTGGAGAGACCCGCCGGGGGCGAGTCCGGGGGACGGCGCGTCGCTCCCTGCCGCCACGAGACCTCCCGCGAGACGGAAGTCGCGGACGAACTGGTTCTGCCGGGTGCGGGCGCTCGTGAACGCGCTGACGTCGCGCGCGGACCAGCCGGTCTGCTTCAGAAACGAGGCGAGATCGCGCACACTCGCGCGGCTCGCGGGTACGTCGGCCCAACCGGACCCCGACAGCAACGACGAGTCGTTGAGCCGGGCCCTGGCGTCATGGGCGACGAGGGTGGGCACCAGGGAGACGTGGGACCCGGCGAGGGTCCGCGCCATGCTCGCGACGGAGTTCGAGTCGAAGGTCGACCACCCCTTCTCCTCCGCGGCCCATCCGGCCCACCGGTCGCCGTACGCCTTGAAAATCGGCGCGGGATTGTGCGCCATCGCCGCCACCACACCGGTGAGCCCATCGAGGGCGGCGACGCCCATGCGGACCGCCGCGGCCGCGTCGATCCGGCCGGCGGACAGCGCGACGGGGGTTTTCAATGCACCGGCTTCATCGAGGATCGGCCGGAGCAGGGTGGGTGCGATGCCGGGCTCGGCCATCACGTAGTCGACCCCGGCGTTCACGCGCGCGTCCACGGCCTTGCGCGCCTCTTCCGGACCGGCCGCGGCGACCCACGCCGGATTTCCGGCCGGGGCGGCGTCGATCCCGGAGCCCGGCGTGAACATGCGCGGGCCGAGGATGGTGCCGAGGGCGACGTCATTCCGGAGGGCGATCAGCGTGTCCTCTGGAGCGTCCCCGGCGTCCCGGAGGCTCGTCACTCCCCACGCCACGAACCGCGGCATGGCCCACCGCTCGGCGCGGGCGTGCGCATCGATCAGGCCCGGGATGATGGTCTTGCCGACCAGGCTGATGACCACCGCGCCGCGGGGGACATGGACTTCGTTGACCTGACTCACCGCTTCGATCCGGCCGCCGCGGATCAGGATCAGCGCGTCCTTGACGGGCGGGCCACCGGTGCCGTCGATGAGCGTGGCGCCCTCGAGCGCGATCACGCCCTTGCCGGGGGACGTGCAAGCGGCCGCAAGCGTCAGGGCCGTTGCCGCGAGGAGGCCGAGTGCCGGACGGTTCACGGTTTGGGGTCCGATGAGGTGTGATCGTGCACGATGTGCCAGCGGGTCCCGTCGTGGGTGAGGATCAGCGTGAAGGGTCCACTCGCGGTCAACGAGTCGCCGCGATGGAGATAGAAGTGCGCGGTCGCGAACGCGACGCCGGGGGACAGCACGCGCACGTGCACGTCGTCGAAGGTGAGGGAGTCTCGATGCTTGCCGGGCGCGAAGTAGGCTGCCTGGTAGTGATCGTAGAGGGGCTGCCACCCGTGCGTGAATCGGCTGCCGGCGAGATAGGACGTGAGCGAGTCGTGTGCGTAGTCACCCATGAACCCGGCGAGATCGCCGTGGTTCCAGCTCGCCGCCGACCGGGTGAGCATCGCCGCGATCTCCGCCTGCGGGTCGCCGCCGGACGCCGGGGAGGGCGTGCAGGCGGCGGCGACCAGCAGGACATACGCCAGGCGGCGCACTAGCTAACGGCGCCTGCTCTTGGTCTTCTTCTTGCCCTTTGGGCCCTTCTTCGTCTTCTTCTTCGCCTTGGTCTTCTTCGCCTTCTTCTTGCCCGTCTTCGCCTTCTTCTTCGCTTTCTTCTTGCTCTTCGTCGCGCGCTTCTTCGGCGCCGGTGCTTCGGTCATCGTGGGCTCGGCGGGCATCGCCGGCTCTGGAGCCATCGGCGTCGGGGGCGGGAAGAGCGGCTCCATCATTCCGGGACCGCTCCAGCCGCTCTCCATCGTGTTCTCCTCAAGCATCGTCGGTCTCCTTCACAGAGTGTTGGGCGGGGCGCGGCCTGTAGCTTACCCGGACCCCTGAGACTGGCAAGTCGGTTCGGTTGACAACCCCCGCGAAGGGGGCTAACGTTTGGCCCGCCATGAACTTCCGCAGCCTTTGCACCGCCGCCACACTCGCTGGTCTAGCCCTCGTTCAGCCCCTGACCGGGCAGAACGTCGCCGAGGTTCAGGTCGCCCCGGCGGCGGTCAGCATCAAGGTCGGTGAGCGGACGGGCCTCCTGGCCACCGCGTTCGACCGCATCGGCAACGTCATTCCGACGGCCAAGATCACCTGGACCTCCCGCAGTCCTCAGGTGGCGCGGGTCGATGCCAACGGTACCGTGACCGGAACCGGCAATGGTGTGGCGATCATCGAGGCTGCTTCGGGGCACCGGACGGGCCTCGCGACCATCACGGTGTCCGGGACCGCGCCCGCGCCCGTCGCGACGCAGCCGCCCGCGACCCAGCCGGCGTCCACGGCTGGCTCGTCTTCCGCGACGACGACCACCGCGCAGCCAGAGCAGCCCGGTGTCGACCCGTTCTACGGGCAACCGGCGGGCACCGGGAATGCGAGCGCCCTCAGAATCGTCCCGGCGCAGATCTTCCTGCTTCCCTCCGAGAACACCCGGGTGACGCTCCGCGCACTGAAGGATGACGGCTCGGCGGCCGCGCCGGTGCGCGTGACCTGGAATTCGCTGACGCCGACCATCGCGAGCATCGATCACAACGGCACCGTGGTCGCGCTCTCGCCGGGCCAGGGTACGATTCAGGTCACCTCGGCCGCGGGTGGACTGACGGCGACCGCGCCCGTGGTGGTGCAGCAGGCCGACATGGCGATCGACCAGAACGGTCCGATCATGATGTCCCCCGGCGATGCGGACACACTCCACGTCGTGGTGCCCACGCAGGGGAATCGCGCCGTGTCTCCCTTGCAGATGCAGTGGGCGTCGAGTGTGCCCGCGGTCGCGACCGTGACGCTGGACGGCGTGCTGCGCGCCGTCGGCCCCGGCGACGCGCTCCTGCAGGTGCAAGGGCTGCTCCAGAACAAGACGGTGGCGATCCACGTCCACAAGACGGTCGAGACGCTGGCGGTGTCGCCTCCGCTCCAGAAGGAAGTCGAAGTCCCGCTGTCCGCCACGGCCAAGTTCGTCGCGCACCCCCTCGCCACCGGGGGCGTGGCCGTACCGGAAGCGCCACTGAAGTGGATCGTCGGCGACAGCACGCTCGCCTCATTCGACACGGCGACCGGCATGCTGACGGGGCTCAAGGTCGGCAAGACCACGCTCACCGTCCGTGGTCCCGGCGTCGGACTCCAGGCGGTCTGGAACATCTCCGTCATCGCGGGCTCGGTGCATCTGTCGGTCTCGCATATGGGCCTGCACGCGGGCGCCCGGTACACCATCAAGGCCGACTTCACGGACGACGGTGGCGCCGTGCTGGGTCCGGCTGCCGGGTTGACCTGGCAGACGGACGCGCCAGGAGTGGCGACGGTGACCGCGCAAGGAGACGTGACCGCGCTGGGATACGGGCGGGCGCGGATCACCGCGACCGCGCCGGGCGGCAAGAGCTCGTCGACGGTCGTGTTCGTGCAGGGAGAGCTGGTGGTTGCCCTCGACCGCGGCGGCAAGAATCATCTCTTCTCGCTCGAGCGCTCGAGCCTCACGGAATTGCGCCGCGTCACGACCGACTCAGGGGCGGAAGTCGAACCGGCCTTTTCGGCGGACGGCTCCCGGATCGTCTTCGTCTCTACGCGCGACGGCATTGCTCAGCTCTACCTGATGGATGCGGACGGCACCAACCGCCTCCGCCTCACCAACCGGCAGCAGCCCGACAGCCGTCCCGTGTTCGCTCCCGATGGACAGAGCGTCGTGTTCCAATCCACACGCGAAGGGAAGAAGGACGGGCTCGAGCAGATCTGGACCGTGAACGTTGACGGGACGGGCCTGAAGGTCCTGACGGACTCGGGTGGCAACCGGCAGCCCTCGGTGTCTCCCGACGGCCAGACCATCGCCTTCATCTCGAACCGGGAGAACAAGACCCCGCACGTGTGGTTGATGAACCGGGACGGGTCCAACCAGCGGGCGTTCATCAAGGGCGGGGCCCAGCACGAGTTGGAGCCGCATTTCCTGAAGGACGGGTCGCTCGCCTTCCTGGTGCAGCGTAAGGACAACGGGCGGGACGTGACGCAGGTAATGAAGGCGGATCTGGCGACCGGGACGATCACGCCCCTCTCAGGCACCGATCTCGCGATCTTCGGCTTCGGGATTTCTCCGTCGGGTGACATGCTGGCGTTGCTCGTGAATGCCGAGGGCCGGCGGGGCCGCTTGCAGGTGTATGTCCAGCCCATCGGCGCCACCGGTGGCGCTGCCGCGGTGCCGGTCCCGGTCTCGCCCAACGAGCAGATGCTCTCTCCGACGTTCCTGCCGCAGCCCTAAGCAGCTTCCCAGAGGTGCGCGCCGCAGTCCTCACCGACATCGGAGGCCTCGACCGCCTGACGGTCGCGGACGTGCCGGATCCAGGATCTCCTGGTCCGGGTCAGGTTCGCGTGGCCATTCGCGCCGCGGCGCTCAACCATCTCGATCTGTTCGTCGCCGGCGGGCTTCCGGGCGTCGCGTACCAGTTCCCGCACATCGTGGGCGCCGATGGGGCGGGGGTGATCGAGGCGGTCGGTGCCGGCGTCACCCGGGTCAAGGCTGGCGACCGTGTGATGATCAACCCCGGCATCTCGGACCGCATCTGCGAGTTCTGCCGGGCCGGCGAGCAATCCCTCTGCATCAAGTACCGGATCCTCGGCGAGCATCTCAACGGCACGATCTGCCAGTCCATCGTGCTTCCCGAATTCAACGTCGCGGCGATCCCCGCGCTCACCCCGGCGCTCTCCTGGGCGGAAGCCGCGGCCTTTTCGCTGGTGACGCTGACGGCGTGGCGGATGGTGACCACGCGGGCGCACGTGAAAGCCGGGGAGTGGGTGCTCGTGTGGGGGATCGGGGGCGGCGTGTCTCTCACTGCGCTCCGGATCGCGAAGCACCTGGGGGCGACGGTCATCGCCACCTCATCCTCCGATGCCAAGCTCGCCCGCGCCCGGGAACTCGGCGCCGACGTCACGCTCAATCACGCCACACAGGACGTACCAAAGGAAGTGAGGGCGTTGACGGCAAAGCGTGGCGTAGACGTCGTCGTCGAGAACGTCGGGGAAGCGACGTGGGAGAAATCGATCCGCGTGCTCGCGAAGGCCGGGCGGGTGGTGACGTGCGGCGGGACGACGGGGCCGATGCTCGTCACCGACGTGCGCCGGCTCTTCTGGGGTGGCTATTCGATTCTGGGATCGACGATGGGGAATGACGCGGAGTATGCCGCGATCGTCGCCGAGTTGGCCGCGGGCCGGTTACGGCCGATCGTGGATCGGGTGTTTCCGCTGAATCACGTTCGTGAGGCGTACACCTACCTGGACAAGGCCGAGCAATTGGGGAAAGTCGCCGTAGAGCTCTCGTAGCGACTTGGCGTCTTAGCGTCTTGGCGACTGGTCTTCGTTCGGCTGCACATACATATCGATCGCCAACCACACCGTCTTCGAGAATGGATACGTGACGAACGGCAGCGTGACGGCCAGGGCCGCTCCGTAAGTCCCATCCCCACCCCGTCTTAGGGGTCGTTTTTTCGTTGCCTTTCATGTCCTAAGTGTTTAAATTTTAGGGACTTAGGACGCTTTTTCTGGTCCCTGACCACTGACATCTGACCCCTGGTTTTCATGACCGGACCTAACGCCCGCGAACGCATACTTCCGCGCCTCATCGAAGACGAGCTGAAGGAATCCTTCCTCGACTATTCGATGAGCGTGATCGTCCAGCGCGCCCTGCCCGACGTGCGCGACGGACTGAAGCCGGTACACCGGCGGATTCTCTACGCGATGCACGAGCTCGGCCTGGTGCCGGGCCGGCCCTACAAGAAGAGCGCGACCGTCGTCGGCGACGTGCTCGGCAAATACCACCCGCACGGCGACATCTCCGTCTACGACGCCCTGGTCCGCATGGTCCAGGAATTCTCGCTGCGCTATCCGCTGGTGGATGGGCAGGGGAACTTCGGTTCCGTCGACGGCGACCCGGCGGCCGCGTACCGGTACACCGAAGCGCGGCTCACGCGGATCGCGATGACGATGCTGGAGGACATCGACAAGAGCACCGTCGATTTCATCCCCAACTTCGACGACCGCCTGCAGGAACCGACGGTCCTCCCGTCCAAGATCCCGAATCTGATCGTCAATGGCGCCGCCGGCATCGCCGTCGGCATGGCGACGAACATCCCGCCGCACAACCTCGGCGAGATCGTCCAGGCGCTCCAGCACCTGGTCGACCATCCCGACGCGACGGTGAAGGACCTCCGGAAGTTCGTCCGCGGTCCCGATTTCCCCACCGGCGCGATCATCTACGGCCGCGAGGGGATCAAGGACTGCTACGAAAAGGGCCGGGGCCGCATCGTGGTCCGGGCCCGCGCCGCCATCGAAGAGAAACAGTCGGGCCGCCAGCAGATCGTGGTCACGGAGATCCCGTATCAGGTCAACAAGGCGAACCTGATCACGCAGATCGCCGGTCTGGTGCTCGACAAGAAGGTCGAAGGCATTTCGAACGTCGAGGATCACTCGGACCGGGAAGGCATGCGGGTGGTGATCGAGCTGAAGCGGGACGCGGTGCCCGCCGTGGTGCTGAACCAGCTCTACAAGTACACCACGATGCAGACCACCTTCGGCGCGATCATGCTGGCGCTGGTGGACGGCGTCCCGAAGGAAATGACGCTGAAGGAGCTGCTGCAGCACTTCATCGATCACCGGCACGTCATCATCACCCGCCGGACCGAGTTCGACCTCAAGAAGGCGCAGGAGCGCGAGCACATCCTCGAAGGGTTGAAGATCGCCGTCGATCACATCGACGAGGTCATCAAGATCATCCGCAAGTCGAAGGACACGCCGACGGCGGATGCCGCCCTGCGGAAACGGTTCAAGCTGTCGGAGCGGCAGTCGGCGGAAATCCTGAACATGCGGCTGGCCCGGCTCACCGCCCTGGAGATCAACAAGCTGGAGGAGGAGCTGAAGGACGTCCGCAAGTTCATCAAGGAGTGCAAGGAGATCCTCGGCTCGAAGCCCCGCCGGATGAAGATCCTGAAGGAGGAGCTGGGCGAGGTGGCGCACGGGTTCGGGGATCAGCGCCGGACCGAGATCGTCGCGGACCAGGGCGAGTTCTCCATCGAAGATCTGATCGCCGAGGAAGACATGGTGATCACGGTCTCGCACTCGGGCTACATCAAGCGCCTGCCGGTGTCCGCCTACCGGCGCCAGCGCCGGGGCGGCAGGGGTGTCACGGCCGCGCATACGAAAGAAGACGACTGGGTCGAGCACCTGTTCATCGCGTCGACCCACGACTACGTGATGTTCTTCACCACCTCAGGCCACTGCTACTGGCTCAAGGTGCACGAAATCCCGCAGGCCGCGCGCGCGGCCCGCGGAAAACCGGTCACGTCGTGCATCGCCATCCATCAGGATGAGCGCACCGCGGCGCTCGTCCCGGTCCGCGAGTTCTCGACCGACCAGTACCTGCTCTTCGCCACCAAGAAGGGCGTGGTGAAGAAGACGGTGCTCTCGGAGTTCGGAAATCCCCGTTCCTCCGGCATCCGGGCCATCAACGTCGAGTCGGGGGACGAGCTGATCGACGTCCAGGTCACCGACGGCCGGAACGACGTGGTGCTCGCGACGCGGCAGGGCATGAGCATCCGGTTCCATGAGCAGGATGTCCGGGACATGGGCCGGGCGGCGACGGGCGTGAAGGGCATCGAGCTGGACAAGAAGGACCACGTCATCGACATGGTGATCGTACGCCGGGCCTCGACCCTCCTCACCGTCACCGAGAAGGGAATGGGCAAGCGGTCGGAGCTCGACGAGTACCGGGTTCAGCACCGCGGCGGCCGCGGCATCATCACGCTCAAGCACAACGAGAAGACCGGAGACATCGTCGCGCTGAAGGAGGTTCTGCCCGATGACGAGCTGATGATGATCACCAAGAAGGGGATCATCATCCGGGTCCCGGTGGAGGGCATCCGGATCTCGGGCCGCAACACGCAGGGTGTGAAGGTGATGAACCTGACGGCCGGGGATCTCGTGGTAGACGTCGCCCGCGTGGTGAAGGAGGACGAGGGCGAGGGAGAGAACGGGGACGAGGGCGATGACGAGTCCGAGGCTCCCGCACCGAAGGGCAAAGACGAGCCCAAGGGCACGGAAAAGCCCGCGCCGAAGGCCCCAGCGAAGCCGAAGGCGAAGAAGAAGTGATGGTCACGGCCGAAGGGGTTCGGGAAGCCGCGCGCGGGCTCCAGGGCGTGGCGGTCCGGACCCCGCTGATCTGGGTCGAGCCGCTCAAGGTCTATCTCAAGCTCGAGAGCCTGCAGCCCGTAGGCGCGTTCAAAGCGCGGGGCGCGTTCACCGCGGTCCGCCGTCTCCCCGAGGCAGAGCGCGAACGCGGCGTCATTACCTACTCCTCAGGGAATCACGGACAGGCAGTCGCCTGGGCCGCCAACCGCTTCGGCGTCCGGTCGGTGATCGTCATGCCGGAAACGGCGCCCGCGGTGAAAGTGGAAGGCGTGAAGAAGTGGGGCGGTGAAGTCGTGTTCGCCGGACGGACCTCGACCGACCGCCTGGCCAAGGCCGAAGCGCTGGTGGCGGAGCAGCACCTCGCGATGGTGCCCCCCTTCGATCATCCCGACGTCATCGCCGGCCAGGCGACGGTCGCCCTCGAGATCGTGGAAGATCTTCCGGACGTCCAGACGGTCGTGGTGCCGGTGGGGGGTGGCGGACTGATCGCCGGGGTGGTGACGGGGCTCGCGGCTGCGGGCAGCGCCGCCCGGGTGTGGGGCGTAGAGCCGGTGGGGGCACCCAAGCTGACGAAGTCTCTTGCGGCGGGGGCCCCGGTGAAGCTCGACACGACGGCCAGCCTCGCCGACGGGCTGATCACGCTTACCGTCGGTGCGACTCCGTTCGCGCATCTCATGGCCCAGCGCGAGCGTCTCGCGGGTGTCGCCCTCGTGGAGGATGACAGCCTCCGGGAGGCGGTGCATTTTCTACATCGCGAATGTCGGCTGACCGTCGAGCCGTCCGGCGCCGCGACGACCGCGGCGCTCCGTGCGGGCGATGTCCGTCCGGCCGGTACGACCGTGCTGGTGGTCTCCGGCGGTAACGTGGATCCCAAGCTTCTCGAGGACTGAACTCAGGATGTCGGACGCAGAACCCTCGCGGATACTCGTGGCGGACGACGATGCGTCGCTCGTCCGGACGCTCACGTGGATCCTGAAGGAGCACGGGTACCAGGTTTCGACGGCGCCCGGCGGTGAGGGGCTCCTGGGGCGGCTGGAAGAGGAGCGCCCGGACCTGCTCCTGCTCGACATCATGATGCCCAAGATCGACGGGTTGCAGCTCCTCGAGCGCCTGAAGGGCGACGAGCGCTACCGCGACCTGCCGGTCCTGATGGTCTCGTCGATGCCCCCCGAAGAAGCCACCGTCAAATCGCTGGGCCTCGGGGCCGCCGATTTCATTTCCAAGCCGTTCCGGGTCCGCGAGCTGCTGGCCCGCGTCGAAGCCCACCTCCGGGTGGGGAAGGCGCTGGCGGCGGCGCGCGAGGAAGCACGGTCCCGCGCGGCGATGGTCGACATCCTCCACGAAGTCACCGACTCGCTCAAGCCCGACGAGATCTATCACATCCTGGCCCGCCGGGTGGCCCGGGTGCTCAACATCTCCAAGTGCTCGATGGTGCTGGCCAAGGCCGGCGACCAGGTCGGAGTGGTGGTGGCGGCGTACGAGAATCCGATGCTGCGGAATCTCCAGATCGACCTCGCCCGCTACCCCGAGATCCGGAAGGCGCTGAGCACCGGGCGTCCCGTGCTCGTCGCCGACGTCGCCACCGATCCGCTCTACGAATCGGAGCGCACCCGGTGGGAGCGTGAGGGCATCAAAGTCCCGACCCGCTCCGCGGTCGCGTTGCCCTTCTCGATGAAGGACCAGCAGATCGGCGTCTTCTTCCTGCGGACCACGGGAGACGACCTGCCGCTGTCGCGCGCGGACGCGCAATTCGCAGAGACGGTGATCGAGACCGCGGTGGCGGCCATCGAAAAGGCGTACGACTTCGAGTCCGCGGTGTCCGACAAGCAGCGGCTCGAGAAGCTGGCGGCCACCGACGCGCTCACCGGTACCATGAACCGCCGCGCGCTGGCCGAAGCGCTCGAGGCGGAGCTCGATCGCGCGCGGCGCTACAAGCTGGGCATCAGCATCCTCCTGGCCGACATCGACCGGTTCAAACAGATCAACGACACCCGCGGCCACCTGGCGGGAGACTCGGTGCTCCGGCAAGTGGGCGAAATCCTGCGACGCGAGGCCCGGTCGGTCGACATCGTGGCGCGCTACGGCGGCGAGGAGTTCGTCGTGGTGATGCCCGAGACCGGTCTGCAAGGCGCGACGATCTTCGCGGAACGACTCCGGCAGCGGATCGAGAAGCATGACTTCGCCGACACCGGCGACCAGCCCCTGAACCTCACGGTATCGATTGGGCTCGCCGCGTTCCCCGATGACAAGGTCCAGAGCGCCGAAGGATTCGTCGCGGTGGCGGACCAGGCCCTCTATCGCGCCAAGAACGAAGGGCGCAACTTGGTCCGCCCATGAGCGACCGCCGCTGTCCCCGCTGTGGATCGGTGTACTCCGACGCCGCGCGCTTCTGCCCCAAGGACGGAAGCATGCTGGTGGAGGTGCAGACCAAGTCGCCGGCCGCCAAGCCCGCGTCGCCCGGTCCGGGCAACAACACGTCGGTCCGGACCCCCGCGCCACCTCCGCCGGGCGGTCCCGACCGCGCGTCCACGCTCTCGAATCAGCTCCTCGACGGCCGCTACCAGATCTCCAAGAAGCTCGGCGAAGGCGGGATGTCGTACGTCTACCTTGCCAAAGAGCTCTCGTCCGGCGAAGAAGTGGCCATCAAGGTCCTCTCCCCCAAGCTGGCCACCGACAAGAGCTCGGTGGAGCGGCTCCGTCGGGAAGCGGGGCTGGCCATGCGCCTCGACCATCCCAACGTCTGCAAGATTCTCCGCCTCGGCGAGTCGGAAGACGGGCTCATTTATCTGGTCATGCCCTTCCTCAAGGGCGACCTCCTGTCCGACCGTGAAGTGCAGAAGGGGCCGATGGATCTGGCGCCGGGCGTCGCCATCCTGAAACAGGTATGTGCCGGGCTTCAGCATGCCCATGACCTGCACATCGTCCATCGGGACCTGAAGCCCGAAAACATCATGGTGGTCCAGGAGAACGGTGCGGACAAAGCCGTCGTGATGGACTTCGGCCTGGCCAAGGAACGTCGGGCCGATCCGGCCATCCAGAAACTCACGGCGACGGGCATCATCCTCGGCACACCGGAATTCATGAGCCCCGAGCAGATCCGGGGCAAAGCGCTGGATGCGCGGTCCGACATCTACGCCCTCGGCATCGTGGCCTTCGAGCTGTTCACCGGGAAGCTTCCGTTTCAGGGGCGCAACGCGCAGGAGATGATGATCGCGCGGCTGCGCGGCACGCCGACGCCTCTTCGGCAATTGCGCGCCGATCTCCCGGAGTTCCTCGAAAAGGCCCTCGCCAAGGCGATGGAGACGAACCCCGACAGCCGCTACTCCACCACCATGGAGTTCGGAGACGCGCTGGCTGGAAACAGTGCCCCCGGGGGCGGCGGTGGCGGGCTGATTTCCAAGCTGTTCCGCTAGTCTTCCTTCGATGCGTCGCTTTCCCGCATTCGACCCTCCGGAGTACGTCTCCTGGCGGCCCGATCAGGCCTTGGCCCGGGAATACCGGGAGCGCCTGGAGCGTGACCCTGCCCGGAAAGCCGCCATCGAGTCCCTCCGCAAGGACGATCACCGCCGGCTCTACGCCGCACTCCTGCGCGCACGACTCCACGATATCCAGTTGAAGCGGTGGGTCCGGACCGGCGTGATCTCCAAAGCTTGGCTCGGGACGGGGGAGGAGGCGGCCACCGTCGGTCCCGTGCATGCCCTGCAGCCCGGGAAGGACGTCGTCGCGCCGATGATCCGGAATGCCGCGGCCTGCATCGAGTTCGGTGTTCCGCTCCCCGACATGTTCCGCGCGTATCTGGGGAGCGGCGACTCACCCAGCGGGGGGCGGGACCTCCACGTAGGAGATTTCGGGCGCGGCGTGCTCCAGCCGATTTCGCATGTCGCGGACGTCGTCCCGGTGGTAGCGGGACTCGCGCTGGCGTTCCGGATCCGGAAGGAACCACGCGTCGCGCTGACCTGGATCGGGGACGGCTCCACCAAGACCGGAACGGCACACGAGGGCACCAACTTCGCGGCCGTCCAGAAGGTGCCCGCCATTTTCATCGTGCAGAACAACCAGGTGGCGCTGGGCACGCGCGTCGATCAGCACCATCTCCCCGGCGACTTCGCGGACTGGGCGGAATCGTACGGCATCTGGGGGGCGGGCTTCGACGGAAACAATGTCCTCGACGCCTATGCCGCCACCCGGGTGGCCGCTGACCGGTGCCGGTCCGGCGACGGGCCCGCACTCCTGGTCGCCGAGACGTTCCGCCTGGGGGGGCACGCCACGCATGATGAACGGGAGGCCCGGGATACCTTCCCGGCCCAGCTGTTCGAGGACTGGGGTCGCCGTGACCCCATCGGACAGTACGAGGGGTATCTGATGGGCCACGGCTGGTCCGAATCCGAGTTGACCACAATCGAAGACGAAGTGACCGCGGAGGTCGAGAGCGCGGCGGAGGTGGCCGCGAAGAGCCGGGATGCCATGCCGGCCGGGGAATCTGCGCTGGGAGGGGTGTATGCGGGGTAGGGTCTGCACCGCTGTGGCACTTCTGGGGATCTGGGCATTCGCGCCGGCCCGGGCCTTCGCGCAACTCCCCGGCATCGACGTCTTCCTTTACCACTTCGAGCTGCAGCTTGCCGACACCGGCGTGGCCTTCCAGGGCACCGCCACCGTCGTCTTCCGCCAGTCCCCCGGCGCCGGAGACACGCTGAGCCTCGACTTGAATGGCATGCAAGTGGATTCCGTGCTGAATCCGCTCCTCGGCGACACCGCGACGCACCATTTCAAGTACGACGGGCACTTCCTGCGGATCCCCATCGCCCAGGCCCCGAAGTCCGGAACCGCGTTAGGACGAGTGACCGTGATCTATCACGGCACTCCGACCGACGGCCTGCTCGCCGGGTCGGACAGCCTTGGCCATCGGGGATTGTTCGCGGACAACTGGCCCGAACGCGCCCGCTACTGGCTGCCGACGGTCGATGAGCCGAGTGACAAGGCGGCCGTCGACTTCGTGGTGTCGGCGCCCGCGGCGTGGAAGGTGGTCGCGAACGGCGCGCTGGTGGACACGTCTCCCGCGGAAGGTGGACGCACGCGCTGGACCTGGAGGGAACGCCGCCCCATTCCGACGTACACGATGGTCGTGGCCGCCGGTCCGATGGTGCGCAGCATCCATCCTCCGGCCGATGCCCTCACCACGCCCGTCCCCATCGATGTCTGGACCTGGCCACAGGATTCGGCGTTCGCGGATTCAGTGCCGTTCCACGACGTCACATCGGTCGTCGATGTGCTCTCTCGCATCGTCGGGCCGTTCCCGTACGAGAAGCTGTCCAACATCGAGTCCGCGACCAAGTACGGCGGCATGGAGAATGCCTCGGCCATCTTCTATAACGAACGGCCCTATACCAACCGGACGATGCGAGAGGGCGTCGTCCGTCACGAGACGGCGCACCAGTGGTTCGGCGACGCCGTGACCGAGCGGGACTTCCATCATCTGTGGCTGTCGGAAGGGTTCGCGGACTATTTCGATCTGGTGGCCGGCGCCGCGCTGCATGGCGACTCGATCCTCGCCGCCGGCATGCGCGCGTACGCGACCAGCTACTACAAGTCCAACGTGGTGGACCGGCCGTTGGTCGACACCGCCCAGCCCGATCCCAACAAGCTGTTGAACGCCAACAGCTACCAGAAGGGCGCGTGGGTCCTGCACATGCTCCGGCGTGAAATCGGGGACTCCGGGTTCTTCCGTGGCGTCCGCGACTACTACGCCACCTGGCGGGACTCGAGCGTGCTCTCCGGACAGTTTCAGACCGCCATCGAAAAGCGCGTGAAGAAGAACCTCGACTGGTTCTTCAAGCAGTGGCTCTGGCAGCCGGGGTATCCCCAGGTGACCGTGATCTGGCACTACGAGCCGTTCAAGCATCAGGCGGTACTCGACCTGCAACAGACCCAGCCTACCGCCTGGGGAGTCTTCCGCCTGCGCAACGTTCCGGTGGAGGTCACGGGGCCCGACGGAAAGACGGTCCGGCGCACGATCGACCTCGACGGGCCTCCGCAATCCGAGCGTCTGGACGTGCCGTGGGTGCCCACCGCGGTGCGAATCGATCCAGACGGCTCCTTCCTGCTTACTTCGTCCGCCACTGTCGCCGAGGCCAGGAAATGATCGCTGCCATCGCGCTCTTGATGCTGCAGACCCCCGTCCTGGTGGCGGGGCACACGCTCACGGTTCCGACGGGTTTCAATATTTCCGTCTACGCCGACAGTCTGCGCGGCATCCGGTACCTGACCGTGGGGCCGCACCACGACGTCTATGCGTCCATTCCGCGCGATGGCCGCGTGGTCCGGTTCGAGAACGGGAAAGCGGTCAACTACGCGACCGGTCTCAACCAACCGTTCGGCCTCGCGTGGCGCGGGGACACCCTGTACGTGGGGGATCAGGACGCGCTGCTCCGGATCGATCCGAACGGCAAGAAAACGCAGCTGGTCGATCTGCCGGGTGGCGGCAACCACGTCACCCGCACGGTGCTGATCAAGGGCAACCAGATCTACGTGTCGATCGGCTCCACCTGTAACATCTGCGACGAAACTGATCCGCGGCGCGCGGCCGTGATGGTCTACGACCTCGAGGGAAAGCACGGGCGCGTGTTCGCCTCCGGCCTTCGGAATTCCGTCGGCATCGCGTTCAACCCTCAGACCGGCGAGCTCTGGGGCACGAACAACGACCGCGACAACCTCGGTGACGACCTGCCTCCCGAGCATCTGAACATCATCAAGGACGGGAAGTGGTACGGGTGGCCCAAGTGCTATCTCCCGGGCAAGAACAATCCCGAATACCCGGACGCCAAATGTGACACGGTGGAGCCGCCCGCGCTCACGTTCCAGGCACATTCGGCTCCGCTGGGCCTCGCGTTCTATGAGGGGTCCATGTTCCCGCCGGATTACAAGGGCGACGCGTTGGGCACTTTCCATGGCTCCTGGAACCGGTCGACGCCGACCGGCGACAAGGTGATCCGGATTCACGTGAAAGACGGCAAGCCGGTGTCGAGCGAAGACTTCGTGACGGGCTGGCAGCTTCCCGACGGCACACGCTGGGGACGGGTGGTAGGATTGCTCGTGCTTCCCGATGGTTCGCTGCTCATCTCGGACGACGCGGGTGGACGCGTCTGGAGAGTCACGTATGGCAAGTGATCGCATGGAGCGTGTCGGTCTGGGCGTCATCGCCCTCCTGGCCGTCGCGCTGCCCGCCTGGCGCCTCGCGACGCCGCGTCCCGCGCCGGTCGACATTCACTCCGAGTACGTGAAGTACCTGTCGGGGAACGATTCGATCACGGCCTATCTGGCCTATCCGGAGCGGAGTGATGCGGCTCCGGGTGTCATCGTGATTCACGAGATCTTCGGGATGTCCGATTTCGTGAAGGACCGCGTCACGCAGCTGGCGAAGGACGGCTTCGTCGCCATCGCTCCCGACCTCCTCTCCCGGCGCGGCGGCACGCCGGCGACCCAGGATCAGGCGGTCCAGATGATCCGCGGCCTCAACCCGGACACGCTGACCCAGGACCTCGACGCGACGTACAACTTCCTTACGCGCGTGCGGGCCGTGCGGGCCGACCGGATCGGAGTAATCGGGTTCTGCTGGGGCGGGACCCAGAGCTTCCGCTACGCGACCAACAATCCACAGCTGAAGGGCTTCGTGGTCTGCTACGGGTCCGGGCCGGACTCCACGTCACTCGCGCGGCTGAAGGCGCCGGGGCTCGGCGTGTATGCCGAGAAGGACGCGCGGATCTCGTTGTCGGTGCCGGGAACCGATTCGATGATGAAGAAGCTCGGGAAATCGTATCAGTACCGGATCTATCCGGGTGTGGGCCACGGCTTCATCCGGTCCCGCGACATCCCCGCGGTGACGGACACGGCCTGGTCGAACATCATCGACTTCTTCCGGGCGAAGCTGGGCAAGTAGCCTAGCGGATCTGGTCGCGCACGAAAGCCAGCGCGCGATCCAGGACGGCGTCCTTCCCGCCCTGAAAGTCGGCGACGGTTTCGGTGACGGCCATCTCCGGCGCGATGCCGGTGCCGGCGAATTCACTGCCATCGGGGAACGCATCCCGCGTCACGGTCACCCGGAAAAACCATCCCCGGGACAGAGGCAGGGTCAGCACCTGCCCCGTCCCTCCCGCCGACGGTTCCCCCACGATTGGTCCCCGTTGCGCGTTCCGGAACGCCACGAGCAGATCGGCCCCGGCGCCGGCCGTGCGCGCGGACGACAGCAGAGCGACGGGGCCGTCGAAGGCAGGCAGGTCGGGGCGGGGGACGACGGTGTCGGGAGGTCCGGAAAACCAGGCACCCGCCGAGTCGGGCATGTCGGCGCCGCGGTACGCAGGGCGATAGTCCGGGGTACGCCAGCGGGACGTGACGAAGGGATGGGACATGAGGCGGGCGAGGACCCGGTAGCACGACTCGCGGCCCCCTCCCGTACCGTCATTCTCGCGGAGGTCCAGGATGAGTGCCCGGACGCCGGTCCACCGGGCGAACCGGCGGTCGAATTGGGGTACGATGTCGGCGCCGGCGCAGGAGTTGAGGCGCACCACCGCGATACCGCCGTCGATGGTGTCCACCAGGAGTGGAGGCGGCTCGAAGGGTGAGCGCTCTGACGCCGCAATGCTCCGCGTCAGCGATGCGCCGCGGTCGACGCCCCCGGGGCCCTTGAGCGCGAGCTGGACCGGGGTGCCCCGGTCGCCGACCAGCATCGCGGCGACGGCGCGCTCCCAGCGGGTGGCGGCCGTGGAGCCGGGAATCCCGGGCAGCACGGAGTCGCGGATCCAGGTGGCCGCGAGGACACCCTGGACCGAGACGATCTCGAAGCCCCGCTTGGGCCGTGCGATCCGGAGCTCGTCATTCTCGGCGTAGTCGGCGACGAACGGACGGCCTTCGACCGCGCGGATCCGGATCGGCGGACGTGCCGTCCGGGAACGGACCGTCGTGGGTGGAACGACGGCGGCCTGACCGTCGTTCAACAAGGCGACAAAGGCCTCGAGGTGACGCCAGAAGAGGACGTCGGACTGGCGTTGCGCCGCGAGGGCGAGATTCGCGTCGAGGGCGGAGTCCCAGTTGGCGCCCACGCGGTCCCAGTAGGCGTAGTTGTAGCGTGCATCGGACCAGAGGGTGGCCACCATGCGCGCGCGATCAGTGGCGGAGAGTTGTTGACCCGCGGCCGTTCTGACTCCCAGGGCGGCGGCAAGGAGCAAGAGCAGGATGCGTGACGGCATCGCCCTAATCTATCTCTTGGTATTCATCGCGCCGCAGGTGGTGCTGTACATCTACCTGCGGGACCGCCTACCCGACACGTCGCGTCCGCGCCAGGCCCGCATCGTGCACTGGTCGCTGATCGTCCTCTTCGCGTTTTTCAACTTCCCGTGGATTTTCGTCGCGCGGCGAGTCCTGTTCGGCTCGGTGTGGTCGAAAGGCTGGATCCCGTACATCGGGCCGTGGGTCGCGTGGCAGATGCTCGGCTGGATCTTCCTCGGCCTCGTCGCGACGTACGTCCTGTTCAAAGGTGTAGTGCTGTGCGGGCAACAAGTGCGTGGGGTGGTGAGGAGGTGGGAGTCTCAGAGAGAGACGCAGTCCCGCCCGTCTGATGAAAGTCCCACTCACCCACCAACCCACGCCTTGACGAGACGCCAGTTCCTCGTTCGCGGGACGTACGCCTACGCCGGTGCGGGCCTGGCCTTGTCGGCATACGGACTCTGGGAGGGTGAGAGGCTTCCGGAAGTCACGCGGCAGACCCTGTACTTCGACACCCTCCCCCCCGGGCTCGACGGTCTGAAGATCCTGCACCTCTCCGACGTTCATGCCGGCATCCACATGGGCCCTGAGAAGATGCAGCGGCTGGTGGCGCAGGCGAACGCGCTGGCGCCCGATCTTGTCCTCCAGACGGGGGACATGATCGACATCTCCCCGTCCTTCATTCCCGACTACGTGCGCGCGTTCCGTGAGCTGCGGGCGCCGCTGGGTGTGATCACCGGGCTCGGCAACCACGACCATTACACCGGAGTGGCGGCGGTCATCAAAGGCGTGCAGGACGCCGGGCAGACGCTCGTGCGCTCGGGGAATCATCTCGTCGAACGGAACGGCGCGACGCTGGCGATCCTCGGTGTCGACGATCCGCTCGACTGGCGTTTCGACGATCCGCAGACCGCCGAGGTGGACGAGGTGGATCGCACGGCGCCGCCCGACACGTTCAAGATCCTGATGGCGCACCGGCCCGGGGCGTGGGATGCGGCCAAGCTCCACAACATTCCGCTCACGCTGTCGGGCCACATCCATGGCGGGCAATTCTTTCTGCCGGGTGTCGGCTGGTCGGCGGGGAGGCTCATCACGAAGTACGTGATGGGGCACTTCCAGGAAGGCGCGAGCCAGCTCTATGTGAGCCGGGGGATCGGGGTCGTCGGGGTGCCTATCAGGATATTCGTGCCGCCGGAGATGGAGTTGTTTGAACTCAAGGCGGAAAGACGGTAAGACCTTTCCGTCTAACCGTCTTTCCGTCTATCGACAAATCGCCAGCCACGCTGCTTCTATGGATTGCCGCACCCCTGCCGAGCTCTCCGACCACTCCCGGGTCACCACGCGCTCCAGCGCCTGACGGACCACCCCGAGCCAGACCCCCGACCACACCTCCGCGGCGCCGGGCCTGATGACGCCGTCGGACTTGCCGCGCGCCAGCAGCCGTTCGAGCGCGTTGTGAAATTCCCGCCCCGCGTCGCGGGACTTCTCGTCGAGCACGTTCCGGTGGCGGTCCACGAAATAGAGCTGCATGACGGCTGGGTCCTGGCTGGCTCCGGCGACCAGGCGATGGGCAAGGAGCTGGAGGCGGTCCTGCACCGGTCCGGGCGTGGCGTCAGCCTCCTCGGCGGCCCGGGCGGCCCAACGCGCGGCGCCCCGGTAGAGCTCGTTCAGGAGGTGTTGCTTCGATTCGAAGTGCTTGTAGATCGTGCCCTCGGCGACCCCGGCTTTCTTGGCGATCTGGACCGTGGTGGTGACGTGGTAGCCCTGTGTGGTGAAGAGCTCCAGCCCTGCGCGAATCAGACGCTGGCGGGTGAGATCGGCGACGGCCATGGAGCGCGAATTTAATGCGGCGCAAGGAGTTCCGCGCTCGCTTCCCGCTCCAGAAGCTCCCGGCTACCTTTCCGCCGCGCTGAACCTCGATTCGAACATTCTGACCCGGGAAACTCTTTCAATGCGAATGCTGGTACTGGGCGCCGGGCTCCAAGGCTCGGCCTGTGCATACGACCTCCTGCGTCAAGACGCCGTCGAGCGGGTCACGCTCGCTGACCTCCACCCCGATCGCGTTCCCGCGTTCGTCAAGAAGGGCTCAGGCTCGCGACTGAAGGTCGCCCGGCTGGATGTGGAGCGGGTGGCGAGTTTGCGGAAACTGATGAAGGGACATGACGCGGTCATGTGCGCCCTTCCGTACTACTTCAACTTCATCGTCTCCAAGGCCGCCGTCGCCCAGGGCCTCCACGCTTCCGATCTGGGTGGAAACACCGAAATCGTGATGCAGCAGAAGAAGCTGCAGGCTCAGGCGAAGAAGAAGGGTCTCTCGATCGTCCCCGACTGCGGTCTCGCGCCGGGCATGGTGAACATCCTCGCGGCCGAGGGAATCAAGCGGGTCGGTGATGCGGACGTTGTGAAGATTTTCGTCGGCGGCCTGCCGCAGCATCCCGAACCCCCTCTCAACTATCAGATCGTCTACTCTCTCGAGGGCGCGCTCGACTACTACACGACGCCCTCGTGGGTCCTGCGCGACGGCAAGCCGACGCAGGTCGAGGCCCTGTCCGAGCTCGAGCACATCAATTTCCCGGCGCCGGTGGGCCGTCTCGAGGCGTTCCACACCGGCGGCGGTATCTCGGGCATGCCCTGGAGCCACGCGGGGAAGATCCGGCAGATGGAGTACAAAACGCTGCGCTACCCCGGGCATGTCGCCATCATGCACCCGATCCGCGAGCTGGGGCTGCTCGACCTGAAGCCGGTGAAGGTGCAGGGGTCCACCGTGATCCCGCGGAAGGCATTCATCTCCATCGTGTCACCCAAGCTGACGAAGCCCAAGGGTCAGGACCTGGTCGCGCTCCGCGTCGAGGTCACCGGCAAGAATGGGCAGCGCGCGGCGTGGGAGCTCATCGACTACTACGACGCCACGGCGGGCATCAGCGCGATGATGCGCACGACCGGCTACTCGTTGTCGATCACGGGGCTGATGCAGGTGGATGGCCGGATTTCCGCGAAGGGTGTGCACACGCCGGATGAGGCGGTGCCGTTCGCTTCCTACGTCGAAGAGCTCGCGAAGCGCGGGATCAACATCCGGGAGATCTGAAGCCTCAGTAGCTCCACTGCGTCCCGAAGGTCACGCGTCCGCCGTCGGACCCGTGGCCGTAGCCGACCGTCATGACTGAGTTGCGCCCGAAGCGCAGGCCGAGTTCGAGGCCTGCGCTTTTGTGCAGCCCCTTGGTCGTCAGGGACACCGGGGTACCCTCGTCGAACACGCGGCCCGCATCGTAGAACGCCGCGAGGTCCAGCTCGAACAGTGTCGGCGCCCAGAGCAGGCCGTATCGGGCCTCGAGCCCTCCGAGCAGCTTGCCGGGTCCGGTGAACCGCGCGTCGTAGTAACCCCGCAGGGAGTGATAGCCCCCCACCGCGACGTAGGACTGCTCCGACGACTCCATCGCCAGCTCGGCCGCGAGCGGGGGATGGCCACCCATAGCTTCCGCGGCCAGGCGCGCCGAGAGCACCAACCGCTCCACCGGTGAGACGTAGACCTTGGCCGAGGCCGTCCGGCGATTGTAGCCCTTCCCAGCCGAATACAGAGCCTCGAGGAATAGCCCCGACTCGGGCACCGACTCCACGTCCCGGGTATCGAACACGAGGCCGGCCCGCACGGACGGGTCGGTGAACGGATTCTTGGTCGAATCGATCAGTCCCGACGCGAGATTCTCGGCGAACACGCTCTGCCCGGGAAGCGCCCGGAAGCTGGTGTGCACGATTTGGCCGCCAACGAGCGCCCGGAAGTGCCAGGGGAGTTTTCGCTGGACCGTGAGCCGCGCGCTTTGCCGGGTCCGGCTGACCTTATCGAAGTACGGGCTGGTGGGGCCAACCGAGTCGGCTGCGTTCACTGACGCATTACCGAGTCCGAAGAAACCGAGTCGATTCTCGCGGATGGCGCCGAGGGTGAGGCCGACACGCCAGCCCTGCCAGTACGCGGGGGCCTGGAAGTCGGCGGTGAGGAAGTAGCTCCCCTGGGTACTGCCGCCGGCGTCGAGGTTCAGCGCCGCGACATTGGGTTCGGGGCCGGGTGCGAAGCCGAGTGACGCGTACTCGCTGAAGTGTCCCGCCAGCCAGAAGCCGTCACCGGCGGCGTAGGCGTAGGGGTAAAGCGTATTCGTCCAGACGCCTTGGCTGGCGAGGGAGGGCGCCCCCGCCATGATGGCCAGCAAGGCGAGTCCTGCGACCGAACCTCGCTTCAGGAGGGCTGCGGCCCGTCAAAGAGGTGGGCACCGTCGACCGTCTTCGCTCCGTTCCCGTCGTGCACCGCAAAGGGGGCGGGATAGAACGACGCGCAGCCGAACTCTCCCTTCTTGTTCAGCGCGTAGAAGCTGAGCTGGTACTTGGGCTTCTGGTCGGGCGAGAGATGCGACGCGTCCGTCATCGCAATGACATGCTTCAGGGTCTCGAGGCACGCGTCGGTGGGCTTCATGCCGCGCCGCATGAATTCCACGATGGTCGCGCCGCCCGTCCCCATGATGTTCATCTCCCCCAGGCCGGTCGATCCCGCGGCGCCGACGTCGTTGTCCGTGTACTGCCCAGCACCCACGATGGCCGAGTCGCCGACGCGGCCCGGAATCTTGAACGCGAGCCCGGCGGTGGTCGTCACCGATGCGACCTCTCCGTTCGGCGTCACCGCGTCCATGTTGATAGTGCCGGTCGGCCGGTGCACGAGCGGCGTGCCGTCCGGGACGTTCAGGTAGTCGTCTTTCGTGCTCAGGTTGGCGCGCCAGTGCAGCCAGATGTCGCGCGCTTCGTCGGTGAGCAGATCCTCGATCTTGAAGCCGTAGTCCACCGCGAACTTCTGCGCGCCGGCGCCGACGAGCATGATGTGATCCGTGTACTTCATGATGCACTTGACCACTTCCGACGCCGTCTTGATGCCTTCCAGGGCGCCGACGGCCCCCGCCCGGCGGGTCGGGCCATGCATGCACGACGCATCGAGCTGGACCACGCCTTCGGCGTTCGGGAGGCCTCCGTAGCCCACCGAATGATCCGCGGGGTCGAGCTCCTGGATCTTCACGCCTTCGATGATGCCATCGAGCGGATCGGCGCCACCCATGATGAGATCGAAGGCCTTCTGGACCCCGCGGATGCCGTTGGCGCTCGACACGATCACGGGCTTGGCGGCCCAGCGCGTCGAGGCGGGCAAAGCCCGCGGAGGCCTGATGGCATGGGGGATAGCGGCGGCGGTGGCGGCGACGGCACCTGCGTGGGCCGTCTGGGCCACGAATGCTCGGCGGGACAGGGCGTCCGGCACGGTCTCTCCTCTGAGGAAGGGCAATAGGGGCGCCGTAGGTTTATGGGCTCTTGAGGCCGGTGTCAACTTGCTGGCCCCGAAGGGTGCCTCTACGTTCCGATCCGTGAAGCTGGACGGGGACAATCCCGGCGCCGCCGTGCGCGGTGTGTTCTTCGCCGTGGTGGTGATGGCGAGCATCGGGTTCGTCATCGCCTGGGTGGCGGAAGGCCACATCGACGACAAGATGGCGGCCTTCCTGGGCGTACTCTGGATGTACTGGATCATTGCCGGCGACCTGCGCCGAACGATCATCGACCCGGTGACCCGGTACATCCGGGGTCAGGTGGTGGGTGGCGTCGCGGACGGCGTCCCCATGATCACCACGGACGAAGAGATCGCCTATCTGGAGAAACTAGCCGCCGATCCGAAGGCGGACCGGCACCGGCAAATCCTGGGGGGTATCCGGCTGGCCGAGTTGTACCGCACGGCACGGAATGACGTGGGCAAGTCGGACGCGCTGCTCGCGTCGCTCGCGTCCCGCTTCCCGGACGCACCCGAGTTGAAGGTGGAGCGGGCCTTCCGGACCTCTTCGGAGGGTCCTTCTGGTCAGTCCTGAACTGTCGCTCGTGATTCCCGTCTACAACGAGCGCGAGAACCTGGCGCCGCTGCTCGCGGAGATCGCCGCCGCGCTCCGGCCAGCGGGCCGGTCGTACGAAATCGTAGCGGTCGACGACGGATCGACCGATGGGTCGCGTGACGAGCTGCGGACGCTCTCTGCGGCGCACCCGGAATTGCGGGTAGTGGGGTTCGAGCGGAACGCGGGGCAGACCGCCGCGTTCGCCGCCGGGTTTCGGTCCGCGCGGGCGCCGGTGGTGGTGACGCTCGACGCCGACCTCCAGAATGACCCGGCCGACATCCCGGGACTCATCGCCGAGCTGGAACGGAGTGGCGCCACCGCGGTGGCGGGATACCGTCTCAACCGCCGGGATACCGGATGGAAGCGCCTGCAGAGCCGCATCGCCAACGGCGTGCGGAACTGGCTGACGTCCGAAAGCATCCGTGACACGGGATGCTCGCTGAAGGCGTTCCGCACGGACGCCGTTCGCGGGCTGCCCTTCTTCAACGGGATGCACCGGTTCCTGCCGACGCTCGTGAAAATGGAAGGTGGTACGGTGGCGGAGGTCCCGGTCCATCACCGGCCGCGCCGCTACGGGACGACGAAATACGGCATGTGGAACCGCGTGTTCCGGGCCCTGGCCGATGCGTTGGCGGTCCGCTGGATGCAGCGCCGGATGATGCGCTACCGGATCAACGAGGAGACGTGATGGCGCGAAAGGCACGCCTCGACCCCTCCATCTTCCATCTGCCCGTGGAGCGCATGCGCGAGGGCTACTACTCGGACAAGTACTTCGTCCGGGCGCGCGAGCTGCTGCAGAAGGACGGCCATCGCCCGCGCGTGACGATGCAGGTCTTCGGAAAGACGCAAGGGTTTCTGGGCGGCATCGACGAGGCCATCGCGATCCTCAA